>JAAELQ010000266.1 GCA_024226515.1 bacterium
CAGCTGGTACTGGCTCGCCGACCTGTGCGCCGCCGAGTCGATCCCGTTCGTCCTCGGCCATGCGCTGTACATGAAGGCGATCCACGGCGGGAAGGTCAAGAACGACAAGGTGGACTCGTTCAAGATCGCCAGCCTCCTGCGCGGCGGTCTGCTGCCCCAGGCGTACGTGTACCCCGCGCGCATGCGCGGCACGCGCGACCTGCTGCGGCGCCGCACGCACATCGTCCGCCGTCGCGCCGAGGCGCTCACCCACGTCCAGAACACCAACAGCCAGTACAACCTGCCCGCGCTGCCGGGCCGGATCGCCCACCGCGCCAACCGAGTCGGGGTCCCCGAGCGGTTCGCCGAGCCGTCCGTGCGGTGCAGCGTCGAGGCGGATCTGGAGCTCATCGATCACTACGACACGCTGATCCGCCGGCTGGAGCTGTACCTGGCCCGACGGGCGAAGATCCACGACGCGACCATGTTCTACCGGCTGCGCTCGGTGCCGGGGATCGGCAAGATCCTGGCCCTCGTGATGATGTACGAGATCCACGACA
>JAAELQ010000267.1 GCA_024226515.1 bacterium
CTCACGGGCGGTAGCGTGGTCGTGCGAGGTCGCGGGCGTCGCTGACGCCGCGACCTCGACCGATACCCGGGCGGATACGGCCCGGCGCCTGGTCGCGTCGCTCATCGCCCGCCGCATCGCCTCCTCCACCCCATGTGGTTTCGGCCAACCCGTGCGAGCGGCCGAGGGCGACGCCGTCACCCTGACGGCGGCGTCGGTCTCGGTCGCGGCGGCAGCCACCGATCGTGATCGCTCGTGCTCTGCCGAAAGGGGGGGCGAGTGACTAACAGCCCCCCCTCAAACGTGAAACCTCGTGCGCCGGTCGGGATCGAGGAAGCGGCCCGGGTGCTCGCTGGTGGCCTGGATCGGCTGGACCTGTCACTGTCGGTCCGTTGGCAGTCCGGGACGTGGTTTGAAGAGTTGACCAAGGCGAAGGAGCAGGCG
The DNA here is from genome assembly GCA_024226515.1 of bacterium. GTDB lineage: Bacteria > Acidobacteriota > Polarisedimenticolia > Polarisedimenticolales > Polarisedimenticolaceae > JAAELQ01. The sequence continues at coordinate 424 of JAAELQ010000267.1, forward strand.
AAGGGTGCGAATGAACCGGCCCCGATCACGGTGGAGACGGCCGACGGTCCCTGCGCATTCGTCGTGTCGCCGGCAGGAGCGGATGGTCACGAGTGGGTCGTGCGGAATCGCCATTACGGATTGTCGGTCGGCAACTGGCTGGAGCCCAAGCAAAGGCCGAGCATGTCGCTACAGGTTCGGTCCGAGACGCTCTGGCATGTCGGGGCGCTCGAAGCAGTCGCCAGATCCGTTCGGATGATCGAGAGCCTCGGCGGGGAGGTCGAGTGCATCAAGGTGTCTCGTCTCGACCTCTGCGTGGACATTCTGTTGCACGAGTCGCACTGGCGGAGGGACGTTGAGGACGGCCTGGTCACGCGAGCGCGAGACATCAACCCTCATACCCAGCACCGCCAGTTGACCGGGTTCTCGATCGGAAAGAACCAGATCATGGCGCGCTTCTACGACAAGCCAGTGGAGATCGCCCGGCAGTCGCGCAAGAGCTGGATGTTCGATGTCTGGGGCATTGACGCAGTGCCGGCGGACCACCGGATCATCCGCGTCGAGTTCCAGTTGCGACGGGAGAGAGTCAAGGGGCTCGGATTGGACAGGTTCGGCCAACTCCATGATCGCTTGCCGGGCATCTGGGCATACTGCACCCAACGGTGGCTTCGGGTCGTCGAAGACGCGAGCGTGCACCACACACAAGAGGAACTCCGGCCGTGGTGGCCGGTGGTACGGGATGGTTTCCCGGGAGCCCAGGGCTCTGAGCCGGTTGTCGTGGATCGTGCTGTGAACACGGATCGCGAGATCGTCGCGCGGCAGGCTCTGGGATGCCTGGCTTCACTCGTCGCCTTGGAGATCGGGGTACCGCTCGGGCCTGATGATCCGCTGCCGATCATGGTGCTCCGCGATGCCCTGCGCAAGGCTGTCAAGATCGCTTGCTGGAACGACTCCGAGCTCTCGGATCGCGTTCGATCGAAGCAGGCCAAGCTCTGGCGACACCGAAGCTCGGATGGCGCGCTCGATGACGGTCGGGTATTCTCCGGCTAGCTAGCAGGGAGGACCGTGCCATGACCCGAGCCATCGGCTACGTCCGCCGCTCCACCGATCGCCAGGAGGAGTCGCTTGGCCAGCAGCGGGCGCAGCTCCACGCCTATGCCAAGACGCACGGTTGGGATCTTGTCGCGATCTATGAGGACGACGCGATCAGCGGCAGCGAGTTGAACCGCCCAGGCCTCGGGCAGCTCCGGTCGGCAGCCCAGGATCCAACGGTGCAGGTCGTCATCGCCTGGGACCGCAACCGAATCGCACGGCCGAAGGACGCCCTCGATGGGCTCCTCCTCGAACGCGAGTTGCAAACGGCGGGGACGAGGGTGGTCTATGCTGCGACCGGCCAGGAGGCCGATCGCTCATTCGGCGCGGGCCTGATCTCGTACGTCGAGCACCACCAGAATGGCGACTACCTGCGCAAGCTGAGCCGCGACACGATGCGGGGTACCGTTGACCGCGCGCGTCGAGGGCTATGGGCGGGCGGCCCGACGCCGTTCGGCTACGACCGGCTCATCCTCGATGGCAGCACGCCGAAGCGTATCGTGCGATCACGCGAGGACGGTGGGCAGACGGTCCTCGACGCGGCGACGGGAGCGGTGGTTGACGAACTGCCCAGGGGCAAGCCGCACAAGAAGCAGGATCACGAGGTCGCAACGCTGATCCCATCCGATCCGGCGCGGGTCCGTGCGGTACAGAAGATGTTCCGCGGCTACGCCGAGGGCACACCGACCCGGAAGCTCCGGGACCAACTGAACGACGCGGGCTTCCGCACTTCACGCGGTGGATGCTTCACGGTGCAGACGATCCATCCGATGCTGGAGAATCCGGCGTACCAAGGACGGTGCGTCTACAACCGTCGCACGCTGAGCAAGTGGCACAAGTACTCGAATGGGGCCAGCGTCGAGCGCCACGAGGAGTCAGTCGAGAAGCGGGACGAGAAGGACTGGATCGTCTGCGAGGATGCATGGCCGGCGGTCATTGATGGTGCGACGTTTGATCAGGTCCAGCGCAAGCGCGCCGAGTCGCGGGACAAGTACGCATCGCATTACCGTGGGAACGCGATGAAGGCGTCGTACTTGCTCACCGGGCGTATCTTCTGCGGCGTTTGCGGTGGCCGACTCACCGGTCATACGGTGAGGAATCAGAAGGGGATCAAGACGCGCTACTACACGTGCTCGCGTCATCAGCAAGGACACAAGAACGAGTGCCCGAAGCGGTACACCGTCCCGGCCGAGCGGGTCGAGTCGCACATCCTTGGGCTGATACGGGGCGACCTGCTCCGTCTGCGCGATGACCACAAGCTGCAGGAGTATGTCGAAGACGAGCTCCGCCGGCTGCACGGTCACCAGGGCGACGCGCGCGAACAGCTCCAGCGGCAACTCGCCGGTCTCGACCAGCAGCTCGCAAGGCTCCGTGATCACCTGTCCGCGATGAATCCCGCGACGGCGGAGTCGCTGGGGCTGTACCGCGACGCCGACGAGGTCGCCGGACAGCGTGCCACGGTCGAGGCCGACCTCCGCCTCCTTACGGACGATTCGGCGCTCCCGCCGCTGGGCCAGCTCCGCGCGAAGATCGCTGGCGAACTCGACGCGGTGGACGCGCTGATGGCCTCCGGCACCGTCGAGGAACGGCGCACGCTGATCGGTTGCTACGTAAAAGACATACAGGCCGATCCGGACACCTCAACGGTCCGCATCGGCCTGTATCCGACTCTATTGAGTCAAAGAATAGCGGGGGCACGCGTTGGTAGCTACCCGACCGCGTTGGCGCTACCGGGAGGCGCGATTCCGGGCGGCGACGTTGGCCACGAGGCGGCCGTGGAGACCTTGTGCCCGGGACCGCTGGGGCCGAGCGAGTTCCCGTTCCGCTGGGGCACGACGGGCGTCGTGGACGCTGCGTAGGGGGCTCACTTCATCCTGAACACCGGGCCCTTCGGCACGAACGGCAGCGTGCTTCCCTCGGGCAGCAGGTAGGCGTGATCTCGTCGCACACGGATCCGATCGCACCATCCATCGGTGATGACGAGGATCGGCCCCTTCTTCGGGAAGTCGGGCGCATTCTGCAGGAGGTTCACGCCGGGCTCGAGCACCGTGCCCCCGCGACCGCGCACCTTGACACGGTCGATGATCGCTTCGGGGGGGAGGTAGCCTTGGTCGTATGCTGCGGCATCGCAGAAGACCACGCGAACCAGCGGAACATCCCGGCTCATCGCGTAGCTCGCGATTGCTCCGAGCGCCTTGCCGAGTAGGCGACGGTCCATCGACCCGGATGTGTCGATGATGACGCCGAACGTGCGACCGTCGTCACTGTCGTCGAATGGGAACCACCGCGGTCGTGGGATGTCCGGGGTCGAGGATTGCCGACGGCTTGGCCGAGCGAAGGTCCGTCGCTTCTCGATCGGCGAGAAGTGCCCGTCGAACCAACGTGCGAGCTCAACATCCCACGGGATCGCCGGTTGCTCGAGGGCGCGGATCTCCTCGATGAGACCTGCGGGCAGGAACCCCCGCTCTTGCTGCTCGTGGTACATCAAGCCGCGCGACAAGCAGCCCCGGTAGAATTCGTCCAACGTGACGCCGTTCTCCATCGTCCACCACTCGGGTGTTCGCGGCTCAAGCACATCGCACTGTCCGACGCCGGCAAGCGTGGCGAGCTTGCGATACTTTCGCATGTCTCTGGCAATCCGGTCATAGATCGACTCCGCGGAGAGGCTCTTGAGCTCGGGGTCGTGCAGCACACCGAACGCAGGGAACTCTCCGATCTGCATTTCGACGAGCCATCCGTTGATCACATAGTCGCAGGCGATGTTCCACAGGTACGGATCACGTCCACGACATCGCACGTCGTGACGGAGGCCGACGTGCAGCAGCTCGTGAGCGAGCACGAATCGCGCCTCTTCAAGTGAGAGAGCACTCGCCGGATTCACGTAGATCTCTCGGCCCTCGATGTCCACAGCCGCGACGGATACTCCCAACCGCCGGCAGATCTTTGGATCTTCGATGATCTCGAACGCCTCGGCTAGGGCGCCGAGCAGCGGGTAGCTGCTCATAAACCACCGCTTCGCGAGCTCAGCATTGCTCTTCCGGTTCTTCGTGCTCGAAAGACCGTCGAGATTCCCTGCGGCGACCTCGATGGCCTGGCTTACCGCCTCAGCGATTCCCTCTGAAAGACATTGGGCCCAGGATTGTCGCGGGTACCCCCAAGGCGTCGTATCCCGCTGGAGTTCGACGATCATGTCGTTGCTCGGCCCCGCTGTTCCGAGTGCAGCAAGCTCTGGCGGTAGCCCGTTCTCGCGGAACTGGCGGTAGAGCTCATGCTCGTCACGGCTCGGCAGGTCGGGGAGAATGTCAAGATCCGCCTGCACGCGTCCGAACTTGATGCCGGCCAGGAATCTGGCAACCACGCAATCGCATGCGGCGTTCCAGAGCCGGGGATCCTCCTGCTCCTTGAAATGCTCGAGGCCGAGATGCAGGAGGCAATGCGCGAGCACGTACATCCACTCTTCGGGCGAGGCGCGTCGCGTCGGATGTACGTGAATCTCTCCATTCGCGCTGACGCTCGCCCATCCGTCGGACGGGCATCGTGACCGCTCAGTCCGATTCACCGATACACGGAACCACAGCGGCGCGAACATCGGATGGCTTCCGACTGCCCGCTCCGCCTGCATGAAGTTCCGGGTAGCCGGATCGACCTCGGCCTTCTTCCCTTTGCGCTTACTTCTTCGCGCCATCCTTGCGCTCCGCCAGTCGAGGAAGGTCGCGGACGATCTCGACCATGAGCCACCCTGGCAGACCCTCGTCTTCCGACGACTTGGCCACGACCATCTGCGCGATCTCCATGCTGATCGACGAGAGTTCCTTCATCAGCGCCTTGGCACGATGGGCGGTCTTCCGATGCTGCTGAGTCACGGCCGTGGAATCGGAAGGGAGGTCCTTGATGAGCTGGGCCCGGAATGACTGGGCGAGGAAGTAGAGCACGTCGCGATCTTCGGGAGCGCTAGGCCAGCTCGCCTGTCCCTTCATGATCGCCGCCAGTTCGTACTGGCTGCGCATCTGCTTCAGGAACGCCTTGAACTGCCCGGCGTGGTGGGGAGAGAGCACGCCATACGCAAGCACCTCGAGCTCGTGGTCGCTCATTGCGTCGCCGAACTCGTGCATCGCATCGCTCAGCATGTGCCATGAGCGCGGCGAGGAGAACGGCTCCTCGTGCTTCGGCGGTTGGCTCCAGAGATGGTCGGGGCGGATCTGGATGTACTCGATCACCGTTGCGTGGATCGCATTCGCGTTCGCCCATTCGAGCCAGTCGCGGTGAGAGACGGTGAGATGGACGTGGACCATCCGGTTGAGCAGTGCCGACGACATCGGCTTCACGATGGCGCTGTCCTGCGACCGATTGCCGGCCCCGATGACGATCGAGCCATCCGGGAGGCGATAGTCGCCGACCCGGCGCTCGTGAATGAGGCTGTAGAACGCCTTCTGGACCTCGTGGCTGCACGCGTTCAACTCGTCGAGGAAGAGGCAGTACGGCTCCTTTCTGGCGATCATGCCGGGCGGACAGAACCGGCTCGTGCCATCCTGGATCTGTGGCACTCCGATGATGTCCTCCGGGGCCAGCTGGCTCCCGAGCAACGACACGCATGGGAGGCCGAGCTGCTCAGCGAATTGCTGGACGAGGGAGGACTTGCCGATACCCGGGGCGCCCCAGATGAAGATCGGCCGCACAACTGCGACGTTCAGCAGGAACTTCGACAACTCCTTCTGCGTGACCGTTTTCGCGGCATTCATGGGCGCACCTTGACCGCATGAGCGCAGTCGTCGCGCCCGGCTTCCCTCGGGATGTGGGCCGGCGGATTCACGGCCATAGTGTACCTGGACCGCCTCGGGCTCGAAATGGCGGTGCGCCACCGGGTTTATCGGGGCGAATGTCTACATGCGTAACGACTTGCCGCGCAACCGCGCCTTTTCGGCGTTTTGCCCCTCGCGAGCTGTCGGTACAGGGTGAGGGGACAAATCGCCGCGTCGGCGAGAAGCCCCGAACCGTTCGAGCACGTCAGTCCGCGACGGCATAAGTAGCCAATAGGGACGCGACAGTTTCGCCGGTCGTGCAGATGTAGAAGGGTGGAGGCAACGTGGCACGAAGCGGCGGGATTTGGAGGGAAACGTTTACGCCTCGCCGCGCCGCGGCGTAGGTATCCAGTAGGGGCATCATGTTCTGCGGTGCCCAGAACACGGAGGTTCGCATGGGACTGTCACCGTACATCATGAGCCGCGAGCAGTACGAGGACCGCTGCCGCGAGCGGCTGGAGAGTTCACTCGCCGACGATCCCGATCGCGTGACGCGGGCGCTGCTGCACCGTTATCCCGCGACGAGCGAACAGGCCGCCGGGGAGCTGAGGACGCGCGGCTCGGAAGTGAGCGCCGAAGCGCTACCACCGTTCGCGCGGAACCTCGGGCTCGACCCGCGGGTGATTGGCCGCAGCCACGTCTGGTACTCCGACGATATCGACCTGCTCGCCGAGGCGCTCGACGGGGCGAATCGGCTCACGCATCCCGCGACCTGGCGCCGGGCTCGCGGCGTGAGCGTAGCGCAGGAACTGGCGATCGAGCGAGAGGTGGAGGTCAGGCGGCAGATCTACCTCGATACGGTTGCCGACGTCGTCGGGTGCGAGAGTGCTGACGTGCTGGAGGCTGTGACCGGGATCCTGCCGGATCCGCTCGAGTGGAACGAAGAGTACACAGACCGGGCCGTCAACTTGACGCGGGACTTCCTGGAAGGCGTCCGGTCATGACGGTGACTGCGAGAGATCTGATTCTGGCTGCGCCCGAGGTTGCGCTCAAGGCAGGCAGCGCCAGTCGCCCGACGATCTCCATCGTCGCGTATGGCGGCGGCCTGATGAACGTGCCGTCGTGGGGCTCGGTTGCCATCGACCTTGATGGAATCGACGCGTCGGGCCAGATCGCATTGCTGGCGGACCACGATGCCCGTGTCTCGGGCGTGGTCGGGCATGGCAACGCCGAAGTCCGCGACGGCAGGCTACTCGTGGACGGCGTCATGTCGGGCGCCGGCGACGCGGCCAACCAGATCGTCGAGATGTCGCGCGGTGGGTTCGCCTTCCAGGCATCTGTGGGCGTCGCGCCGACAGAGCACGAGCGCGCACGCCCGAACGAGAAGGTCGAGATCAACGGTCGGACGCTGTCCTCGCCGCGTGGGTTCACGCTTGTCCGCAAGGGCAAGCTCCGCGAGGTGAGCATCACGCCGCTCGGCGCGGACGCGAGCACGTCCGTGGCGATTGCGGCGTCACGCAAGAGAATGGAGCGAACGAACATGGACGTTCATGAAATTGACGAGCAGGTGATTCGCGCCGACGAGCGCGAACGCCTGACTCAGATCGAAAGCATCTGCCGAAGTCCCGGCAGCGGTTGGGGCACGCACCAGACCAAGATCGACGAGCTGAAGGCATCGGCCATCTCGGGCGAGATCGAGGTCGCGGGTCTCTCTGCGCAGGTGCTGAACATCATGCGCGAGTCGCGACCGAAGCTCAGCGGGCTCATGCGTCAGCAGACCTCGGTCGGCGGCGTGACCACGCTCGAGGCGGCCGTGCTCAACCGCATGGGCTTGGCCGATCTCGGCGAAGAATCACTGGGCGCCATGGCGATGGAGCAGGGCGAGGGCCTGCGGGCATCGCATGCGCTCGACCTGTGCCGCGCGGCCCTTCGCCTGGATGGCGTGGATGAGCCGCACGGCCGCGAGGAGATGGTACGCGCCGCATTGTCCACCTACTCGCTGCCGACGGCGCTTGGCAACGTGGCCAACAAGCTGCTCCTCGACGCGTACACCGACGCTCCCGCGACGTGGCGATCGTTTGCCTCCGTCCGGTCCGCCGGCGACTTCAAGGACCAGACGGCCATCCGTCCGTCGTTCACCGGCAGTCTCCAGCAGGTGGCTCCCGGCGGCGAACTCAAGCACGGCAGCGTCGGCGAATGGGCGGCGACGTACAGCATCGACACGTTCGGGAAGATCCTGTCGATCGACCGCCGCGATCTGATCAACGATGACTTGTCGATCTTCGATCAGACCTCACGCGCCTTCGGACGCGCGGCGATGCGGCGGCTCAATGACCTCATCTTCCAAGTGCTGCTCGACAACGCGGGCGGTGTTTTCTCCGTCGCCAACGGCAATCTGCTCGAAGGCGTGGACAAGGCGCTCGGCATCGACTCGCTCGCGGAGGCGATCACGGCGATGCTCACACAGCGCGATGATGAGGGCAACGATCTCGATCTGCGTCCCCGGACGCTGCTGGTGCCGCCGGATCTCCAGACGACCGCCAAGGCGATCCTCGAAAGTGAGTTCATTCAGCAGATCGCGGAGAGGCAGCCGACTGGCAACAGCCTACGACGTGCGGTGTCGATCGAGGTGGAGCCGCGGCTGAACAACGACGCGAAGTACGGTGCGGCCGCCAGCGACAAGCACTGGTATCTCTTCGGCGCGCCGAGCAACGCAGCGATCGTCGTGGCGTTCCTTCAAGGCAAGCAGTCGCCCACGGTCGAGTTCTTCGGGCTCGATCAGGACGTGAACCGGTTGGCTGCCTCGTGGCGCGTCTACTTCGACTTCGGCGCGGCCTTGGTCGATCCGCGGGCAGCCGTGCGATCCAAGGGTGAGGCGTAACAGATGAAGCTGGTCCGCGGGCGCGGACCGGGGAGTGTCTCTCCTGTGCCCCGGTCCGCCGCCTGCTTTCTCATGATGACCGACTGACCCAACCAACCGAACGACCCAACCACGACAACGGAGGCTTCGCAGAACAACGACCGCCCAGGGCGGTGTGCGCGATCGCATTGGAGTGAGCATGACCACGGACACGGTCACATCAGACGCAATGGAATGCGTCGGCAAGTTCGAGATGAGTGTCGCGCCCGGGCGTCCGACCCGCGATGCCGAGGAGCGATGGAGCCGCCGCGTGGATGCCCTGGCGTCGTGGCTCATCGCCGAGTGGGAGCAGGAGCGTGCCAGCATGGAGGAGGCCTGCTGATATGGCCATCGACGTGGACCGTCTACGGATGTCGTTCCCGATGCACTGCGATCGCGCCCACAGTGGGTGCTGTGGAGCTACGTCGAGCGAGAGGGCAAGCTGACGAAGATGCCGATCAACGCGCACGACGGCAAGGCGGCGAGTAGCACGGACCCGGAAACGTGGGTGTCATTCGATGACGCCGTTGCCGCCGCCCGCAGATACACCACAGTCGCGGGCATCGGGTTCGTGTTCACCGCCGACGATCCGTTCTGTGGCGTGGACCTGGACGACTGCATCGACGCGGAGACCGGCGAGCTTCACCAGTGGGGCGAGAGAATCATCCAGTCCGTGGACAGCTACACGGAGATCAGCCCCTCCGGCCACGGCGTGAAGATGTTCGCGTGTGCCGGGAAGCCAGGCAGCCGCTGCAAGACGGGCTACGAGACCGGCGCCGTTGAGATGTACGACACGGGTCGCTTCTTTACGGTCACTGGCAATGCCTGGGGCGACGCCCGCGACGTGGCGGAGCGCCAAGCCCAGATGGACGAGCTGTACGCCCAGGTGTTCGGGGCGCCATCCAAAACGAGTCCGTTGATCCACGCGCCAGCCGAAGCGCCGGTCGAGACGCCGGTGCTCACGGACGACGAGATCCTGAAGCTGGCCTCCAACCCGAGGCGAAAGAACGGCCCGAGGTTCGCCGCGTTGTTCTCTGGCGATTGGAACAGCGCGTTCAACTCGGCCAGTGAGGCCGACTCGTCGGTCGTCTGGACGCTCGCGTACTACACGAAGGACGCCATCCAGATCGACCGCATCTTCCGGCAGTCCGGACTGATGCGGCAGAAGTGGGACGATCCCCACGGCGCGAAGACGTACGGTGACCTGACGATCGACAAAGCCCTCGCCAACGTCACGAACCAGTACGTCAAGCGGAAGCGGAAGCAACGCCCCAAGCCGCCGCCGTCGACCGTCACGGCGCCACCAGCGGCGATGACCGGAGGATCGCTCCCGCCGCTCTACCGCATCGATGAAGTGGCCCGGCTCTTCCTCGACGAAAGCCGGCGGATCATATTCTGGCGCGGTGTGTTCCATCTCTACACCGGCACCTGCTACCGGGTGCTGGCCGAGGCGGAGCTCATCGCCCGCATCGTGCGGTTCATCACTGACGTCGGGTGGTGGTCGGCCCCGGCCAAGAAGGTAGGCGAGGACCAATGGGAGGAAGGTGCGCAGCCGCACCCGGACTACGACGACATGATGGTCGTGCTGGAGAAGATCACGCCTCGGACGTGCGAAGTGCGCGAGGTCATCCTGCAACTCAAGATCGACTACCTCAGCGACACGGTCGACAGCCGCTCGTGGATCAGCGATGGCGACCGCCCGCCGGCCGACGAGATTGTGGCGTGCCGGAACGGGCTGCTGCATCTGCCTGCGGCGACCATGCATCCGCACACCGACGAGCTGTTCTCACTGAACGCGGTCGAGTACGACTACGCGCCCGACGCGCCAGCGCCAGCGCAATGGGAGTCGTTCCTCAGCGAGATCTTCGAAGACGACGCCTCGGCGATCGGCACGCTCCAGGAGCTGTTCGGCTACTTCCTGCTCCCCGACACGCGGCAGCAGAAGATCGGCCTCATGGTCGGCCCGAAGCGCAGCGGCAAGGGCACGATCGGTCGCGTGCTCACGGCGATGATGGGGCGAGCCAACGTCTGCGGCCCGACGCTCGGGAGCCTGTGCACGAACTTCGGCCTCTGGCCGCTGCTGGACAAGCCGCTGGCAATCATCTCGGACGCGCGTCTCTCCGGGCGCGCCGACCAGGGGGTCGTCGTCGAGCGACTGCTCTCGATCAGCGGCGAGGACACCATCACCGTGGACCGCAAGCACCTCGCTCCGTGGACGGGCACGTTGCCGACGCGCTTCCTGATCCTGACCAACGAACTGCCACGCCTGAGCGACGCGTCCGGCGCGCTTGCGGGCCGGTTCATCGTCCTCTGCCTCACGCGGTCGTGGTACGGCCGGGAGGACATGACGCTCACGGACCGCCTGCTCGGTGAGCTGCCCGGCATCTTCAACTGGTCGAGCGAGGGCTGGCGAAGGCTCCGGGATCGCGGGCACTTCGTGCAGCCCGAGTCATCGTCGGAAGCGCTACGGCAGCTCGAAGACCTGGGCTCGCCCATTGCCGCGTTCATCCGGGAGCGCTGCATCGTCGGTCCGGGCGAATCGGTGGAGGTCCAGGAGCTGTTCATGGCGTGGCAGGCGTACTGCCAGGACAGCGGCCGGGTCAATGCCGGGACGATCCAGAGCTTCGGGCGAGACCTCCGCGCCGCGCTGCCGGGCCTGCACGTCTCACAGCCGCGGCTGGTTGGCGGCCGGGCGCGCTTCTACGAGGGCATCGGTATCCAGCCGACCGACGCCGGACTGGCACGCATGGCACGCGAGCGTAGGCATTGCGTGAATCTTGAGAACGGTCGGTAAGGACCTACGAAGTGGGATGCAGAAAGAGACGCAATGGAGACCCACGCGTGCCACCGCGTGCCAAACGGACGGATGGGTCCTCCCCGTCGCCCGTGGCCAACCTACGCCCGTGGGAACAGCCGCGAGGGGAGACAGACTTTCTTTCGGGGGCCGGTCCGTTGGCGGATCGCTCGAAACCCGTGGATATGCCGCCAGTTCCGGCCTTGTCGGCGGGAATCCGCCTTGATGCCGTGGCCCGCCCGAGCCACTGTGTCAAGCGCTGACAGGAGCCGCCGATGATCACCAGCCCGCCCGCACCCGCCGTCGCCTACCTCCGCCGCTCAACCGACAAGCAGGAGCAGTCGCTGGCCGACCAGCGCAGCGAGATCCGCCGATTCGCCGGCGAGCACGGGTACCGCATTATCGACGAGTACTGCGACGACGCGATCAGCGGCACGTCAGCGAAGGGACGGCGCGGGTTCCAACGGATGATCGAGGATGCGAAGCGCGGCGACTTCAAGGCGGTCATCGTCTGGAACTCCGATCGCTTCAGCCGCGGCGACGTCACGGAGACCGAGCACTTTCGGTATCTGCTCCGTGCCGCGGGCGTGGCGGTGCTGTCGGTCACGGAGGACTACCTGCACCGCGATGGAATCGATGGCGACATTCTCCGCACCGTGAAGCAGTTCCAGAATCGGCAGTTCTCGATCAGCCTGTCGCAGAGCACGCTGCGCGGCCAGGTGTCGTCAGTGCTGGCCGCGTCCGATCCCGGGCGCATGACGCCGTACGGCTACGACCGCGAGATCATCGGTCCCGACGGAACGATGCTCTATCGCGTTCGGTTCCTCGAAGGCGGTGAGCGCGCGACATTCGATCGTCATGGCGCGCTCCAGGCGACGTATTCGAAGGGCCAGACGCTGCGGAAGCCGGGCAAGGAGTGCACCGCGCGCCTCGTGCTCAGCGAGGCCGGTCGCGTGAGTACAGTGCGCGACATCTTCACGATGTGTGTCGATGGCGTCGGCTTCAAAGGGATCGCCGACGAGCTGAACCGGCGCGGGCTCATGAGTCCGAAGGGCCGACTGTGGTCGTTCACGACGATCAAGGCGATGCTGGAGAATCCGGTCTACCGCGGCGATGTCGTCTGGAATCGGCGCAGCGAGTCCAAGTTCTACCGCGTGCGGGACGGGCGAGCGGATGCGATGAGACCGCGTGAGGAATCCGGCCGCGTCGAGCGAACGGTCGAGGACGATTGGATTGTCATGCCAGACGCCGTGCCCGCGATCGTCGATCGGGAAACATGGGATCTCGCGCAGGTGAAGGTGCTCGAACGGTCGAAGGCCAAGGGCGGGACCGGCAAGCAGACGAACCGCTGGCTGCTGTCAGGCGTCCTTCGGTGCGGCGACTGCGGCCACGGGTACTGGGGCGAGCGGAAGCGCAAAGGGCGCAAGGCGGGCCAACGCGTGGTCGAGACGGGCTACTACGCGTGCTCCGGCCGACGCGGACGAGGCAAAGTCACCTGCCCGCACCCGGCGCATGTCCGCGCCGATGATCTGGAGACGTGGGTGCTCGGAAAACTCAGTGGCCTCGTCATGGTGGACGACCTCACCGTCGATGCGGCGGTGGATCGGCTCGTTGAAACCACCAGCCTCCGCAGCGCCGAGCGTGATGACGTCGAGCGGCTCGACATCGAACTCGCCGAGATCGACGCGACCGTGAACGCGCTGCTCACTGGTCTCGACCCCGCGAACCTGCCGCTCGTGAACGACCGCCTCACCCAACTCCGTCACCGGAAGGAGCAGCTTCAGCGCGAACGCCGCGCCGCCGTGACCGCCAGCCGTCCGTTCGACGAACTCGCACTACGCCGCTGGGCGACCGAGCGCATCACCGGCTTGGCCGACGCGATCGACGGGCGGCGCAACGAGCACGTCCGCCGGGTGCTGACGTCCTACGTCGACGAGATCGTCATCTGGCCCTCGACCAAGACCGGCCTGCTCCGCGTGAACGCCTTCGCCGCCGGGCTTGCGGACCGCCAAAACGACACCGACCGGCCCGCGAGGGACCGGTCGTGTGTTGATGCAATAGCGGGGAGGGGATTCGAACCCCTGACCTCCGGGTTATGAGCGTTCAAGCTCGGTCCGGCGCTACGTCTGTGTGCGAAGGAACTTGCAGTGAACGCCGGTACTTACGTGCCCGGCGCTGATACCCCATATACACCATGATGTCCGACATGACCAGCTGATAGGTGACGCAATGGGTTACATCGGCGCGATGATGGGAAGGACCCGTGGCGCTGGCGCCGCCGCGACGAAGAGAATTCAACGCCCATGCTGACCATGTTTACGAGTTTGGCGGTTCGTCGTGCGAGAAACTTGACACGGTTGGCTACGTCGGCAAGCATGCCACCGGTGAACCCCGGGAGTCTAATGAGACAAGATGGGGCACCCGGCCTGCACGGAGAGTCGCTGGACGCGGGAAAAAAAGCCGCGCGATTGGGCGGCCCGGCAGTAACGCCTCGCCGTGACGATTAGAGGCACTCCCACCCCACATCTGAGTCGTTGCGCGTGTCGAGTGAGACGTGCGATCGCAGCGCATGGCCCGACAGGGCCTGGGGCTGCGAAGCGGCAGTCATGGATGTGGGGTTCTCCAAGCTGGGAGTGCCCCGATGTCGTCCGAAACGATCACAAACACACACGAAGCCTCCGTAGGCCCGAGCCCTTCAGGGGGTTGCCTGGGGTCCAGGGGGCGGC
>JAAELQ010000268.1 GCA_024226515.1 bacterium
ATCTCGGGGCCGCCGTCAATTCGCCCGCCGCGGACAAGTTCCCGACCTTGTCCCCCGACGGGAAGTACCTCTTCTTCGTCAGTCACCGCGGCGCCGACAGGTCCTACGTGTTCTCCGACCTGACCTACGATCAGCTGATGCGGAGGAACCTTGGACCGAGGAACGGGGAAGGCGACGTCTACTGGGTCAGCACCGAGGTAATCCATCGGCTCCGGCCGAGGTAGTCGCCCCCCGGTCCGAGAGCTGCCGAGATCGCGCCGCGCGTGTGAACGTCGAAGTGGTGCTCGGCAAGGCCGGACCCGGTGACCGGCGAGCGCGGGCGGATCCACGACGTCACGCGGTCCAGGACGCGCTTCGAGACCGTGTGGTCGATGGACTCGTATTCCGAGGGCATTCCCGTCGTGCAATCTTGAAACAGGTGATTCGCGTCGGCGACGGTTTCGACGGTGTAATTGCTGATACCCGCGTGCGCGAAAATCCGCCGCGCCGCCTCGGCGTTCTCCACCGACGGCACCTGCACGTCTTTGCTCCCATAGAGGGCGAGGACGGCGCAGTCGACCTGGGGGACGACGGTCGCCGGTTCCCAGCTCAAGCACGGTCCCAGGCACGGAGACGACAGCAGGCCGATGAGCTCTTCGCCGGACATGTGGTTCGTGCCCAGAATGAGCGTGGTCCGGTCGTTGACGATCACCGGCGCCAGCAGTTCGGCGGCTGCCGCCATCCGCTTGCTTTCAGCATGCGTTCGGCGCTGGTCCAGAACCATGTCGACCAACGCGCCGACCTGCGTCCGGATCTCCTGGTAGCGATCACCGCGCTCGAAATCACCGATGGCCAGAGTGGCAAGCGCGCAGGCGAGGTTCTCCTTGCCCGAGAGTGCGGGGCTCCCCAGCATCACCACTCGCGAGACAC
>JAAELQ010000269.1 GCA_024226515.1 bacterium
AACAGGGAGCGCGTGAACTCGCCCGTGCTGTCCTGCGAGAATCCCAGCGCGCCGAATGCGAGGATCGCTACGAACGTGCCGCCCAGCAGCGGCCACATGGTTCCGGAGACCACCTCCGACGCGGCCTTCATGCGATCCAGGCCGGACTCAACTCGGATCTGGATGCCCTCGACGACGACGATCGCGTTGTCGACCAGCATGCCCAGCGCGATGATCAACGACGCGATCGACATCTGGTCGAGGCCGATCGAAAACACGCTCATCATGAGCAGCGTCGACAGCATCGCCATCGGGATCAAGCTGGCGACCACCAGGCCGGTGCGCAGGCCGAGGAAGACCAGCATCACCAGGGTGACGATGGCGATCGCCTGCAACAGATTGTCGACGAAGCCGTCGACCAGGTCGGCCACCGTGTCGGGGGCGAACTGCACCCAGTCGAAGTCGATGCCCACGGGGTAGAACGCCTCGAGCCGTTCGAGCGCCGGCCGTACCACCTCGCCGAGCTCGACGATGTTGCCGCCCTTGCGCATCGAGATGGCGAGCGCCAGGCACTCGCCGTCCTTGCCGCGGGCCATCGACTGCGGCGGATCGACGTAGCCGCGGCTGATCTCGGCCAGGTCCTCGAGGAAGACCAGGTCGGTCAAAGATGTTCCGCTCGCGTCCCTTTGGGCCGACCTGGGAAGCTGGATCACCGTCCGGCGGATGCCCTCGAGCGACTCGAAGTTGCCCGACGGCTCGAGCACGATCTTCTCGAACTCGGTGGTGATCGAACCCCCGGGAATGATGATGTTCTGGGCCTCGAGCAGCTGCATCAGTTGCACCGGCGACAGGCCGTACTCCGCCAGCCGGGCGTTGTTGTACTCGACGAAGACCCGCTCGTCCTGGGCGCCGAAGATCTCGACCTTGGCGACGTCTTCGAGCAGCAGCAGCTCGTCGCGCACCTCGTCGGCGACCTCTTTGATCTCGGCATAGGTGAAGCCGTCGCCGGTGATCGTCACCAGGATGCCGAAGACGTCGCCGAACTCGTCGTTGACGAACGGCCCTCGGACGTCATCCGGCAGATCGCCGCGGGCGTCGTCGATCTTGCGCCGCAGATTGTCCCAGATCGGCCGCAGGTCAGTGTATTCCTCACGGACGTTGACGTGGATGATCGACACCCCGGTCTTCGAC
>JAAELQ010000270.1 GCA_024226515.1 bacterium
AAAAGGAGGGGGCCGAGGCCGGATACAATAAAAAAATGAAGGGAAAACCCTGTTTTCAGCTTTCGGGAACTTTTATCGGAAAATTTTTTGTTGATTCCAAACTGTTTCCCGGTTCCTGCAATCCGAAAGATTTTTTTCGCAAAGCTGTCAAAAGAGTTATATCTCTCGGTTTTGCCATTGATATCGTCCGGGCAGACAGCGCGTATATGACGCTTGAGAACCTGCTTTTTCTGACAAAGCTTTCTCTTGGGTACGCTATCGGAGCCCCCGCGACGTTCAGCGTGGTAAAAAACGGAAGAAACGACTTTAAAAAGCTGGCCCGGAAAAAATCTTCCGCAATTATTTCCGCAGGCAAAGGCATTGCCCTTCTTGATCTCGGACAGATCGTGCTGTCAAACGGTGTCCGGACAAGAATTATTATTTTCCGCAGAATAAATCGGACAAAAAAAACGGGACATGGCAGGTAAACACCTATTATTACGCTATTGCCAGTAATCTGGAATTATCTGCCCTGAAACTTTACAGGTTTTATCATAAAAGGCAGTGTATCGAAGCCGGATTCAGGGAACTGAAAAATCACTATCACCTGGAAAGGCTGCCTTTTCAGA
>JAAELQ010000271.1 GCA_024226515.1 bacterium
CCGGTCAGCTCGGCGACGACGCCGCCGCCGGCGTTCGAGAACACGACGTCGGCGACCACCCGGTTCGAGTCGCGCACGTGACAGCGGGCGACGGCGCGCACCGGGCCGGTGAGCGGCCCGTTGTCCCAGGTGCGCAGGCTGGCGGCGGCCAGCGGCAGCGAAGCGCCCTCGAGCATGTGCTGGAACCACAGCACGGCGAGCTGCAGGCCGCCGTCGAGCACCGCGGCGTCGAGATGCCAGCCGTCGCCCCAGCCCATGTCCGCGCCGCCGGCGAGCACGCCGGCGATGGTGTCGCCGGAAACGCCCTCGAGCTCGCGGATGACTTGCAGCGCCGGGCCGTGGAATAGCGCCCCGCCGTAGATCGCGTCGCTCGGCCAGGGCTCCAGGAGCTGCGGCGCCTCGAGCCGTGCCGGCTGCGGCCGGCTGCCCGGAACCGCCATGTCGACCATCGCGCTGTAGCGCGGGTGGCCGTCACGGTCGCGCAGCGAAACCGCCAGCTCGCAGCCCGAGCCGTTGGTGACCAGCCGGCTGTTGAGTCGGAAGACCTCGACGCCGGTACCGTAGCGCTCCAGGCGGATGCCGCGCAGC
>JAAELQ010000272.1 GCA_024226515.1 bacterium
GCGACGATCACCAACGCGATCGTGTTCCTGCCGATCCTGTTCGTCGACTTCGAGCAGGCCGCCTTCCGCGCGCTGCTCGGTGTGCTGGCGCTGGCGATCCTGCTTCCGCTGGCGGGTTCCGTACTGGTTGCCGTCGGGCTGGTTCCCCTGCTGGCGCGTCGCCTGGCCGCACCGGCGGCGATGGCCCGCGTGGCCCGGATGAGGCGGGAGCGTGAGGAGCTCGGGGGGCTCGTCGCGCCCGATCGCGCGCGGGAGCTGTTCGGCGCGCTGCTCACGGTGGCGCTACGGCGTCCCGGAGGGTGGGTCACCTCCGTCACCGTCGCCGTGCTGATCACCGTGGTGTTCGCCCTCCCGTTCGTCGCCTTCAGCTCGCTCAACCAGGAGCCACCCGAGCCGGAACGACTGACTTTTCCGGTCCAGTTCGACGCCGAGGAGTCGATCGAGGCGTCGGTCGTGGCGTTCGAGCGCCTGGAGCAAGAGGCGCTGGCCCTGCCGGGAATCGAGCACGTGGAAAGTTTCATCCAGGGGCAGGGCGGTTCGTTCATCGTCAAGATTCCGCCGAAGGACTCACGGCCCGCCGACCTCAGCGTCGGGCGTGTACGCAGCGTCATCAACGAGGTCGCCGACCAGCTGGGGATCGACGTGTCGACGACCCAGTCGCAGGACGGCGACGGCCTGGCCGGCTTGCTGGGCCAGGGTGCGTCCACGGTGGTCATCTCCGGTCCC
>JAAELQ010000273.1 GCA_024226515.1 bacterium
CGCGCCGGCTGCGACCCGTCGCCGGCGTGCGTTCCCGACTGCGATCCTGGAAACCCGATCCATCCCAGTTGCCCCACGGTCGCCACAGATCCGGTCGGTCTTCCCTGCGCCGACGTCTGCCTGACGCCGGGCGTGGCCACGGCGGCGATCCCGCGCGGTCTGTTCGAGGTGCGGATCGAGGGCAACGACCTGCTGAACCTGAACGCCTTGCGCCTGCCGCAGATCATCTGTGTCGACGACCTGGGCCAGGTGTGCGTACCCTTGCGCGGCCTGATGCTCGGCGACACGGTGTTCCGTGACGACAGCGGCGACGGCATCCAGCAGACGCCGGCCGAGCCGGGGATCAACGGCGTGATCGTCAACGTTCGCGGCGCCAACGGCAACCTGGTAGGCACGACGACGACGGCGACCAATCCCCAGGACCCGCTGCATGACGGTTTCTACCAGTTCGCGGTCGACCAGGGCACCTACACGGTGGAGGTGGCGCCTGAGAACTTCGCGCCGGCGCCGTCACCGGGCGGCAGCGTCGGCGACCGGGTGTGGCTGGACCTGGACGGCAACGGCACGGACGGCGGCGAGCCGGGCATCGCCGGGGTCAAGCTCAACCTGTTCGAGGTCGGTCTCGACACCTCGCCGGGGACGCCGGACGACGTCTACTCGGGCTCGACGCAGAGCGACACGAACGGCAACTACGCATTCACTGATCTGGCGCCGGGCACCTACTACGTGGACGTGGTCGAGACCTCGGTACCGGCGGTGCTGTCGCTGTTCGGCGGCACGGACCCGAGCGATACGCGGACGATCACGGCCAGTGAGGACTACGTGGACCTGGACTTCGGCTACGGCAACGCGACGGCGGTGGTCGGCGACTACGTGTGGTCGGATGCTGACGGCGACGGCGTGCAGGACCCGGGCGAGTCGGGGATCGGCGGGGTGACGCTGGACCTGATCGACAGCGCCGGCATGGTGGTGGCGACGGCGACGACCAAGGCCGACGGCTCGTATCTGTTCACCGGCGTCGCCCCGGGCTCCTTCACGGTGGCGGTGACCGACACCGCGGGGGCGCTGGTGGTAGCGAGCTATACGCTGACCGCGAGCGCTGATTTTCCGAACCCGACCGACTCGACGGTGGTAGTGGCCGGCGGCGGCGCGTTCCTGAGCGCCGACTTCGGCTACAACAACCCGAGCACAGGGCTGGGTTCGATCACCGACCTGGTGTATCTCGACAACGATTCCAGTTTCTCGTTCACGCCGGGCGACACGCCGCTGGACGGCGCGTCGGTGAGCCTGCTGGACGCGGCCTGCGACACGATCTTCTTCGTCTGCTACGGCGAGGTGCTGGCGACCGACGTCAGCGGCAACGACGGGGTGCCGGGCGAGGTGTCGTTTCCGGATCTGCCGGCGGGCACCTACGCGCTGCGGATCACGCAGTTCCCGGCGGGCTCTTACGGCGCCAGCTCGTTTCCGGCGTTCGACGGTTTCCTCAACGTGACGCTGGCAGCCGGCGGCGCGGTGGTGGGGACCAACTTCGGCTACGCGATTCCTGACGGTGCGGTGACGGTCGGCGATCGGGTGTGGCTCGACGTTGACGGCGACGGCATCGAGGATCCGGGCGAGCCGGGTCTTCCCAACGTTCACGTGCAGTTGTTCGAGGCCGGCTTCGACGGCTTGCCTGGGACCCTGGACGACCAGTTCATCAGCATCGGCTGGACCGACCGTGACGGTTACTACCTGTTCTACAACCTGTTTCCGGGCGTCTGGTTCACGGACGTCATCGCGGAGACGGTGCCGGCGGGCCTGGTACCTTCGGCCAACTTCACCGATCCGTCGGCGACACGGACGCTGGCGCTCGGCGGCGCGGCCCTGGACCTGGACTTCCCCTACACCAACCTGACGACCCTGGTCGGCGACTACGTGTGGATCGACGCCAGCGACGACGGCGTCCAGGACCCGGGCGAGGCGGGCATCGGCAACGTGACGCTGACCCTGACCGACCTCAACGGCGCGGGCACGGCGGACGA
>JAAELQ010000274.1 GCA_024226515.1 bacterium
AGCTCCCGCCCTCGCGACGTCACGTGCACCGTGGCCTGGGGCCGCAGCTCGTTGACGTAGGCTCCGACGCGAAATCGAGCCGCGAGCTCGCCACCGGCCGGACAGGTCATCGGCAGCGTGACCACCGACGCGTCACCGTCCGACCACGTTCCCCAGTCCTCCGCATAGGACCAGCCGGAACCCAGGTAGGCGACGTCCGGGCGCTCGGCGGTAAATCGCAGCTCCGTTCCCAGATGGTAGCGCCTGGGGGCGATGAACAGGCTCTCGAGCGACGAAATCTCCTGGACGGAGATCAGGACTCCGAGGTCGACGGCTCGGCCGGGCTTCAGCGACTGCAACTTCGCGCGACCCCCGCCCCGAACGCGGACTTCCATGTCTTGATAGTAATGCGTCGCTCCCTTTTTGAAGATCCTGGCCTCATGGTCGGCGAACCGGACCGTATGGGGCACTGTCGTGAAGGCGGGTATGCGGACGCCATGGGCGCGTCCGTCGGCAACGGTGGTGACGTCCACGTCGCTCGCCGCGCCGAAGTGCAT
>JAAELQ010000275.1 GCA_024226515.1 bacterium
CAAACGGAACGATGGCCGTCTGCGGCCGTCGTGGAGTGCGGACGGGGGGTCCGGGGGCAGGCCCCCGGTCAACTCAGGACACCCCCGACCTTATCCCACCCGCGAATCACATCCCGTCCAAACGCAGCAGAAGATCGACGATCCGCGCCGAGTACCCCCACTCGTTGTCGTACCAGGCAAAGACCTTGACCTGACGCTCGTCGACGACCCGCGTCAGCGGAGCGTCGAAGATGCACGAGTGCGGGTTGCCCACGATGTCCGAGGAGACCAGCGCCTCGGTCGAGTACTGCAGGATGCCCCGCATCGGCCCCTCGGCGGCTTCCCGCATCGCGGCGTTGATCTCCTCGACGCCGGCGGCCCGATCGATCTGAACCGCCAGGTCGACGATCGACCCGTCGGGGACAGGTACGCGGATCGCCATTCCGTCCAGCCGCCCCTTCAACTTGGGCAGAACGCTGCCCACGGCACGGGCGGCGCCGGTCGTCGTGGGGATCGTGTTCTCCGCGGCGGCGCGCGAGCGGCGCAGGTCCGCGTGGTACCAGTCGGACAGACGCTGGTCGTTGGTGTAGGCGTGCACGGTGGTCATCATGCCGCGGACGAGGCCGAAGTTGTCGTCGAGCACCTTGGCCAGCGGCGCGAGGCAGTTCGTCGTGCACGAGGCGTTGGAGACGATGCGGTGCTCGGAGCGCAGGTCGTCGTCGTTGACGCCCAGCACGACGGTGGCGTCGATCTCGTCCTTGGCGGGCACGGTCAGCACGACGCGGTCGGCCCCGGCCTCGAGGTGCTGCTGCAGCTCGGAGCGGCGACGGAAGCGACCGGTCGCTTCGACGACCGCGTCCACGCCCATCTCCTTCCACGGCAGCTCGCGTGGGTCACGCACCTGCAGGAACCGACTGCGCTGCTTCGCCGCGTACAGCAGATCGCCGTCGAGCTGGATCTCACCGTCGAACTTGCCCATCACGGTGTCGTACTTCAGCAGGTAGGCCAGCGGCTCGGGGTCGGCGATGTCGTTGATCGCCACGACCTCGATGTCGTCGCGTGAGCTGAGCAGCCTGTAGACGTTGCGCCCGATGCGCCCGAAACCGTTGATCGCGATCTTCATGCCGCGCTCCCCCCTCGCTCGGCCAGTTGGCCGATGAGATCGACGATGCGATGAGCGTGTCCCCCACCCTGGTCGTACCAACCGAGGATCTTGATCATCGAGCCGTCCACGACCATCGTCTGCAGGCTGTCGAACGTGCAGCTCGACGGCGAACCGGCGACGTCGGACGAGACGATCGGCTGCTCGGTGTACTCGATCAGCCCCTTCATCGTGCTGTTCGACGCACTGCGGAAGACCTCGTTGACGTCGACCTTTCCGACCTGCGTGCCCAGCGCAACCGTCAGGTCGACGCAGGACACGTCGGGCACGGGCACGTTCAGCTTGCATCCGCTGAACTTGCCCTCGAGATGCGGAAACAGCAGCGGGATCGCGCGCTCGGTCCAGCTCTGCACGGGGACGATGTTCTCGACCGCCGCACGGGACAGACGCAGGTCGATCGAACTGGGCACGTCGATCAGATTCTGTTCGGTCGTGTAGGCGTGCACCGAGGTGAAGTGCGCGCTCTGGACGCCGAACGCGTCGTCGAGCACCTTGAGCATCAGCGCCGTGCAGTTCGACGTGCTCGATCCGCAGGAGATGATGCGGTGCTCGCGCGCGATCGGCCCCTTGGCCAGACCCTGGAAGTAGATCTTGTCCACGTCGTCGCGCGGGGGCGTGGTCATGATCACGCGATCCGCTCCACCGTCGACGTGTTTCTGCAGCTCCTCACGCGAGCGGTAGCGCCCGGTGGCGTCCACCACGACGTCCACGCCGTAGTCGTACCACGGCACCTCGCCCGGATCGCGCTGGTCGATGATCGGGATCTTCTGTCCCTTGGCGTACAGGAATCCGTCCTGCACGTGGACCGGCTCTTCGAACTGCCCATGAAGCGAGTCGAAGCGCAGCAGATACTCGATCGATTTCGCGTCGGCGATGTCGTTGATCGCCACGACTCGAACGTCGTCGCGCCGGTACAGCACGCGAAAGACGTTCCTTCCCACTTTTCCGAAGCCAAAGATCGCCACTCGAAGCGCCATCGCGTCTCCCTGGGACCGGGCCGCCTTGGCCGGCCGCTCAAAGCCCATTGTTGTTTCGCCCCTCCCCGGGCGCAAGGGGCCTCTCCCGGCCGGGCTTGAAGGACCGGAGTCCCGGGGACACAATGCCCCCGGCACGAGGCGTGCCCCGGAGGTCGACATCCCATGCGCTGGATCCACATCGCCGCCGCCATCCTCTTTTTCATCTCGGCAGCGTTGCAGTACAACGATCCGGACCCGCTGCGCTGGATCGCGATCTACGGCGCCGCCGGGGCGGCGTGCCTGGTGGCGTCGCACCCTCGCGGCCGCTGGCTCGGCGCGGCCGTCGGGCTGATCTCGCTGTTCTGGGCCGCCAGCTATGCCCCACGCGTGTTGCCCGACCTCGCATTCGGCGATCTGGTCAAACCGATGCACGAGAAGACACCGCAGATCGAGGATGGCCGCGAGATGCTCGGCCTGCTGATCATCGCCGTCTGGATGGGCGTGGTGGCGCTCGTCGGTCGCGGCCGCGGGCGTGGGAAGCCCGTGGCGGCCGTCGCCCTGCTCGTCCTGGGGTCGTGGGCCGTCTCTCCCCCGTCGATCGCCGCCGATCGCGAAACGGAGGGTGCGGAGGAGCCGCGGCGGTCCGGATATGTCGAGACCGCGACCGTGCAGGGCCGGACGATCGCGCTGGAAGGCGTCTCGACCACCGTCGTGGAGCGCGAGGAGCTCGAGCGCTTCGGCGCCGCGACGGTCGGCGAGCTGATGCGCTTCGTCCCCGGCGTCGACGTCGTGGCCGCCGGTGGGCGCGCCGGCCTGGCCTACGCCCACATCCGCGGCGGCGACCCCGATTTCACCGTGGTCATGCTCGACGGCGTGCCGTTGAACGACGCGACGGACCAGCTCGGCGGCGCGGTCAACCTGAATGCGCTGCCCGCGGACACGGTGGAGCGTATCGAGGTCGTGCGCGGGCCCCTCTCCGCCGTCTACGGTGCGACCGGACTCGCCGGCGCGATCAACATCATCACACGGCGCGGGACGACCGACGCCCCGGCACTGTCCGCCTCGCTGGAGACGGGAGATGCCGACCTGATCCACGGCGCGTTCTCGATCTCCCGTGGCGGGGAGGATCGGGACTTCTTCGTCGGCGTCACGTGGGACGAGGAGGAGGGACGC
>JAAELQ010000276.1 GCA_024226515.1 bacterium
CGGTCGAGGTCGCCGGCTCCCACCGCGGTGAACGGCGCCGCCCGGCCCAGGGACTCGAGCGCCGCCAGGTGGTCGCGGTCGGCGGTGTGGGCGCCGAGGATCGAAGCCAGCTCCGAGGCCAGGGCCGCGGCCTCGCCCGGGCGCTCCGCGGCCAGGAACAGGCGGCCGAGGTCGAGGGTGACGCGGGCCACCCAGAGCTCGTCGCCGAGGTCGGCGAAGCGCCGGCGGGCGTCGCGCCACAGGCTCTCGGCGCCGGGGTCGTCGCCCGCCGGTACGGCGTGCCCTTCGAGCCACCGCAGGCGGGGAGCCAGGCCGGGATCCGAATCTTCCGCGGCCCGGCGCATCGCCGGTAGCGCGGCTGCGATCTCGGCGCGGCTGCCGAGGCGCGCCAGCAGCCGTATCGACAGGCTGAGGGCAGCTTCCGCGGGGCCGGGCCGGGGGTCCGGGGAGCGTGCGGCGAGGCCGCGGGCCTCCTCCAGGTCGCCCAGGGCGCGCCGCAGCTCGGCTGTCCGTTCGCCGGCGGAGTCGGTC
>JAAELQ010000277.1 GCA_024226515.1 bacterium
GTACTCGGTCTCGCCCGGCGACAGCGTCTGCCACGAGGGTTGCTGGAGCAGTGAGAAGAGGTTGGCGTCGGGGCCGCTGAGGTACAGATCCCGCCGCTCGACCTCGTGCCTCGAGACGTTGCCGAGGTAAGCGGGGAGGTCGCGCACGTCGCCCTCGAAGCGCAGCTCACCGTCGGCCGCGAGCGGCGTCACTCCGATCAGCTGGTAGACCGACGGCGAGCCGTTGACCGCGTTGCTGCCGACCTCGAGCTGTGCTTGATGGGGCCAGGAGAAGGCGGGCAGCACACCCGGGGCGTAGGCGACGCGAAACATCTCGACGTCGCCCGGGTCCATGGCCAGGCTGGGAGAGTGGGCCGAGATCAGCTGGAACCATTGGGCGTCCGGTCCGGTGATCGAGACGCTGCCGCGGACCATCGCGAGGTTGCCGGAATTAGACAACAACGCATCGCGCTGGTCTCCCGCGGGGATCTGGATCGTCGGCGGAAACGCGCTCGCCGTCGGGCCGCTGACGCCGTCGACGATCACGGCGGTTCCCACGGCCCCCGTGACGCTCGGATCGCTCAGCTGATGGAAAGAGACGTGCACCGTCGCGACCCGATCGCCCCACCCCTGGGGCGTGGCGGTGACGGCGACGTGGAAGCTCTTGGTAGCCGGCAGGGTGAACGGCACGGTTCTGGAGGGGTAGGCCTGGCGTCCGAACGGCAACACTGCGTCCGCCGTGGCCGGCGCGACGTTGAACTGGGGGCTCGCGCTGGCGGTGATCGGGATCCCGTGGGAGAAGCTCACCGGCTCGCCATAGAAAGTCTCGGTGCCGCCGCCGTGGTTGTCCGCCTCGA
>JAAELQ010000278.1 GCA_024226515.1 bacterium
CAGCACCGTGCGCGTGTCGGGGAACATCGCGTGCGCCCCCAGTCCGTGACACAGGATCTCCGAGCGGATCATCTCGTCGGGGAACGGAAGCGTCCTGCGGCCGTAGCCCGTGCCCACGCCGGCGACCTTCTCCAGCTCGATCCTCGCGACGTCCTCGACCGTGCGGCCCAGCACCGGATCGGGTTGCTCCAGCCCGGCCAGGGCAGCGGTAGCGTGAACGGCGAAGCTCTCCTCCTCCGCCGGCAGGTTCTCCACCTCGAGGATCGCCTTGTCGAACAACCCGGCCAACCGATCGAAGTTGACGTGTTCGGTCCGTGCGGCGGCCTCGGCGAGCTTGAGGTAACGACTGCCCGCCAGGTCGCGGAAGAAGTCGCTCTTGCGATTGGCGTCCCGTGCGTACAGCGTCCCGGTCTCGGCGACCATCTGCTGGAGGATCCCCGCCGCGACCTGCGCCAGCTTGCCTTCGCCCGAGGACACCGTGGGCAGGGCCGAGGCTCCGGCGGAGGGCCGGTCGAGCAGCGCGCCGATCGCCCGCTCGAGCTCGGCCAGCTGCGCCAGATACTGCTGCTCGCGAAAGCCCAGCTCGAGACCGGTCAGCATGTTCTCGGCCGACTCGCGGTCGACGCCGGCCGTCTCCAGCCCGGCCGAGATCTGCGCGAAACGCGCGTTGATGAGTGCCTCGCCCAGCGCGACGTTGCAGGCGACCGTGTAGTTGCTGCGGCTGTTCGTGATGCCGCGGCCCAGCACCTCGCCCGGCTCGCCGAGGATCACCGCCTTGGTCGTGGTCGACCCCAGATCGATGCCGACGCAGTACTTCATGCGGCCCCCCCCATCCTCTTCTGCTCGATCATCTGGAAGTAGGACTCCAGCCGGTTCTTGATGTTGGCCGCGGAGAAGTAGCGCGGATCGACCAGGTCGCTCTCGACGAAGCCTCCGGGCTTTCCTGTGCGTTTCTCGACCTCGCGCAGGATCATCAGCTGCCCGGCGCTGAACGAGTTGCAGCTCTTGATCGAGTTGATCAACAGACCGTCGGCGTTGTACTCGCGGATGTAGCGCGAGAGCATGTCGACGCGACTCGGCAGGTTGAGGTTCGTGTAGCAACCCATGCAGTACTCGGCGAGCGTCTCGAGCGGCCGGTCGGGGTCGTGGCGGAAGCCGTTGTCGTAGACGCCGCCGACCTTGGTGTAAGTCGAGGCCACGACGACGGCGCCCTCGTCGGCGAACATCTTCCAGAACTCGCGGAAGTGAGTCCAGTTCGGCGGTCCCTCGACGACGATGCGGAAGCGCTCGTCGTCGATCTGCCCGTCCGGCGTGACCGGTCCGAGGCCCGCGTCCAGCCGCGCATCCACCTCCGAGCGCAGGCTCTTGTAGTACTCGACGGCGTCCTGCGTCCCGCGGAACGAGCTGAAGATCGGGCCCAGGTAGTAGATCCCGCCGAAGTACGCGTCGATCGGCGACGGACGGTTCTTCGCCGACTCGAGGACCCACACCAGGTCGTCCTCGGCCTGCGCCGAGCGCGCCAGATGCTCCTTCAGCTTGTCCTCGTCGTAGGCCCTGCCCGAGATCTGCTCGAGCTTGGGGATGATGTCGGTCTTCAACTGCTGCACGACGTAGTCGCGCGCGGATTCGGTGACCTCGCCGTCGCCCTGGTACGGCACGTGCAGCATGGCCACCGGACAGTCGTACTCCTGCTTGAGGATCTCGAACCACTTGAGGAACGTGAAGCAGCCGGTGTAGGACAGCAGCAACAGGTTCGGATCCGGCATGTGCTCGCCGGTGGGGCCGACGTTGCCCGACTTCATCATTCCCAGGTCGCACTTGACGTAGGTGCAGACGTCCTCGGAGTGCCCCAGCTTCTCGGCCGTCGCGATGTACTCCTTCGACTTGCCGCGCATGCCCGATTGCAGCGCGTTGATCTCCGGCAGCACCGGGACCAGGTCGAAGCTCAGCAGCAGCTCGGTCAGGTTGCCGGGGACGAACGTGTAGACGTTCTTCTCTCCGGTCTCGGGAGAACGGCCGAGGCGCTTGAAGTGCTCGGCGATCATGCGCTTCTGGCGCAGCTGGCTGTCGTCTTTCTGTACGGCGGTCGCGTTCGTTTGCATCTCGTTGCTCCCGGGGCTCATGCGTCGCTCCACAGCTTGATCGAATCCGCGAACGTACCCGCCTGCTCGCGAATCACCTGGAACTGCCCCGTGTTCTCCGCATACTTGAACGCGGTCCAGGGAACGCCCGCCTCGTCGGCGGCGCGGGTCGCCATCGGCTGGTCGAGCAACGCCGGGTCGCAGAAGCTCGGCGCGCAGAACAGCACGCCCTCGGCCCGGCTCTGCTCGACGCGCTGCACCAGGTCCTGCCCCTTGACGCCGTCGCCCACGTAGCGCGTCGGGCTCTCGATCGAGTCGTCGAGGAAGGCGCGCACGAGGTTCTCCAGCGGGTCGCCCTCGAGCGGGATGTCGTTGCGCAGCCAGCGGTAGATCTGCACGAGGTCGTCGTCCACGATGTAGCAACCCGAACGCTCGAGCGTCTTGATCAGGCCCAGCGGCGGCTGCTCGCAGAACGAGCCGGCCAGCACCACGCGGGCCTGGTCCATCGGGCGCCGCGTGTCGTCGTTGCTCACCGCGTCCAGGTAGTCGCGCAGCATCGCCGTGAACTCCTCGACCGGCAGCACGAGGCCTGCGCGCAGCACGAGGTACAACTCGGCCGTGCGCACCTTCCACGGCGACTCGCGACGCAGCCGGTATGCCTCGCGCACGAGCTTGCGGTTCTCGTTGTAGACCGCGATCGACGAGCGTAGCGCTTCGGCGTCGTACGCCCGCGCGCCGCGCTGCGCCAGGTCGGACGACAGCTCTTCCAGCTCGCGGCGGTAGAATCGCCCGCCGACCTCCGCGTCGAAGTTCTGCGGCACGTCGAAGTAACGCGACAGCTTCTCCGGAAACTGCAGCTTCCACATCCCGGACAGATTGCGAATCACGTCGCAGATGGCGGGGAAGATCATCCCGTCCAGGCAGTCGAGGTTGCCGTTGAGGCCCAGCTCGATCGTGCTGCGCGGGATGTGACAGATGTAGGACTGGTAGTACGCGTCGCCGCGAATGATCTCCAGGCCGTCGCCGCCGCCCATGATGCCCACCGGCAACACGCCCTGCGCGTGGAACAGCTCGCACGGCACGTAGATCGGCAGGTAGCCGACCGCCATCCCACCGGTCTTCTCCTTCCAGCTCTGCACCGAGCCGAACGAGAGATCGCGGTACAGCTCCTCGGCCCGGGTCAGAACGGTCTCGATGTCGTTTGCCATCACGCGTTGCTCCAGGACGGCTTGCGCTTCTCGATGAAGGCCGCCAGGCCCTCCCCGGCGTCCGCCGTCGACATCAGATCCTCGAGATACAGGCGCTCGACCTGCGCCAGCTCGGCGCGGAAGCGCTCGGCGAAGCCGGCGCGCACCGCTCGAAGCGCCATGCGCAGGCTCGACGCCGAGCGGGGCAGCAGGAACTCCTGCGCGTAGGCCAGCGCGGCCTGCGAGGGGTCGTCGGCCAGCTCGTCCACCAGCCCGATGGCCAGCGCCTGCTCCGCGGTCAGCGAACGACCGCTGAGGCACAGATCCTCCGCGTGGCCGCGGCCGACGCGCTCGGCGAGCACGACCGAGCCGACCGGGGCGAAGACACCGAGCACGATCTCGGGTTGCCCCAGCCTCGCGTCGGGCGCGGCGAACAGCCGGTTGCAGAAGCTCGCCAGCTCCAGCCCTCCGCCGAGGCACTGGCCGCGCACGGCGGCGAGCGTCACCACGTTCGCCTCGAGCATCAGACCGAACAGTCGGTGGAACCCGCGCAGCATCGCCCCGCACGTGTCGGGCAGGTGTTCCTCGACGCTGGCGCCGAACGAGAAGTGCGGCCCCTCGCCCTCGACGAGCACGGCCTTGAGCTGCGGCGTCTCGCGCGCGCGGCCGAAGATCGAGCACAGCTCCTCGGTCTTCTCCATGTCGACGATGTTGGCCTTGGGTGTGTTCAACACGACGCGCCACAGCGCGCCACCTTCCAGCTCTTCCAGTCGGACCGTCATGCCCGCCCCTCCAGATCGCGTTCCAGTTGCACGAAGCTGCCGCCCGCGAACCCGTTGGCCCGGAAGAACGACAGCACTTCGACGTCGTTGCGCTGGACCATCGTCCTCACGCGGGTCACTCCGGCCCTGCGGAAGCGCTCGCAAGCGTGCTCCAGCAACGCCGAGGCAACGCCCGCGCGGGCCTGGTCCGGGTCCACGCCCACCGCAAAGACCCAGCCGCAGGCCTCGGAGCCGAACTCGAACGCGCGCACCACGCCCAGCAGGTAGCCGATCGTGCGCCCGTCGATCTCGGCCGCCACGCCGACGCGCTCCTCCCCCGTCGAGGACAGGAACTCCTCGAACACGCGCTGCCAGTAGTCCGGCTTGCTCTCGCCGGTGTGCAGCGCGTCGATCCGGGCGACCTCCTCGAGGTGCTCGCGACACAGGTCGCGCACCTCGACGGTAGTGCTGGCGTGGGCCGTCATCCGTTCGCCATCTCCTTGTTGTGCGCCTTGGCCAGCACCTCCTCGATCAGCTCCTCGCCCCACACGCCGCCCTCGCCGAGGCGGCGGCGCAGCAACAGGAAGTCGGCCTCGCGGCACTTCTTCGTGCCTTCGTGGAACGCGCGGAAGCCCGTGCGGCCCTCGTTCATCATGTTCAGGCCGAGCCAGGCGCGGTTGGATTCCTTGTTGCGGTTCCAGTGTTCGAGCTTGTGCTTGCGCACGCTCTCGACGGTCTTCGACAGACAGCCGGGCATCGTCATGGCCAGCGAGAAGAGAAACCCGTCGACCTCGCGATCGAGCAGCGACAGGTCGATCTCGCCGGACTTCAGCCGTTCCTTGGCCGCCGCTCGGTCGGGACCGGTGACGCTCTCGCCGTGGACGATGTTGCCTCGATCGTCGAGCCAGCGGTCGGTGACGACCATCGGGTTGGGCACGAACTCGCCGTCGACTTTCAACGCCGGGACGATGCGGCTGACGAGGCCGAGGCGTCGAGCCTTGTGCGCGCTCCACGTCTCGCACAGCGTGCAGCTCTCCATCGCGGCCTCGATGCCGACGAACAGCGGCAGGAAGTCGGTGCTGCCGCCGTCGGGCGCCGAGCCGTGACGCGGGCCGGCCTGGCCGAAGACGGCCAGGTCCTGCGCGATGGTGAAGTCGCAGGCCATGCCGATCTCCTGCCCGCCGGCGATGCGCATTCCGTTCACGCGGCAGATGACCGGTTTGTCGCAGTGCAGGATCGTCGTCACCATGTCGTTGAACAGCCGCATGTACTGGCGGTACTCCTCCGGCCGTCCGGCGTAGTACTCGGCGTACTCCGCGGTGTTTCCGCCGGTGCAGAACGCCTTGTCGCCCACGGCGGTGAACACCACGGCCACGCACGCGCGATCCTCCGACGCGCGGCGCATCCCCGCGATCACGCCCTTGACCATCTCGGTCGTGTAGGAGTTGTACTGGGCGGGGTTGTTCAGCGTGATGCGGACCGAGAACAGCCCCTCGACCTCGTTGCCCTCCCGGTCGCGCAGCGCCCGACGCTCGTACAGCACGCCCTCGTATTCTTGTTCGGGAATCAACTCGTGGTTCTTGAATTCCATGTTCAGCTCTCCGGCACGAGGATCACGCGGCGGGACGTCCGCCGTTCGTGAATGTCTTCGAACGTTTGATTGATTGAGGAAAGCGGCCGCAGCTCGACGAACGGCTCGAGCGCGATCTTGCCCGCGAGCACGAGACCCACGATCGCGGGGTAGTGTTCGGGGAGGCAGCCCCAGTTGCCGCGCGCCGTCGCGTCGAACGCCATCAGGTTCGACAGGCGCAGTTCGAGTTTCTTGGGCGTGAACCCCACGACGCCGAGGTAGCCGCCGCGACCGACCAGTCCGAAAGCCGTCGCCTGCCCGGCGTCCGTGCCCGAGGTCTCGAAGATCTTCTGCCGCCAGGTCGGGATCCGATGTTGCTTCGCGAACTCCTTCAGGGCACCGCGCAGTTCCTTGAAGCCCAGTTCCGCGGCGCACAGCGTCAACTCGGCGCCGTGGCGCGACAGCGTTTCGAGGCGTTGCGCGTCGACGTCGATCGCCACGACGTGCGCGCCCACGGCGGCCGCCACCTGAACGCCGAAGCCGCCGACGCCCCCGCTGCCGACGAACACGGCCAGATCGCCCTCCGCCAGGCCGCTCGACAGGATCGCCTGGTACGGCGTCGAGACGGCGTCGGCGATCACCGAGAGCTGCGGAAGCTCGAGACCGCCGGGATTGATCGAGACGTCGGTGAGCTCGGGCACCGGACACAGGCCCCGAGCCGGTACCGCGAGGTGCGTGGCGAATCCGCCGTGCACGTCGCTTCCGGGGAAGATCTGCTCGGGACAGATGCGGCCGTGTCCCGCCTCACACGTCGCGCAGCGACCGCACGGGATGACCGCCGGAACCACGACCGACCGGCCGACCCAGCCGGGGGCCGCGTCACCGGCCTCGACGACCGTGCCGCTGACCTCGTGACCGAGGACCAGCGGGAAAGGGTGCCGGGTGGGAACTCCGTCGTAGTAGAAACCCAGGTCCGTGTGACAGACCCCGCAGCCGGCCACCTGCACGATCACCTGGTCGGGGGCGGGGCTGAGCTCCCTTTCTTCAGGAACCATCGGCTCTCCGGTGGCCCGAACCGTCCAACCCGTCGTCTTCATCGCTATTTCCTTGAGAAATGAGTTTTTTCGGCTAAACAGGAAATCGGACTCCTATTTCCTATATCATCCGTCCCCTACTGTCAAGAATGAAAGGAGACGCCGCCGTGAGAGAAGACCCGAAGCGTGAGGCCATCGTTCTCGCCGGCCCGGTCCGGACGCCGATCGGCAAGTTCGGCGGATCGCTGGCCGACGTCACCGCGGTCGAGCTGGCGACGCACGCGTTCCGCGCCGCCCTGGACCGCGCGGGTGTGGCCGCCGATCAGGTCGACCAGGCGATCCTCGGTCACGCGCGCCAGGCGGGGTGCGGGCCCAACCCGGGGCGCCAGGCGAGCGTGGCCTGCGGCATACCGGTCGAGCGGCCCGCGCGCACGGTCAACCAGGCGTGTCTCTCCGGACTGCAGGCGATCCTGGACGCCGAGCGTGCGATCCGTCTCGGCGAGGCCGAGGTCGTGCTGGTCGGCGGCACGGAGTCCATGAGCCGCGTGCCGTACATGCTCGAGGCGCGCTGGGGCTACCGCATGGGCCACCAGCAGCTCGTCGACGGCATGTACCGCGACGGGTTCGTCGACCCCATCTCGGGCGACGTCATGGGCCGGACGGCGGAGACGCTGGCCACGCGCTACGAGATCCCGCGCGAGGAGCAAGACGCCTTCGCCGCCGAGACCCAGCGGCGCTGCGAGGTTGCCCGACGCGACGATCGGTTCGCGGACGAGATCGTGCCGATCGAGGTCGGCGCGCGACGCGGAGTACGAGTCATCGACTCGGACGAGCACCCGCGCGACGGTGTGACCGCCGAGGCACTGCGGCGCCTGAAGCCCGTCTTCGACCGGGAGGGCACGGTGACCGCGGGCAACAGCAGCGGCATCACCGACGGGGCCGCGGCCATGCTGGTGCTCTCCGGGAGGGCCGCCGCGCGGCTGAACGTGACCCCCGCGGCGCGGATCGTCGGCCACCGGATAAGCGGCGTGGAACCTGCCATCATGGGAATAGGTCCCGTGCCCGCGGTGCGGGATCTGCTTAAGGCAACGGGTTTCGGGTTGTCCGACATCGACCTCGTCGAGTTGAACGAGGCGTTCGCGGCCCAGGTGCTGGCCGTGGCGCGCGACCTGGAGCTCGACCTCGACAGGACGAACGTCAACGGCGGAGCGATCGCGCTGGGCCACCCGATCGGTTGCTCGGGAACGCGAGTCGTGGTCACCTTGTTGCATGAGATGCGCCGCAGGAAGAGCCGGCTGGGCCTGGCGACCCTGTGCGCCTCCGGTGGAATGGGCGGCGCGATGATCGTCGAGAACGCCGACGGCGGCGAATAGGAGTACGGAACTTGGGTACCGCAACGCTCTACGAAGAACTCAAGCGCAAGCTCGCGGACGTCGTTCCCGACTTCGAGCTACGGCTCAAGGCCGAGCTGGCCGAAGAGATCCTACGCCTCAAGGAAGAGCGCAACGCGGTGATCCTCGGTCATAACTACATGGAGCCGGCGCTGTTCCACTCGGTGCCCGACTTCACCGGCGACTCGCTGGGCCTGTGTCGCAGGGCTGCCGAGACGGACAAGGAGCGCATCGTCTTCTGCGGCGTGCGCTTCATGGCCGAGACGGCGAAGATCATCAACCCGCACAAGACCGTCCTGCTGCCGGCCGCGGAGGCGGGCTGCTCGCTGGCGGCCAGCATCACGGCCGAGGACGTGCGAGCGCTGAAGGCGCGCCACCCCGGCGTCCCGGTGGTGACCTACATCAACACCTACGCCGACGTGAAGGCCGAGAGCGACTACTGCTGCACCTCGGG
The DNA here is from genome assembly GCA_024226515.1 of bacterium. Taxonomy (GTDB): domain Bacteria; phylum Acidobacteriota; class Polarisedimenticolia; order Polarisedimenticolales; family Polarisedimenticolaceae; genus JAAELQ01. The sequence continues at coordinate 8,479 of JAAELQ010000278.1, forward strand.
CAACGCGGCGAAGGTCGTCGAGGCCACGGGCAGCGACGTCGTCATCTTCCTGCCCGACGAGTACCTGGCGCGAAACGTGGCCCGCGAGACCGGCCGCCGCATCGTCGTGCCGGGACCGAGCGGCGAGGACGAGCTGGTGATCGACGGCTCGACCAAGGGGATGATCGGCTGGCCGGGACGCTGCGAGGTGCACGAGAAGTTCACCGTCGAGGACGTGGACAACGCGCGCAAGCAGTTTCCGGACGTGTTGATCCTGGCCCACCCCGAATGCAGCCCCGAGGTCGTCGAGGCCGCAGACTTCTCGGGCAGCACGACGGCGATGATCGCGGAAGTGCATTCGTCGTCCGCATCGCGCTACCTGTTGCTGACCGAGTGCTCGATGGGCGACAACATCGTCGCGGAGAATCCGGACAAGGAAATGCTGCGCATGTGCAGTGTCCGCTGCCCGCACATGAACAACATCACGCTCGAGGACACGCTGGCCGCACTGAAGTACGATCGCTACGAGATCGAGGTGCCCGAGCCGCTGCGCACACAGGCGGCGCGCTCGATCGATCGCATGCTGTCCATCGGCTGAAGTCGATGAAGACCGACACTCTGATCATCGGCTGCGGGATCGCCGGCGCCGCCGCGGCGCTGGAGTTGGCCGAGGACCGCCAGCGGCAGATCACGCTGGTCACACGGACCGACGACGCCGTCGACTCGAACTCGAGCCGCGCCCAGGGCGGTGTCGTGGGGCGTGGCGTCGACGACACTCCCGAGCGGCTCGCCGAGGACGTGCTGGCGGCCGGAGCCGGACTGTCCCGCCCGAACGCCGTCGACGTCCTCTGCGAGCAGGGCCCGCAGATGCTTAAGGAGATCCTGGTGCAGCGCGCGGGCGTGGTCTTCGATCACGACGACGAAGGCCGACTGCTCTTCGGCCTCGAGGGCGCGCACTCCGAGCGACGCATCGTCCACGTCGGGGACACCACCGGTCGCGCCATCATGGATGCGCTGCTGCGCGCGGTTGCGGAGCGCTCGAACATCCGCGTGCTGACCCGGCGCACCGCGGTGGACCTGATCACGTTTCCGCATCACTCTCGCCGACCGACGGCGATCTACGAACGCCCGGTGTGCCACGGCGCTTACCTGCTGGACCAGACAAGTGGCGAGGTCGAGCCGATCGTGGCCCGCAACACGATTCTGGCCACCGGCGGCGCCGGCCAGGTCTACATGAACACCAGCAATCGCCCGGGCGCGCGTGGGGACGGCCTGGCCATGGCCACGCGCGCAGGCGTACGCCTGGTCAACATGGAGTACGTGCAGTTCCACCCCACGACGCTGCACATGGCGGGTGTGACGAAGTTCCTGATCAGCGAGGCCGTGCGCGGCGAGGGTGGCGTGCTGCTGACGCCGGACGGCAGGCGCTTCATGGAGCAGCACGAGCCGCAGCGACTGGAGCTCGCCGCGCGCGACATCGTGGCCCGGGCAATCTACTGGGAGATGCTGGAGCACGACTATCCTCACGTCCTGCTCGACATCGCCTCGCACAAGCCGGCGGACTTCGTTCGCGGCCGTTTCAGCGAGATCCATCGCGTCTGCCTCGACCAGGGTCTGGACATCACGAGCCAACCGATCCCCGTGGTCCCGGCGGCGCACTACCTGTGCGGCGGCGTTCTCGTCGACCTCGACGGCCGCAGCTCGCTGGACCGTCTGTACGCCGTGGGCGAGACCTCGTGCACCGGCGTGCACGGGGCGAACCGACTGGCCAGCACGTCCCTGCTCGAGGGCCTCGTGTGGGGCACGCGTGCCGCGCGCGACATCCGCCGGCAACAGGACGACGGGCCGCTGGACGACGGCGAGGTCCCCGCCTGGGACGTCAGCGACCTGGAGTTCGAACCCGATCCCGCCCTGATCCAGGGCGACATGCAGACGATTCGCAACTTGATGTGGCACTACGTCGGGCTGGTGCGCAGCGCGCATCGGCTGAACCGCGCGGTCCGCGAGTTGAATCACCTGCGACTCAACATCGAGGACTTCTATAACCGGGGTCGCCTGAGCGACGGCCTGATCGGCCTGCGCAACGCCGTGCAGACGGCGCTGGTGATCACCCACTCGGCGCGACGCAACCGGACCAGCCGTGGCTGCCACTTCCGCGACGACGCGCGATCGATCCAGGGCGGCGCGCCTCCCGTCGAGGGAGACGCGCTGGACGGCGTCGGCGGACCGGCGAATAGTTAGCGGGTCGGGGGCGGGGGCGCCATCGCCACCAGCAAGACGAGGCGTTCGGACCCGGTGTTCTTCACAGCGTGCTCCACGCCGGCCCGTGCCAGCGCAACGTCGCCCGGCTCGACCTCCGACACCTCGTCGCCGATCGTCAACTCGCCGCGTCCCTGCAACACCACGTACAGCTTGTCGCGGTCGCAGTGAACGTGCGGCTCGTGCTGCTGGCCGGGCTCGAACGCGTTGAGTCCGGCGAACAGGTGGTCGCCGCGGCCGAGATCGGCCTTGCCCATCTTGCTCTCGTTGAAACGTGCGCGCCCCGCGGCGTTCTTGACGATCATCGAGCGCCTCTCGCCTTGGGCAACCGCACCTGATCCTGAATCACCTCGACGTTCTCCGTACGGCCGAGGATCTTCCCGCCGCCGCTGAGATACACGCGTACGGTCAGGTCGTCGTCCTCGTTGATCACGTCGCCCTCGACGACGGATCCGCCGGAGATCTCGATCTCGAGCGGTTTGCGGCTGCCGCCCACCTGGTCCTTGATGACGACGTCGCCCCCGACCACGCTCTGCTCCTGCAGGCTGACCCGGCCGTTGACGGTGTGAATGTTGTCCTCGACCCGCGTGCCGCGCAGGTCGATCGATCCGTTGACCGTCGAGACGTCGCCCTTGATCGTGCAGCCGGCCCGCGTCGACACGCGTCCGTTGACGGACTCCGCGTCGCCCTCGATCACGGCGTCCGCGCCGATGCGGATCGTGCCGTTGACCGTGGCGACCCCCGAGGCCCGCGCGCCGTCGTCCAGCTCGACGTTGCCGTTGACCGAGCGGCAGCTTCCGCGCACGTGACTCTCGCGCCCCAGGGAGATCGACCCGTTGACCGTGTTCAGGTCACCCGCGCTCGTCTCGCCGTCCGCGATGTCGATCGGTGCGTTGATGCTGGTGTTGCAGGCGCCGAGCCACAGGGCCGCGACGGCGACGGCAAGGCAGATCCGCTTCGTTGGTCTCATGTCACTACTCCTCCACCGCGTACTACGGAAACGGGCATCGGCGGTTACACCGGGTTCTTCGTGTACTGCGGCTGGTACAACTGAGCCGTGACGCCTCCGGGCATCTTGAAGTGTGTGACCAGCCCGTAGCCCTGATCCTCGACCCCGCCGGTGAACTCCACCCCACGACTCGTCAGCTCGGCGACGCTCTGCTCGATATCGTCGCAGTAGAACGAGACATCGTGCGTCCCGGCCGGCTTGCCGTCGCCGTTCTCTCCCGCAGGGTGGCAACCCATGTCGGCCTCGGGAAGCTCGAAGATCAGCCAGCCGTTGCCGATGTCCGTATGCGGAAAGCCGAGTTTGTCCCGCAGAAACGCCCGTAGCGCCTCCGGCTCGGACGAGTAGAACATCGTGTGGACACCCTTGATCGCCATCGATTCTCCCCTCTCCCGGTCGGGTTTGTTGTCCCCACAGCATACGACGACGGTTGACTCCCCGTCGCGCGCTGGTGGATCCTTCTGCCAGGCAAGGTCCGGGGCGCTGAGGCTGAAGTGACTCGAAAGGAGGCGGACGAAATGACGAGAGTGCGTGGTCTGTTGCTCGGTGTGCTGCTGGTTGCCTGGTGCCTGCCCGCCACAGGGGAGTCGACCGACAATCGCTTCGGGATCGGCCTGCGTGCGGGAACGTACGGCATCGGCGGCGATTTCGGCGTTCGGATCATCGATCGCGTCGGCATTCGCGCCTCGGTGCAACGGCTGAGCGTATCGGTCGACGAGGAGGAGATCGACGAGATCGTCTACGACGGCGACCTGGACATCGGCGGCGAGGGACTGCTGGTCGACGTCTACCCCATGCGCGGCAAGTTCCGGCTGACGGCGGGCGTGTTCAACAACCGCAACGAGGTCGGACTCGAGGGCATCGTCACGGAGAACATCGAGATCGGCGACACCACCTACACGCCGGACGACGTCGGCACGTTGACGGGCAGTGTGGAGTTCGACGATACGGCGCCCTACTTCGGGATCGGTTGGGGCAACGTCGCGAGCGGCAAGGGACGCATCGGTCTGCTGGTCGATCTCGGAATCCTGATGCAGGACGTGGGCCAGGTCGGACTCGAATCGAGCACGGGGTTCGTCGACCCCGACGACCTCGCACAGGAGATCGCCGAGATCGAGGACGACATCAGCGACTTCGATTTCTGGCCGGTTCTCAGTGTGGGGATGTCGATCCGCTTCTGACCCCGCGGGGCCGCGGCTCAGCGGGCAACCCCTGGGCCGTTCGTCCTTCTTACTTCTTGAAGGCCCGGACGGTGATCGAGTGCACCGTGTCCCGGATCTGCTCGTAATCGACCCCGGCGCGATCGAGCAGGGCGCGCGACTCCTCGTTCATGCTCTCCCTGTCGCCCCAGCCGGCGGCGGCCAGGTAGTCG
>JAAELQ010000279.1 GCA_024226515.1 bacterium
CGTCACGTTGTCGCCGGGCATCACCATTTCCACACCGTCCGGCAGGTTCGCCGAACCCGTCACGTCCGTCGTGCGGAAGTAGAACTGAGGGCGGTACCCGGAGAAGAACGGCGTGTGACGACCGCCCTCTTCCTTCGACAGCACGTAGACCTCGCCCTTGAACTTCGTGTGAGGGGTGATCGAGCCCGCCTTGGCCAGCACCTGGCCACGCTCGACGTCCGTACGCTCCGTGCCGCGCAGCAACAGACCGACGTTGTCGCCCGCCTCACCGCTGTCCAGCAGCTTCTTGAACATCTCGACACCCGTCACGATCTTCTTCTGCGTATCGCGGATGCCCACGATCTCGATCTCGTCGCCCACCTTCACGATGCCCGACTCGATGCGGCCCGTAACGACCGTGCCGCGACCCGAAATCGAGAAGATGTCCTCGACCGGCATCAGGAAGTCCTTGTCGATCGCGCGCTCCGGCTTCGGAATGTAGCGGTCGACTTCCTTCATCAACTCGACCACGCCCTTCGCGGCGTCGGCGTCCTCTTCCAGCGCCTTCAGCGCGGACACCCGCATCACCGGAATGTCGTCGCCCGGGAACTCGTAGCTGCTCAGCAGCTCGCGAACCTCGAGCTCCACCAGATCCAGCAGCTCGGCGTCGTCGACCATGTCCACCTTGTTCAGGGCGACCACGATCGCGGGAACGCCCACCTGACGGGCCAGCAGGATGTGCTCACGGGTCTGCGGCATCGGACCGTCTGCGGCCGATACCACCAGGATCGCGCCGTCCATCTGCGCCGCGCCCGTGATCATGTTCTTGATGTAGTCGGCGTGGCCCGGGCAGTCGACGTGAGCGTAGTGTCGCTCCTCCGTCTCGTACTCGACGTGAGCCGTCGCGATCGTGATGCCGCGCTCGCGCTCTTCCGGTGCGTTGTCGATCGAATCGAACGAACGGGCGTTGACCTTCGGATTGTTCTTCGCCAGCGTCGCGGTGATCGCGGCCGTCAGCGTCGTCTTTCCGTGGTCGACGTGGCCAATCGTACCCACGTTGACGTGGGGCTTTGATCGATCGAATTTCTCCTTCGCCATCGCCTACTTACCTCCGTATCACCCAAGAAATGCGGTCATCGACCGAACGTGCCCGTGACTCGGGCAACAACTTCCTCTCCAATCGTCTTGGGGACTTCTTGATAGTTGAAAAAGTGCATGCTGTAGTCTCCGCGACCCTGGGTCACGGAGCGCAGATCCGTCGCGTAGCCGAACATCTCTGCCATCGGCACAGTAGCCTGAATCACCTGCAGCCTGCCACGTGGCTCCATACTGCGGACCCGACCGCGCCGTCCGTTGAGGTCGCCGATCACGTCGCCCATGTACTCTTCCGGCACCGTGATCTCCACGCTCATGATCGGTTCCAGCAGGACGACGTCGGCGCCCCCGCAGGCGTCGCGGAAGGCCATCGATGCCGCCACCTTGAACGCCATCTCAGACGAATCGACCTCGTGGAACGAGCCGTCGTACAGCTCGACCGACACGTTGCGCATGGCGTAGCCGGCGAGGATGCCCGAATCGAGCACCTCCTTGACGCCGGACTCGATCGCCGAGATGAATTCCTTCGGAATCGCGCCGCCGACGATCGAATTGATGAAGACGAAGTCGGTCTCGTCGGTCGTCGGCGCGATGCGCAGCTTGACGTGGCCGTACTGGCCGCGGCCACCGGTCTGCTTGACGTAGCGCTTCTCGCCCTTGGACTCCGAGCGAATCGTCTCGCGGTAGGCGACCTGCGGCTTGCCCACGTTGGCGCCCACGTCGAATTCCCGCTGCAGTCGGTCGACGAGGATCTCCAGGTGCAGCTCGCCCATGCCGGCGATCAGCGTCTGGCCCGTCTCGGTGTCGACTCCGACCCGGAACGTCGGATCCTCTTGCACCAGCTTGGCCAGCGTGGCGCTCAGCTTCTCCTGGTCGGCCTTGGTCTTGGGCTCGATCGCCAGCCGGATCACCGGCTCGGGGAACTCCATCGACTCGAGGATGACCGGCTGCTTCTCGTCGCAGATCGTGTCGCCGGTTCCGACCCTGCGCAGCCCGACGACGGCGACGATGTCGCCGCAGCGGATATGGTCGACCTCTTCGCGTTTGTTCGCGTGCATGCGCAGCAGACGCCCGACCCGCTCGCGCTTCTTCCGCGCCGGGGAGAAGACCTGTTCGCCGGATTTCAGCACCCCGGAGTAGACGCGGATGAAGGTCAGGTGGCCGACGAAGGGGTCGGTCATGATCTTGAACACGAGCGCAGAGAACGGCTCGGCGTCTTTCGCCGCGCGCGTCGTCTCGCTGTCGTCGTCCGGGTTGATGCCCTTGATCGCCGGAACGTCCTTCGGCGACGGCAGGTAGTGCACGACCGCGTCCAGGAGGCGCTGCACGCCCTTGTTGCGGAAGGCGGTGCCGCAGAGCACCGGCGTCAGGCGCAGCTCGACCACGGCGGCGCGCAGAGCGTCGCGGATCGCGTCGGGTTCGATCGCCTCACCCGCGATGTAGCGCTCGAGCAGCTTCTCGTCGACCTCGCAGACGGCCTCCAGCAGCTTCTCGCGCGCGGCCCCGGCGGCCTCGGCCAGCTCCGTCGGGATCTCGACCTCGGTCGGCTCGGTGCCGATCGCCTGCTCGCCGAAATCGACGGCGCGCATCTCGACCAGATCGACCAGCCCGCGGAAGCCCTCTTCCTTGGTCATCCACGGCAGGTGAACCGGCACGGCGCGCGTACCCAGGCGGTCGACCATCATCCGGCAGACGCGGTCGAAGTCCGCTCCCACGCGGTCCATCTTGTTGACGAACGCGATGCGCGGCACGCCGTACTTGTCGGCCTGGCGCCACACCGTCTCGGACTGCGGCTCGACGCCGCCGACGGCGCAGAACACCGCGACCGCCCCGTCGAGGACGCGCAGCGACCGCTCGACCTCCGCGGTGAAGTCCACGTGCCCCGGCGTATCGATGATGTTGATCTGGTGTTCCAGCCACGAACAGGTCGTTGCGGCTGAGGTGATGGTGATGCCCCGCTCTTGCTCCTGGGCCATCCAGTCCATCGTGGCCGTACCATCGTGCACTTCACCCATCTTGTAGGTGGTGCCGCTATAGAAAAGGATCCGCTCGGTAGTCGTCGTCTTACCGGCGTCAATATGGGCCATGATGCCGATATTGCGGATCTTTCCCAATGGAGTTGTACGTGCCACTTCAAAGAACCCAGCGCTCCCGTGCGAAGATCGAACTCTACACGGGCCGCAGCTTTGCTCCCAGGGGGAGCCGGACAATCGAAACTTCTGTTACCAGCGGTAGTGGGCGAACGCTTTGTTCGCCTCTGCCATCCGGTGCGTGTCTTCCTTCTTCTTGTACGCAGCGCCGCGACCCGACGCCGCGTCGAGAATCTCGTTGGCGAGCTTCTCGCGCATCGACTTTTCCGGACGAGCGCGCGTGTAGCCGATGAGCCAGCGGAAGGCCAGCGCGGCGCGCCGCTGCGGCCGAACCTCAACGGGAACCTGGTAGTTCGAACCGCCGACGCGGCGAGACTTGACCTCGACCGCGGGCTTCACGTTGTCGATCGCCTTGCGGAAGACCTTCAACGGGTCCTCCTTCGTGCGATCCTGGATCGACGTCATCGCCCCGTAGAAGATCTGCTCGGCGATCGACTTCTTGCCGTCGAGCATCATGCAGTTGATGAACTTCGTGACCAGCGGCGACTGGTATACGGGATCGGGCAGGGCCGGCCGTTTGGGTACTTCGCGTCTGCGCGGCATCGCTCGCTACTCCTCAGGACTTGGGGCGCTTGGCGCCGTACTTAGAGCGGCTCTGCCGGCGTCCTTCGACGCCCACCGCATCCAGCGTGCCGCGAACCACGTGGTAACGAACACCCGGAAGATCCTTGACGCGGCCGCCACGGATCATCACGATCGAGTGCTCCTGCAGATTGTGCCCGACTCCTGGAATGTAGGTCGTGACCTCGATCCCGTTGGTGAGGCGCACACGCGCGACCTTGCGAAGGGCCGAGTTCGGCTTCTTCGGCGTCGAGGTATACACGCGAACGCATACGCCGCGTCGCTGCGGGCAGGCGTTCAACGCCGGACTCTTGGTCCGGCTCTTGATTTGTTCGCGGCCCATGCGGACCAGCTGATTGATCGTAGGCACGTTACCTCTCTATCGGCCGAACGGAACCCTGGCGCGCCGGCGATCTACCGGGCGACAGTGCCCTACTTATTCCTTGTGCAAAACTCGGGGATACTAGCAGAGCCCCCCTGACAGGGTCAAGGAAGCCCTTCGTTCTGCCCTCTTTTCCCGTGCCTGCCGCCCCCCGCGGGCCGGCCTGCGCCCCCCGGTCCCGAGGGGCAATCTATCCCAGGCGATCGATCAGCCGGCCTGATCGGTGCCTGCCGCCGCCGCAGCGGCCTGACGAATCATCTCGGCGAAGCGATCCGTATCCAGATCGACCTCGGCGGCCTCCATGGCCTCCTCGGGCAGCGGCTCCTCTGCCGGGGGCGGCCCGTCCGGGGCGATCTCGAGACTCTTGTAAGTGTCCATCCCGGTGCCCGCCGGGATCAGGCGGCCCATGATGACGTTTTCCTTGAGACCCCGCAGGAAGTCCACCTTGCCCGAGATCGAGGCCTCGGTCAGTACGCGGGTGGTCTCCTGGAAGCTGGCGGCCGAGATGAACGACTCGGTGGCCAGCGAGGCCTTCGTGATGCCGAGCAGCAGCGGGCGACCGCGCGCCGGGGCGCCGCCCTCGGCCAGCACCCGCTCGTTCTCCTGGACGAAGCGGAAGCGATCCACCTGCTCGTCCACGATGAACTCGGTATCGCCCGGGTCCTCGACCTTGATCCAGCGCATCATCTGGCGAACGATCACCTCGATGTGCTTGTCGTGGATGTTCACGCCCTGCAGTCGGTAGACCTCCTGGATCCCGTCCAGCAGGTAGTTCTGCAGCTCGCGCTCACCGAGAATCTCGAGGATCTTGTGCGGATCCTTCGGGCCGTCGGTGAAGGCGTCGCCGGCTCGCACCCGCTCGCCCTCCTGCACCGTGACGTGCAAGCCCTTCGGGATCGTGTACTCCCGCTCGTCGCCGTCGTCGGTGCGGACCAGCAGCTTGCGGGCGCCCTTGACGAACTCGCCGTACTGCACGACGCCGTCGACCTCGGCCATGACGGCCGGGTCCTTCGGATGTCGCGCCTCGAACAGGTCGACGACGCGCGGCAGACCGCCCGTGATGTCCTTGGTCTTCGTCGTGGCGCGCGGGATCTTGGCCAGCGTGTCGCCCTCGAGCACCTCGGTGCCTTCCTGCACCATCAGGGTCGCGTGGACCGGCAGAAGGATCTTGCGCAACGCGTTGCCCTTGCCGTCTTGCACCAGGATCTGCGGGTGCTTCTTCTCGTCCTGCGACTGGATGATGACCTGACGGGCGAGGCCGGAGACCTCCTCCACCTCCTCGTCCATCGTGACGCCGAGCTCGATGTCGTGGAAACTCACGACGCCCTTGACGTCGGTCAGGATCGCGAAGTTGTACGGATCCCATTCGGCCAGGGTGTCGCGCGAGTGAACCATGTCGCCGTCGCGCACCTCCAGCACGGCGCCGTAGACCACGTTGTAGCGTTCGCGCTCGCGGCCCTCGCGGTCGGCGATGATCACCGCGCCGTTGCGGTTGACGGCGACCGGCTTACCTTCGCGGTTGTCGACCGTCTTCAGGTTCTCGTAGCGCACCGTGCCGGCGTTGCTGGCCTCGATGTTGCTCTGTTCGTCGACGCGCGCGGTGCCGCCGATGTGGAACGTGCGCATCGTCAGCTGCGTTCCGGGCTCGCCGATCGACTGCGCGGCGATCACACCGACCGCCTCGCCGAGCTCGACGCGCCGCCCCGTGGCCAGGTTGCGGCCGTAACAGCGGTTGCAGACGCCGCGCTCGCATTCGCAGGTCAACACCGAGCGGATGCGGACACTCTGGATGCCCGCGTCCTGCACGGTCGTGGCCAGATCCTCGTCGATCATCTGGTTCTTCGGAACGAGCGCCTCGGCGGTGCTGGGGTCGACGACGTCCTCGAGCGCCACGCGCCCGACGATGCGGTCGCGCAGTTCCTCGATGATCTCGCCGCCCTCTTCGATGCGGGCGACCTCGATGCCCTCGGTCGTCTCGCAGTCCTCCAGAGTCACGATGACGTCCTGGGAGACATCGACGAGTCGACGGGTGAGATACCCGGAGTTCGCCGTCTTGAGTGCGGTATCCGCGAGGCCCTTGCGGGCGCCGTGGGTCGAGATGAAGTACTGCAGCACGTTCAGCCCTTCACGGAAGTTGGCCGTGATGGGGGTCTCGATGATCTCGCCCGAGGGCTTGGCCATCAGTCCGCGCATTCCGGCCAGCTGGCGCATCTGCTGCTTGCTGCCTCGGGCGCCGGAGTCGGCCATCATCAGGATCGGGTTGAACTCGTCGCGCTCGTTCTCCTGCCGCGTCATCTCGCGGAACATCGCCTCGGAGACCTTCTCGGTCGTCTCGGACCAGATCTGAATCACCTTGTTGTAGCGCTCGCGGTTCGTGATCAGGCCGTCGAGGAACTGCTGCTCGACCTCGATCTGGTCGTTGCGTGCGTTCTGCACCATGTCGACCTTCTCGGGCGGGACGACCATGTCGTCGATGCCGATCGACACACCGGCGCGGGTGGCGGACGCGAAGCCGAGGTCCTTCAACCGGTCGACCAGCTCCACCGTCTTGTGCAGTCCGTGACGCAGGTAGACGTAGTAGACGAACGACTGCAGCGCCTTCTTGGCCAGCAGGCCGTTGAGGTACGGCAGACCCTCGGGCACCGCGTCGTTGAACAGCACGCGACCCACCGTGGTCTGCAGCCGGTAGCTCTCGACGCCCTTCTCCGGAGCGCGTACGACGTTGTCGCGCTCCTTCGGGGGCAGGGTCGTCAGGTCGATCAACTGGCCGGTGTAGCGTAAGACGACCGGGGTCAGCGTCGAGACCTCTCCGGCCTGGTAGGCCAGGATGACTTCTTCGGGCGAGCCGAACAGGCGCCCCTCGCCGTGCTCACCGGCCTTGGACTGCGTCAGGTAGTAGCAGCCGAGGACGATGTCCTGACTCGGGTTGACGATCGGCATCCCGTTGGCCGGGCTGAGGACGTTGTTCGTCGACAGCATCAGCACCATGGCCTCGATCTGGGCCTTCGCGCTGAGCGGAATGTGCACCGCCATCTGGTCGCCGTCGAAGTCGGCGTTGAACGCCGTGCAGACGAGCGGGTGGATCTTGATCGCCTTGCCCTCGACCAGGGTCGGCTCGAAGGCCTGGATGCCCAGCCGGTGCAGCGTCGGGGCGCGGTTGAGCAGGACCGGGTGCTCCTGGATCACCTGCTCCAGGTAGTCCCAGACCTCGGCGCACTCCATCTCGACCATTTCCTTGGCGGCCTTGATGGTCGAGACGAGACCTTCCTGCTCGAGCTTGTTGTAGATGAACGGCTTGAACAGCTCGAGCGCCATCTTCTTCGGCAGCCCGCACTGGTGCAACTTCAATTCGGGACCGACCACGATCACGGAGCGTCCGGAGTAGTCGACGCGCTTGCCGAGCAGGTTCTGTCGGAAGCGGCCCTGCTTGCCCTTGATCGTGTCGGACAGCGACTTCAACGGCCGGTTGTTGCTGCCGCGCAGCACGCGACCGCGACGGCCGTTGTCGAACAGCGCGTCGACGGCCTCCTGCAGCATGCGCTTCTCGTTGCGCACGATGACGTCCGGGGCCTTGAGGTCCAGCAGCTTCTTCAACCGGTTGTTGCGGTTGATCACACGGCGGTACAGGTCGTTGAGGTCGGACGTGGCGAACCGTCCACCGTCCAGCGGCACGAGCGGCCGCAGCTCCGGCGGAATGACCGGGATCACGTCGAGGATCATCCACTCGGGGCGGTTGCCCGACTTGCGGAAGGCCTCGACGACCTTCAGGCGCTTGGCGAACTTGAGGCGCTTGGCCTGCGACGTCTCGTTGCGCATCAGGTCGCGCATCTCGACGGCCAGCGTCTCGACCTCGACACGGGCCAGCAGCTCCTTGATCGCCTCGGCGCCCATCCCGGCGTGGAAGCCGTCCGGGTCCTCGTCCAGTACCTCACGGTACTGGTCCTCGCTGAGGACGTCTTTTTCCTTCAGCTCGGCGTGATCGCCCGGATCGATGACGACGTACGCCTCGAAGTACAGGATGCGCTCGAGCTCGCGCAGCGACATGTCCAGCAGGTGACCGATGCGGCTCGGCAGGCCCTTGAAGAACCAGACGTGGCTCACGGGGCTGGCCAGCTCGATATGGCCCATGCGCTCGCGGCGCACCTTGCTCTGCGTGACCTCGACGCCACACTTGTCGCAGACGACGCCGCGGTGCTTCATGCGTTTGAACTTGCCGCAGAGGCATTCCCAGTCGGTGACCGGCCCGAAGATCTTCGCGCAGAACAACCCATCACGTTCGGGCTTGAACGTGCGGTAGTTGATCGTCTCCGGTTTGGTCACCTCGCCATAGGACCACGACCGGATTTTCTCCGGGCTCGCCAAGCTGATGCGAATGGCGTTGAAGTCATTGATCGTCTTGGCTTTGTCGAAGAGAAACGATGGCCTACTCACTGCTTGCCCTCGCTTTAAATGGTTGAAGTTCCGGCAGCAACATCGGCCCGATCGCTCAGCAGCTCGACGTCGAGGCACAGACTCTGCAGCTCTCGAACGAGTACGTTGAACGACTCGGGAAGTCCGGGCTCGACCGCGGTCTCGCCCTTCACCAATGCCTCGTAGATCTTGGTTCTGCCGTACACATCGTCGGACTTGACGGTCAGCAGCTCTTGCAGGATGTGCGCGGCGCCGTAGGCCTCGAGGGCCCAGACCTCCATCTCACCGAATCGCTGACCGCCGAACTGCGCCTTGCCGCCCAGCGGCTGCTGGGTGATCAACGAGTACGGACCGATGGACCTGGCGTGGATCTTGTCGTCGACCAGGTGCGACAGCTTCATCAGGTAGATGTAGCCGACGGTGACGAGCTGTTCGAACGGCTCGCCCGTGTGACCGTCGCGTAGCTGGATCTTGCCCGATCCGGGCAGTTCGGCCAGCGCGAGCTGGTTCTTGATCTCGTCCTCGCGCGCCCCGTCGAAAACCGGGGTCGCGAAACGAACCGAGCGCGACAACTCGCGAGCCATCTCGATGATCCGTTCGGCGGACGCATCTTTCAGCTTGGGATACTCGGCGTGGTTCTTCGGCAGGACGTCGAGCATCCGGCCACGCAACTCTTCCGCCGCCTCGGCGCGCTGATCGTGCAGCCGATCCTCGATCCAGCGCGAGTGCGCGGACGCGGCCCAGCCGAGATGCGTCTCGAGGATCTGTCCCACGTTCATGCGGGACGGCACACCGAGCGGATTCAGCACGACCTCGACGGGCGTCCCGTCCGGCAGGTACGGCATGTCCTCTTCCGGCAGCAGCTTGGCGATGACGCCCTTGTTGCCGTGGCGGCCGGCCATCTTGTCGCCAACCGACAGCTTGCGCTTCATCGCGACGTAGACCTTGACCATCTTGATCACGCCGGGGGCGAGTTCGTCGCCCTTGCGCATCAGCTCGATCTTCTCGCCGGCGAGCTGCTTGAGGATCGCGATGCGCTTCTGCGTCCGCTCCTCGATCGCCTGCACGGCCTTGAGCCGCGAGGTCTTGGGCGAGTTCATGACGCAGTTGCGCAACGTCTCGGTGTCGAGACCCGAGATCGCGTCGCGGGTCAGCACGGCTCCGATCTCGAGCAGGACCTCGCCGCGTCGATCCAGCGGCTCGGTCAGCTCGTGGCCCTCGAGCACCGTCGCGAGCTGCTTGCGATCCTCCTCGTTGAGGATGCGGATCTGGTCCTGAAGGTCCTTCTCGATCCGGTCGATCTGTTCCTTCTCGATCTCCAGCGCCCGCTGGTCCTTCTCGACGCCCTTGCGGCTGAAGATCTTCACGTCGACGACGATGCCGTCGATGCCCGGAGGCGACGTCAGCGAGGCGTCGCGCACGTCGCCCGACTTCTCACCGAAGATCGCTCGCAGCAGCTTCTCCTCGGGGGTCAGCTGCGTCTCGCCCTTGGGCGTGACCTTTCCGACGAGGATGTCTCCCGGCTTGACGTGCGCACCGATGCGGATCACGCCCGCCTCGTCGAGGTCCTTGAGGAACTCCTCGGAGACGTTCGGGATGTCGCGTGTGATCTCCTCGGGGCCCAGCTTGGTATCCCGGGCCTCGATCTCGAACTCCTCGATGTGGATCGAGGTGTAGGAATCCTCACGCACCAGCCGCTCGGAGACGAGGATCGCGTCCTCGAAGTTGTAGCCGCGCCAGGGCATGAAGGCGACGAGGATATTGCGTCCCAGCGCCAGCTCTCCCAGCTCGGTGCACGGCCCGTCGGCCAGCACCTGCCCTGCGGCGACGCGGTCGCCCTCGTGGACGATCGGCCGCTGGTTGATGCAGGTGTTCTGGTTCGAGCGTTTGAACTTGGTCAGCGTGTAGATGTCCGCGCCGAAGTCTTCCTCGCCCTCGGCGCCGACTCGCACGATGATGCGTTGCGAGTCGACCAGGTCGACGATGCCGCCTCTGCGGCAGGTCACGACCGCGCCGGAGTCCTGCGCGGTGATGCCCTCCATCCCGGTTCCGACGAACGGAGCCTTCGGCCGGACGAGCGGCACGGCCTGGCGTTGCATGTTCGAACCCATCAGCGCGCGGTTGGCGTCGTCGTTCTCGAGGAACGGGATCAACGAAGCAGCGACGGAGACGAGCTGTTTCGGCGAGACGTCGATGTAGCCGACCTCGTCGCGCGGAACGAGCTTGAACTCACCCGAGCGGCGTGCGTTGACCCGCTCGTTCTGGAACCGGCCCTCCGGCGACAGCTGCGCGTTCGCCTGGGCGATCGTCTCGCGATCTTCCTCGTACGCCGATAGGTAGAACGAATGCGAATCGGCTTCGGGCGGGATCTTGCCCTTCTCTACGATCGCGTCCCGCGCCGGACCGAATTCGTCCTTGGGTACGACCTCGCCCAGCTTGTAGTTGCTCTGGCCCGTGCGCGTGACCGACACGAAGTCCAGCACCTGCCCCTCTTGAACCTTGCGGTACGGCGACTCGATGAAACCGTAGTCGTTGATACGCGCGTAGCACGACAGGGACGAGATGAGGCCGATGTTCGGTCCTTCCGGCGTCTCGATCGGGCAGATGCGCCCGTAGTGCGTCGGGTGGACGTCGCGGACCTCGAAGCCCGCGCGCTCGCGGGACAGACCACCCGGCCCCAGCGCCGACAGGCGACGCTTGTGCGTGACCTCGGACAGCGGGTTCGTCTGGTCCATGAACTGCGAGAGCTGACTGCTGCCGAAGAACTCCTGAATCGCCGCCATCACGGGCTTGGCGTTGATCAGGTCGTGCGGCATCGCCGTCGTCATCTCCTGGTAGACGGACATCTTCTCCTTGATCGCCCGTTCCATGCGCACCAGGCCGATGCGGAACTGGTTCTCGAGCAGCTCGCCGACGCTGCGGACGCGCCGGTTGCCCAGATGATCGATGTCGTCGACCTTGCCCACGCCGCGGCGCAGCTTGAGCATGTAGCGCAGGACCTCGATGAAGTCCTCGCGGCTCGGCGTGCGGTCCTCGCTCTTCTCCCAGCGGTCGCGCACGTCGGCGGGCCAGGCGTCAGGCGTGACGCCGTAGATCTTGGTGTTGAACTTGAGTCGGCCGACCTTGGAGAAGTCGTACCGCGTCGGGTCGAAGAACATGTTGTTGAACAGCGTCTTCGAGGACTCGGTCGTGGGCGGATCTCCCGGCCGCAGCCTGCGGTAGATCTCGATCAGCGCCTCGTGCTGGTCGTTGACCGTATCCTTGGCCAGCGTGTCGATCAGCGTGTTGCCGACGTCCTCGCGATCGGGGTAGATCACCTCGAAAACCTTGATTCCGCGCGCGATCAGATCCGTGCGCTGGTCCTCTCCGAGCGGGCTCGCCGCCTCGTAGATGACCTCGCCGGTCTCCTTGTCCACGATGTCCGTGACCAGATAGGCTCCGTCGGCCTCCGCGGGCCCGACAGGAACCCACTTCACCCCGGCCTTCTTCATCGCCGCCACGTGCTCGGCGCGGATGCGACGGTTCTTCTTGATGATCTCTTCGCCGGTCTTCGGGTGCTCGATCGTCACACGCGACTTGCGGTCGACGATCCCCGGTCCGACCTTGAACTCGGGCTTGCCGCTCATGAAGCGCAGCTCGACCGGCGAGTAGAACTCGCGCAGGATCGTCGGCACGTCCTCGAGGCCCAACGCGCGCATGAACGCGGTCGCCGGGAACTTGCGCTTGCGGTCGATCCGCACGTACAGCACGTTCTTGTGGTCGGTCTCGAATTCGACCCAGGAACCGCGGTACGGGATGACCTTCGCCATCAGCGTGTTCTTGACCTGGTCGGCCTGGAAGAAGACACCCGGGCTGCGGTGCAGCTGGCTGACGATGACCCGCTCGGTGCCGTTGACGATGAACGTGCCGTTGTCGGTGAGCATCGGGATCTCACCGAAGTAGACCTCTTGCTCCTTGATGTCGCGGATGCTCTTGGTGTCGGTGTCGGGATCCTTGTCGTAAACGACGAGTTGGATCGTCACCTTCAGCGGCACGGTGTAGGTCTGGCCGCGCTCCTGGCATTCGTCGACGTCGTACTTGAACTTGAGCTCGACCGCGCTGCCGCAGGTGTCGCATTCGCGAACCTTGACCCCTGTCAGGTTGCCGCAGCTCTTGCACGCCACGCGTCCGCCGCGAGCGTTCGGTGCGACCAGTCCCTGACCGCAGAACTCACATTCGCTGCGCAGGTGCTCGATGCCCTGCATCTCTCCGCACTTGCACTCCCAGTTGCCGATCGTGTACTCGACGAACTCCAGCGAGCACGTCTCGCGGAAGTCCTTGATCGGAAAGATCGACTTGAACACGCCCTGCAGACCGATCTGTGCGTCACGGTCCGCCGGCGGCGAGTGCATTTGCAGGAAGCGCTCGTAAGAACGCTTCTGCACCTCGATCAAGTTGGGGACGGGAATCGCGGTCTTGATCTTGGAGAAGTCTGCCCTGCTCTGGGCACCCCTGAAGTTCTCGGCCATGTCGCTGGATACCCCACGTCGGGAGCGGCTCGGGGCCGCTCACCGGTTCGACAGCAGCACGAACAGCCCGGTCCGCAGACCGGGCAGCCCTATCCCCGGGCCGCCGAAGCGGCCGGGATTGAAGAAGACGGGACGTGACGCAAGGTCACTTGATCTCGACGGATGCGCCCTGCTCTTCGAACTTCTTCTTGATCTCTTCAGCCTCGTCCTTGGTGACGGCTTCCTTGATCGGCTTCGGCGCACTGTCGACGAGATCCTTGGCCTCTTTCAGGCCAAGGCTGGTGACCTCGCGAACCGCCTTGATCACGTTGATCTTCTTGGCGCCGACTTCCTTGAGAACGACGTCGAACTCGGTCTTCTCTTCGGCGGCTTCGCCACCGGCCGGAGCACCGGCAGCCGCGACCGCAACCGGCGCGGCGGCGGAGACGCCCCACTTGTCCTCGAGCATAGTCACCAACTCAGCGGCCTCCATGACGGACAGCTCGCTGAGGTTTTCGGCAATTGCCTGCAGATCAGCCATTTCGAGACTCCTTCGTATCCTTCGTGGACTCCGCGTTCCCCGGGGGACCACGCGGTAATCATGTCATTCTGAAACGTGCCTCCGGCTCGTGCGCCGGCCGGCCCGTAAATTCCCTCGTTAAGATTCTCCGCCCAGCGCCTCGCGCCGCGCATCGATCACGCGTGCCAGTTGAGTGCTGGGGGTTCCGATCAGGCGCACCAGCGTGGTCGCCGGGGTCTGGATCAGGGCCAGCAGCTGCGCGCGCAACTGCTCGAGACTCGGCATCGCCGACAGGCGCTTCACGCCCGCAGCATCCAGCGTCGACTTCGCGTCGAGCAATCCGGCCTGCAACTCGATCGCGGGGTTCGCCTTGGCGAAATCGGCGAGCGCCTTGGCCAGGGCGACGGGATCGGAGTCGTGGGCCGCGACGGCGCACGGTCCGGCGAACGCGGCGCTCAACTCCTCGGCCGGCGTTCCTGCCGCCGCGAGCCTGGCGAGTCGGTTCTTGATGACGCGGTACGATCCACCGGCCGCGCGGACCTTGGTCCGCAGCTCGTTGGCCTGGTTCACCGACAGACCGCTGAAGCTGGCCACCACCATGTGCGGCGCCGAGTTGAACAACTCGCCCAGCGTTTCGACGGTCGAATTCTTTTCACTGCGCTCCACAGTACACCTCAGGCCACGGCCGCGATTTCGCCGGGATCGACCTCGACCCCCGGCCCCATCGTCGAACTCACGTGCATCGAAATTACGTAGCGTCCCTTGGCCGCGGCGGGCTTGGCCCGGACGATGGCCTGGACCAGCGTCGTCGCGTTGTCGACCAGCTTGCCGTCGTCGAACGACAGCTTGCCCATCGGCACGTGAATGATCGCCGTCTTGTCCACGCGGAACTCGACCTTGCCGGCCTTGATCTGTTGAATCGCGTCGGCGACCTCGAACGTCACGGTTCCGGTCTTCGGGTTCGGCATCATGCCGCGTGGCCCGAGGACCTTACCGAGTTTTCCGACCTCGCGCATCATGTCCGGAGTGGCGACCACGGCATCGAAGTCGAGCCAGCCCTCCTGGATCTTCTTCACCATGTCGGCGCCGCCCACGTGATCGGCTCCGGCGGCCTCGGCCTCCTTCACCTTCTCACCGCCCGCAATGACCAGCACGGTCTTGGACTTTCCCGTGCCGTGCGGCAGAACGACCGTTCCGCGCACCATCTGATCGGCGTGCTTCGGGTTGACCCCGAGGCGCATGCTCATCTCGATGGTCTCGTCGAACTTGGCGAAGGCCGCTTTGCGCACGACGGCGATGGCGTCCTCGATCGAGTACGCTCGCTCTTCCACCGCGCCCTGGGCTTCGTTGAACTTCTTTCCGTGTTTCGGCATTTCGCTTCCCTCAGCCGACGACTTCGATCCCGGCGGATCGCGCGCTGCCCTCGATGATCTTCATCGCCGCCTCGATCGAGTTGGCGTTGAGATCCTCCATCTTCAATTTTGCGATCTCTTCTACCTGCGATCGCTTGACTTTTCCTACCTTGTCGCGGTTCGGCACACCCGACCCCTTGTCGAGGCCGGCCGCCTTCTTCAACAACACCGAGGCCGGTGGTGTCTTGGTGATGAACGAGTAGGAATGATCCTGGTAGACGGTGATCACGACCGGAGTGATGATCCCGTTCTCCTTCTGCGTCTTGGCGTTGAACGCCTTGCAGAAGTCCATGATATTCACGCCGTGCTGGCCCAACGCCGGCCCCACGGGGGGCGCCGGGGTCGCCTTGCCCGCGGGAATGTGCAGCTTGATCGAGCCGGTGACCTTCTTTGCCATTGCTTACCTACCGTGTCCCGTCAGGGCTTCTCGACTTGCAGAAACTCGAGCTCTACCGGTGTGGCGCGACCAAAGATCGTCACCATCACCTTCAGCGTCGAGCGATCTTCGTTGACCTCTTCGACTTCACCGGTGAAGTTGCTGAACGGGCCGTCCGTGATGCGAACCGTCTCGCCGACGGCGAACGCGAGCTTCGGCTTCGGCTTCTCGGCGGCGACCGAGATCTGGTTGACGATGCGCTCGACCTCGCGCCTGCTCAGCGGGACCGGCTTGTTTCCCGTTCCGACGAACTGCGTGACCTTCGGCGTGTTGCGCACGAGGTGCCAGGCGTCGTCCGACATCTTCATGTTGACCAGCACGTAACCCGGGAAGAACTTGCGCGTCGAACGCGTCTTCTTCCCCTCGCGGACCTCGACGACCTCTTCGGTCGGGATGAGGACCTCATCGATGACGTCGGTCATGCCCATCGCCTCGGCGCGCTGCCGCAGGCTCTCCTTGACCTTGGCCTCGAAGCCCGAATACGTGTGAACGATGTACCACTCCCTGCCGTCTTCGTCCTGGGCCGGCGCGGACTTCGGTTTCTTCTTCTTCTTCTCGACCGGAGCCGCCTCTTCGGCTGCAGGCTCGGCTACCTGCTCGGCCTCGGCTACCGGCTCGGCCTCGACGACCTCGGCGGTCGCCGAAGCGGACTCCGCGTCGACCTCGGTATCCGAGGTGGCGGGGGCCTCCTCCGCCGAAGCTTCAGAGGCCGGCGCCTCGGTCGCCTGCTCGGCATCAGGCAATTCAACCGGCTGGGTGGCTTCGATCGCCTCGGCGGCCTGGTCGACCTGAACCTCGGCGCCGGGTTTTGCCTCTTCGGTCATTGGCCGAACACCGTCAGCACGTAGTTCATTCCCTTGTTCAGCAGCAGGTCCACGACCCACAGATACGCGGCGCAGATCAACACGGTGACGATCACGACGATCGTCGTCCCGGTGACCTCCTTGCGGCTGGGCCACGTGGTCTTCTTGAGTTCGGACCAGACCTCAACCAGAAACTGTCGGAGTCGTCGGAGACGTTCCAATTGCCACCTCCCGCCGGATCAGCGGGTTTCTTTGTGCGACGTGTGTCGCCGACACCACCGGCAGTACTTCTTGAATTCCAACTTGCCGGTCGTTTTCTTCTTGTTCTTGGTCGTGACGTAATTGCGGCGTTTGCAATCACCACACTGCAAGATGACGTTGTCGCGCATGACGGTCGTTCCTGAATCGCACCCCGAGCGTTGCCGAGGGGCTGGTTCTGCTACTCGATAATCTCGGTCACGGTACCGGCGCCGACGGTCCGGCCACCCTCGCGGATGGCGAAACGCAGCCCCTTGTCCATCGCGATCGGCGTGTGCAACTCGACGTCCAGCGTCACGTTGTCGCCGGGCATCACCATTTCCACACCGTCCGGCAGGTTCGCCGAACCCGTCACGTCCGTCGTGCGGAAGTAGAACTGAGGGCGGTACCCGGAGAAGAACGGCGTGTGACGACCGCCCTCTTCCTTCGACAG
>JAAELQ010000280.1 GCA_024226515.1 bacterium
CAATCTCGAACTGCACCGCACCAGGCGACTGGAATTCGTGCGTCCCGATCCAGTTCGGATCGCTCAGCTCGTCGGCGACCAGATACGCCGTCCCTCCGACGTCCCGGTACTGCGAGCCGCCCTGCGTCATGTACGCCGACAACGTGCCGGACTCGCCCTCGCCCGTCGTCGTGGGAACGTCGACCCGGTACTCGACCAGGTTGCCGCTCGATTCGTTCGTCGTGTCCATCTGCTGAAAGACGAACGCGGGCTCCGTCTCGCTTCCGACCTCGCCATCGCTGTCAGCGTTGTACGACCGCAAAATCATCGGCTCTTTCCAGCACCCGGTCTGGTCCCCGCCGTCGCAGGTGTTGCCGCTGCCGTCCTTCTCCGCGCTGCCGATCAGACCGTGCTGATCGAAGATCGTCCGGTTGCTGTTGTCGCTGTCGCGGATCTCGATCCCGTTGTCGGTCTGGCTGTCCGGGATCCGCACGAACAGCGTCGGCTCGGTCGTCACGCTGCCTTCGATCTCCAGGTGGCCCTTCGGCCCGATGGCCGTCGTCGCAGTCTCGTTCGCGATCCGGACCTGCCCATCCGTGCTGTCCACATAGATCCAGTACGGGTTGCAGGTGCCGTCGCCGATCTTGAAGTCGTTCACGTCGCCGGTGCTGTCGCCGGTGCAGATCGCTGCGCGAGCTGTGCCGCCGGACGAGAGCACGATCACCGGCTTGCTGCTGTTGCGGTCGAGCGTCAGCGTGTGCCCTGCGAACCACAGGCTGCCCTGGCCGTGCGTGAACTCGAACCGGCCGTCGATGTCGTCCCAGCACCACGTCTCATCCGTCGTACTGTCGCCGTTCCAGTTCAAGCAGATGTCGCCGGCCTCGTTGCGGCCAACTGTCACCGACGTGCCGCCGATCACGAGATCCTGGCTGATGTGGCGCGTCTGCTCCGCCGCATCGCTGCTCGATGTGCAGAACCCGACGAGCGCGAGCGCAACCGCGAGGAGGACCCAGCCGACGATCTCTGTCCTGTCTCGTGTGTCGTCCGTCATCAGTACCCCCGGATCGTGCAGTAGCCGCCGCCGTTCGTCTGAGCTGGATCTGTCGGTGTCGCGCAACCCGAGCCCGTGCCTGGGCCAGTGCAGCAGCCCCAGGGATCGTCGACGGCCGCGCACTGGCCGACGTTCTCGGTCTCGGCCCACAGCCGAATCGTCCGCTCGTCCTCTTCGTCCAGCACCTGGGTGATCTCGCAGCGCATCCAGTGTTCCGCCGATCGCGGGTTGAGCACCGATCGGCAGTACGTCTCGCTCTCGTCCTGCGAGCCCACACGAAAGATGTAGTCGTCCGACCCGGTGCCGGTCGGCTTGTGACAGTCGATCTCCGAGATCGTGAAGTGCAGCGGCACCTTCAGGTTGCGCTCGAGCCCGTAGCTGTCGCCCTCGGTGGAGTCGTACCCAGGCCACCCGTCATTGGTTCCAGCCAGGATCATCAGGACGTCCTGCGCGTCGGTCAGCCCAACCGGCGTCGCCCTGGACGAGCGATCGAACGAGTACCCCGCTCGCGTGAAACCCTCCGCCGTCTGCGTAGGCTGCGCGCCGAAGATGCCCTCCGCAGTCGCTCTGCCGAAGTTCTCGTTGTCGAGCAGTATCCGCTCGTCAAGCCGGTTGAACATCGGCGAAACCGTCACGTCCTCGAAATCGATCCAACCCAGGTGCGACGCCGTGTTGCTCTCCTCGATCTCGCCGGTCAGCCGGTAGTACATCGGGGCGCCGTTCTCTCGAATCACACCGCCGCGGAACCTGACGTGCTGCTTGGCGCCGATAACAACCCACTCCTTCGGGTCGGTGTTGTTGTTCACGAAGTGGCAATCGTTGAACGTCACCTTCATCGCGATGTTCGTCCGGTTCGTCGGGATCCACACGAGCTGCGAATCGAGCCGCGGCTCGAACCCTGACGAGTTGAACGTCAGATTTCCTGCGCTACCGTTCGGGCCACCTCCAGACATGGCCCAGATGAAGCCCGTCGCGTTGCCGTCACACGTAGCGCCACCTCGGATCGAATCGGTGTCGCTGTACGAGATCTCATCGGTGACGCCGATTCCGGTCCAGTGCAGCTCGTACTCGGTCGAGCTGATCTTCTCGGTGACCATTCGGCCCTCGGTCGCGCTGCTGGTGATGAACACCCAATCGCCGACCGACAGGGAGTCCGCGTCCGCGACGATCAGCGTGTTGTCGCACGTGCCTTCGCCCAGCGCGGTGCAGCAGCCGTTCGGCACGTCCTCGTCCGTGCAGTCCGCGTTGTTCAACTCCGCACCGCTGGCCGTCGTGATCTCGTCGGCGCAGTCGTTGTCCTCAGTGCAGCTCGTGAACACGTCGTCCGTGCACCAGCCGGTCTTCGGCCGGTACGGTTCCTCGGGATCGTTCACGATCCATGAGCCGCCGAACACCTGCACGTCGCCGCCGCCCTCGGGGCCAAACTGCAGCGAGTGGCCATAGACGCCTTCGACGTCGCTCGACATGAAATCGTGATTGATCGACTGCTCGTTGTTGAGCTCGACCGCATAGCCGTACGGCCCGATCTTCGTGATCTCAGACGCGATGAACTTGTTCTCGGACGCCGTGCCGGTGCCGTTGAAGCTGATCCCGCCCTGCAACATGGCCAGCTTCGAACTCTCGAACCGCCACGACTGCGCCTGCCCAGTCGAGAACACGCGGAAGCCGTAGGCGTTCGTCGGGATCTGCGTAACCAGGCCACCTCCATCCGCCGTTGACGGGTTGGCGCCGACGAACGACAAGTTGCGGAACGTCACGTCCTTGTAGTCGTTGGTCCCGCCTACCGGGTTGCAGTACCCGGCCTCGATCCGCCAGAGGTCGTTCACCGCGTGGCCGGTGTCGAACTCAAAGTCGATCGTCACGCCGTCCGACAGCGCCTGCGCCGCCCCTGTCATCGGCGTCGAGGCTGACCACGCGCCGAGCGGGCTGGTGCCGCGTGTGCGCTTGCGCCATTTGAACGAGTCCGGGGTCCCTGCCGTGTCGATCGCAACGTCGAACTCGGCGCGGTTGTCGTCCGTGAACGTCCCGCCGGAAACCACCGCACCAGGCGGATCGGAGTTGTCCGGCCACGGGATCGCGGTGCCGACAACGTCGGCCGAGCCGCACCCGTCGACGAAGTAGAAATCGGCCGCCCCTGCATAGTTCCCGATGATGATCGAGCCGCCAGTTCCGGACCCCTCAAACACCATTCCATCGACAGCCTCGGCGATCCCTTTTTGTTTGCCGAGGCAGTCCGACGCGGTGCACTGGTACAAGCCCTGGGGGAACACGGCCTGGCAGTTGTTGTGGACGCTCAGCGGCGTGGAACACTCCTGCGCGGCCTTGACGCAGCCCGTCTCCGCGTCGTCCCATCCGATGTACGGGTCGGGCCAGGTCCCGTCGCCCGACGTGGCGTACTGGTCGCAGTAGTAGGTCTTGTTCGCGATCGAGAACGAGATCGGGACCTCCTGCCATTGCTCCGCCGTGTCGTCGCATTTGTACTGTTTGCCCGTGTCCTTGTTCATCAGCACCACGTCCGAGAAGACCCACTTCTCGCACGAGTCGCCGACCGTCGGCTCGACCCAGCGGAGGCCGTCGATGATCTCGACGCGGGCCAGCACTGGACCGACCACGACCAGGGCCAGCAGCACGATCAGCCATCGCTTCATTTCGTCCCTCCGGTGATCTGCGAAATACGGGTCACCACTGTGGGCCACAGCCCGCGAGTGAATCCTACCCGCTTGCCGGACGCGGCGTCGCCATAGTTGCCTTCCTCCTGGTCGACCGTGGACGCCTGAAACTGCCGCGGCACACCTTCGCCCAGCGTCTCCTCGATGTTGTCCAGGTCCAGCGCAACCGTCCCGAGGTACCGAATGATGATCTCGCAGTCGCCGGGGATCGCCGCGCCTGGAGTGAACCGCTGCACCAGCGCATCGAACACCCCATCGGTCGGGATGTCGTCCTTGTCGAAGTCCGCTGCCAAGTACTCGGTGCCGGTCAGCTTCTCCTTGATGTAGACCGTCATGTTCGCGTCCAGCGCCGACGTCTCTCCGGGCGTGCGCCGCAGATCCAGCCCGACCGTTGCGGTGCTCTGCGCGTTGTACGCCAGCACCGTCGGGTCGGGGATCTTTCCCGGGAACGGCCGCTTCAACTCCGCAGCCGTGATGCCATCCGACACGAACGTAGCCAGGCCGTTTGCGAGGATCACGTACGGCGGCGTCGCCCCGGCGATGTCCACGAAGCCGACGGTGTACGCTCGGTGGTGACCTTCGGCGTACGGCGCCCCGATGCCGCGTCCGCTACCACCGCCCACGCGCATCTGGAAATTCGCCATGTTCTGCGACACGAGCAGCGGGCCGTAGACGTCCACAAGCCCCTGCCGGACCGACACCTGCGCAACGTCGCTCCATGACCCGCCACCGTCCGTCGAGTACTGGACCACCATCGCCGCGTTGTTCTTCGTCGTCCGCACCCTCGCGAACGGTTGCCCGCTGAGCGTCCCGGCAGCGAACGTGAACGCGACCAGCCCCGTGTTTCCGCTGTCCACCGTCAGCTCGCCGTACGTCAGGTCGTCTCCGTCGTGCGCGTTGTCCGGGTTCGTCCAGTCGCCGCCGGGGACAGTCGCATCCGCCTCGATGCTGTACGGGGAGGCCTGGTCCCACTCCAGCGTGCCCGCCGTCGCAGACCACGCCCTGGCGCTGTCCAGGCCGCCCTGATAGACGCGGTTGCCGCTCTCGGGGTCAGTGTTCGTCGGGTCGTCCAGGACCATCTCGGACGAGATCTCAGCGCTCTGCACCGCGTCCTGGCCCAACCTGGCCTGGCGGGCGGTGGCGATGAAGTACAGCGTCTCCCCGAGCAGCTCGTCCGGGATCACCCAGTTTAGGACGTACGACATGCGCCGCCAACTCGCGACGCGCGTGCTGCTGTTCGGGACGCCGATCTCAGGCGTGAAGCC
>JAAELQ010000281.1 GCA_024226515.1 bacterium
ACGCGCAATGCGTCCCTGCCTGCTTCACCCATGAGATGCTCCCACTATTTGCACGTCGAGGAACCGAATCCGCCCTATTCTACAGGCTCAAAGCGGTATCCAATGCATAGAAACGCATCGGGCATCTGGGAAATCCGGGCTTAAGCTACTTAGCTCGCCGTGGCCGCGCCACCGTCGGCGGCCGAGCTATTCGGTCGCGCGGCAGCTCACGACGATGACGGTGATGTTGTCCTCACCGCCGCACGCGTTGGCCCGGTCGACCAGCCCCTTGCACGCGGCCTCGGGGTTGTCGGCGTGGCGCGTGAGCGTCTCGAGGATCTCGACGTCGGTCAGCATCGAGTTGAGGCCGTCCGAGCAGAGCATGATCGTGTCGCCCTCGACGCACGCTTCTTCCTTGAGCTCGACCTCGACCTCCTGGCGGTTGCCGAGGGCGCGCGTGACGATGTTGCGCATCGGATGGCGGGAGGCCTCCTCGTCGGTCAGCAGCCCCAGCCGGACCTGCTCGCCGACCCACGAGTGGTCGGTCGTCAGGCGCTCGAGCTTCCCCGCGCGCACGCGGTAGGCGCGGCTGTCGCCGACGTGGCCGATCACCGCCCGGTCGTTCAGCTTCAGCATGGCCACGATCGTCGTGCCCATGCCGCGCCATTCCTCGCGTGTGACGACCGACTCGCAGATCCGCCGATTTCCCTCGTGCACCGCGTGCACCAGCCGACGCCCGGCCTCATCCACCACCGTGTCGTTCGTGCTGTCGTTGCGGCGCAGCGTCTCGGCCAGAGTCTGGATCGCGATCTCGGACGCTACCTCACCCGCGGCATGCCCACCCATCCCGTCGGCGATGGCGAACAGACCGATGCTCTCGTCGATGAGGAAGTGATCCTGGTTGGCTTCCCGGCGTCGCCCGACGTCGGTGATGCCGTAGACGAAACACCTCATCCCGCACTGCCCCTGGAAGACGGGCGTCGTCTCTCCGGGAACCGCCCGGTGCGCAACTCTTCCAGTTTGGCGGCTGCGGCTTGTTCGCTCGGGTCCTGCTCCAAGATCAACTCCAACTCGGCCTCAGCTTGCCTGCATTCTCCCGCACGAAGCAGGGCGAATGCGAGGTTTAATCGCGGGACAAGATACCGGGGACTGAGCGATACCGAAAGTCTGAACGCTTCTACCGCCTCCTCGACCCGGTCCAATTCGAATAACACGATTCCGCGGAAGTTGTGTATATCCGGGTACTTGGGGCAGGCCTGGGCCGCTCGCTCGAAGTCCGAAAGCGCCCGCGGATAGTCGCCTGCGTCCAGCCGTGCCAGCGCCGACTTCCGGTATTCGGCGCAGAGCTGCGGCGAGGACTCGAACGCCTCGTGGAACAGCTCGACCGCTTCCGCGGTCGCCCCCTGGCCCAGAAGGCGGACCGCCATGTCGAACGGTCTCTTCGTCTGGTTCTGCTTGATCTTCAGCGCGCCGCGCATGACCTCGGTCGCCTCGTCGGACCGCCCGGCGCGCAGCAGGCAGAAGCCGCGGGCCACGTGGGCCGCCAGGTACCTCTGATTGCAGTCGATTGCGCGCTCGTACTCCGCAAGCGCCTCGTCGATCCGATCCATCTCCTCGTACAGTCGGCCGAGCCGGAAGTGGATGTCGGGGAAGCTGGGGCTGACCTCGACGGCGCGTTGCAGGCGTTCGACGCCCTCCTCGAGGCGGCCCTCGCTGCGCAGCTTGTCCGAGGAGTCGACGAGCGACAGGGTCAGGTAGTGCCGGGCGTTGCGCCGATCGGCCTCGCTCAGGCCGTTCTCGTCCTTCAGCGCCTTCTGCAGGAAGTCCTCCGCCGGTTTGTACTCGTTGCGAAAGTAGTGATACATGCCCGACTTGACGTGGTAGTTCTCCATCAAGTTGCGGACTTCCATCAACAGACGCATCGGGTACTCCGGTCGACTACTTCTTCTTGAAACCGCGGTTGGCCCGCTGGGTTCGGGTGTCGTGCGTGCGCCGCGCCATGCGCCGGATCAGCTCCGGCACGTCGCGGCTGTTGGCGAGGTTCTTCAGGTCGCGGTTCGTCAGTCGCGGGATGAAGTTCGTCGAGACGCCCTGCGGCGTGCGCGGGTTGTAGACCAGCGACGTGACGACCGTGTAGTTCTTCACCCAGTCCCGGTGGTTGCCGATCTGCCGTAGCACCTCGTCGGTGACGTTGCGCATCTTGGCGATCGCCTCGATCTCGGACTCGTTCATTCGCGGGTTCTTCAGCACGCCCAGCGACACCGTCTTGTTCGAGTCGCGGATCAGGATCATGCGCTCTTCGCGCCCACCCTTCATCGCCAGCAGCGCTTTCTGCGCCGTGTTCAACGTGACGATGATCTGGAACGCGTTGCGGACCGCCTCGTCCTCGTGATGCTCCAGCTCCTCGGCGCCGAGGATCTCGCTGGCCGACAGCAGCTCGCCGACGTCGACCTGCAGCAGCTTCGCCGCCTCTTCGAAGTCGAGCTGCGGCTCTTCCTCGACCTCGGCGCCGTCCGCGACTTCCGCCTTGCGCTTCTGTTGCAGCTTCGCGGCACGCTCGACCAGTTCGAGAATGCGACCGTGCTGATCGGCCCGCACCGCGGGGTTCAGCATCATGCAATCGAGGATCGCCGGCTGGCGCAGCAGCCGTTCCTGGTTGGTCAGGACCAGCTCGATGATCGACGAGCTGCCGCCGGTGGCCAGGACCGAGATCGCGGTCGCCGGCGCGTCGGGGTGGAAGGCGATCCGCTCGGCGAGCTTCTCTTCCCTGGACGCCCGCTTGGCGAAATGCTCCATCACCTCCGTGGGACACGCCGTTTCGGCCAGGGCCTCCTGCAGCGTGTCGCTGTCGAGGTTGGTCAGGCTGTTCTCGGCCTCCGAGCGGATCGACTCCTCGCTGTCCTGCAGCAGGAAGACGCCGAGACGAACCAGCGTCGCGGGGGGCAGCGGCAGCGCGCCGCGAGCGGCCGCGGAGCGCAGCGGTTGCGGCGCGCGCCCCTCGAGGATGCGCTGCACCATGATCTCGGCCGGAGTCGGTTCGCCCATCTTCGTCCCGTTCCTAGGTCCTTGCGGTCGACGCGATCGCTACGACGCTGCGCGTCCGGATACCTTCGGCATCCATCGTCTTACTCTGATCGGCCGGAGCCGACCGTTGCTTGAGCCCGAACCAGATCGCGGCCAGAATCAACACCAGGCCGATCGCCGCGGCGATCCACAGGCGCTTGTCGCGCAACCGCCCGGTCGGGGCGGTCGGGGGCGACATCGGGACTCCGGAGCGCCGGAGGACCCGGGGGTCGCGGTCCGCGTTCGCGTCCCCGCGCGATCGCTCCTCCAGCAGATACGCGTTCACCATCGTCTCGGCGTCCACACCGATGCACTCCGAGTAGGCCCGCACGAAGCCGCGGTTGATCACGCCGCCGGGAAGCTCGTCGAAACGGTTGGTCTCGAGCGCCTCGAGGTACCCGAGCTTGATCTTGGTCGACTCGGAAACCTCGCGCAGCGAGATATCGCGCAACTCGCGCTCTCTCTTGATCTCTTCTCCGAAGGAGGGCATTCCACCTGCCTCAGCGCGATGCGTCGGCGCGGGCCCGATCACGACCGACCATTCCGGCCCTGTTCGAGCAGCCGTCGAGCCCCGACACGCACGATTCGTCGAACCTTAACATCCTCCGACAGACCGCGCAGGTCTCCCGGCGCGGCGGCCGCCAGCAGCCTCAGCGCCGTGGATATCGGCGTGCGCGGATTTCGCGTCACGGCAACGCGCACGTCGCGGCTCCTCGACCAGCGGATGTGGCCCGCCAGCCGGTCCAGCATCGCCGGCGACAGCTCCTCGCGCTCGGCGATCGCGGCCGCCTCCTGCTCGAGCAGCCGTTCGTTGCCGAGCAGGGCGACGAGCACGTCCTCGTCCTCGTCCTTCAGCAGCGCCGACACGACTCCGCGGGGCGCCCGCCGCGCCAGCGCCTTGCGCTCGCCGACGCCCAGGTCCACCACGCGGCGGGCCAGCATGCGCTCGGCCTGTCGCCGCACGACCGGGTGTGCCGCGGGCTGGTTGCAGACCTGGCAGACGTCCATCCAGAACAGATGACCGAGCAGCGTCCTGGATACGACGAGGGGAGTGCGCGGGTGCAGGACCAGCCCCTTTTTCACCTCGTAACTGCTCGTTTTCTCCGGATCCCGGCCCACGCCGTGCAGCACGCCCGCGGACGTCGCGGGGTTGCGCAGGAGCTCCAGCACCCCCGCATCGGCGGCGGCCGGAGGGCCGGTCGGTCGAGTCTCGCGCGGTTCGCTCACGAGGCTAAATATATCCCGGAGCGCGCCGGAGGGTATCCGGCGCCTTGGTACCATGGCCGCCGGAGGGTTCTTGTTCGACAACCCCGAAATCATCCCGCTTCTGCCCTTGTGGTACGTGGTCTTCCTGCTGTCGATCACCTGCCACGAGGCCGCTCACGCCTGGGCGGCCTACCTCGGCGGGGACGAAACGGCCTATCTCGGGGGCCAGGTCAGCCTGAATCCCATCCCGCACATGCAACGGGAGATCGTCGGTACCGTCGTGTTTCCGCTCCTGAGCTACTTCTGGTGGGGGGGAGGCTGGATGATGGGCTGGGCCAGCGCGCCGTACGACCCGTACTGGGAGGATCGGCACCCGCGCAGGGCGGCGCTGATGGCGGCGGCCGGTCCGGCGGCGAATCTGCTCCTGGCCCTTCTCGGCTTCGCGGTGCTGAAGATCGGGGTGCTGCGCGGCTGGTGGCTTCTGTCCAACGAGTACACGCTCGACAATCTCGTGACGACCGGGTCGACGGAGACGACGTTGGCCGGCGGGCTGGCGAGCTTCTGCTCGATCCTGTTCGGGCTGAACCTCATCTTGATGCTGTTCAACCTGATCCCGGTCCCCCCGCTCGACGGAGCGTCGGTCCTGGCGGGGCTCGTTCCGCCCGCCCGCGCGCTGCGCGATGTGGCCCGCGGAAACGCGATGACGGCGATGGCCGGGATCGTCGTCGCGTGGCTCGTTGCCGATCGGGTGCTCTGGCCGGTGTACCAGTTCGTGGTGCGACTGGCGTTCTACTGGCCGTGAACCGCGGGACCCATCGCGGCCTTCTCCAGCTCCGCCAGGTTCTCCGTTCGCCCGAGCACGATCAGCACGTCGCCCGCGCGCGGGGCCAGGTCCGGTGACGGATTGAACAGCAGCTCGCCCTCGGGCCGCCGCACGCCGACGACGATGATGTCCAGCTCTTGCCGGATCGGCGCGTCGCGTAACGTGACCTCGGCCAGGGACGAGCCCGCGGCGACGGTGACCTCTTCCAGGTGCAGGTCCGGGTCCTGTCCCGAGTTGATCACGTCGAAGAACTCGGTCACGCTGGGATGCAGGAGCTGGCGGACGAGCAGCCGTCCGCCGTTGCGGTACGGGTTGAGCACGCGCGTCGCCCCGGCGGCGAGCATCTTGGACTCGCTCTTCTCCGCGGAGGCCCGTGCGACGATCGCCAGCCCGGGGTTCATCGTGCGCGCCGTCAGCGTGACGAACAGGTTCGCCGCGTCGTCGCGCAAGACCGCGGCGAGCGCGGTCGCGCGCTCGAGGCCGGCCGCGGCCAGCGTTGCGTCGTCGGTGGCGTCGCCCTGCACGTGGAGCATGTTCCGCTCTTGCAGTCGCCGGCAGCGCTCCTCGTCCCGCTCCACGACCACGACCCGGCAGCCGCGCGCGGCGAGGTCGTCGCACACCGTGCTTCCCATGCGGCCGTAGCCGCACACCACCACGTGCCCGTCGATGCGTTTGATTTCCATCTGCATTCTCCGGTGGTAGATCACGCGTCGTGCGAGCAGCGCCTCGAACGTATTCCGCGCGGCCACTGCCAGCGCGCCGACGCCGACCAGGATCAGTCCGCTGGTGAACAGTTTGCCCGCGGGGCTCAGCTCGCCGACCTCTCGGAAGCCGACCGTGGTGATCGTGATCACCGTCATGTAGACGCTGTCGAGCAGGCTCCAGCCCTCGATGGCCACGTAGCCCAGCGTTCCTCCCGCCAGGAGCAGCACGAGAACAGCCGTCGGTGCGCGAATCGATGGGGTCAAGGGCGTGTTCGCTCCGCTACGACGCAGCGCGCGTCCACGCGGCGCGCTTCCGCAACAGAGCTTAGCAGGTTTCGTGTACCACTCCGCGACCGCGTGCCGCTGTCGCGTCGTCTCCGTTCGCCTCCCGGGGCATAATGAAAACCATGGACGAAGGGCGACGCGGACGGCTTCGAACGATCGTGTGGATCGGACTGCTCGGCCTGGCGTTGCTGGTGTGGTTCAACTACACGAAGCGGATCCGTCTGATCCGCGTCGATCGTGCCGCCACCGCGTCCGAGCTGACCTTGCGCCGGGTCGACGGCACGCGCCTCGACCTCGAGTCTCTCCGCGGCTCGGTCGTGCTGCTCAACGCATGGGCGTCGTGGTGCGGCCCGTGCAGAGCCGAGATCCCCGCGCTGTCCGCCGTCGACGCGGAGCTGCGCGACGACGGGCTCGCGGTGCCGGGTCTGAATCTGGAGGACCTGCAGCCGCGAGCGCTGGGCGAGCTCGCCGGGCAGCTCGGCGTGACGTACGACGTGGTGCAGGCGGCGTCGCCGCTGCGTGGCACGTTCGAGTCGCCGGGTACGATTCCGCACACCTGGCTGATCGATCGACGGGGGCGCGTGCGAGCGTCGCACGTCGGGCTGGTCGAGCAGGGATCGCTGATGCGGGCCTGCCGCACGTTGCTCGAGGAGTGACGTTACGCGGGCCCGTGCGACTCCAGGCGAGCGAGGAACTCGTCCATCGCCGTCTCGAGTCGCGGGCGCAACGCCTCCGGCAGGGGATCGACCGCGGGGTTCTCGAACGCCAGCGGATTGATCGGCTGTCCCGAGCGGATCATCGTGTAGTGCAGGTGGGGACCGGTGGCGCGCCCCGTCGAGCCGACGAAGCCGATGACCTGGTTCTGCCGCACCTCGGCGCCGGCGCGGATCCCGCGCGCGGTGCTCTGCAGGTGGCCGTAGACCGTGACGTACTCGCTTCCGTGACGGATGCGAACCGCGCGGCCCAGCGGCCCGGACCAGCCCGACGAGACGACACGCCCGTCGGCCGTCGCCACGACCGGTGTCCCGGCGGATGCGGCGAAGTCCACGCCGTGATGCGGGGAGACCTTGCGCGTGATCGGGTGTCGCCTGGCGCTCGTGAACCGACTGCTGATACGACGGTAGTTCAGCGGGCTCTTGAGGAAGCTCTTGCGCAACGGGTTGCCGTCCGTGTCGTAGTAGCTGCCCGCTCCGTCGTCCTCCTCGACCCAGAACGCGATCGAGTCCGCCTCGGATCCGTCGTACACGGCCGCGAGCAGCTTCCCGAGTCCCAGCAGGTCTCCGCGTTTCGACGCGGTGTTGCCGAACGGCGGCAGGTCCGCCGGCACCGCGCCCAGGCGTTGTAACTCGTACACCACGCGGATCGTGTCTCCCGGGCGCGGGTCGATCAGCAGGTCGACGTCCCACTGGAACACGTCGGCGAAGGCCAGGGTCAGCGCCGTGCCCAGCGGCAGGGAGGAGAAGGCCTGGGCCACGGAACGCTCGATGACACCGCCGCCCTCGACGATCTCGGTCTCCACCGGCAGGGTTACCCACTCCGTGACCCACGATCCGGAGTCGGCCTCGGGCGGTGTCGCGCGCAGCATGCGCCGGTCCTCGGACCGTACCGAGATCCCGAGCAGCTTGCCCGCCTCGTCGCGCGCGGTGGCCAGTCCGCTGCGCGCCGGCAGCTTGCGCAGATCGATCTCCTCGCGCAGCACGGCGAGCAGCTCCTCGCGCGGGCCCGTTTCGAGCCCGAGCCGGCCGAGCGCCGCCACGACGTTGTCGCCGCGCGAGAGCGTCGTGTGGTCGATGATCGTGGGAGGAGGCGCCGCCGGCTCCGGCGCCGCGAGGACGAGCAGTCCGTGGGGGCCGCCCGCGGGGCCCGGGGTGTCGTCGGTCGAGTCCGGACCCGAGATCCAGAGCGCCGAGACCGTCACGAGCGCGACCCCGGCAAGGGCGAGCAGCCATGGCGATTGTCTGTGGATCAAGGCCGTGTTTCTCCGCTGCCGAATTGGGCAGGTCTGTCGATCCGCCGTATCATAACGCTGACGCCGGTGGCCCCGACGAAACCACGAGAGACAACATGAGTGCACGAAGCTCCAGAATCCACAAACTCGGCCGCACGTTCCCGGTTGCGGCCGTCCTCGCGATCGCCCTCGTCGCTCTTCCGGCCGCGGCCGAAGAGCCGCCGGCCCCGAAGCTGGAGCTCGAGAGCGAGATGGTCGACATGGGCGACCTGGTCCACGGCGAGACCGGCACGGCCGAGTTCATCCTGCGCAACACCGGTAGCGCGCCGCTGCGGATCGAGAAGGCCCAGCCGGGCTGCCGTTGCACGGTGGCCTCGTTCGACGAGGAGATACTCCCGGGCGAAGCGGGGAAGCTGCGGGCCACGCTGGATACGCTGGAGCTTCCCGGCGGCGAGGTGTCGCGCTCGATCACCGTGTTCAGCAACGACCCGGGGCGGCCGCGGCGCAACCTCGTCGTCCGCGCGCGAGTGCTGACGAGCGTGCTGCTGCTGCCCGAGCGGCAG
This sequence comes from bacterium, assembly GCA_024226515.1. GTDB lineage: Bacteria > Acidobacteriota > Polarisedimenticolia > Polarisedimenticolales > Polarisedimenticolaceae > JAAELQ01. Next base: position 8,572 of record JAAELQ010000281.1, read on the forward strand.
GTTCGGATGAGCAACCGCTTCGCCGAGCTGGCGCGCCCCAAGCTCCTCGTCAGGAAGGACCCGACCGAGACCGGCACGCTGGAGATCACCGACCTGAACGTCAGCGTGCCGTGGCTGACGGTGACGCCCACGCGCGTCGAAGAGAAGCGGCCCGCGACCGACGGGCTGCCGACCGCGTTTCCCGGCGATTGGATTCTGGAGATGACCCTCGGCGGGAGGCCGGAGTACGGCAACAGCCTGCAGCGCGTCACGTTCAAGACCAACCTGCCGCGCCAGTCCGAGATCGAGTTTCAGATCGGCCTCGACCTGCGCGCGCCGCTCAATCTCCGGCCGAACCGTGTCGTGATCGAGGCCGGCGCGAACGCCCCGGCGGAGCCCGTGCTGGTCGGTGTGCGCCGCGACCTGTCCGCGGACGACGTGTCCTGGGAAGTGCACCCGAAGGCGATCAGCCTCGAGCTGGAGTCGTCGGGGCGTCGCTTCTACAAGGCCCACGTACGTTGGGACGGGGACACCGCGGGAGAGGGCAAGATCACCTTCAGGGTCGGTGACGAGAGCATCGAGTTGCCGGTTCTGCGCAGGTAGCTCCGGCTCGACTACGGAAGCCGGTCCAGCGCCCGGCGCGTGTTGGTCGCCTCGTCGGAGTCGACGCCCGTCGCGGCGTTCCAGATGGCCAGGGCGCGTTCCAGCGCGGCGCGCGCGTCCTCGTGTCGACCCTGATACGACAGGACCATTCCCAGGTTGTGCAGCGTCGCGGCCAGCCGCGGCTGCTCGGCGCCGAGCAGGCGTGTCCACATCTCGACCGATCTGCGGTACAGCGGTTCGGATTCGACCCAGCGCTCGTTGCGCCGGTAGAGGTCCGCGAGCCCGTCGACGGCGCGCGCGGTGAGCAGATCTTCGGTACGCGATTCCTCGATGACCGAGCGGTACAACCGCTCGGCCTCCCGGTCACGATCGGCTGCCTCGGCGGATCGCGCGTGCTCCAGCGTCTCGCGCCAGCGGTCGAACTGCTCGGCCTTCTTGCGGGCGTGCGGTGCGACCTCCGCCGCGCGTCCGCCCACCGCCACCAGGAACATCGCCAGCAGGAACACGACACGCATGGTTCCGAACCTCCTCGAGTCAATATGAGGTCCGGGCGCCGGACGGCCAGTCGGGGCCGATTCCGGGCGTGTCGGGCGGGTCAGTGGCCGGCGAAATGCTCGTCGAGGTGAATGTCGAGGTGCTCGGCGATCGGCCCGCGGCACCGGCGCCGGCCGTTGCGGGCGACGCGCGGCTGACGGTCGAGCCTGTCGAGGATCTTGCGCACCGTGCGGATCGGCACGCTGACGGCAACGTGCTCGTCGCCGTCATTGATCACGACCTCGAGCTGTCGCCGGTGCTTCTGCACGCGCACGTGATCCCGTCCGTCGCTGAAGTCGACCAGGACGAAGTCGTCCGAGCTCTCGAGCTGGGCCCAGGAGTCGCGCACGGCGGGCAGGATCGGTCCCAGCTCGCACGACGCCTCGGCGACGATCGACGAGGGGACGAGGCCCAGCGCGAGGTCCACGAGGCCCGCGGGGACGGAGATCGACAGCCGATCCCCGTCGTCGGGCGCGACGTCGACATCGATCGACCCGGCGCGGTAGATCGTCGCTCCCGTCACCCCGACGGCGAGCACGAAGACCAGGGCCAACGCGAGGCCGACGCCGAGGAACACGCGCGTCGTCGTGGACCAGCGCTTACTCACCGTCGTTGCTCGAGTCGATCCAGATGCGAACCGACGTGTCGTCGGAGTCGATGGTGACCAGGTCGTCGTCGTAGTCGGCGAGGGCCTCGAGCGCCGCAATCAGATCGAGCTCGTCGGGGTCGTTGCCGAGCAGGGCGTCGACGACCTCGAGCGGCAGCCGCACGCGGACGTTGTCGCCGTGACGTTCGTCAACGTCGATCAACAGCAGCCCGCCGTCCTTGGAGACGCGAACCTCGTCGCCGTGATCCTTGACGCGCACGAAGTCCGCGTCGGGGGCCTCCTGGACGGCCTCGAGAATCTCGCGCAGGTTGATCCCTTCGAGGTCGAACTCGTCGAGCAGCAGCCGTCCGCCGCGCAGCTCGTCGGTCTGGATGGCGGGCAGCAGCGCCTCCACCATGCCGAGCGGGACGTTGACGGCGACCAGCTCACCGTCGTGGTCGTGATCCTGCACGCGCACGTGCAACCACTTGTCGTCGAGGCCCGCCAGGGCGATCCCGCTGAAGAGAACCAGGGCCAGGCTTGCAATTGCGAATCGTCTCGTGTTCATCGTTTCCTCCAGAGCGCGGGAGCGTCGCGTCCCACACTTGACGAACGGAACAACCCCCTCCGAGGTTTCGTCAAACCGCGTTGCATGCGTGAGAAAGCGCGTGTAATCTGGGGCCAGGCGATGCGCCGATTGTTGCTAATTCTATTCGTCTCAGGGCTTTACGCCGGTTGCTCAGGCCGGGACCCCGGGGTCGACACCGTTCCCGCGCCGACGGCCGGAGGGGCGATTCGATACGTGGCCGGTGACGAGCACGCCGGTCGCCTCGTCGGAAGAACGTCCGTCGGCGCACCCGTCGCGACGCGGGCGATGGCCGACGACCCACGCTGCCGCAGCGTCGTCTCCGGAGATGCGGCGGCGTACCCGGACGGCCGGATCCCGAACGGCGCCGACATCCTCTCGGGCTGGAACGAGCGGCGCTGGCCCAGTGGCGACGCCGCCTGGCTGCTCGAGGGCCTCGAACTGGATCGCGCGGGGGAGGACGGCTCGACCCTGCTCGTGTGCGAGGTCTCCGACGCCGAACTCGCGGCGCGGCTGGGCCATCCCGACCTGTGGATCTGGAACGACCGCGCCGGTGGGTTCCCGTCCGGGCCCGGACCGTTCCGCTTCGTCGCGGACGGCTCGCTCGAGGCCAACCCGGCGCACGTCGCCGCGGGCCCCTGGGTCGAGCGCGTGCGCGACGTGCACTCCGCGGAGACCGACCCGGCGCTGATGCTGCGTCTGGGCGAGGCCGACGTCGCCGTGCTGTACGGGCGATCGGCGGCCGAGATGCTACGCGAGCCCCCGGACGCGATCGAGCTGACCGAGCTGCCGTCGTGGGACAAGAGCTACGCGCTGTGGCTCGACACGTCGCGGCGCTGGCTCAACGATCCGTCGTTCCGGCGCTGGCTGGCGGGCGCGATCGATCGCGAGTCGGCGGCGGGGTTCCTGTTCGCCGGCGCCGCCCGCCCGGCCTGGTCGTTGATCTCTCCCGCCCGGACGGCGGCGGCGTGGACCTCCGTCGCGCGCCGCCCGGTCTCTCCGGGTTCGACGCCACGCCTGTCCCTGCGCTACGACCCGCTCGACCCGCATGCCGAGCTCGTCGCGCAGAGGCTGCGCGCCGAGTTGGGGTTGCACGGCATCGAGCTGTTGCTGGGGCCGGGGAGCGGCTCGGCGGACGATGCGGCGGACATGCGACTCGTCGTGCACCGGCCCCCGGTCGCGGACCCGCTGATCGCGCTGCAGCAGACGCTCGCCGGTCTCGCGGACGCGCCCGAGCACGTCCGCGGGATGCTGCGTTCGTCCCGCGGCCTCGCCGACGCCGAGGCGCGCCGCGCCGCAGCCGAGCTCGTCGAGAACGGACTGCTGGTCGAGGCGCGATTGATTCCGATCCTGCGCTTGCGCGCGTGGCTGGCCCACGACTCCGCGCTGCGCGGCGTCGAGCCCGGTCCTTTCGGCAGGCTGTACCTCGAACGCGCCTACTGGAAGCGGCCTTGAAGCCGCGATTCGATCGTGCGCGCACGCCGTCGACGGCGATCCAGCTGTTCGTGCTGGTGGCCGTCGTGACGGGCGCGGCGTTCTGGGTTACGTACGGCGTCGTCGCGCAGCTGCTCGAGCGGCGACTGGGCGACGAGGTCGATGCCGCGACCTCGCGCATGGAACAGGGTCTCGCCCGGCGCTCCGCCGCGGTCGTGTCGGACCTGGAGCGGCTCGAGGCCTTTCTGCTCGGCCCCGGAAGCTCGGAGCTGCAGGGTCTGCTGCAGCCCGGGGCGCAGGCGGCCGACGCCGCCGGACGACTGATCGGCCTGACGCGCCTGGACCGGCTGGAGATCCTCGGCGAGGCTGACCGCGTGCTGTCCGCAGCGCCCAACCGTGCGATCGAGGGGCTGGTCCTGCCGCGCGCCGCAACGCTTCCGCGTGACGCGGGGGAGTTGCGCGCCGATCCGTCGTCGGTGTCGGGGGCCTCGTGGGTCGCCGCGCGCGAGGTCGCTGTCGGGGAGCGCAGCGTGCGGCTCTCGGGCGCCGTGTCGTTCGACGCGGCGCTGCTGGACGAGATCGCGGCGGGAAGCGGCGTCGCCGTCTTCGCCCCCGCCGACGGGGCGCCGCTGTACGACACCGCCGCCCGGCTCGACGGCACGCGCATCGACGCCGAACCGGAGCGCTGGGTCTCACTGCGGCGTCGCGTGCCCGAATCCGGGACCCCGGTCGGTCACGTGCGTCTCGGGGTCAGCCGCGCCGGCGTCGATCGGAGCCTGACCCGCCTGCGCGGCCGGCTGGCGCTGATCGCGGGTCTGGCGGCGCTGATCGCGGCCGGTGGGGGAGTCCTCGTCGCGCGGCGCAGCATGCGGCCGGTGTCGAGGCTGGTCGATGCGGTCGAGGCGATCGCCGCGGGGCAGGCGGACTACAGCTTCCCCGCGCGTCCCGGCGACCCGCTGGTCGACATGGCGACGTGGTTCTCGGACGTGCAGCGCGCGCTCGAGAGCCAGCAGCGGCGCTCGCGCGCGGCCGAGCGCGTGGCGGCGTGGCGCGACGCTGCCCGGCACGTGGCGCACGAGGTCAAGAACCCGCTCGTGCCGATTCGCTTGACGGTGCAGAACCTGAACCGCGCTCGGCGCGAGGCGCCCGAGCGCTTCGACGCGCTGTTCGACGAGGGGAGCGAGACGATCCTGGAAGAGGTCGCGCAGCTCGAGCGCATGGTCGGCGAGTTCTCGCGCTTCGCGCGGCTGCCGCTGCCTGCGGCGCGCCCCGTCGACGTGGAGGCGCTGATCGACCGCGTGGCCGAGCTGCACTCCAGCGAACCGGGGCTGGAGATCGTGCGCCGCAGGACCGAGGGGCTGCCGCAGGTCGAACTGGATCCGGATCAGATCTCGCTGGTGTTGAAGAACGTCGTGGGCAACGCGGTGGAGGCGATGCGCTATGCTTCCGCTTCGGGACGCGACATGCGTCTGGAGATCGCTACCACGTTGGAACGCCGGACGATCCGCATCGAGATCGAGGACACCGGCCCCGGTTTCTCCGCCGAGGCCGAGCAGCGCGTGTTCGAGCCGGGCTTCACGACCAAGAAGACCGGCACCGGCCTGGGCATGGCGTTGACGCAGCGCATCGTCAGTGAGCACGGCGGCACGATCGAGGCCGCCAACCGCGACCCGGAGGGCGCCCGCGTGACCATCCACCTTCCGCTGCAACGGGACGAAGACTGATGCCCACGGTGCTCATCGTCGACGACGAGAAGAACATCCGCTCGACGCTGGCCACGACGTTCACGCTGGACGGCTACGACGTCGAGAGCGCCGACGACGGCGAACACGTCGTGGACCTGGTCGAGCGCGGCGGCATCGACCTCGTCCTGCTCGACCTGCAGATGCCGAAGGTGGACGGGATCGAGGCGCTGCGCCGCCTGCGCAAACGCGGGCACCGGCTGCCCGTGATCTTCCTGACGGCGCACGGCACGATCGAGAAGGCGGTCGAGGCGGTGCGCCTCGGCGCGTTCGATTTCATCGAGAAGCCGCCGCACGCCGAGGCGATCCTGCTCAGCGCGCGCAACGCGCTGCGGCAGTCCGACCTCGAGGAAGAGAATCGCGAGCTGCGCGACCGCGCCGGCGTGTACGACGAGATGATCGGCTCGTCGCCGCCGATGAAGAACTTGTTCGAACAGATCACGCGCACCGCGCCGACGCAGGCGCGCGTGTTGATCGTCGGCGAGAACGGGACGGGCAAGGAGTTGATCGCGCGCGCGTTGCATCGCAACTCATCGCGCGCGGACGGTCCGTTCGTGCGCGTCAACTGCGCCGCGATCCCGCGCGAGCTGTTCGAGTCCGAGCTGTTCGGCCACGAGCGTGGCGCGTTCACCGGCGCCACCGCGCGCCGCAAGGGCAAGTTCCAGCGCGCACACCGCGGGACGCTGTTCCTCGACGAGGTGGGGGAGATCCCCCCGGCGCTGCAGGCCAAGCTGCTGCGCGCCCTCGAGTCGGGGGAGGTCGAGCCGGTCGGTTCGGACCGCGAGGTCAACGTCGACGCGCGCGTGATCGCCGCGACCAACAAGGACCTCGACCGCGCCGTCGCCGACGGCGAGTTTCGCCGGGACCTGTACTACCGGCTGCAGGTGGTCACGCTGTCGGCGCCGCCGCTGCGCGAGCGGCTCGACGACCTGCCGGACCTGGCGCGCCACTTCCTCGAGCACGCGTGCGTGGAGCACAACCTACCGCGCAAGAAGCTGAACGCCGATGCGCTGGATCGACTGAAGGGGCACGCGTTCCCCGGCAACGTGCGCGAGCTGCGCAACGTGATCGAGCGCATGGTGATTCTCGCCCCCGGCGACGAGATCGACGCCGCCGCCGCCGAGATCTCGCTGCCCGCCCCCGGCGGCGGCGACGACGGCGCGATCGCGCTGCGCGGCTCGCTGCGCGACACGCTGATCGACGTCGAGCGCCGCGTCGTGCGTCAGACGCTCGAGCGCAGCGGCTGGCGCATGACCGCGGCGGCCGAGCAACTGGGACTCGAGCGCAGCCACCTGTACAAGAAGCTGAAGGCGCTGGGGATCGAGAAGCCGGAGTAGGGCGCGACGGGTCGCCGCGCGGCTCGTGGTGCCTGCCCTGCGGATCTGTTGAATCTCCCGGCCGGCGGCATGCGTTCGGAGTATATTCTGCAACAGGCTGGACCAACACGGAGGTGAGATGCGGACTTCATTCGCGGTCCTCTTATTGCTCGTTGTCCACCTAGTCTCTTCCGTCGGGGCCGCGGCCGGCGTCGATGTCATCATCGATCCGACCGGCGACGGCGCCGGATCCTCGCTCAACGGGCCGGAACACGTCACCGTGGACGACGCGGGCAATGTCTACGTGACCGCCGGGATCAGCAGGAACGCGTTCAAGTGGGAGCCCGACGGTACGATCTCCGAGATCATCGACCATTCCGGTGGCGGTCACTTTTCCGACTTTTCCCTCACTCCGATCGGCATCGCCGTGGACGACGCGGGCAATGTCTTCGTCTCCGCCGACGACCCTGGAGACCCGTTCAGCACCCCCGAAGACGACGCCGTATTCCGGATCGCGCCGGACGGCACCCTTGCGCTGGTACTCGACCCCGCGGGCGCCGGGCTGGGCCCGACGAGCTTCGATCCGAGGAGTCTGACAACCGATGCTTCGGGTAACGTGTACGTCGCCAGCAATCAGCGCGTGTTCAAGCTGAGCCCGCAGGGGACGGTCACGGTCATCAACGACCTGCTCTTGCCCGGTTCAGCGGTTGGACTCGCGCTGGATCGAACCAGTGGCCACGTCCATACGACCACAGGATCGGGCGACGAGGTGTACAGCATCTTTCCCTCGGGTGCGGTCGACCGGATCCTGGAGCCCAGCGAGGACATCCCCTACCACTACCTCACGGATCTGACGGTCGATGGTGAAGGGAATGTCTTCGTCTGCAACAGGAGCTATGGTGGCGTGATCCGTGTCGCCCCCGACGGTGCGGTCCAGACGGTCTGGCCGGATCCGTTGGGGAGCGGTGGGGGCGGTTGTCGGACGATTGTCGCGGACGCGGCGGGTGACGTCTATTTCTCCTCGCACTGGGATGACAGCGTCGTCAAGGTCAGGCGTGACGGTTCCCACTCGGAGATCCTCTCGGCCGCCGGGGACGGGCAAGGCAATTCGCTGCTCAATCCGGCGGGAGTCGCAGTCGATGCGTCGGGCAACGTGTACGTGGCCAGCCAGGGGACCAGTCGGGTGTTTCGCATCTCCCCGGATGCGACGGCCGGGAGTGTCCCCGACGGCGCCGACCAATCGGGCCCCCCGCTGACCGTCACGCGAGTCGGGTCCGAGCTGCTGCTGCAGTGGGGACCCTCGTGCTCGACCGAAGACGTCGAGTTCGCGGTCTACCGCGGAGAGCTGGGCCAGTTCGACAGCCACGCGCCGGTCAACTGCGAGACGGGCGGCCTGACCGAGGCAACCGTACCGCTGCCGCCCGACGACATGTACTACCTGGTCGCGCCGCACAACGGCGAGTACGAGGGGTCAGTCGGGACGCGTGGCGACGGAACGCAACGCCCGTCGAGTGGGGCCCCCTGCTTCGTGCGGGCGTACGCGCCCTGCTCCTAGCTTCGGTACTCGACGCGATGGCGACCCTCCGACGGCCCCGGAGGTCGTCCGCGGCGAACAGTAGCTGTGCGAGACCGGTTCCAGGCGCGAAGACGACCCGGTCGCCGATCGCTCGCAGGTGGCGCGGCGTCGAGCTCTCCCGGTCCGGTGCGAACGTCCGCCGCCGGCCGTGTGCCGTCCACCGTGCCGTCGGTGCGCCACAGCTGTCGCCCACCGTCCGTCCAGTTGCAGAAGAAGAGCTGGTCGTCCGTTGCGGCGAACAGCCAGGGCCAGGAGCAGGTCTCGCTTCGCCCCTAGATCAGCGGAGCGGTGCCGGTCGCTGTGCCGTCGCTGGCCCAGAGTGCGACGTCCTCCGACGTCCGCGACTTGAGGAAGACGGTCCCGTTCAACTCCGCGACGATGTAGGGAGCCAGTTCGAACCCATACGCGGGGTCGGGGTCGACCACCAGGCGTGTTCCGCCGCCGGTGCCGTCCGCTCTCCACAGCGAAGAGCCGTGCAGCTCGTCCTCGGCGGCGAAGTACAGGACGTCCCGACGCCGACCCCGTTCACGCCGAGACGACCCCACGACGCCTCCGGCCGCCCGTTGACGTCGGCGACCCTACGAAACGGCTGCGAGTCGACGAGATCTCCACCGGCGAGCGTGAGCTGCGCAGCCAGCGCGGCGATGACGACAAGGCACGGTATCCGCATCGCGACCTCCCGGCTGCGAGCCCGAGGCAGCCTCGGCGGTGAACATACGCCCAATTGCCGCGACCGGCGGAGTGTTGTTCCGTGCGAGCCTACGCGGGCGGCTCGGCCGGCGGCATCGCCATCGAGCGCAGCGAGATGAACGAGCACATGACTTCCTGGCGCTCGTTCGCGGCGACCTCCGTCTCGATCATCGCGGCGTCCAGGTCACCCGCGGCCTCGATGAAGAGCTCGAGTGTGACGCCCATGTCCTTGTGGACCTCGACCGGGTCGCGCCCCTTGTACTCGGCCTGGCCGCCTGTTCCGATCGTGAGAAACGTCGTGACGTTCTCGATGAAAGGGTCGCGATCCACGCCCCCGAACAGCGGCTCGAGCTTCGGGTTCGCGAGATGGCGATCGAGCAAGGCGGTCGCGATCGTCCGAATGCCCTCGGCGCCTCCCAGGCGGTCGTGCAGCGTCTGCTCGGCCTGGCGCTGGGCGATGGCCTCGGTGGCGCCGGAGCACCACTCCTCGAGCTCCGCGAGCTGCTCCGCGGGTGACTTCTCCGCGATCGGCTCGCCGCCGGCGTCGGTCGCCACGTCCGGGTCCGGCTGCGAAGAGCACCCGAACGAGCCGGCGACGGCCAGCAAGAGCAAGAGCACGGTTCCACGGAAGATCATCGGTTACCCCCAGGTCGGTTCCGGGCGACAGGCCCGCCCGAAGTGCGGGCAGGTTAGGCAGATCCGCGATCGAGGTCAAACTCCCGCGCGACGTCAGGCGCCCGGGCTCCAGATCCGCTCCAAGGCCTCGGCCGCTCGCATCGGCAACCGATGCTCGACGAGGTCGGACAGCTCCGTGCGTGCCGGGTTGATCTCGACCGTGGGGATCCCGCAGGCCCTCGCGCTCATGACCGGCCCCGAGATGTACGGGAACAGCGCCGACGTGCCGACGACCAGAACCAGGTCCCGGCGCTCCAGCGCGATGCCGAGCCTCGCGACGGCTTCGTCCGGCAGCATCTCACCGAACAGGACGACCCGCGGTCGGATCAGTCCGTCGCACGTCGCGCAGCGCGGGGGCAGGGGAACCTCGCCCTCGTAACCGGCGAGCAGCTCCTGCGCCGTGGACCGTTCGCGGCAGGCCGTGCACTCCAGCTCGCCGGCGTTGCCGTGGATCTCGACGACGTTCTTGCTGCCGGCGTCGAGATGGAAACCGTCGACGTTCTGCGTCACGACCCAGGTCTCCGGCCTGGCCCGCTCGATCTCGGCCATGACCTCGTGGCCGCGATTGAAGCGCCCGCCGGCGACCGCCGAACCGATCTGCCACAGGTACTTCCAGGTCAGCTCGGGCCGCGTGGCGAGCATCGGTCCGCTCAGGGCCTCCTCGATCGGCATGCCCTCGTCGGTGTCGGCGTCCGCGTACAGCCCCCCGATCCCGCGGTAGGTCGGCAGCCCCGAGTCCGCCGAGAGCCCGGCGCCCGTGATGAACAGCGCTCGCTCGGCTGCCGACAGCAATCGAGCCACCGCGGACAGCGTCGTGCTCTGTTCGTCTCCGGTCATCGCTCTCGGGGCAGCGCTGCCTCTAGTGCGGCCAGAACGCGTTGTTCTCGGCCTGGTCGATCGGGACGACGAGGCCGGAGGTGATGCGCCCGTCGCAGGCCTCGAGGCGCAGCAGCACCGTGGTGTCGAGCGTCTTGCCCTTGCGTGCGGCGTGCATGCGGTACTCGATGATCGCGCCCTCGTCGTTGACGAACACCCGCGTCAGATCGAGCTGCAGCGTGTCGGCGGCCTCGCCGACGCCGGCCATGTACTCCAGCACGCGGTCCGGGCCGACGTAGAGCCCGGACAGCGAGTGGGTTCCGCTGACCTTCCAGACCACTTCTTCGGTCAGCAGCTCGGCGAGGGTGTCCGCGTCGCCCTCCGCGACGGCGGACCAGAGGCGTTCGGCGAGCTCGACGTCGGGATGTGCTGGCGACATGGCGGGGCTCCAGGCACCCAGAATAGTCCGAGTCGCCGAGTCCGGTCAATCGGTTCCTGCCGGGCCGCGCGCGAGCCCGGGACCCATGTCCGCCTCGGCGTCAGCTCATGGGACGCAGGTGACCACCAGTTCGTACGAGCCGCTGGCGGAGCCGAAGCCGGTGACGTACACGTGGTAGATCTCGTCGACCACGCTCGGGAACGTCACGCGCGATCGAAGACCCGGGCATGCGTCGTCGTTCCCGGTCAAACATGTCGAGAACGTGCTGCATTCACCGGTCACGACACCGATCTTCGTGTCGTAGTTCGTACCGGCGCCGCAGGTTTCCAGCGTGATCGTGTCGCCCGTTCCCACGAACGTGTGCCAGCGTCCACCGGCCGAGTTCAGCGACGTGCCGCAGAACGCGAGATCGGCGCTCGGGGGCTCTCCCACCGTGCTTCCGTTCACGACGTCACCGCACGCCAGCTCGGCCGCATCGTCGCAACCCGGGTACGGTGCGAGGCAATCTTTGACGAGCACCGTACCGTTGGCTTCGCTTGCGCCCTGATAGCCGTCGACCTGCAGCAGGTACTGCTCGCCCGGAGTCACCGGGAGGTCGTTCAGGAACGGCGAGGAGCCCGGGCCGCTGTCGTCGTTCGCCCCGATCTCGGTGTACGAGAAGAAATCGCTGCAGTCGTCGGTCGACCAGACGGCGGCCTGAAGATCCGCATCCAGGGCCGAGACATCGACGCAGCCGCTGGCGGGCGGGGTGAACCGGAACCAGACAGAATTGTCGACGACGGGTTCGGCGCCGATGTTGCACCACCCGTTGACCGCGTTGCAGGTGGCTCCGGCGCCGGTTCCGGGACCTGGATCGACCTCGTTGGGCTCGACCGTCGCGCCGAGATTCGAGAACGGCAGCGGGACACCGAGCTCGAGGCAATCGGCGTCGCACGCGTCGTCGTACACTCCGTCGGCGGTGCAGCAGGCGAGTGGCTCGTACTCCGTGTAAGCGTCGAGGGTCGTGATCCCCAGCGCCGCGCCGTCAAAGCGCACCGCAACCGGTGAGATGTCGTCATACACGTTACCTTCGGCCAGGATCGCGGGTCCGCCGCCGTCGAAGATCAGCGCGGTCGGGTGGGTCGAATACGAGAGCGAATCGGGCTCAAGACCGTGAAGCGCGTCGACGTTGGCGACGCCGTCGGATGCCGTGTCGCCGAGCGGAGAGATCTCGCCGGTGGCGCTGTCGCAGCGGTAGGTGTTGCCGGGGTGGAGAATCACGAAGCTCCCACCGTCGAAGAAGAACTCCGTGCGATCGGTAGAGAAGCCGAAGTCGCCGTCGCAGAAGCGCGTCACGGCACCCAGAGTGCGGAGCTTCGCGGCACAATCGGCGAACTCGGCGACCTCCGTGATCGCGGCCGGAGGCGTCGCCTCGTCGACAGCCGGTAACGACGGCAAGTCGAATGAGTAGAGTCTGTTCTCGTGGAGGATCGTCGGTCCACCGCCCAGAAGGACCAGCGTGTTCGGTGTCACCGAGAAGTACACCCGGAGCATGTCTCCATCGATCGGCTCCGCATGGACCGCATCGACACGGCTCGTCGTCGGCAGCAGCCCGCCCAGCAGGCGGACGATCTGGGTGCCGGGGCCGGAAGTGTCTACGACGTAGAGTTCCTGCGGGCGCATGATCAGGGGGCCGTCGCTGTCGACGACCGTGGTGTTCGAGCCGGGTGAGACGATCGGCACGCCCTCGGCGAGCGTCGGTTGACCGACGGCGCCGGCGAGGCAGAGGATCGTCACGGCGATCGACAACGAGCTGGAGTTCTTGATGGACATGTTGTGCTCCTTCCGGCGCGCTGCGCAGGTCGCAGGCTGACGGCAACTGGAATCTTATACGGGAATCTGCTCCGCGCGCCAAGCGGAGGTCGGCCGGATTGCGACGATCCCGCGTCCGAACTGCCACAGCCGTGTCCCGCCGCCCACACCCGAAACGACCCAGGTTGATGTGATTCGACCCCTTCGTTTTGGGTAACTCGTTGACTGTAAACGACTTGAGGCTTCCTGGGCCGGGTCGGCACGGCGTTCGCTGTAGGAGGGGGTGCGCCGCGTCGCAGGACGACGGCGTCGGGTCGAGCCGGACCCGATCCCCGAGCACCTCGTTCCGCCGGCCGGGACGCAGAGGAGACAGATCATGACTCGATCCCAGAACGATAAGAGCGACACGAAGCTGTTGATCGCCGTGGCCGGCGTCGTTGCAACCGGAGCGATCGGTATCGCCCTGCTGGCGGCCTACTCGGTCGACGAGCCCACGAAGACGACCGCGCGCAACGAGACCCGTCTGCGCAGCGTCGCGACGCAGAGCGTCGAGCCGGTCATGCCAGCGATGGCGGCCGACGAGACGACCGCCGCGCCCGACGCCTTCGAGTTGGCCTCGCTGGTGAAGGACAGCGGCTCCACCGTCGGCCCCGAGATCGTCGGCGTAGAAGATAACGAGATCGAGATCGTCGTCGACCCCGACGCGAACTTCATCAAGGTCGGCACCGAGGCGTACCAGGCGCGTGACTTCGCCACCGCCGCGGCGTACTTCACCGCCGAGGTCGAGGCGCACCCGGGCCGCCCGTGGACGCAGTACATGCTCGGCCTGTCGACGTGGAAGAACGACGACCTCTCCCGCGCCTCCGCCGCCCTGACCGAGGCGACGACGCTGGACCCCGACATGCTGCGCGGGTGGATCAACCTGTCGCGCGTGCAGAACGAGCGCGGCGAGTTCGACGCGGCGCTGGTCGCGGCGCAGGCCGCGCTGACGGTCGATCCCGCCGACGCCACGGCCCGCTTCCAGGAAGCGCGCAGCCTGCGCAACCTGGGCCGCGTGGACGAGGCCCTCGTCTCGCTGGAGGCCGGCATCGCCGCTGACGGCGAGAACGCCTACGCGCACAACCTGCTCGGCCTGATCCGCATCGAACAGGGGAACCCCGGTGACGCCGTCGAGCCGCTGCGTCGCGCGATCGAGCTCGAGCCCGAGGTGGCGTACATGCACAACAACCTCGGCATGGCGCTCGAGCTGAGCGACGACCGCGAGCAGGCCGTGCAGTCCTACGCCCGCGCCTCCGAGATCGCCCCGGACCACGCCAAGGCGGCGAGCAACCTCGCGCGGCTGCAGCCGACGATCGAGGTCGAGGTCGCCGGCGAGATCGAGGCCGTCGAGTCGGAAGGCACCGACGTGGCCGACGCCTCGTGAGCTTCAGTCGGACGCCGCCCCGCCCACCCCGGGCCGGGCGGCGTACTTGCGGTACAGACGGTCGTGACGGTTCTCCTTCGGGTCGACCTCGCGGCCGTCGACGAACACGCGCTCGATGTCGGTGCGGATCTCCAGCGGGTCGCCGTCGGTGACGATCAGGCTGGCCGATTTCCCGACCTCGATCGAGCCCAGCACGTGATCGAAGCCGAGGATGCGCGCGGGGTACAGCGTGACCGCGCGCAGCGCCTCGTCGCGCGGCAGGCCGAATGCCGCCGCCATCGCCGCCTGGTAGGGCAACGTGCGCGTCATCGGCGCGCCGAAGCGGCTTCCCGAGGACGCGATGCAGAACGTGACTCCCGCCTCGTGCAGCTTGGACGCGACGGTGAACGGCGTGTCGTACGGCTCGTCCTCGCGGGCGGGAAGCGCCAGCACCGAGGTCAGGATCACCGGGATCTGCTTGTCGCGCAGCGTGTCCGCGATGCGCCACAGGTCGCGGGCCCCGGCGAGGACGATGCGGATCTCCTGCTCGTCCGACCATTCGATCGCGCTCTCGAGCTGGCGGATCTCGCTCGCGTGGACGATCACCGGCAGCGTACCGTCGAGCACCGGAAGCATGGCCTCGAGTCCGGGGTCGTGGTCCGGCGCCGCCCGGCCGTCGGCGGCCGCTCCTCGCGCCTTGGCGTAGGCCCGCGCGTCGTCGAACAGCTCGGTCAGCTTGCGCAGTCGCTCCTCGCGCTGCTTCTTCTGATCTTCCTCCGACGGTCCGCCCCCGCGCGGGCGGCGCACGTCGAACGACGGCCAGCGCACGTGTAGCGCCAGCGGCCCGCCGGCGCGCAGGTCCTCCCAGGTCCAACCCTCGAGGCGAATCAGCGTCGACGTGCCGCTGACCAGACCGCCGCCCGGAACGGTCGCCACGTGCGTCAACCCGTTGGCGCGCGTGACGGGGATCAGCTCGGAGTCGGGGTTGACCGCGATCGCCGTGTTGACGTTGGGGTTGACGTCCCCCGTCTCGTTCGTGTCGACGCTGCCGGCGACCGAGCCGATCTCGGTCAGGCCGACGGCGGTGTTGACGTCGATCAGGCCGGGGTAGACGTGCTTACCCGCGGCATCGACCACGCGCGCGTCGGTGAGCGGGGCGAGTCGCGCCCCGACGGCGACGATCTTCCCGCGCTCGAACGAGACGGTGCCGTCGGCGATCGTCTCGCCGGACCCGGTGTGGACCGTCGCGTTCACGATCGAGACGCGGCCCTCGTTCTCCGTCGGGCGATCGAGATACTCCACGCGCGGCGGCGCGTACGGCTCGCGCGTCTCCGCGGCCGGCTCCTCCGCTGCGGCCTCGTCGTCGGCACCCTCTTCCTTCTTCTCTCCGGATGCCTCGTCCGGCTTCTTGCGTCCGCTCTTGACGGCCGCGATCAGCTCGGCCCGCTCGCGCTCGACGTCGGCCCTGCCGGCGAGATCCCGTTCGCGATCGAACTCCTGCCGCCCCTCGACCCAGGTCTGCTCGACGATCGTGTAGACGCTGAGCGGGTCGCCGGACCACACGACGAAGTCGGCGTCCTTGCCGTTCTCGAGCGATCCCGTGCGCTCGTCGATGCCGAGCTGTACGGCGGCGTTGAGCGTGACGAAGGCCAGCGCATCTTCCTCGCCGACCCCGCCCCACTTGACCGCCTTGGCCGCCTCGAGATTCATGCGCCGCGCCAGCTCGGATGAGTCGGAGTTGAACGTGACCGAAACGCCGCGCTCGTGCATCAACGCGCCGTTGTGCGGGATCGCGTCGTACGCCTCGAGCTTGTAGGCCCACCAGTCGCTGAACGTCGACGCGCCCGCGCCGTGCTGCGCCAGCTCGTCGGCGACCTTGTAGCCCTCGAGCACATGCTGGAACGTCCCGATCGTGACGCCGAACTCCTCGGCCACGCGCAGCAACGCGAGGATCTCGTCCTGACGGTACGAGTGACTGTGGATCGCGCGCTCGCCGGCGAGGATCTCGTCGATCGCCTCGAGCTGTAAGTCACGGCGCGGCGGCTCGCGCCGCGTCTGTTGCCTGGCGGAGAGCGCCTCGTACTCGTCCCACTCGCGCCGGTAGTCGCGGGCCGCGAGGAAGCGCTCGCGAATCGACTCCATCACGCCCATGCGCGTCGCCGGGTAACGCTGGGGCACGCCGGGGCGCCTGAAGTTCGAGCGCTTGGGGTTCTCACCCAGCGCGAACTTGATCCCGGGCCTGGCCTCGGGTATCGGCAGCTCGTCGACGCCCGCGTTCCACCTGAGCTTGATCACCGCGTCCTGCCCGCCGATCGAGTTCGCCGAGCCGTGCAGCAGGTGCGCCGCCGTCAGGCCGCCCGCGAGCTGGCGGTAGATGTTGATCGAGCGCGCGTCGATCACGTCGCCGATGCGTACCTCGGCCGTGACGTTGTTCGAGCCCTCGTTGACGCCGCCGCGAATCGCGGTGTGGCTGTGGCAGTCGATCAGGCCGGGCGTGACGTGCTTGCCCTCTCCGTCGATGATGAACGCATCGCCCGGCGCGCGCAGTCCACGACCGACCTCGGCGATCTTGCCGTTTCTGACGATCAGGTCGGCGTTGTCGAGCTTGCCGTCGGGACCCTGTGTCCAGATCGTCGCGCCCTGCACCATGACCGTTCCCGGCGGCTCACCGTCGGCGGCCCCGATCGCACCCGCGACCAGGGAGGCACAGAGCAGAGCCGCGCCGTAGCGGATGTCCGCCCGTTTCATCGCGTGCCTCCTTCCGGGCCGCTCGTCCGAGAGCCCTCGACCTCGATCGACCTGGAGCCCATCTCGGCCGTGCCCGTGAAGCTCTCGCCCTCGATCACCACCGTCACCTCGCTGCTGGGGCGCCCCTCGCGCGCGGGGAAGATCAGCGTCATCACGTTGCCCTCGAGCTGCACCTCGTCGAACGTCACCGTGCCGCCGCGCGTCTCGGCCGTGCCGCCGAACTCGGGCCGCTCACCGGAGATCGTCCAGGTGCGCTGGATCGTCCGCGAGCCGAACTCGAAGACGACGGACCATTCGCCGCGCGGGTCGACGACGGCGTCGGGGTCGCCCTGCGGTTTCTCCTTCACCTCGCGCTCGTGCGGGATGCCGTCGACGAACACGCGCCGGATCTCCGTCTGTTCGGCGAACAGCGGTCCGTCGGCGACGATCAGGTTGGCGATCTTGCCCGGCTCGATGCTGCCCACGCTGCGCGAGACGCCGAGCAACTCGGCCGGCACGCTGGTCAGCGCCGCGAGCGCGATCTCCTCCGGCAGCCCTGCGGCGATGATCTCGCGTAGGTTCTTGTAGAAGTTGGCGGTGTTCTTCAGGCCGTTCGTGGTGAGGGCGAAGCGCACGCCGGCCTCGTGCAGACGCAGCGCTCCCTGCGGCGCGTCGACCCAGCGACGCAGCGCGCGGCGGCCGACCGCCAGCGCGTCGTGCGGTTCCTTGACGTCCGGCTTGTCCGGGAAACCGACCGGCAGGATCAGCGCGCGGCCCGTCGCGGCGATCTCGTTCGCCATCTCCCACTCGTGCCCCGCCCCCTCGATCACGACGTCCAGCTCGAACTCGTCGGCAAGTCGCGCGGCGAGCAGCGCGTTCTCCGGCCCGTCGACCTCGAAGAACAGCGGCGCGTCGCCGCGCAGTACGGGGCCCAGCGCCTCGAACGCCGCGTGGTGCTCGGGGCGCCGCATGCCGCGCGGGTCCGCGGCGTAGCGCTCGCTCCAGTTCGCGTAGCGTTCGGCGTCGAGGAAGCTCTGGCGCAGCGCGGCGACCGTGCCCATCAGGCTGGTCGGGTAGCCTTCGCCGAAGCGGCCGCGCTCGAACGCCGCGTGCTGAGCGACGCCCTCGCGCAGGATCAGCGCGGGCACGGGAACGCCCTCCGCCAGCAGGATGGCCGTGCTGCTGCCGCGCAGGATGCCGCTGCCGGGGGTGGCGAGCATCACCGTGATGCCCAGATCGCGGTGCCGCTCGATCGCGTCGGCCCGCGTACCCTCGAAGGACTGCAGCGCGTCGCGCACACGACGCTCGGCGTGGATGCGTTTCAGCGGATGGACGGCGCCCGCGGGCGTCGGGTTGCCGCCGCCGCGTGTCGCGCCCGGGCTTTCGCCACCGGCCGCCGCCGCGCGCGGCTCCTGAACACCGAGCGTGCCGTGCGCGTCGATCAGGCCGGGGTAGACCCAGCCGCCGCCGGCGTCGATCTCGACGGCGTCGGACGGGATCTCGATGCCGCTTCCCACGGCCTCGATCAGGCCGTCGCGTACCACGACCACGGCGGACTCGATCGCCTCGCCCGGCGTCGGGACCACGGTCGCGTTGTGCACCGCGTAGACGCGCGGCCGCTCCGCGGCGAGGATCGATCCGGCCGCCAGGGCCAGAATCGTCAGGCCGAGCGCGCAAATCGCCGGCCTGAAGACGGATCTCGAGTCCCTCGGTCGCAGCATCGCCCCTCCTCTTCGGTTTCGGTCCGCCCGTGTCGGCGCCCGCGACTCTACCACGGGACCGTCCTGGCATTACATCGTCCGGATGCCTAGATTCTCCAACGAATGCGACGCGATTCACTGCCGCCGGCGAGGCTCATCGCACCCCCCGTGCTCGACCCGCCTCCGCCGCATCCCACGCCCGACGAAACCCCGTGCGCTCCGCCCGTGGCGCGCCCGGCCGAACCCGGCGAGCCGCCGCCGCGCGCGGCGCTGAGCGATCCGAGTCCCGCGCGGCGCCGTGACAAGCGTCGATGGTTCGATCCGGCGAAGGGCTGGTTCCGCAGGCTCGAGCGCGAGGTCAGTCACTTTCTCAGCCGCTCCGTATTCCCGCATGTCCCGGGGCTGCATCTGCCGTACGACGCGCAGCTGCGCCGCTGCCTCACGCTAGCGGAGACCGACATCGAGCTCACCGGGTTGCCGGGTGGGTTCGACGGGATGCGTGTGTTGCTGATCACGGACGTGCACGCCGGGCCGTTCCTCTCGCGGAGGTCGCTGTGCGAGACGTTCCGTCGCTTGCTCGCCGTCCAGCCCGACGTGATCCTGCTCGGAGGAGACCTGATCACCGCGCGCGTCGAGGACTTCGAGGAGTCCGAGGAGGCGTTCCGGCTGCTGTCCGCACCCCTGGGCGTCTTCGGCGTGTGGGGCAACCACGACCACTACCCGGATCAGCTCGAGCGACTGCGCGATCGAGTCGAGAGCTGCGGCGTCCGGATGCTGAACAACCGCAACGTCGAGCTGCGACGGGGAGGCGAGGCCCTGAGTCTGGCGGGGGTGGACGACCTGCTGATCGGAGAGCCCGACCTCGATGCGGCGCTCTCCGGCACGCGCGGACCGGTCGTCCTGCTGTCGCACAACCCGGACCTGCTGTTTCGTGCCGCGGACCGTGGCGTGGCGTTGATGTTGTCGGGGCACACGCACGCGGGGCAGATCCGCCTGCCCGGGCTACCCGTGCTGGTACGCCAGAGTCGTTACCGGCTCGATCAGGGACGCTACCGCCGGGATGCGACGGAGCTCGTCGTAAGCAGGGGACTGGGCGTCTCCGGGTTGCCGTTGCGCGCGGCGTGCCCGCCGGAGGCGGTGCTGGTGCGGCTCAGAAGAAGCCGAGCGTGACCTTCGCCGCCTCGGACATCATCTCCTGGTGCCACGGCGGGTCCCACACCAGCTCGACGCGCGCGGCACTCACGCCGGGGACTCCGGCGACCTTCGTTTCGACCTAGCCCGGCAGCGAGCCCGCGACCGGGCACATGGGCGACGTCAGCGTCATCTTGACGTCGACCGACGCGTCGTCCTGTACGTCGACCGAGTAGATCAACCCCAGCTCGTAGACGTCGACCGGGATCTCGGGGTCGTAGCAGGTCTTGATCGCCGCGACGACGTCGGCCTCGAGGCCGCCCGGCGCGGCGTCCTGCGTGTCTTCTGTCCGGGCCTCGTCGGTCATGGTCTACTCGGTGGTCACGGATTCGCGGCGCTCGAGCGCTGCCAGCATCGTGTGCCAGGCCAGCGTCGCGCACTTCACCCGGACCGGAAAGTCGCGGACCCCCGCGAAGACGATCAGCTTGCCGAGACGCTCACGGTCCGCGTCAGGGTCCGCGTCGCGGTCGGAGTTGCCGGTGACCAGGTCGTGGAAGTTCTTGAACTTCTGCTCGACCTCCCACAGGCTCCTTCCCGTCAGCGCCTCGGTCATCATCGAGGCCGAGGCCGTGCAGATCGCGCAGCCCTTCCCCTGAAACGTGACGCGCGACACCTGCTCCTCGTCGGACTTGATGAACACGGTGATGCGGTCGCCGCAGACGGGGTTGTACCCCTCGGACTCCGCGTCGGCGTCTTCCATCGCCTCGAAGTTCCGCGGCCGCTTGCCGTGGTCGAGGATCATCTCCTGGTACAGTTCGCGTAGTTCGGACATCAGCCCAGCAATTCTATCGCCTTTGGGATCGAGGCCGCGAGAACGTCGAGGTCCTCGCGCGTATTGTACAGGGCCAGCGAGGCACGCGCAGTCGCGGCAAGGCCGAAATGGTCCATCACCGGCTGGGCGCAGTGGTGGCCGGCGCGCACGGCGACGCCCTCCATGTCGAGCACGGTGCCGAGGTCGTGGGGGTGAACGCCGTCGATGACGAACGACAGGATGCCGCATTTCTCGGCCGCCGTGCCGACGAGCGTGAGACGCGGAATCTCCTCGAGCAGCCGCGTTCCGTAGTCCAGCAGATCGCGCTCGTAGGCCTCGACCCGGTCCATGCCGATCTGTTCCAGGTAGTCCACGGCGGCGCCGAGGCCCACGGCTCCGGTGATGTCCGGCGTGCCGGCCTCGAAGCGATGCGGCGGGTCCTTGTACGTCGTCTCGTCGAACGTCACGGAGTGGATCATCTCGCCGCCACCGAGAAACGGCCCGGTCTTCTCCAGCAGTTCGGCCTTGCCGTACAGCGCACCGATGCCGGTCGGCCCGAACATCTTGTGTCCGGAGAACGCGAAGAAGTCGCAGTCCAGCTCGCGGACGTCGATCTTCTCGTGCGGCACTCCCTGAGCCCCGTCGACGACGACGATCGCGCCGCACGCGTGCGCCGCGTCGATGATCCGGCGCATCGGATTGCGGGTGCCGAGGGCGTTCGACGTGTGGGCCACGCAGACCATCCGGGTGCGCGGCCCGAGTAGGCGTTCGTATTCGTCCATACGCAGCGAGCCGTCGTCGGCGATCGGGACGATGCGCAGCTCGGCGCCCGTCCGACCCGCCAGCATCTGCCACGGCACGATATTCGAGTGGTGCTCCATCTCGGTGAGCACGATCTCGTCGCCCGGACCCAGGTGGTCGCCGCCGTAGCCGTGGGCCACGAGGTTGATCGCCGTGGTCGTGCCGCTGGTGAAGACGATCTCTCCGCAGCTCTCGGCCCCGACGAAACGTCCGACCTTGCAGCGCGCCGCCTCGAAAGCCTCGGTGGCGCGGACGCTGAGCTGGTACAGGCCGCGGTGCACGTTGGCGTAGTCCGACTCGTAGAACCGCCGCATGCTGTCCAGCACCTGGCGCGGCTTCTGCGTGCTGGCCGCATTGTCGAGGTAGACGAGCGGCTTGCCGTGCACCGTGGTCGAGAGGATCGGGAAATCCGCCCGCACTCGTTCGACGTCGAACGGCGACGGCGCGCGTGCGATATCGGAGTCGCCGCTCAACGCATCACCCACCGATCTCGGTCAATCGCGTGGCGACCGCGGCCTCGAGCGCCTCGCGCAACCGCGGGATCGCGATGCGCTCCAGCACCTCGCCCGCGAACGCCGAGACCATCAGGTGGCGCGCCTCGGTCGCGGAGAGTCCGCGGCTGCGAAGATAGAAGATCGCGTCCGCGTCCAGTCGGCCCACGGTCGCGCCGTGCGTGCACTTCACGTCGTCGGCGTAGATCTCGAGCTGCGGCCGCGTGTGGGCCAGTGCCGTGTCCGACAGCAGCAAGTTGGGGTTCGACTGCTTCGCATCGGTCTTCTGCGCGTCCTCGCGCACGATGATGCGGCCGCTGAACACGCCGCGCGAACGACCGCCGAGGACGCCCTTGTACAACTCGCGGCTGTCGCCGTGCGGCTTGGCGTGGTCCAGCACGGTGTGGTTGTCCACGTGCTGCGCCTCGTGCGTCGCGTAGAGTCCGTCGAGTGCGCACTGTGCGCGCTCGCCGTCGAGCACCGCGCGCAGGTCGTGGCGCACGATCCTGCCGCCGAGGTCGATGCCCACGGCGCGATAGTGGCTGTCGCGACCCTGGGTGCTCCAGCCGCCGCCGATGTGGTACGCCTGGTCGCTCTCCAGCTGCAGCGTGTAATGATCGAGCTCTGCGCCATCGCCGACCGAGACGCGGGACGCGGCGTTGGTCCAGTACGCACCGTCTTCGAGACTACCGAACGACTCGACCACGGTGGCTCGTGCGCGGTCGCCGACGTGAATCAACGTGCGCGAGTGCGTCGCGGCGGGTTTGTCGCCGCCGCTGGACAGATACATGACGTGCAGCGGTTGTTCGAGTGTGGCGCCGTCGTCGACCAGCACCGCCGCCCCGTCCTCGAACAGGCTGGCGTTGATCGCCGCCATGGCCGAGGCGTCGCGCGGCGCGTCCAGCTCCAGCAGTTTCTTCAAGCGTTGCGGCTGTTGCTCGATGGCGTCGGTCAGGCTGCCGCACCAGGCGCCGGCGGCCGGAGCGCCGACCTGCGACAGGCCGGGGACGATGCGTCCGTCGAGAAAAACGAGGCGCGGTCCGTCGACCCACTGGGCAAACGCAGGCAGGCGACCCTCGTCCAGCTGCACCGCGGGGGCGGGACGGAACGGAGTCTTCGCGATCGCGTCGAGGCTCGTGCTCTTCCACTCCTCGAGTGCGGCCGTGGGCCAGCCGAGCTGCTCGAAGCGCTCGGACGACGCGCGGCGCCAGTCGCGCAGCCAGTCGGGCCCCTCGGCGGCGAGCTTCTTCTCGAGCTCGGCGAACGCGGCCAGCGAGGTGACGCTCGTGTTGCTCATGACGCGGCGCCGAGTTCCTGATCCAGCCAGCCGTAGCCCTTCTTCTCGAGCTCGAGCGCCAGGTCGGAACCCCCCGAGCGCACGATGCGACCGCCGGCCAGTACGTGCACGTGATCGGGGACGATGTAGTCCAGCAGCCGCTGATAGTGCGTGATGACGACGAACGAGCGCCCCTCGTCGCGCAGGCTGTTCACGCCGTCGGCGACGATCTTCAACGCGTCGATGTCGAGCCCCGAGTCGGTCTCGTCCAGCACGGCCAGCTTCGGATCGAGCACCGCCATCTGAAAGATCTCGTTGCGCTTCTTCTCGCCGCCCGAGAAACCCTCGTTGACCGAGCGGCGCAGGAAGGCCTCGTCCATCTCGACCAGCTTCAACTTCTCGCGCACGAGGCCCATGAAGTCCATGGCGTCGAGCTCGTTCTCACCCTTGTGCTTGCGAATCGAGTTGACGGCCTGCTTGAGGAAGTTGACCGTGCTGACGCCGGGGATCTCGACCGGGTACTGGAAGGCCATGAAGATGCCCTCGCGCGCGCGGTCCTCGGTTTCCATCTCCAGCAGATCCTGTCCGCAATACGTCACGCTGCCGTCGGTCACCTCGTAACCCTCACGGCCCGAGAGGATATTGGCCAGCGTGCTCTTGCCCGACCCGTTCGGTCCCATGATCGCGTGGACTTGACCGGCCCCGACCGAAAAGTCGATGCCCTTGAGGATCGCCTTGTCCTCGACGTTGACGTGCAGATTCTTGATCTCGAGCATTTCTGATTTTCTCCGGATCAGCCCACGCTGCCTTCGAGGCTGATTTCGAGTAGCTTCTGTGCTTCGACCGCGAACTCCATCGGCAGCTCGCGAAAGACTTCCTTGCAGAATCCGTTGACGATCATCGACACGGCGTCCTCCATCGAGATGCCACGCTGCTGGCAATAGAACACCTGGTCCTCGCCGATCTTGGACGTCGACGCCTCGTGCTCCATCGTGGCCGTCGGGTTGCCCACATCGATGTAGGGGAACGTGTGTGCGCCGCAGCGGTCGCCGATCAGCATCGAGTCGCACTGCGAGAAGTTGCGTGCGTTCTCGGCGCCCTTGAGGATCTTGACCAGGCCGCGGTACGTGTTCTGCCCGAAGCCGGCCGAGATGCCCTTGGATATGATCGTGCTCTTCGTGTTCTTGCCGATGTGGATCATCTTCGTGCCGGTGTCCGCCTGCTGCCGGTTGTTGGTCAACGCGACGGAGTAGAACTCACCGACCGAGTCGTCGCCCTGCAGAATGCAGCTCGGGTACTTCCACGTGATCGCCGACCCGGTCTCGACCTGGGTCCACGAGATCTTCGAGTTGCGACCCGCGCACTTGCCGCGCTTGGTGACGAAGTTGTAGATCCCGCCCTTGCCGTCCTTGTCTCCGGGGTACCAGTTCTGCACGGTGGAGTACTTGATCTGCGCGTCGTCCAGCGCGACCAGCTCGACGACGGCGGCGTGCAGCTGGTTCTCGTCGCGCATCGGCGCCGTGCAGCCCTCGAGGTAACTGACGTAGGCACCCTCGTCGGCGACGATCAGCGTGCGCTCGAACTGACCGGTGTTCAGCGCGTTGATGCGGAAGTAGGTCGACAGCTCCATCGGGCAGCGCACGCCTTTCGGGATGTAGACGAACGATCCGTCGCTGAACACGGCCGAGTTCAGTGCCGCGAAGAAGTTGTCCGTGTGCGGCACGACCGAGCCGAGATACTTCTTTATCAGTTCGGGGTGCTCCTGCACGGCCTCGGAGAACGAGCAGAAGATCACGCCCATCTCGCCGAGCTTCTCGCGGAACGTCGTGGCGACCGAGACGCTGTCGAAGACGGCGTCGACGGCGACGCCGGCCAGCATCTCCTGTTCCTTGAGCGGGATGCCCAGCTTCTCGTACGTGGCGAGCAGCTCGGGGTCGACCTCGTCGAGGCTCTTCGGCCGGTCTGCCTGACTCTTGGGCGCGGAGTAGTAGACGATGTCCTGGTACTTCACCGGCTCGTACTTGACGAACGCCCAGTCGGGCTCGGTCATCGCCTTCCAGTGGCGGAAGGCCTTCAGCCGCCACTCGAGCATGAACTCGGGTTCGTTCTTCTTCGCCGAGATCGCGCGGACGACGTCCTCGTTCAGTCCGGGCGGAAGCGACTCCGATTCGATGTCGGTCGACCAGCCCCACTCGTACTCGCGATTGGCGAGCTGCTCCACACTGTTCTGCGTGTCTTTCATTCGATTCCCCTCAGAGCGTGGTCAGCTTCGATTCCTGCGAATCCGGTCCCACCATCTCGGAGATCGGCACCTGCTCGAGCGCCTGCTCGACGGTGCGATTGATGCGTTCCCAGTTGACCTTCGTCGGGCAGACCTTCTCGTGCTCGCACGCGCCCGGCTCGGCGCCGCACTGCACCATGCTGATCGGTCCCTCGATGGCGCGGATCACCGCCGCGATCGACGTCTCGCGCGGCGGATGGTCGAGACTGTAGCCGCCGCTGACCCCGCGATGCGAGGTCAGGATGTTCCCGCGCGCGAGCGAGCGCAGGATCTTGCTCACCATCGGCAGGGGCAGCCCCGTTCGTTCGGCCGCCTCGCGCGCCGTCTGGATCTCGCCCAGCGGGCGATCCGAGAGGTAGGCGAGCAGCATGATCCCGTAGTCCGCTTCCTTGGTGATTCTCAGCATGGGACCTCTTCCGCGCATCCGGCGCACCGGCCCGTCCCGGGCGGTCGCCGCCAAACAATACCGATCTAGTACGGATTCAGCCTAACTGTACCCAAATGCGAAGGAATCTTCAAGTTGAGCGCTCGTCGCTCCACGGTTCGGGTGCTAATCTGGGCCTTTCCCATGTCAAGAGTCGTGCTGCTGGGCCCGCAGCGATTCCGGCCCACCGTCGCCCCTGCGCTGGATTCGCTCGGAGTCCACGGGTGCGTTGCCGCGGTTACCGCGGGGTGGCAGGAGCGCGAGGCCGAGGACGACGAGTTCCGCGAGCACATCGGCCGCGAGGTCAAGAACCTCGGGCTGTACGCGCGCTCGATGGAGATCCAGGCCGAGGATCCCGAGCTGGATCAGGCGATGCGCGAGCGGCAGGACTCGCTGATGCGGCTGCAGGAGCTGTACCGGCTGCGGCTGGACCCGCAGCTGCAGGCGGCCCGTACGTTGATGGCCCACGAGGCCGGCAACGAGTATCTGGACGAGCACCGCCGCGCGGCGATCCGCGCCATCCGCACGCTCGACCGTCAGCACGTGCAGCGCGTGCGCAAGGTGCACGCGGAGTTCGAGGAGCGCTGGCGGCCGTCCGAGCGGCACTCGGTCGCCAGGCACCGCGAGGAGCTGGCCGAGCTGATCCGCGGCACCGAGGCGCTGGCCGTCGCGGGGGGCCACGTCATGGTCCTGCTCAACCGATTGCGGCTGTTCGATCTGCTCGCGCTGCTCGGCGACCGGCCGGTCGTGGCCTGGTCCGCCGGCGCGATGTCGCTGGCCGAGCGCGTCGTGCTGTTCCACGATAGCCCGCCGCAGGGGGCGGGCAACCCCGAGGTTCTGGACGCAGGCCTCGGCGCGTTTCGCAATCTCGTCGCGCTGCCGCACGCGCAGGACCGTCTGCAGCTGGACCAGCCGGTGCGCGTCGCGTTGTTCGCGCGGCGTTTCTCGCCCGCGGCCAGCGCGGTGCTCGAGCCCGGCGCGAGACTGGACTGGAACGGCGAGCGCTGGCGCGCCCAGAAGGGGACGCTGCGCCTGGCGCGCAGCGGACGCCTGATCGGGATGGGCACACATTGAGCCATACCGTGCAAGCACTGCTGTCCGACGGTGTTCCCAGCGCGGAACGCCTCGACCGCTTCGTCGAGGAGAACGAGTTCCCCATCGTCGAGGGCACCGGCGTCACGTTCTTCTTCCGCGGACAGGCGGACGACGTCCGGCTGCGGCACTTCATCTACGGGCTGCCGACCTCGCAGCCGTTCCATCGCGTCGAGGGTGCCGACCTGTGGCACGTGACGATGGAGCTTCCCGAGCGTTCGCGAATCGAATACAAGATCGAGGTGATTCGCGGGGACGATCACCAGTGGGTCATGGATCCGTTGAACCCGCGCGTCGCCCACGACCCGTTCGGCGCCAACTCGGTGTGCCAGGGCCGGGGCTACGAGGAGCCGGAGTGGAGCCGGCCGGACGACGAGGCGCGCCCGGGATCGATCGAGGACCTCAAGATGCCCAGCCGGGCGTTCGGCGGCGCGCGCCGCGTCCTCGTCTATCTCCCGGCCCGCTTCCGCAAACGCCGCCGCTATCCGTTGCTGATCGCGCACGACGGCGGCGATTTCCTGCGCTTCGCCTCGCTCAAGACGGTGCTGGACAACCTGATCCACCGCTTGGAGATCCCGCCGATCGTGGTCGCGCTGACGATGGCCGACGACCGGCTGACGGAATACGGTGCGGACCCGCGCCACGGCCGTTTCCTCGTCGACGACGTCCTGCCGCGCCTCGAGCAGCGCTACCCGCTGTCGGAGCGGCCGGCCGATCGTGGCCTGCTCGGCGCGAGCTTCGGCGCGGTCGCCTCGCTGCACGCCGCGTGGTCTCACCCCGGAGTCTTCGGGCGCCTGGGGCTACTGTCGGGATCGTTCGCCTTCTCGGATATCGGCGACCATCAGCGCGGCCCGGCGTTCGACCCGGTCGCCGCGTTCGTCAACGGCTTTCGCGAGAACCCGGGCCGGCCGACGGACAAGATCTTCCTGGCCTGCGGAACCTACGAATCGTTGATTTACGAGAATCGCTCGCTATTGCCCCTTCTCCAGACGACCGGAATGACGGTACGCTACGTCGAGGCGCGGGACGGACACAACTGGGAGAACTGGCGCGACCGGATGCGCGAGGGGCTCTCCTGGCTGTACCCCGGGCCGTTGTGGATGGTCTACGAGTAAAGGAGCTGCCATGGCCAACGTCACCCGAAAGATCGGGCTGTCGCTGGGCGCCGACATCTGCTGGCCGATCTGTTACGAGGAGATCGTCCGCCGGCTGAAACTGAATCTGCCGCTCGCGGGCGACAAGGTCGACTTCGAGGTCGAGCGCGTGTCGATCGAGCCGTTCGATCTCAGGCAGCCCTGTCGCTACGACCTGGTCATCGATCGCCTCACGCACTGGTTCCACACCAGTCGCGAGTGGATCAAGAAGTCGGTGATCATGGACGGGCTCTACGTGTTCAACAACCCGTGGTCCGTCCAGTCGATGGAGAAGGCGACGTCGTATGCGGCGATGATGCAGCTCGGCCTACCGGTGCCTGAAACGTGGCTCGTCCCGCCGAAGGAGTACGAACCGTCGAGCGACTTGCGGCCGACGCTGGAGTCCTACGCCAAGCTGTTCAATCTGGGCGAGATCGGCGAGAAGCTCGGCTATCCGATGTTCATGAAGCCGTACGACGGCGGCGCGTGGGTCGGTGTCAGCAAGATTGACGACGCCGACCAGCTCACGAAAGCCTACGAGGAGAGTGGGCGGCGCGTGATGCACCTGCAGAAGGCGGTGCTGCCGTTCGACCTGTTCGTGCGCGTCATCGGCGTCGGGCCGCAGATCAACGTCGTGCGCTACGACCCGGCGGCCGCGTTGCACGAGCGCTACCAGGTCGACTTCCACTTCGTCGACGAGGACGAGTGGTCGCTGCTGCGCGACATGACGCTGACGATCAACGCCTTCTTCGGCTGGGACTTCAACTCGTGCGAGTGTCTGCGCCGCGACGGCGAGTTCTACCCGATCGATTTCGCCAACCCCTGCCCGGATTCGCAGGTGACATCGACCCACTTCCACCTCCCGTGGATCGTGCTGTCACAGGTGCGCTGGTCGATCTTCTGCGCCGCCACGCAGCGTGCCATGCGGCCCAACCTGGACTGGCAGCCGTTCTTCGACATCGCCGAGCAGGGGCTGCCGTATCGCGAGCGGCTCGCGGCCTACGCCAGGATCGCGGACGAGCGTCTGGAGACGCAGCGCTTCCGCGAGTTCTGCGCCGAGCACCTGAGCCACATCGACGAGGTGGCGCTGGAGTTCTTCGCCTCGGACGTCGCCAAGGACGCGGTGCACCAGAAGGTCACGGCGATGTTCCCCGATCACGAGGTCGAGCAGTTCACCGAGCATTTCTGGGGCCTGATCGAGTTCTGGCGCAAGACGGAGGCCGACCGGTTGAACGCCGGCGGCGCGGCGGAGGACCGACGTTGATCCGATCGTCCGCAATCCGCCCGGCGTCGATCGCGTGTCTGTTGCTGGCCCTGCTGCTCGCCGGGTCCGCGCTGGCGCAGTCCAGGCCCGCCCCCGGCTGGCTCGAGGTGGGCTACGGCGCGCTCGTCGACCGGCGGCAGTTGAGCCACTCCGGCGAGCCGGTGGGGACTCTGCTCTCCCGACTCGGCGGCCGGCCGGTCCCGACCGCCGGCGAGCGCCCCGACGACCGGCTGGCGCACAGCCTGCTCGACCCGCTTGTCGAGCCGTACGCCTTCGTGCTCAGTGACGCGTTGGACGCCTTCGCCGGATCCGGGCCGGTGGCCTGGATCGAGGTCGGCGGACTGTGGGAGTCCGGACAGGCCCAGCCGGCGTGGGCCGAGCTGCTGCGCTCGCGCCGCTTCGTCGTGGAGAGCGACGGCGAGGGGACGCTGCGCGTGATTCTCCCCGCCGGCGGGTCGGCGACGAACGATCCGGCGCAGGCGGCGCGCGCGGCGTACGACCGCGCCTGGCCGGTGCTGCGCTTCGTCTTCGCGGCGGAGCTGCGACGCCGTGCCGACGCCGGCGCCGGCGATCGGCCGCTCACGGTGGACGTGCACGCCTATCTGCACGACCCCGCGGGGTCGCGCTTCCTGCTGGGCCTCGACGGCCTCATCGAGGAAGTGTCCGACACGCGCGCCGCGGGGCGACGCAAGCCACTCGACCTCGAGCGCATACGATCGTTCCTCTCGGAGGGACTGCAGCTCGAGGGCGCCCGGATCGACAGCGACGGCTCGCTGCGCCTGTTCGGCAGTCGTGTCGGCCGCCCGCCGCAGATCCTCGACCGCCCGCTGGAGCTGGCCGACTTCGCCGTCGCCTATCGCGCCGTGGCGCGGGGCGGGCTGGCCGAGCCCTACATGAGTCTCGACCGCGGATTCTCTCCGCAGACGTCGATCGTCAACTACGGCGGACGGCTGCGTGACACCGCGCTGGGGCTGGTCAGCCTGCTGTGCGACATTCGCTTCAAGACGTTCAGCCAGGGGCTGGACGTCGTCTCCGGCGAGGATCTGCGCGCCGGCCTGCGCGAGAAGCTGCCGGAGTTCTACACGCACCTCGAGCGCTTCGCCGCGCACCCGCAGTCCGGCGGCGTGCAGGCGCAGCAGACCCGGCTGTGGTTCTACCCCGACCGCGTGGACCTGACGGTCTCCCCGCAGACCGACGTCCTGGTGTTGCGACGCGTGCGCATGTCCGCCGCCTCCGAGCGGCTCAACGATCAGATGCTGAGCGCGGCACGCGGCGAGGATCCGCCGTGGACGCGCGCCACGGTCGACGCGATCAACCGCGACTACGACGGGCTGGCCGAGCGCTTCTCCGAGCTGGGCGACCTGGATCAGGTCGTGCGCCTGCTGTCGCTGTTCACCTGGCTCAGGCAGGCCGCCGCGGAGGGCCTGCCCGTGCCCGAGCTCGACGCGCTGCTGGCGCTGGAGCTGCCGACCGTCCCGACACCGCGGTCGTTCCCGCAGCTGCTGACGTACAACGCGCTGCCCGCCGTTCCCGGCGAGGGCCTCGTCGACGTCTTCGACAAGGTGCCGATCGGCGAGGCGCTCGATCGTCTCGGGTCGCCGACCGGACGTCCGCTACCGCCGCTGCGTAGGCTGACGCGGGCCGTGTCGTTGCTCGACCGGAACGACGCGCAGCACGCGACGCTGCTGGCCGAGATCTCGAAGACCGACGTGCGGCGTTTGCCCGCGGCGGAGCTGGACCTGCAGGCGTTCCGCGCGGAGCGACTGCGCATGCACCACTCTTCGCTCGAGACGCTACGCGACTCCGAGCGCGAATACCTGACCCGCCGTCAGGACGGCGGCGATCGCATGCGCGTCTTCAGCGTCGGCATCGGCGGGCTCGACCTGGGCATGACGCAGGTGCTCGATCGCTCGTCCAGTCGGCAGCTCGACCTGGGGGGCGGGTTCACCAGCCTCGCCTCGCGCAGGGCGGCTCCGCAGGCGAACGCGCCGGCGCCGCGCCGCGTGCCTGTCGAGGCGCCGGTGCGCGAGGAGTGGCGCGTGCCGGCCGAGCGAGTCGCGAACGCGCCGCTGCCGCCGCACGGGGCGAAGCGGAGCGGGCGCAACGATTTCGGCAACCACCGGGCCGAGCGGTCGACCGACAAGCAGCAGCTCTGGACCTGGGTCGTGCTCGGGGCCGACGGTCCCGACGAGCGCAGCCGGAAGGTGCACTTCGACAAGCAGGCCGCCGTACGCTTCGAGCGTTCGGAGTCGGGGCGGCAATTGCGCTATCGCCTCGAGCGATCGGGCGACATCGCGCGAGCCGTCCCGGAGCCGACGACGGCAAGCGTCGCGGACCCGGCCGAGTCGATCCTCGACCTGCCGCCGGGACTCGGCGCGATTCGCGTGCGCCCGCCGGCCGGCGCGACCCCGCTCGACGACACGCCGAAGTTGAATATCCAGTTGATCGCGCCGAGCCCGACCGGAGCGCGCCAGTTCGACGCCGACGTTCCGCGGGCCCTGCTGCAACGTCTCGTCCTGGGCCACGACGCCGACCTGACCCCGGGGCGTCCACTGGGCGGCCTGGCGCCGTTGCCGCCCGTGATGGACCGCGCGTCCACGCTGATGGTGCTGCAGTCCGGTCGTGAGTCCGTCGCGCCGTGGGACGCCGGTGCGGCGATCGGACCCGGCGAGGAGTCCGCGGCAACCGTCGCCCGCGCGCTGAACGACTGGTGGTCCGGCGCCCCCGACGGTGGGCGCGGGAGGCGCGCGGTCGTCGGTACCGACGGGCCGCGATCGACGGCGCGCTGGGATGCGGCGCCGAGGCCATCGAGCGCTCTGTTGCTGTTGCCCGACGACGGCTTCCCGGCGCGACTCGCCCCACTGCGCGATCGGATCGCGGCGGCGTGGGGAGTGGGCAGCGTCGTGTCGCAGCTCGGCGCAGCGGTCGATGCCGAGGTGATCGTCGTCGTCAGCGGGGAGGCGCCCGGTGTGCTCTCCGGCCGCCTGCGTCGACTCGCGGCCGACCCGCGTGCGGCGGGCAAGCACCTGGTCGTGTGGAGCCTCTCCGGAGCGCTACGTCCCGACCTGCCGGCGTCGCTGCTGGCGCGTCACGACCTCGCCGGCTTCGGTCTGGCGTCGTCGTCCATCGTCGGACTGCGTGGGCTGGAAGGTCGCGTCGCGGCCCTGTCGAGCGCGCTTGCCGCGGCCGCGGGAGGCGTACGCGTCGAGGAACTCGAGGCGCCGCTCCTCTGGTACTTCTAGCTCGCCGTCGGGATCAGGACTGCGCGGAGCTGTTCTGCTCGAGCAGCTTCTGCAGTTCGCCGGTCTGGTACATCTCGGTGACGATGTCGCAACCGCCGATGAACTTGCCGCCGACGAACACCTGCGGCGTGGTCGGCCAGTTCGTGTAGGCGCAGACGGCCGGGCGCACGTTCGCGTCGGCGAAGATGTTCTGCACCTCGAACGGAACGCCGAGCGCGTTGAAGATCTCCATCACGCGGTGCGAGAAACCGCACATCGCGGCGTTCTTCTCGCCCTTGGCGAAGATGAACACGTGGTTGCTCTCGATGCTCTTCTTGATCTGCTCGGTCCATTCTTCGATCGTGTGACCCTGCATGATTTACTCCTCGGTCGGCGCGGCGTCTTCGAGCACGCGTGTCTTCAAGGCCAGTGCGTGCATGGCGTTGCCGATCAGCCCCTCGAGCGCGCCGTAAACCATCTGGTGCTGCTCGATGAGCGACTTGCCGCGAAACTGCGGCGCGTGGACGACGGCCTCGAAGTGGTCCAGGCCGGAAAAAGTGCCGACCTGCACCTTGGCGCCGGGAAGGGCCGCCTCGATGCGTTCGCGAACTTCGTTGATGCTGATCATGTCCATGAATGTGCCGACCTCTCGTTGGCCGGTGAGTATAACAACCGCCCACGGCACGCGCCGCCCCGTGGTACGCTCCGCGCCTGACGACCGCGGAAGGAACCGATGGAGATTAATAAGATGAGCCGCGGGGCGATTCTGATCGGCTTGCTCTGCTGGAGTCTCGTCGCGGCGGGGGAGGTCGCGGACGATGCGCCGTTGCCCGCGATCGAGGAGGTGACCTCCGGGCTCGAGCGTCGCGCGGGGCTGTGGACCCTGTATCTCGACGCCGGGCACGGGAAGGTACTCGCGGAACTGCCGGCTCCGTCCGGGCCGCGCGGCGAGATCGGGCGCTACCTGTACGTCGAGGGGCTGGTCTCGGGTCTGGGATCCAACCCGGTGGGCCTCGACCGCGGCCAGCTCGGCGACACGCGCCTGGTCGCACTGCGGCAGGTCGGTGGTCGCGTGATCGTGGAGCAACTGAACACGACGTACCGCGCGCTCGACGCGGGCGAGGACGAGCGCCGCGCGGTCGAGCAGTCGTTTGCCACCTCGGTGCTGTGGGCGGCGCCATTCGTCGCGCGCGACGACGACGGCCGCGTACTGGTGGACCTGACGTCGTTCGTCGTTCGCGACGCGCACGGGGTCGAGCCGCGCCTGTCCTTCTCGGGGCAGGGCAGCTTCGCGCTCGACGCCGAGCGCAGCACGATCGACCTCGATGCCTGTCTGGTCTTCCCGCGCAACGTCGAGCTGGAGGCGCTGCTGACCTACTCCTCCTCCGAGCCGGGCGGCGACGTGCGGCAGGTCGCGCCGACCGCGGGCGCGGTGTCGCTGGTGCAACATCACTCGATCCTCGCGCTGCCCGAGCCGGGCTACCGCCCGCGCGGATACGACCCCCGCGCCGGGTCGTTCGACGTCCGCTTCCTGGATTACGCCACCGAGCTCGCGGATCCGCTCGAACGGCGCTGGATCGTGCGTCACCGACTCGAGAAGAAGCACCCCGGCCGCGAGCGATCCGCGGCGGTCAAGCCGCTGGTGTACTACGTGGACCGTGGCACGCCCGAGCCGGTGCGCGGCGCGTTGATCGACGGCGCGCGCTGGTGGACCGCGGCGTTCGAGGCCGCCGGCTTCGTCGACGCGTTCCGCGTCGAGCTGCTACCCGAGGGCGTGCATCCGCTCGATGCGCGCTACAACGTGATCCAGTGGGTGCATCGCTCGACGCGCGGATGGTCCTACGGAGGCGGCATCGTCGATCCGCGCACGGGCGAGATGATCAAGGGCCACGTCAACCTCGGCTCGCTGCGCGTGCGCCACGACCGGCTGCTGTTCGAGGGGCTGCTGGGCACGGAGGGCACCGGCAGCGGCGAGCCCGACGACCCGATCCAGCTCGCGCTGGCCCGCTTGCGCCAACTGTCGGCGCACGAGGTCGGCCACACGCTGGGCCTGTCGCACAACTTCGCCGCCAGCACCTACGGCCGCGCGTCGGTCATGGACTACCCGGCGCCGTGGATTCGCGTCTCGCCCGAAGGAACGCTCGACGCGTCCGCGGCCTACGCGACGGGCGTCGGGACGTGGGATGTGCATGCCGTGCGCTACGCGTACTCCGAGACCGGGGCTTCCGACGAGCGCGCGGCGCTCGACCGTCTGCTCGAGGACGGCCTGCGGCGCGGTCTGATCTTCCTCAGCGACTCGGACGCCCGCCCGGCCGGGGCCGCGGAGCCGCGTGGCAGCCTGTGGGACAACGGCGCGGACCCCGTCGAAGAGTTGCGCAACGTGCTGGCCGTGCGCCGCATCGCGCTCGACTCGTTCGGGCGGCGCAATCTCGGCGGGCGCCGCCCGCTGGCCCTGCTCGAGGAGGTGTTCGCTCCGCTCTACTTCCACCATCGCTACCAGCTCGAGGCCGCGATCAAGGTCGTCGGCGGCATGCGGTACCGTCACGGCTTCGCGCACGAGCCCGAAGCGCGCGCCGTCCCGCTCGACGGAACGACGCAACGCGAGGCGCTCGGCGCCGTGCTCGACGCATTGGAGCCCCAGCGGCTCGACGTGCCGGACTCGGTCGCGGAGCTGTTGACGCCGCGCCCCCCCGGGTTCGGCTCCAACCGCGAGCTGTTCCAGGGGCAGGCGCGCCCCGCCTTCGACGGTCTGGCCGCGGCGGGTAGCGCCGCGGAGCTGGTCGTCTCGGGCCTGCTCCAGCGCGAGCGCTGCGCGCGCCTCGTCGACTTCCACCGCCGCGACCCGAGCCTGCCCGGCCTCGAGGAGGCGCTCGCGGCCCTGGTCGGGCGAGCGTTCGACGGTGGCGTCCCGAGCGAACGCGTCGCCGAGGTGCGCCGCGCGGTGCAGCGCGTCGTCGTGGCGGGGCTGATCCGCCTCTCCGCCGATCCGCGCGCGTCGCCGGCGGTGCGCTCGCGCGTCGACCTGAAGCTGCGACGACTCGCCGAGACGCTGGGGGCGACTCGCGACGGCGACGCGAACCGAGCGCACGCGGCCCACCTGACGCGTGAGATTCGGCGCTACCTCGAGCGCGGGCACGAGCCGCTTCGCGCCGACGAGCCCGCGCGGGACCTGCCTCCCGGAAGCCCGATCGGCGCGTGGGGCTCGCTCCGCGGTTGTTCGGCCGGGCCGCCCACGGCCTCCCGCGATTGAGCTATCCTGTTGCTGTAGCAAGCGGTCAAGCGAACCCACAGAGCGGCAACACGAAGCGCGCCGTCGCGGCGTGGCCCGGCCGTCTTGTAAGGAGTCGAGCGTGGACTATATTCGCCAGGAACCCGCCGGTAAGGAGCGCAGAGTGGCGCGCAAGAGTGCGAAGCGAGTAGTCCGGAGGAGCGCCGAGCTGCGTCCGCCGGAGACGTTCCCCCAGCCGGTCGAGGCCGAGGCCGGCGCCGAGCGCTTCGTCAACCGCGAGCTGAGTCTACTGGCGTTCCAGCGTCGTGTGCTGGACCAGGCGCGCGATTCCGACAACCCGCTGCTCGAGCGAATCAAGTTCCTGGCGATCGTCGGGTCGAACCTCGACGAGTTCTTCATGGTCCGCGTCGCCGGACTCAAGCAGCAGCTCGACGCGGGTGTCGTCGATACCCCGCCCGACGGGTTGACCCCGGCGCAGCAGCTTGCCGCCGTGCGCACGCAGGCCACCGCGCTGCTGGCCGATTGCCAGGCCTGCCTGCGGAACGAGCTGACCCCGGCTCTGGAGAAGGAAGGCATCTCGGTCCTCGAGTACCGAGATCTGACCGAGAGACAGAAGGAATCCGCGAAGCGCTACTTCGACGAGACGATCTTCCCCGTGCTGACCCCGCTGGCCTTCGACCCCGGGCGGCCGTTCCCGCACATCTCGAACCTCAGCTCGAACCTGGCGATCATCGTCCGCAAGTCGAGCGAGACCGAGCACTTCGCTCGACTCAAGCTGCCGTCGACGCTCCCGCGTTTCGTTCCGCTCAAGCGCTCTTCGGGCGGCATGCGCAAGGACGGCACGGTGCCGCACCGGCATCAGTTCGTCCGCCTGGACCAGGTGATCGAGGCGCACCTGCCGGAGCTGTTCCCCGGCATGGAGGTCGTTCGTTCGCACCCGTTCCGCATCGTGCGTGACGCGGACAACGAGATCCAGGAGCTGGAGGCCTCGGACCTGCTCGAGTCGATCGAACACAGCGTACGCGAGCGCCGCTTCGGCCAGGTCGTGATGCTGGCCATGCGGCCCGACATGCCCGCCGAGCTGCGCCAGTTGCTGGTGCGCAACCTGGGCGTGACCGAGAACGATGTCTACGAGATCGAGGGCCCGCTGGGTCTCAGCAGCCTGATGAGTCTGTGCTCGATCGATCGCCACGATCTGAAGGAGAAGCCCGCGCGTCCGGGTACGCCCGTGCGTCTGAGCGACGTGGGTGAGGACGTGTCGAACCTGTTCGACGTCATCGGCAAACACGACGTGTTGCTGCACCACCCGTACGACTCGTTCTCTTCGGTGGTCGAGTTCCTGCAGACCGCTGCTCGCGATCCACAGGTGATGGCCATCAAGCAGACGCTGTACCGTGTCGGACCGCGTTCGCCCGTGGTCCGGGCCTTGCTCGAGGCGCGGCAGCGCGGCAAGGAGGTCGCGGTCCTCGTCGAGCTCAAGGCGCGCTTCGACGAGGAGAGCAACATCGAATGGGCCCGCGCTCTCGAGCGTCAGGGCGTCCACGTGATCTACGGCCTGCTCGGCCTCAAGACGCACTCCAAGATCGCGCTCGTCGTGCGTCGCGAAGGCGACGGGATTCGACGCTACGTCCACCTGTCTACCGGCAACTACAACGCCGTGACGGCGCAGCTCTACACCGACATCGGTTACTTCACGTGCGATCCCGAGATCGGCGCCGACGCGAGCGACCTGTTCAATTACGTGACCGGGTACTCGACGAAGGAGGACTATCGCAAGCTGCTCGTGGCTCCGATCCAGTTGCGCGAGCGCCTCGAACAGCTGATCCGCCGCGAGATCGACCATCATCGCGAGGGACGCGGCGGCCGTATCGTATTCAAGATGAACTCGCTCGTCGATCGCAAGATGATCGAGTTGCTGTACGAGGCGTCGAGCGCCGGCGTCGAGATCGAGCTCCTCGTCCGGGGCATCTGCTGCCTGCGACCGGGACTGCCCGGGATCAGCGAGAACATTCGCGTGACGAGCATCGTGGGACGCTTCCTGGAGCACAGTCGCGTGTACTACTTCGCCAACGGCGGAGAGGCGCAGGTCTACCTGGGCAGCGCCGACCTGATGCCGCGCAACCTGGATCACCGCGTCGAGGTGCTGTTCCCGGTCGAGGACGCCGAACACGTGCGCTATCTGCACGACACGCTGTTCGCGCTGCAGTTGACGGACAACGTCAAGGCCCGCCGCATGCAGCCCGACGGCTCGTACGTACCGGTGGAGCGCGGTTCGGAGGACGAGGCCGTGAGCTGTCAGGCGAAGCTGCTCGCCGCGCGCGCCGCGGACTGAGTCGTTCAGACTCGGCCGCTCGCCTCGACGAGCCGGCGCACGCGTGAGGCGAGCTTCAGCGTCAACATTCCGTCGTCGAGGCGCCAGGCCCAGTTGCCCTGTGCGACACCCGGCCGGTTGAGCCGCGCTTCCGAGCCCAGATCGAGGAAGTCCTGCGCGGGGACGACGGCCAGCTCCGCCGAGCACCCGAGACAACTCTCGATCATGCGCCACGTGACGTCGGATCCGTCCCCGCCCAGTTCGTGCAGCACGCGCTCGCGCAGCTCTGGTGTCAGGGAGGAGAACCAGCCGCGAGTCGTGTCGTTGTCGTGCGTCCCCGTGTAGGCGACCGCATTCTCGGGGACCGACGACGGGTGGTGGCCGCCGCCCGGGTCGTCGAAGCCGAACTGCAGCACGCGGGTTCCAGGCAGGCCGATCCGCTCGCGCAGAGCGACGACGTCGTCCGAGATGACCCCGAGATCTTCCGCCACTAGCGGCGGCAGCGATCCTTCGCCGAGCGATTCGAACAGCTCGTGGCCCGGCCCGGGCTGCCACGAGCCGCCGGCGGCCGTTTCCGCTCCCGCGTCGACCTGCCAGAAGGCGGAGTACCCGCGGAAGTGATCCAGCCGCAGCCTGTCGAACCGGCCGAGGTTGTGCCGCAGGCGCGCGTGCCACCAGGCGTGACCCGTCTCGCGCGAACGATCCCAGTCGAAAACCGGGTTGCCCCACAACTGGCCGTCCTCGGAGAAATAGTCCGGCGGCACGCCGGCGATCTTGTCCGGGCTCCCGTCATCGCCCAGGCGGAACAGGTCGGGGTGGGCCCACACGTCGGCGCTGTCCCCCGCGACGTAGAACGGCAGGTCGCCGAACAGCTCGATCCCGCGTGCGCCCGCCTCCTCGCGCAGCCGCGTCCACTGGCACTCGAACAGCCACTGCACGAAGCGATGGAATGCCATCTCGTCGCCCAGCTCGCGCCTCGCCCGCGACAGGGCGTCGGGGCTCCGTCGGCGCAGGTCGTCCGGCCACGCGGTCCAGGCCTGCCCACCGTGGCGCGCCTTCAGCGCGGCGAACAGCGCCCAGTCCTCGAGCCACGCCGCGTGTCGCCGGTCGGACACGAACCCCGACAGCGCGTCGCGCTGCGCTTCCGTCGCGTTGCGCCGGAAGCCGTCCCACGCCCGGCGCAGCAGTCGGCTCTTCCACTCGATGACGGCGCCGAAGTCGATCCGGGCGGAGTCGCCGCCGGGTGCGGAGTCGAGCGCCGCGGCCGGGATCCAGCCGGCGAGCTCCAGCTCGCGCGGAGAGATCAGCCACGGGTTGCCGGCGAACGCGGACGGCGACGAGTACGGCGATCCGTCGACCGGCGTCGGTCCGAGGGGGAGGACCTGCCACACGCGCAGGCCGGCCTCGCAGGTCCAGTCGAGCAGCGCCGCACCGACCGGTCCGACGTCGCCGATGCCGTGCGGGCCCCACAGGGAGCCCGGATGGACCAGGATCCCCGCCGCGCGTCGTCGTTTGACCCGGTCCGTCACCCGGTAGATCATAGAACCGATTGAACAATCCCTCCCGTCCTACGGCGGGCCGACGACAAGAGGTTGCCCAGATGTCGATCCTGGATCTACTCGGTTTCGGAGGACAGAGGACCAAGGCAGCGGAATCCCGGGCCGACACGGAGACCGTGCGCAAGATCGTCTCCGAACTGGATCACCTGCCGCGGGACCGGGCGCGATTCGTCGCCTCGTTCGCCTACATCCTGGGCCGCGTGGCCCACGCGGACAGCGATATCAGCGACGAAGAGACGCGAGCGATGGAACGCATCGTCTGCCGGCACGGGCATCTCCCCGAAGAGCAGGCCGTCATCATCGTGCAGATGGCCAAGACCCAGACCCTGCTGTTCGGCGGCACGGAGAACTTCCTCGTCACGCGTGAGTTCTCCGAGATCGCGACGCGCGAAGAGAAGCTGTCGCTGCTCGAGTGCCTGTTCGCCGTATCGGCGGCCGACGAGAGAGTCTCGGCCACCGAGGACAACGCGATTCGCCAGATCGCGGACGAGCTGAAGCTCGATCACTCGGAGTTCATCGC
Organism: bacterium; assembly: GCA_024226515.1. Classification (GTDB taxonomy): domain Bacteria; phylum Acidobacteriota; class Polarisedimenticolia; order Polarisedimenticolales; family Polarisedimenticolaceae; genus JAAELQ01. The sequence goes on from JAAELQ010000281.1 coordinate 48,712, forward strand.
GGTGCGCAGCCGCTTCCGCGAGCATCTCGGGGTGTTGCGCAAGCCCGAGTAGCGTCGAACTGCCTGCCGTCCGATGCCTATAATGACTCGGACGGGTTCCCGGTCCGGAGGTCACGTGCAGAAGAAAACGAAGCCGGCCTCGAATCCTACGGCGCGCATCGTCTACGTCACGATCGTCGTGTTCGCCGTGATCCTGTTCGGCTGGACCCAGCGCGAGACGATTCGCGGCTGGTTCGGCGCGGACGAGCCGTCGATCGACGAACCGCTCGCCTCCACGGAGCCGCGCCCCGAGCCCGTCCGTGAGCTCGCGACGACCGACGCGACGCCCGTGGGCAGCGAGGCCGAGCAGCGCTGGACCGGGCTGGTCGGCGAGCCGCCGACCTGGCCTCTCGACCTCACGGACCCGCCGGAGTGCGAGGCGATCCGGAGCAGCTTCGAGCGCGTCTGCGGCGTGATCGGTACACGGGACTACCTGAAGCCGGGGACCGACGTGTGCGCGCTGCTGCGTGAGGTGTCGCCGCGGCTGGCCGCGAACAGCCCGGTCGTGTCGGGAGAGTTGCGCGACTTCGCCTCGATCCTGGCCAACGCGTTTCACCTGTTCCGTTCGGTCGGCCGCGAACGGCTCGCGACGCTGCGCTCGATCGCCGACGAGGAGTCGGCGCTGGTCGAGCCGCTGGCGCTGGTCGGCTGGCGCTGGCTGATCAGTCGCGAGGCCTGCGACCCGGGCAGCGGCGTCACGAACGACACGCTCTACGACTACTCGGCGTTTCTGGTGCAGACGCTCGGCGGCCAGGCCTACCTGCGACGGCGACCGCCGAACGTCGAGGCGCTGGTCACGTTCTACGCGCTGGTCGCGCTCGAGAGCGCGGTCGAGCGCGGGCACAACCCGCACGGCATCGATCCGCGGCCCGAGATCCGTCGGGCGCGCGAGCTGATCCGGGATCGCCCGCTCGTGTTCGGCGACCGCTACCTCGAGTGGCTCGACGCGACCGATCGGCGCTGGGAGTCGCGCGCGCGGACGACGGCGGGCGATTGACCTCGGAGGCACGTGGGATGAGTCGTCGACCTCGGGTGTTGTTCCTCTGTACCGGAAACTCCTGTCGCAGTCAGATGGCGGAGGGCTGGACGCGCGCCCTGCACGGCGACGCGATCGAGGCCTGTTCGGCCGGCATCGAAGCGCGCGGGGTGGATGCGCGAGCGGCCCGTGTGATGCAGGAGGCCGGTGCGCCGATCGACGGGCAGGCGTCGCGAACGCTGTCCCGGCTCGACTCGCTCGAGTTCGATCTGGTCGTCACCGTCTGCGATCACGCGGCGCAGAGCTGCCCCGCGTTCCCCGGGACGACGCCCGTCGTCCACGTGCCGTTCGACGATCCACCGCGCCTGGCGAACGAGATCGAGGACGAGGCGCTGAAACTGGAGCCCTATCGCCGTGTGCGGGACGAGATCCGCGCGTTCATCGAGCAGCTTCCGGGCCGGATTGCGGCCGCCTCGCGCGCTCAGCGTCCGGCGGGCAACTCCGCCGACTCGTCGAACGGGCGATAGCCGACCTTCAACCAGACCTTGAACGGATCGCTCTCGCGGCGTTCGAGCAGCACCTGGAGCTCGTCGCGTTCGGTCGATCGCGCCTCCCTGCGCTGCGCGGCGTGACGCCAGACGCGGTAGCGCGTCGTGGCGCCGCCCAAGGTGGCATGCCAGCCGCTGTCGCCGGTGACCGCGAGCCTCGACGGCGTGCTGTCCACGACGCGGAAGCGAACGACGGGCGAGCTGCTCCAGTCGAAGCGGCCCGCCGCGCGCGGAACGAGCGTCTCCACGACGCGGATCAACTGGGCCAGCCAGCTATCGTCGCCGCGCCCGTGGGCCATGACGAAAAAGCGCGTCCCCGGCTCGCTCGCCGTCCCCGCTTCGGGGTACGGGCTCCAGCCGAGCGTCTCCAGCGCCGCGGCCAGGGTCTCGTAGGTCCGCGGCTCCCAGTCCGGGCGTTCGCCCTCCCAGAAGCCGTAGCCCGCGCTGCGCTCGCCCGCGATCCAGCGCGACCAGCCCGAGGCGAGCCACGGTCGCGTCATCGTCTCGCTCACCGACCCGTGGCGCAGGCTGCCGTCGCGCTCCACGGCGAACGCCAATCGGCCCGACGGGTCGCCGAGGACGTGGAACGGGTAGACCGGGTCCTCGTGCAACGGGTCGAGCCGTTCGTTCCGATGGCGTGCGGCCCAGAAGCGATCGGTTCGCTCGCGCCAGCGCGGTTCGACCGGCGCGGTTCGTTCCACCCGCTCGCCGCCGGACCACTGGCGGTAGCGTCGCTCCGCTTGCGCGGTGAGTCGCTCGGCCAGCGCGCCGTACGGATGGCCCGACGGTGCGTCGACCCAGACCGCCGCGCCCAGCTTGACCTCGTCCTTGGTCGGATACCAACGCAGGGTCCACGGGTCCTCGAGCGGCCGGATCAACCGCATCCGGTCCACGCCGCCCGCGCGCGTCCGCTGCAGCAGCAGCCGGCCGCCGGCCCATTGATCGAGCTTGGCCCGACCCGCGCGCAGCTGCAGCTTGAGCTCGAAGTACAGCTCCGTCCGCTCCGCGCCCTCCGCCGCTACCGGCGGCGTCTCGGCGACCACGCTCAGCGCCGCGAGCGCCAGCAGCGCCGCCGCGCAGCAACGCGGAAACCGCCGGTGGGACTCGACGTCGCGCGCGAACACGGCTCGGCTCAGGCCTCGGCCGCGCCGGGCGCCGCCGCGCCCTGCGGCGGGCGCAGCAGCAACGCCAGCGGGACCAGCGCGAGAGCGAGCGTGCTGATGCCGCGCGTCGCCACGAGCGCGTCATGCAGGCCGCGCGGCAACGCGACGAGGCCGAGGAACAGCGGCGTCTGCGCGCAGGGCCACGCTACGTCCGGAGCGCGGCAGGGCCAGTAGAACAACAGCGGAACGTAGGCCAGCGCGACGACGGTGAGCAGCACGCGTCGCTCCCGGTTCTCCTCGCACGAGAGCGCGTAGCGCAGCAGAGCCAGCAGCGGGACGAGCAGCAGCAGCTGATAGTTGACCCAGCAGTTGGGCATCCACAGCAGCATCAGGGCGACGAACATGCCGAAGCCCAGCGTGGCGCCATGGAGGTCGGCCTCGCGCCGCCGGTGCGCAGCCCAGACGCCGAGCAGGATCAGCGGGGCGACCAGCAGTTGAGCGACTCGCTTGGACAGCGACGGGTCGAGGTCGAGCAGCGTTTGCAGGTAGCGCGCGAGCCCGACGTTCTCCGTGGTCGGCAGGGGACTCTCCGCCAGCAGTTGCGGCAGGACCGCGGTGTAGAAGGCGACGTTCTGCTCGGTGCCGATCACGATCCAGCCGACGACGAACAGCATCAGCGACGTCCCGGCGAACCAGACCACGGCGCGGAAACGACGTGTCGCGACCAGGTACAGCACGAGAAAGGCGGGGTAGAGCTTCAGGCTCGCCGCCAGGGCCAGCGCGACCCCCGCCGGCTCTTCCCGCCGGCGCAGCAGACAGCCCAGGGCGATCGCCAGTAGCGCGAGGATCGGTGTCTCGAGCTGTAGGCGCCACAGCGTCTCCAGGAACGGCTCGAAGTTCAGTGCCAGGAGCGCGGCCGGGACGGCGAAGCGCAGACCGCCGCCGAACGCCCGGCAGACGATGGCCACGGCCGCCACGAACAGGAGGATCTGCGCCAGCCAGTGGGCGAACAGCACGGGCGCCGGATCGCCGAAGCGCACCAGCGGCAGCAACAGCACGGCGAACAGGGGAGGGAACTTGTAAACGGCGGCCGCCGGGGCGACGGCGTCCGCCTGGCCCATATCGGGGTAGAGCGCGCCGCTCTCCAGGAACTGCGCCGCCTGACGCAGGAAGATCGGCAGGTCGACGAATCCGGTGGCGAGCAGCGCGTGGGCGTTGCGAAACAGGTGGAACAGCGAGACGGCCGCCAGTGCCGCGATGCCGACCTGCAGCGCGGGGAAGAGGCCGGCGCGGTCCCGGCCCGGCGCGCTTCCAGTCGTCTTTTCCGGTTGGGCGTTCAAACGTGAATCCTCGACGGTGATCGTTCATGGTACACCTCCGCCAGGGATCCGGAATCTGCGCCAGAGCCGCTTGTCCGTGTCGCCGTTCCCCCGTAAGCTAGGGCCGTTCCGAAACACACAGAGGGGTTGGGGAGAACCATGCGCTCGATTCGAATCGCATTGTTGCCGGCGCTTTGCGCGGTACTTCTTTCTTGCGCGCCGACGTCAGGGAATCACCCGCCGGACGTCGCTCCGCCGGTGGCCAAGGTCGATCCGTTCTCGCTCGAGCAGCACGGGCACGAACGCGTCGACAACTATTACTGGTTGAAGGAGCGCGAGGACCCCGAGGTGATCGACTACCTCGAGCAGGAGAACGAGTACACCGCGGCGTTGATGCAGCACACCGAAGATCTGCAGGAGGCCCTGTTCGAGGAGATCAAGGGGCGGATCAAGCAGGACGACGCTTCGGTGCCGTATCGCTTCGACGACTACTTCTATTACACGCGCTACGAGGACGGTAAGGAGTACCCGTTCTATTGCCGCAAGCGCGACTCGCTGGAAGGCGAGGAAGAGGTCATGCTCGACGTCAACGAGATGGCCGAGGGACACGATTACTTCAGCGTCGGCGGCCGCGCGATCAGCCACGACCAGCAGCTGCTGGCCTACACGGAGGACACCGAGGGGCGGCGCATCAACACGATCCGCTTCAAGGACCTCGAGAGCGGCAGGACGCTGACGGACGCGATCCCCGGCGTGACGCGCAACATCGCCTGGGCCAACGACAACAAGACGCTGTTCTATACCAAGCAGGATCCGCAGACCCTGCGCTGGCACCGGATCTACCGCCACACGCTGGGCACTCCGGCGTCCGACGACGTGCTGGTGTTCGAGGAGACGGACGACACGTTCAGCTCGTTCGTTTACCGAACCAAGTCGAAGCGCTACGTGATGATCGGTTCGTCCCACACGCTGAGCAACGAATACCGCTATCTCGATGCCGACGAGCCGCACGGTGCGTTCAAGGTCGTCGAGCCGCGCGAGATGGGGCACGAGTACGGCGTCGACCACTACGGGGATCACTTCTACATCCGGACGAACCACCAGGCGAAGAATTTCCGCCTGATGAAGGCCCCGGTTGCGCGAACCGGCAAGCGTCACTGGAAAGAGGTGATCGCGCATCGCGACGACGTGCTGCTCGAAAACTTCGAGATCTTCAAGGAGTTCCTGGTCGTGGCCGAGCGCAAGGCGGGTCTGATGCAGATGCGCATCAAGCCGTGGGGCGCAGCCGCCGAGCACTATATCGACTTCGGTGAGCCGGCCTACTGGGCGCGCATCGGGACGAACTACCAGTTCGACACCACGACGCTGCGCTACGTGTACAGCTCGATGACGACGCCGCGCAGCGAGTTCGATTACGGCATGCGCGACAAGAAGAAAGAGCTGCTCAAGCAGGACGAGGTCCTCGGTGGGTTCGACTCGGCGGATTACGTCACCGAACGTCTGCACGCCAAGGCACGCGACGGAGTCGAGGTGCCGATCTCGCTCATGTATCGCAAGGACATGCGCCGCGAGGGCAAGAACCCGTTGCTGCTGTACGGCTACGGATCCTACGGGGCCAGCATGGACGCCAGCTTCAGCTCGACGCGCCTGAGCCTGGTCGATCGCGGTTTCGTCTACGCCATCGCGCACGTTCGCGGCGGTGAAGAGCTCGGCCGCCGGTGGTACGAGGGCGGCAAGCTGTTCCACAAGAAGAACACGTTCACCGATTTCATCGATTGCGCGGAGTATCTCGTCGAGCGGAAGTGGGCCGATCCGGAGCGGGTCTTCGCGCAGGGCGGCAGCGCCGGCGGGCTGCTGATGGGCGCCGTGATCAACATGCGCCCCGAGCTGTTCCACGGCGTCGTGGCACGCGTGCCGTTCGTCGATGTGATCACGACGATGCTCGACGACTCGATCCCGCTGACGACCAGCGAGTACGACGAGTGGGGCGACCCGCGCAAGAAGGCGTACTACGACTACATCCTGTCCTACTCGCCGTACGACAACGTCGAGGCCAAGGCCTATCCGAATCTGCTGGTGACGACCGGGCTGCACGACTCGCAGGTGCAGTACTGGGAGCCGGCGAAGTGGGTGGCCAAGCTGCGCGCCAGCAAGACCGGCGACAACCGCCTGCTGTTGAAGACCAACATGGAGGCGGGACACGGCGGCGCGTCGGGCCGCTACAAGCGCTACGAGCAGACGGCGTTCTACTACGCGTTCCTGCTCGACCTGGCGGGACTTGGTTCGTAGCTCCTGGCGCGGCGATCTGGCCGACGTGCGCCGCGCGCTGTCGCCGGCCGGCCGCCGTAGCCTGGGCCGCTTCTCGATCGAGGGCACCCGTCTGCACGAGCGTGCGCTGCGGGCGGGAGCGGAGATCGAGGCGGTTCTCGTCTCGCGCTCGTATCGCGACGGCGAGGCGTCGCGCACACAGGCGTTGCTGCTTCAGCTCGAGCGGGCGGGCAGTCGCGTGCACGTGGTCGACGACGAGACGCTGCGCGAGCTGACCGAGGGGCGCGACATCGGAGCGATCGTGGGGCTCGTGCCCCTGCCCGACGCATCCGCGCTGCCGCAGAGGGGCGCGGGTCGGACGCTGCTCGTTGCGGTCGACGTCGAGGATCCGGGCAACGTCGGAGCCCTGGTCCGCACGTCGCTCGCCTGCGGCGCGGCCGCATTCGTCGCCGTGGGGATCAGCGACCCGTACCATCCCAAGGCGGTGCGCACGTCGATGGGCAGCCTGTTCCGCATCCCGGTCGTGCGGCGCGAGCGCGCCGAGCCGCTCATCGGCGAGCTGCGCGAGGCCGGGACGCGTTGCCTGGGCGCGGTGTCGTCGGGGGGCACGGACCCGCGTGCGATCGGGCGCGGGTCCTGCGGCGCCGCGGTGTTCCTCGGCGGCGAAGCGCACGGCCTGCCCGGCGAGCTGCGCGGAGCGCTCGACGAGGAGGTGACGATCCCGATGGCGCCGGACGTCGACTCGCTGTCGGTCAATGCCGCCGCGGCGATCTTGCTCTACGAGCTGGGCCGTCCGCCCGGATGATCCGTGCCATGGGGTGCTGTGGTCGGCCGGCGGGGCTCGCCGTCTGTTGAGAGAACCCCCGGGGGGTACTGCCCCCGGACCCCCGCTACCGCACTGCGTGACGGCGGCAGACCGCCATTCGATGACGGTCCTGGATCCAACGAGATCGGAACCCGTTGAAGGCGGCGAACAGCTTCACCCGACCGCATAACGCCCTCCGAGAGAAAAGGACCAAACGGAACGATGGCCGTCTGCGGCCGTCGTGGAGTGCGGAGCGGGGGGTCCGGGGGGCCGCCACCCGGGGGTCCCCTCCCCACGACCCGGCCACAAACGAAACAGCGATCCAAAAGCAAGCGCCCGAACCCTCAGCGCGAAGTCTCACGCAATGACGCAGGCGGAGCGCAGCGTACGACGAGCGTCGCCCCCGTCGCGGGGTGAAGCAGGCGGATCTCGACGGCGTGCAGCCGGTACCCGGGATCGCCGGGCAGCGCCGTCGTGTCGCGGCGCGGCACGCCTCCCGCCGCGTAGAGCGGGTCGCCGACCAGCGGATGCCCGGCGGCCGCGAGGTGGATCCGGATCTGGTGCGGCCGGCCGGTGACCGGCTCGACCTCGGCGAGGAACTCGGCGTCGCGCTGCTCGACGACCCGTACTCGGCTCAACGAGGAGCGCCCCGTGGGCGTCGCGGCGTGCAGCGAGCCGAGCAGCGCGTGCGGCACCGGGCCGATCGAATTCACGATGTCGAAACGCTCGCTCGCGGCGCGGCCCGCCGCGAGCGCGAGGTAACGCTTCTCGACGCGACGGTCGCGCAGCTCGCGGCACAGCGCGGATCGCGCCCGCGGCGTGCGGGCGAAGACGACGAGCCCCGACGTCCAGCGGCCCAGGCGATGGATCGGGCTCGACTGCGGATCGTAGCTGCGCACTCGTGAGAGGAGGGTTCGCTCCAGAAACCCGGCGCCGGGCAGCGTGGGCAGGCCGGCCGGCTTGGCCACGACCAGCAGATCCGGGTCCTCGTGCAGGACGGCGAACTCCGCGGGTGCGTCGGGTTCGGTCCACGGCGGACGGGACCAGACGACCTGCTGGCCGTCCCGGACCTGCGCCGAGACGTCCGCCGGGCTGCCGTCGAGCAACACGCGCCCGCGCGCGATGCGCTCGCGCCACTCGTCGCGCCCCGTGTGGTCGAACGCGTGGGCCAGGTAATCGAGCAGCGACGTCGGGCCCGCCACGCCGCGCACGCGGCCGCGGAAGTCGAAGCCCCGGTTCTTTGCGGGCGCAGGCTTGCGCATCCGTTCCATCTCGCATCTACTCTACCCGAGCCGGGAGGATGTGACGATGGACCGAATCACCGAGACGCTGGAATCGTGGAATGCGGAGTACCCGACCCTGATGACGCTGGGGGCGGTGCTGCTGTTGATTCTGGTCTGTGTCATCGCCAACACGATCGCGCGTCGCGTCATCGTGCGCGCGGTGCAGCGCGTGGCTGCGCGCAGTCGAACCCAGTGGGACGACGAGATGGTGCGCGCACGAGTCTTCTCGCAGCTGGCTCATTTCGTGCCCGCGCTGATCGTGTTCTTCGGGGTGCGCGCGATCCCCGGCCTGCCCGAGACGATCGACACGCTGGTGCAGCGCGTCAGCGTGGCCGCGATGATCATCATCGGCGCGGCGACGCTCAGCGCGCTGCTGCGCGCGGTCGACGGAATCTACAACCGTAACCCCGACAATCGCGAACGGCCGATCAAGGGCTACCTGCAGCTCGTGCGGATCGTGCTCTTCGTCTTCGTCGGGATCCTGGTGCTGGCGTCGTTGATGGATCGCTCGCCGCTGTTGTTCCTCAGCGGCCTCGGCGCGATCTCGGCGGTCCTGCTGCTGGTGTTCAAGGACACGATCCTGTCCCTGGTCGCGAGCATCCAGATCGGCGCCAACGACATGGTGCGCGTCGGCGACTGGATCGAGATGCCGCAGTTCAAGGCCGACGGCGACGTGGTGGACGTCGCGCTGCACACGGTCAAGGTGCAGAACTGGGACAAGACGATCACCACGATCCCGACGCACAAGCTGATCACGGACTCGTTCAAGAACTGGCGCGGGATGTCGGAGACGGGCGCGCGGCGGATCAAGCGCTCACTGTGCCTGGACGCCGGCAGCGTGCGCTTCCTGACCGACGAGGAGATCGAGCGCTTCTCGAACTTCCGTCTGCTGCGGGACTACATCGCCGGGAAGCGGAGCGAGCTGGCCGAGGCCAACGCCGAGCCGGGACGCGATCCGTCGATCAACGCCGACATCCGGCGCATGACCAACATCGGGACGCTGCGGGCCTACGTGGTGAGCTACCTGCGCAACCACCCGTCGATCAACCAGGACCTGACGCTGATCGTGCGCCAGCTCGCGCCGGGCCCCGACGGCCTGCCGCTGGAGATCTACACCTTCACCGACACCACGGCGTGGGCGGCATACGAGGGGATCCAGGCCGATCTGTTCGACCACCTGCTGGCGATCGTCCCCGAGTTCGGCCTGCGCGTGTTCCAGAAGCCGGCCGGCGCCGACGTCGCCGCGTTGAAGTCCTGAAGCGGGCCTCAGGGCTCGCAGGTGACCGTGACGGGGGCGGTGCGCGCCGTGCATTCCACCGTCTGGGTCATGCCCGAGGCGAGGAACGCGCACGCGTTGTCCTTCGCCGTGTTGGTCGCCTCCTCGCGCGTCGCGCCCATCGCCTCGCGGCACGTGTTGCGCCCGAGGTACTGCATGCAGACGTTGCACGAGTGCTGGTTCGCCGTCGTGGCCGAGTAGAGCAGCAGCGCCAGCGTCGCCACGGCGAACAGCACGCCCAGGATGGTGGCCACGATGATCGGTCGTCGCATGATCAGTCCTCGTGTCCCGATCCCGAGCGGGTTCGCTTGACCTCGGAGCGGCGGCGTTTGGTGTTCAGTCGCCGCTCGCGCGAGGCCTTCGTGGGGCGTGTTCGCTTGCGTGGCCGGCGTCGCCTCAACGCCTCCTCCAGGATGGCGGCGAAGCGCTCCTGGGCCACGCGTCGGTTCGCGCTCTGGCTGCGATGCAGTTGAACGTGGAGCTTGAGGATCCCCTCGCGGTTGATGCGCGTCGCCAGCCGGCGGCGGATCCGGCTCTTCTGCTCGTCGTCGAGTGTGGGCGACGCCCCCACGTCGAATTGCAGGGTCACCCGGCTGGCGACCTTGTTGACGTGCTGCCCGCCGGGGCCGCTGCTGCGCGACGCCGTGAACTCCACCTCGTCGAGCGGGATGGAGAGTCGTTCGTTGATGTGAATCGCTCGCTCGCCGTCCAAGTTCGTGTCCTCGCCGTCCCGCGGCACGGTCATGGTACCAATCCGGCCCCTCATCGTGAAAAACCCCGTTTCGCGTGTCCTCAAGGTACGGTATATTCCGATAGTAACCTGAAGATTCAAAAGGATTTACTCGAGTGCCGGCGTTCCGATTCGGGCGTCGCCGGGTGAACCGGGTGGGGTGATGTCCGAAAACGAGAAGCTGATCGAGGCGGTGACGGAGATCGTCGCCGACGTGGCCGAGCTGGAGGTCGAGGAGGTCGCTCCCGACGCGAAGCTCGAGGACCTGGGCGTGGACTCGCTCGGCGGGTTGCGCATCGTCGCCGCCGTCGAGAAGAAGTTCGGCATCGTCATCGACGAGGCCGAGATTCCGAAGATCCGCACCATGCCCGATATCTTCGCGCTCGTCGAGCGACATGCACCGGAGGCCACGTGAGCGACGGGCGACGAGCGGTCGTGACCGGCCTGGGGGTCGTGACTCCCGTCGGAAGCGACGCGCCCGCCTTCTGGGGCTCGCTGGTCGAGGGGCGCCGCGGCGCGGCCGAGGTGCGGTCGTTCGAAACGTCGGAGCTGCCCAACAAGCGCGGCTGCGAGGTCGACGAGTTCGAGCTGGACTCCCGCATCCGCGACCGCCTGCTGGGCGGCCGCTGCACGGAGCTGGGCGCGGCCGCGCTGTCCCAGGCCGTGGCGCAGGCCGGCGTCGCCGATCGAATCGCCGGGCGGGGGAACGCGGCGATCGTGGTCGGGACCACGATGGGCGAGGTCACGCAGTTCGAGCAGGACCGTGCCGCACACGCCGACCGCGAGCCCGACGCCGAGGACGTGCGCAGCCTGGTGCACCGCCCGCTCGACGTGATGGCCCGCTCGCTGGCGCACGCGTACGACCTCGTCGGCGACGTCGTGACGGTTCCGGCGGCCTGTGCCGCCGGTTCGTACGCGGTCGGCGTCGCCGCTTCGATGGTCAACCGCGGCGACGTGCCGTTGGCGCTGGCCGTGGGCTGCGAGGCGTTCTCGCGGCTCGCGTTCGTCGGCTTCACCCGCATGCACGCGATGTCGAGCGATCTCTGCCGGCCGTTCAGCCTCGACCGTCCGGGACTGCTGCTCGGCGAGGGGGCCGGAGCGCTGGTGATCGAAGCGGAGGAGGTCGCGCGGTCGCGCGGGGCGGAGCCGCTGGGTTACGTCGACGGATTCGGGCTGTCGTGCGACGCTTACCACATCACGGGGCCGCACCCCGAGGCGGAGGGCGCAACACGCGCCATTCGCGACGCGCTGACGCGCGCTCGCGTGAATCCCGACGACGTCGATTACGTCAACGCGCACGGCACTGGTACGCCGCTGAACGACAAGATCGAGAGCCTGGCGGTCAACAACGTGTTCGGCGAGCGGGCGGGGAAGCTGCCCGTCAGCTCGATCAAGGCCCTGACCGGGCACATGCTGGGCGCCGCGGGCGCGGTCGAGGCGGTCGCCTCGTTGCTCGCGATGCGCCACGGAGTGATCCCGCCGACGTGGAACTGGATCGAGCGCGACCCCGAGTGCGCGGTCGACTGCGTCCCGAACGAACCGCGCGAGGCGACGCTGAGCCGGGTCGTCTCCAACTCCTACGCGTTCGGCGGAAACAACGCGAGCCTGTTGTTGACCTCGCCGGCGGCCGGGTAGTCGTCGATGGCTGCTACCCGCGTCTTCACCTCGATCGGACTGGTCAGCGCCCTGGGCGACACGTCCGCCGATCTGTTCGATCGGTTGCTCGACGGGCGCGTTCCGGAGGGGCGGCTCCCGGAGGACGACGGGGCGGAGTTCCCGCACATCGCGATCGAGGGCTTCAAGCCGCGCGACTACGTGAAGCGCAAGGGACTCAAGCACGTGTCGCGCGCGTCGCAGCTCGCGTGCGCAGCGGCGTCGCGCATCGCCGGCGGACTGGAGACGCTGCCCGCCGAGCGGGTCGGGGTCGTCTTCGGCTCCGCCTGGGCCAGCCTGGACAGCATCGTGCGCTTCGAGCGCGAGGCGCATGTCGAGGGGCTGCGCTTCGTCGATCCGATCCTGTTCACCGAGACCGTGGCCAACGTGCCCGCCGGTCAGGTGTCGATCTTCTTCAACTGGTCCGCGGTCAACGCGACCGTCTCCGCCGGGACCGCATCCGGCATCGAGGCCATCCGTCGGGCGATCGAGTTCCTCGACGAACAGCGCGCGGACGTCGTCGTCGCCGGCGGCGGCGACGAGCTGAACCGCCATCTGTTGCGGACCCTGCGGGCGGAGGGGCAGTCGGCCGCCGAGCTGCCGTGCGCGCCGCTGAGCGAGGGGGCCGCCGGAGCGGTAGGCAGCGAGGGCGCGTGTCTGCTGACCGTCGAGAGCGAGTCCCACGCGCGGTCCCGCGGCGCCGAGGTCCTGGGTCGGATTCGCGCCGTCGCGGGGCGGACGGTCTCCGCCGACCGCTCGCCGGCGGAGGCCGGAACCGAGATGCTGCGGGGTCTGCTGGACGACGCCGGACTGGCGGCCGCGGACGTCGACCTGCTCGTGCTGTCGATGAACGGAAGCCACGGGCGCGACGCGCTGGAGCTGGAGGTGCTGCGCCGTGTGTTCGGCGACTCCGTGCCCGCGACCGTCGCGCCGAAGGCGGTCAGCGGCGAGACCTGGGCCGCGTCGGCTCCGCTCGGTGTCGCTCTGGCCTACGAGGCGATGCGCCGTGGCTGCGTGCCGCGCCGTCCCGACTGGATGGAGCACGCGGCGCGCGCCTGGCCCGGTTTCGTCGACCGCACCGTGCAACGCGACGTGCGCAACGCGGTGATCGTCGACTGCTCGGATAACGGGCATCTCGCGGCGCTGGCGCTGGGGTCGGCGCAGTGACGGCCCTGGGCACGCGCGAGATCATGAAGCTGGTGCCGTGGCGCCAGCCGTTCCTGATGGTCGACCGCGTGGACGAGTGCACGCCGCACGAACGGATCGTGACGCGCAAGACCGTGAGCGCCGACGATCCGCTCGTGAGCCGCAGCGAGTGGTTTCCCTCCGTGCTGTTGATCGAGGCGATGAGCCAGTCGGCGGCGTTGCTGTTCCGCCTGAGCTACGGCGACGAGGTGTCGACGGAGCGACCGCTGCTCGGCTTTCTCGCGGCGAACCTCGAGGGGACCGCTCCGGTCGGCTCCGAGATCACGTTCGAGGTTCGCTCGGTCAAGATGACGCGCAACGGCGGAGTGTTCGAGGGCCAGGCCAGCGTGAGCGACGAAACCGTGGCCACGGCGGAGCTGGCCTTCTCGTCCGCGCCTCCCGACCCCGCGGGAGACGCCTGATGCAGCTCGAGTTCAACGACGGGGTCGTCCTGGTCAGCGGTGGCAGCGGGGGCATCGGCTCGGCGATCGTTCGACTCCTCGCCGGCAGCGGGGTCTCGGTCGCGTTCACCTACAACCGCGATCGCGCGGGTGCCGAGGCGCTGGCGCAGAGCCTCGCAGGGCAGGCGAGGGTGGCGCCGTACGCCTGGGGCAGCTCCGCTTTCGACGACGCGACCGAGCTGCTCGGCCGCGTCGCGCAAGAGCTGGGGCCGGTCTCGGCGCTGGTGCACGCGGCCGGCATCGCGCAGGAGAAGGCGTTCTTCTCGCTGGAGGAGGCCGAGGCCCGCGCGCTGATCGAGACCAACTTCGTCGCCGCGGCCGCGCTGTGCCGCGCCGCGATCACACCGATGATGAAGCAGGGCACGGGGCGCATCGTGCTCGTCGGATCCGTCTCCGGTAGTCGCGGCATCAAGGGACACACGGTCTACGCCGCGACCAAGGCCGCGCTCGAGGGCCTCGCGCGTCCGCTGGCGCAGGAGGCGGGCGCCTTCGGCGTGACCGTCAACTGCGTGGCGCCCGGCTTCATCGAGACGCCGATGATCGCCGACGCCCCCGAGGCGACCCGAAAACAATGGAAGCGCAGCATCCCGCTCGGTCGCCTCGGCGAACCTGCGGAGGTGGCCGGTCTCGTGGCCTATCTGCTCAGCCGTCAGGCCGCGTACGTGACCGGACAGACGTTCGGCATCGACGGCGGGATCTCGCTGTGAGTGGGCGCCGCGTCGCGATCACGGGTCTCGGGGCGGTCACCGGATACGGTCGGGGTATCGAGGCGCTGTGGAACGGCCTCGACTCCGGCAGCAGCGCGGTGCGCGATCACGAGGCGATGTTCGGGTCGAAGAACTGGTTGCACTATCCGATGGCGGCGCTGCGTGACGACGTGAAGCAACTCGCCGCCGAGCTGCCCGGCCAGCACATCGTGCGGCACGAGCACCTCGAGCAGGACCCCGATCTGGTGGCGATCGCCGATTGCGTTCAGCAGGCGCTGCAGGACGCACAGCTCCGGTACGATCATGACGACAACGACGTGGGGATCGTCGTGACGCACGAGAGCCCCGGCCTGTCCGAACACCTGCAGGGCTTCTTCCGCTGGGGCGAGACGGCGCGTGCCTGGTGGCGCTCGCCGGTGCGCTTCGACCTGCCTGAGTTCCTCTATCAGCAGAAGAGCGACGGCGTCTACCGGCTGCACTCGTTTCTCTACATCCACTACCTGGCCGCGCTGTTCCAGCTGCACGGCTTCAGCATGTACAACAACAACGCCTGCTCGTCGGGAGCGTACGCGTTATCTGTGGCGGTCGATCGAGTGCGCTCGGGCGAGGTCTCCGCGATGGTCGTCGTCGGCGGCGACGTGCCGGAGGACGGAACGAAATACCGCTGGTTTCGCGACCTCGGCCTGTACTCGCCCTCGGGCGAGTGCCGACCGTACCGTGCCGATCGCGACGGGTTGGTTCTCGGCTCCGGCGCCGCAGCGCTGGTCGTCGAGGATCTCGAGGCCGCCCGGGCGGCGGGAAAGACGATTCATGCCGAATGGCTCGGGGGTGGGTTCACGTCCGAAGGCTGGAAGATCACCATGCCGGACGTCGTCAGTGGGCGCTACGCGACGGCTATCCGGCGCGCCCTCGAGACGGCTCGCATCGCGCCGGAAGAGGTGACGCTGATCACCCCGCACGGCGTGGGCGGGGCGATGCTGGACCACTTCGAGGCCGACTCGCTTGCGGAGGTGTTCGGCAACGGCGGAAGCCGCTGGCCGTCGATGATGGCGGTCAAGCCGGCGGTGGGACACACGCTCGGCGGTTGCGTGCTCGTCGAGACCGTGGCGTCGATCCTCGCATTGCGCCAGGGGCACGTTCCCGAGGTGACACGCTGCCTCGACCCCGACGCCGCGCTGCCCGTGGGGGAGGCGGACTACGGACCGCTCGCCGAGGACTGGACGCTGCTGAAGTGCACCAACGGATTCGCGGGGCAGAACGGGGCCATCGTGCTGCGATCCCCGCGGGACTGAGGGTGCGCTCGCTGCTGCGCCCACTGCTGTCGCCCCTGCTGCGACGCGATGCAGCCGCCGAGATCGGCCGCCAGGTTCCGCACTTCCGCATCGAGACCGACGCCGGGCGCGAGCTGGTGACGCGTCTCGGCACCGCCTTCCTCGACGGCTACAACGCCATGCTCGAGACGCGTGACACCGACGCGGTGCGCGCGTCGTCGGAGGACGTCGAGACGCACTTCCGTCCGTTCTATCTCGAGGGCGCCGGCATGGGCTACCTCGCCGCAACGTACGTCTCGAACGCGCTGCGCCCCGAGCACGCCGAGCGCGATCTGCTGCGCATGGACGGCCGCTTCCTCTACCTGTACTACGTCGGCCTCGGCTTCTGGTACGGCTTCCGCCACGCCCGCCGCCCCGAGCGGCTCGAACAGCTGCGTCCGCATCTGGACCCGATGTTCTTCCCGCTGTGCCACGACGGCTACGGCTTCAAGCTCGGCTTCTTCGACTACCCGACCGCACCCGACGTCGTGCGGCGGCTCGAGCGTTGCCCCGCGACCGAGCGCCCGCACGCATACCAGGGCTTCGGCCGCTCGATGTTCTTCGTCTACATGCACGACCAGCCAGGCTTCGACGCGCTGCGCGAGAAGCTACCGGAGCGCCACCGCCACGACCTCGAGTTCGGCCGTTCGCTCGCCTGCGGCTTCACCGGGGTCGATCGACCGGATGAGCTGGTGGCGTACATCGAGGCCGCCCCCGATGAATCCCGGAGAGACAGCCGCCTCCTGGGAGTCACGTGGGCTCTGACCGCAAGACGAATGAACGATCCGAGCTACCTCGAAGCCTGCCTGAAGAAGGGCAGCGGTCGCACCCGGGCGATCCTCGAGCCGCTACCGGATCTGTGTGACGCACAGAAGGCGACGGCGGGGGACTATGCAGGTTGGCAATGGGCCACGAGTGACGCTGCGAGAATCCACTACGAAGCCGTCTAGCTCGGGGATCAAGGGAGCTCGCAGGCGTCTCCCACACTGTCGCCGTTCGAGTCATCCTGCGATGGGTTTGCCGTGTCGGGGCAGTTGTCGCAGGCGTCGCCGAACCGATCGCCGTTCGCGTACCACGCGATCGTCTCTTCGTGTTCGGACGCGGACAGGATGTCCAAGGTCCCGTTACCGTCGAGGTCCGCCGCGTACATGGAGCCCGCGGCGTCCGCGATCACCCGGGCCGGTCCGAACCCGGTGCCGTTCAGGTTCTTGTACCAGATGAGGCGGAAGTCTTGGGGGGCGAGCAGATCGACGTAACCGTCAGCGTCCAGATCGGCCGCGAAGGGGACTCCCGGTTCCCACGCGCCATCAATGATGACCCGGGTCGTGAACTCCCCCGAACCGTCCAGATTCTCGTGCCAGGCGATGACCTCGTAGCTCGAAGCCGACAGCAGATCGGGATCACCGTCCCGGTCGACGTCGGCCACGGCGATCGAGGCTCCGCCGTTCAAACCGCCCGAAATCACTCGTCGCGGCGCGAAGCTCCCCAGTCCGTTGACGTTCTCGTGCCATCCGATCACGTCGCCGGCGGACAGGATGTCGATATCCCCGTCACCGTCCACGTCGGCGGTGACAACCGATCGGGTAACGAGCTCGTCCGAGATCACCCGTCCGAGCCCGAATCTCCCCCTCGCATCGAGGTTTTCGTGCCACGCGATCGCGCCGGCGTTACTGTCTGATGAGAGGACGTCGAGGTCGCCGTCACCGTCGATGTCCTCGGCGAGGACCGCAGCACCGTCGATCGAGATCGCGTGCTCTGGCCACGGGCTCCCTTCCGTGCCCGGGTTCTCGTGCCACGCGGTGGCGGACAGAACGTCGAGATCCCCGTCGCCGTCCACGTCCGCAGCGAGACTCTTGACGGCACTCGCTTCGGCCGTGATCACGTGCCGCTGCCAGACGCCGCCCGCGCCGTCGAGGTTTTCATGCCACGACGTGCCGGAAAGCGCGTCGAGATCTCCATCCCCGTCGATATCCGCGGCCGCAACGGATCGACCGGACCCGATCGCCTGCCGACCTCCGAACTGGCTCAGGTCGGAGTTTCGTTGGTCGGCGTTGGTCGCCGCGGAGCAGTTGTCGCACGGGTCGCCCCAACCGTCTTCGTCGAGGTCCGCCTGGCCGGGATTGGCCGCGGCTGGGCAGTTGTCTTCGTCGGCGCAGAGGCCGTCCGAGTCGCCGTCGTCGTCGGGATCGTTCGGGCAGTCGTCGCACAGATCGCCCACGGAGTCGCCGTCGGCGTCCTCCTGTCCCGGGTTCGCCGTGGCCGGACACGTATCGCAGTGATCTCCCGCCCCGTCTCGATCGACATCCTGCTGACCGGGATTGAACCTGAACGGGCAGTTGTCCTCGTCGGCACACAGTCCGTCGGAGTCGCCGTCGTTGTCCGGATCGTTCGGGCAGTCGTCGCAGGGATCGCCCTCGGCGTCCCCGTCGACATCCTCTTGACTGGGATTGCTCATGAGGGGGCAGTTGTCCTCGTCGGCGCATGATCCGTCGGTGTCGCCGTCGTTGTCGGGATCGTTCGGGCAGTCGTCGCACAGGTCGCCCACCGCATCGCCGTCAGCGTCTTCCTGACCCGGGTTCGCGGTGGCCGGACACGTATCGCAGAGATCTCCCACTCCGTCTCCATCGAGATCTTCTTGCGCGGTGTTGGCGATCAGCGGGCAGTTGTCCTCGCCGGCACACAGCCCGTCGGTGTCGGCGTCGTTGTCCGGATCGTTGACGCAGTCGTCGCACGGATCGCCCACGGTGTCTCCGTCGAGATCTTCCTGGCCGGGGTTGGCGATCAGCGGGCAGTTGTCCGTGTCGGCACACAGTCCGTCGTCGTCGCCGTCGTCGTCCGGATCGTCCGGGCAGGGGTCCACGTCTCCGCAAGATCCGTCGGCGTCCCGGTCGTCGTCCGGATCGTTGGGGCAGAGGTCGCAGAGATCGCCCGCTCCGTCTCCGTCCGTGTCGATCTGATCCGGGTTCGCCGTGAAGTCGCAGTTGTCGAGTCGGTCCTGAACCGCGTCGCCGTCACTGTCGGTCTCACCCGTCCCGTCCAGCGCTATGACGGCGACCTTGTCCTCCGGCGCATCGAACCCCAGCGTCAGCGTGCCGAGAAGCCGGCCCGGTGCGTCGGGCTGGAATCGAACGTTCAGATCCGCCTGATCTCCGGGATCGAGGCGCGAGAACTCGCTTTGCGCCACGAATCGACCGTCGGAAGACTGCAGACTCGTGAGCGTCAGCGTGACGTCGCTCCGGTTCGTCAGCCGGACCCGGCGAGTTCGCCGGCCTCCAACCGCGACGCCCGAGAAGTCGAGGCTCCGTGGGCTGACGAAGAGGTCGAGACTCGATCTCGCCAGCAGCGGAAGACGCACCTCACCGAAGCCGTCGTCGTCCGTGTCGGGCCGCTCAGGATCGTCCGATTCGAGCACCAGCTCGCCCGAGAAGACTCCGGCGCGCGTCGGCGTGAACTCGACTGTCACCTCGACGAATCCGAACGGGGGAACGGTGAACGGGGAGGTGAAGAACGACGTCCATTCGGGCTCCGTGGTTTCCACGTCGTTCACGCGCAGCTCGAAGAAACCGAAGTTCGAGATACGCAGCGTCTTGCGCGACGTCATGCCGGCATCGACCTCGCCGAAATCCAGTCGCGCGGGAGCGAAGCCGATCCTCTGGCCAGGGGCCTCTCCGGTAACGTCGTTCACGGCGACGTCCAGCGTCCCCGCGAAGCGGACACCCGGAACCTCGTGGTCGTCGGCGCTGAGCAGCGATGGGAGCAGGCGCCGGGACGGAGCGAAGGCCAGCCTGGCCGCGCCCTCACGTCTCGGCCGAAACATCAGGCTGATCAGCGGCAGTTCGCCGGAGCTTGCGCCGTCCTGTGCCGGCAAGCGGGTTACGGCGATTTCCACTCGGCCGGGCGTGCTCGTCTCGACCGAGTAGAGCTGCCCCGGGCCGCCCGAGAAGTAGGTGCCCTGCGCGAAGCCGACGAACTGCAGGACCTGTCCTTGATCGCCATCGGTGTGCCCGAATGTGACGGCGAAGTCGGCGGCGGCAGCGCTTCGCGACGCATCGTGAACCAGTACGTCAATTGCGAACAGGTCTCCCTCGGACGTGGTCGGTCGCATCGTGATCGTGTCGGACGCGGCGACCGAGGGCCCGTCGAGCGCAGCGCGCAGGGACGATGCCTCTCGAGACAGCGTGCCGAGGCGTGACGCGACGTGAGTCAGGTCGATGCCGTCAATCGTGCCGTCCAGATCGACGTCGGCGTTGCGCCGGTAGCCCGGAGCGTCCGCCAGCAGGCCGGCGAGCCGCCGGACCGCCACCGCGTCGAAGCCGTCGATGCGGTTGGAGCCGTTGACGTCGGCCCGCTCGCCGAGTCGCTGGAACACGAGGCTCAACGACGCGCTGCCCTGATTGACGACGACCAGGTCCACCGCCCCGTCGTCGTTGAATTCGCCCGCGGTGACGAACCGAGGGTCTCTCCCGACGCCGAGGTCGACCGTCTTCCGAAAGTCCCCCTGAGCATCTCCCAACCGGATGCTCAGGAACCCACGCGAGTCGACGATTGCCAGGTCGATGGCGTCGTCCTCGTTCAGGTCGTTCGCGGCGACCCATCGATGAGAACCGCTCACCTCCCCGGTCGCGTCGAAGCCTCCCTCTCCGTCGCCCTCGAATATTCGTGTTGCATTTCCGCGTGGCACGACGACCGCGAGGTCCTCCGCACCATCGGCGTTGAAGTCACCGATCGCGACGGATTCAGGGCTGCCGCCCAGTTCGACGCGCGTCGCCTGCTCGAAGCCGCCCGACCCGTCGCCCAGCAGGATCGTCAGGGCACAGTAAGTCGGCCTCGAGCAGTTCGTTTCCGTCCGGCTTCCGACCGCGAGGTCGGCACGGTCGTCGCCGTTGAATTCTCCCACGACGACGAGAGGCGCGCGCCAGCCCATGGTCAATTCGGCCGCGATATCGAAACGCCCGTTCCCCTCGCCCAGCAGGATGCCCACGCTGTGGGAGCCCGGACCCTCGTTCGCGACGGCCAGGTCCGCATGGCCGTCGCCGTTGAACTCGCCGACCGCGATGGATATCACGTTCCCGATCTCGATCTCCGCCGCGGTGTCGAAGCCGCCACTCTCCTCGCCGAGCAGGATGCTCAGGTCGGGTGCGGCCGGGCCATGGCCGGGAAGGGCCAGATCCGCGCGGCCGTCGCCGTTGAAGTCACCGACGGTGGGATAGACCGACTGCATCCCGAGTCGCGTCGCGAACTCGAAGTCGCCCCGTCCGTCGCCGAGCCAGATGCTCACCGGATCGTAGGTGTGCCCCACGACCAGGTCCGTGTTGCCGTCGCCGTTGAAGTCGGCCGCGGCCGTGGATCGAGGAGAGCTCCCCACCGGGATCTCCGCCGCGCCGCCGAGGCCCCCGTTCCCGTCACCGAGCATGATGGAGATCCCGACCCAGCTGGCCGCGGCCAGGTCCACCGCACCGTCGAGGTCGAAGTCGTCGACGGCAAGGGCGCCGTGCAGATGCGCGTGCGTCGTCGCCGCGAATCCGCCGCGCCCGTCACCGAGCAGAATCGTGAGCTCGCCGCCGCTGGACACGGCGATGTCCGCTCGACCATCGCCGTTCAGGTCGGCCACGGCCAACCCGTCGGCAACCACACCGTGAATGGCGATCTCGCTCGGGGACTCGAAACCGCCGCGTCCATCTCCCAGCAGGATGCTCAAGCCCTCGGTCACGGTTCCGACCGCCAGGTCCGCGTTGCCGTCGTTGTCGAAGTCTTCGGCGGCAACGGTTGTCGGATGGCGCCCCGCGTCGAATTCCGTCTCGGCCGCGAAGCCTCCGTTCCCGTCGCCGAGCGAGACGCTCACGGTGCTCGAGTCATAACTGGCGACCGCCAGATCGACGTTGCCGTCGTCGTCGAAATCCGCGACCGCGATGGCGCCTGGGGAATGCGCGCCGGGCCCCGCCACCGACTCGAAGCCTCCCGTCCCGTCGCCGAGCAGGATACTCACCGCACCGGTGCCCGGGACACTGACGGCGAGATCGGTGTTGCCGTCGTTGTCGAACTCCGCCACAACAACGGAGTGGGGACGTTGCCCCATGTCGATTGTCTCCGCCGGTTCGAAGCCGCCCACCCCGTCACCGAGCAGGATCTTGACCAAGTGGCCGGAGAAGTCGGTGATAGCCAGGTCCGCGGCGCCGTCGCCGTTGAACTCGCCGACGGCGACGCGCCCACCGCCGATGCCGAGTTCCGTTCCCTCGAGAAAACCGCCCTGACCGTCGCCGAGGAAGACGTGGACGGAGTCACGGGAGACGCCGACCAGATCCGCGGCGGCGTCTCCGTTGAGATCACCGACGGCGACGGCTGCGGCTCCGGGCGAGAGCAGCGTCCGCGCCGGGCCGAACAGCTCCGCCGACCGCAGCGGGGGAGACGTCCAGCACCACGACAAACAGATCAGCCCGGCGACCACAGACCGCCTGGCTACCGCTCGAGTGTCGTGACTCCGCCGGATCCGCATCTGGACCTCGCGATGAAGCGCTCCATCTTGAGGCCGATCGTCTCATATCAGACCGGCGCCGACAATACAGCCGCCGGCACCTCACGGCTGTTCGCGCAACGCGCACGAACGATCGCCACCCGCTGAAGCGCGGACCATCGACCTCGCGCTCGATAACCGACCCGGACGGGCCTCTGCCGGGCTTCCCCCGAAGCCCGTTCCCCCGAATAATGGATCGTGCGAGTACCGGCCATGGGAGAGGGGTGGACCAGGTGGCGGGTGTCGAGATCACGCTGGTAACGGCGCAAGACGAACGCACGAAGCGGCAGTACCTCCTCGAGGAGCGCGAGATCACGGTCGGCCGGGGTCGGGAGAATACGATCACGGTGTGCGACGCTCGCGTTTCGCGCCAGCATCTGCGCATCACGTGTCTCGCCGACGCGTACACGATCGAGAACCTCTCGGACCGAAACCCGCTCCTGGTGAACGGCGAGCACGTGCGTGGCGCCACGCTGCGCGATGGCGACCAGATCGGAATCGGCGACTCGTCACTCTTCTTCCGTCATGCGCCCGCGGAGAAGGCGACCGAGATCTCGCAGTCGACCTGTATCACGATCGATGCGCGTGACTCCGATGCGCTGCTGGCGGGTCTGGACGAAGAGGATGTCGGCGATCTGCAACGTGCCAAGGCGGACCTGACGTCGCTGTACCGGACAGGCCGGGAGCTCAGCGTTTCCCTGAGCTCGGCCGATCTGTGCTCGAAGACGCTCGAATCGATCGTGGTCCACATGGACTCGGTCGACTGCTGTTCGTTGCATCTGCTGGACGCTGAGTCCGGCGCTCTCGAGTGTCGCGCGATCCGCTTCCGATCCGGGAAGCCGGAGGGCCTCCCGGACGCCTTCAGCCATACGATCCTGAATCAGGTCCAGGCGGAGCGAAAGGCGGTCCTGTCGTTCGACGCCCAGGGCGACGATCGGTTCGTCGCCGCCCCGAGCGTCGCATCGCTCAGCATACGGTCGGCGATGTGTGTCCCGATCCAGGTTCAGACGCGCCTCACCGGCGTGCTGCAGGCGCACACTCAGCGGACGAACCGTCGCTCTACAGTCAACGATCTGAAGCTGCTGACGGCCTTCGGGATGATGGCGGGGCCGGCGATCGAGAACGCGTTGCTGTACGAGGGTATCGATGCCGAGCGGCGCGTCCAGCAGGACAAGGCGAAGATGATGCAGGTCATGTTGCACGAGTTGAAGTCACCGATCGCGGGGGCGCGGATGCTGGCGGACACGCTCCGCATGCAGACCTTGCCGCCCGAGAAGCGGGCGCACGTTCAGGACCGCATCGTCACGCGTCTGGACGACATGCTGGAGTGGATCAAGGACTCGCTCGATCTGTCGAAGCTCAAGTCCGGCGAGCTGCTCGGCGAGAGCCGGCGACTCGACATCGCGCAGCTCACCGAGGAGATCGTCGCCGAGTATCGCGAGCAGGCCGAAGCGAAGGGGCTCACCTGCAGCGTCGAGACGCCGCCCGGGCCGCTGTTCGCCTCCATGCCCGAGGCGGGGTTCCGGCTGGTGTTGTCCAACCTCGTGTCGAACGCGGTGAAGTACACCCCCGAGGGCAACGTGTGCGTGCGGGTATCCGAGAGCGAGGGTGAGGCGGTCGTGGCGGTCAGCGACAGCGGGATCGGCATCCCCGCCGCCGACGTGCCGAAGATGTTCGCCGAGTTCTTCCGCGCATCGAATGCGCGCGCGTCGAGCATCGAGGGGTCGGGCGTCGGTCTGGCGAGCGTCAAGTGCATCGTCGAGGGCGTGGGCGGAACGCTGGGGCTCGATTCCGAGGAAGGCAGGGGCTCGACGTTCACCGTGCGGCTGCCGATGGAGGATTGATCCGGCCCTACGGAGCCGGGCGCCAGGACAGCAGCAGATCGTCACCGTCGACGATCACGTCCATGACAGCCTCTGCGGAGTGCTCGTAGAACGTGAGCTTCCCGGAGGCGCCCGAGACCGCTTCGCCCTGCATGCGCAGCTCGTCGGCGAAGACGGTGTAGTGCTCGTCGGGGCACAGCTCCCACAGGCCGACCCGGCATCCCGGATCGAACACGGTCGCCAGCGGAGGGCTCGGTCCTCCGGAGTCGACGATCACGCTGCGGTTCACGGCGATTCCGGGGCATGGGCTCGTGCCCGCGCAGTCGAGGTCGTCGCAGTCCGTGTCGCCGTCGGTGTCGTTGTCGATGGCGTCGGTACAGTTGCCGGCCTCGGGGCAACCGGGATGGCCGGCACAGTAGGCGTCCGCGCAGTCGACGTCTCCGTCCCCGTCGTCGTCCGTCGCGTTGTCGCAGCGCTCCACCGCAGCGCAGTCCTCGACGATCGTCACGATCTCGTTCAGCGACCACGGGTACCAGGTCTGCAGGGCACAGCCGCCGGGCCAACGGATCTCCAGGCGGTCGACCGTGTCGTGGGGGCCCAGGCCGAAGTACTGGGTGAAGCTGTCGCCGCTGGCCGCGCCGCGGCCCGAGACGACCTCGCGCGTCTGGATGCCGCCCGGATAGTACAGCGTGATCCTGGCCCCGATGGCGGCCGCGTTGGACTGGACGCCCTCGAGGCGTACCTCCAGCCAGTTCGGGATGTCGTTCTTCGTCGCCGTGTTGGAGTTGTTGAGGAAGAAGCCCCCGACGATGTTGACGGCGCTGCCGGCGGCCAGCTCGAGGTCGCCGTCGTGGTCGTAGTCGGCCCAGCCGCTGCCGTAGCCGTTGTCGACGGCGAGCCCCGAGGGGTAGTTGTCCAGGACGAAGTGCGGGTTGGAGGGGTTGCCGCTGTTGCGGTAGATGTCCGACTCCCATCCGGCGTAGACCGCGCTGATGAACAGGTCGAGGAAGCCGTCGCCGTTGTAGTCGATCAACGACGGATCGATCTGCGTCTCGCTGTAGTAGACGCCGGCGCTCGACAGGCGGTTCGTGTCGGTCAGGCCGAGGAGGTCCGAGAAGTCGTAGCTCGGATGGCCGCTGTTCCGGTAGAGCTTGGTCGTGTCCGACCAGTCCAGCCAGTTCGAG
Source organism: bacterium (assembly GCA_024226515.1). Lineage (GTDB taxonomy): Bacteria > Acidobacteriota > Polarisedimenticolia > Polarisedimenticolales > Polarisedimenticolaceae > JAAELQ01. The sequence goes on from JAAELQ010000281.1 coordinate 73,893, forward strand.
TGGGCCAGGTTGCCGACCAGCAGGTCCATGTCACCGTCGTTGTCGATGTCGCCCCACACGACGCCGCTGGTGTGACCGTATCGACCGGAGTAGGGCGACTGCCCCTCGACGTCCTTGTCGTCGGCGACGTTGTCGAATCCGCCGTTGCCCTCGTTCTCCCACAGGAAGTTCCGATGCAGGCGGTAGTTGCCGATGTAGATGTCGGGCCAGCCGTCTTCGTTGTAGTCCTGCCAGGCCACGCTGCGGCCGTTGAGGTCGGGGCCGGCGCGGATTCCCGACACGTTCGACACATCTTGAAAGATGAAATTCGGCGGGCCCGTGTTGCGATACAGGTAATCCTCGTAATAGTCCGACGAGTACTCGCTGCCGACGACGTACAGGTCCACGTAGCCGTCGAGGTCGTAATCTCCCCAGCCGCAGGCCTGGGTCGGGTTGTCGTCGCTGGGGTTGCCCACCGAGGAGGTCACGTTGGTGTAGCCGTAGCCGGGAGGTCCGTCGTTGCGCCACAGGGCGTCGGCGTTGCCCTGCATCGCGATCGCGTAGAAGTCGAGGTCTCCGTCGTTGTCGTAGTCCGCGAACTGGCCGCCGATGTACGATCCACCGATGCCGATCGCCCCGGCCACGTTGGTGAAGTCCCAGTCCGGCGGGCCGTTGTTGCGCAGCATCGTGCGACCGGCCAGCAGGATGTCCTCGAACCCGTCCCGGTTGTAGTCGCCCCACGCCAGGTGGCTGGCCCACGGGAAGAACCCGATCTGGTCCGCCACATCCTCGAAGCGATGCTCGGCGACCTCGTTGAAAGTCTCGATCGTGGCCCGGATCATGAAGTAGTGCCGCCGCGGCGTCCCGTCGAGGTCGATCTCACCCTTGATCCGCCAGCGCCTCTGGCTCGAGTGGCCCGAGTCCATGCCCCTGCCGTACAGGTTGTTCCGGTTGACGTCCCGCAGCGGCCAGCCGTCGTCGAGCCGGATGTGCGGCGTGCCGTTGTCCATGTCGAACTGCCCGACGTAGAACGGCCGCGGCGGGTCGATGACGACCGGAGACGGCAGGACGACCTCGTTCCACTGCCCGCCAATCGCATCGACGACGATGGGTGTCATCAGGTCGTTGCCCGGCGGAAAACGATCCGGCTTGTGGCCCCCGTCGTCCTTCCAGACGTGGATCTCCATCTCGCCGTCGTCTTCGGGGTAGAAGCGAACGCTGAGAATCCGGCACGGTGCGGGCGGCGTGAAGCGCAGGGCCTCGCCCTCGATGTCGTTGTCGGTCAGGTGCCCATACGGAGTCCCGCTGTCGTACTGCAGCTCGAGCGTTCCGGCCTGGGCGGCCACCGCGACGACGAAGAGAAACAGGGCCGGAAAACGCATGGTGCCCTCACGAGTCGACAGTCCGGTTCGGCCGGGAAGGACAAGGAGATTCTCGCGCTGAATACGCCGTTCCCCCGCGGCTGTCAAGAAACTCGCGGACAGGATGCTGTCGGCCAGGCCAGGCCAGACGCCGGATCAGACATTGAAGTGGATGTGCAAGACGTCCTTGTCCTGGACCTCGTGGTCGCGCCCGACCGTGTGGATCAGGCCGTGGTCGTGCAGCGCCGCGCGGTTGCCCCACTCGTAGAGGTCCTTCAGGCTCATGACCTCGGCCCGGATGAAGCCCTTCTGCAAGTCGCCGTGGATCCGGCCCGCCGCGTGCTCGGCGTGGTCTCCGCGGGGGAGCTGCCAGGCGCTCAGCTTGTCGTTGGCGATCGTGTAGAACGTGATCAGGTCGAGGAGCCGGTAACATCCCGTGACGACGAGGTCGAGGGCCGTATCGTCGAGGCCCAAGCCCTCGAGGAACTCACCCTGTTCCTCGGGCGGCAGCTCGGCGATCTCCTCTTCGATCTGGATCGAGACCGGGACGACCCGGTCCTTGCCCTTGAACTCCGCCAGCGCCGTGGGCATCGGGCCCTCGCCGTGGGGATCGTTCTCGTCGGTGTTGGCGAGGTACAGCACCGGTTTCGCCGTGAGGAAACGAGCCTCGGCGAGGATCTCGCGGTCCTCGAGCGGCATGTCGGCCTCGCCGATCGCCGTGCCCTTTTCGAGCAGCTCGACGGCGTGCTCGAAAGCGGCCAGTTCGTGTTTGCCCTCGCCCTTGCCGGTGCGCACGACCTTGGACCAGCGATCCACGCCGCGCTGCGCCGTCTGCAGATCCGCCAGCAGGAACTCCGTCTCCACGATGCCGACGTCGCACACCGGGTCCGGTGCACCCGTCGAGTGGACGATGTTCTCGTCCTCGAAGCAGCGCACGACGTGGACGAGCGCGTCCACCTCGCGGATGTGCCCCAGGAACTCGTTGCCCAGCCCTTCGCCCCGGCTCGCGCCCTCGACCAAACCGGCGATGTCCACGAACTTGATCGTCGTGGGCACGGTCTCCTGCGGGGAGAGGATCTCCTCGAGCTTGCGCAGGTCGGGATCGGGGACGGGGGTCACGCCGACGTTCTGCTCGATCGTGCAGAACGGGTAGTTCGAGGCTTCGGCGTGGGCCTGGGTCAGTGCGTTGAGCAACGTCGACTTGCCGACGTTGGGCAGGCCGGCGATCCCGACCGAGAGACTCATGATCACCTCGTGTGAGCCGAGCCTATCACGCGACGGGTGCGCCCAGAACGGCGAGATGCCCGATCCGCGGAGAACAATGGGAGTTCTCGAGTCAAGAAAGGAACGAGGTTGCGGGTGCAGCTCGCTTGCCGCTCCTCTCCTGCAACCGAGGCTACCTCGCCGAGCGCCCGTCGTCCGAGAGCGGGATGCTGAACGCCGTAACGGTTCCTCACGCGAAGAGGATTGACGGCCGGGCTGCGGACGGCCTAGAGTCATCGAAGCCCATGGCGGGAGGAGGGGATATGCATACTTCGAGTTCCCGGATGCTCGGTCCGTTGGTCTTGTCGATCGCGTTGGCGACGGGGGGGGCGGCCTCGGCGCAGACCTGCCTGCAAGACACGCAGTGCGAGTTCAACAACACGCTGGCCATCCGGCGCGGCGTGGCCCTCCTGACCATTGCCGTTCCCGACGAGCTCCAGGTGGGCAACTTCGGCGTCCTCGACGCGGTCTACGGGGTGGAGTTCATCAGGTTGCCCGGGTTCTCCTCGGAAAGCGCACCCGCCGGCCCGCAGGGCCAGGCGGAACACGGCGACGTCCCGCACGTCGACGCCGTGCACGGCTCCAGCCCCCGGGTGCCTCGCGACAGTCACGACGAGTGGATCGAGATGGGTATCGTCGCGTTCGCGGCCGTGGAGTCGGTGGACGAATCCGACACGGGCTCGTTCATCGAGTTCTTCTCGTTCGTCAACAAGGAAACCACGGTTGGAGGCGTCGCCACGACGGTCTCGCGGGCCACCCATCGATTCGAAGACGTGGGCAGCACCGTCGAGGTCACGACGGACTTCAGCAAGTTTCAGTCGTCCTCACTGACCTACGAGATCTACAACGGTGGCGGGTTGGTCGCGAGCACCAGCGGTCAGGCGCTCGACTCGATCGCGACCGTCGGGGACTGGCCGGATACGCACAAGTACAGCGAGATCCTGTGGAACCAGCAGATCTCGATCACGATTCCGAACGGTGTCTCGAGCGTCAGCGGAACGGGGAACCAGCTGCGGATCTACCCCGACGCCCATGTCGAGCAGGTCGACAACACTACCAAGCACGGCTGGGACGCCAAGGGGGTCGACGCGCAAGCGCAGTTCGCCGGTGGGATCCCGGTCGAGAGCCTCACGGTCATCGACGTCAGCGTTCCCACCGGTACGCTGATCGTCACCATGCCCGCACTGACGGACCATGGGCTCGCGGCGCTGCTGATCGTCATCGTCCTGGTGGTCATCGTCGTTGCGCGACGGCGCATCCCGGGCTGACCCGCACCGCGCCGCCCGCCGTCACGACGGGGCATCGTCGCCGAGCGTCGGGCGCAAGATGATCACGAACGGCGCCCAGTAGGCCGGATGCTCGCGCGAGCCCGCCATGGCGCGCTGTGCGCGCACGAGCGCGCGCACCGGGTCGTGGCCCTCGCGCAGGCCGCGATGAAAGTCCACCATCAGCTCGGACGTCGAGCGATCGTCGACGCTCCACAGGCTGGCCGCGATGCCGCGCGCGCCGGCCCGCAGGAACGCCCACGAGAGACCCACCACGCCCTCCCCGGGCACGACCTCGCCCTCGCCGGTGCTGCACGCGGAGAGCACGATCAGCGACGGCCCGAGCGACAGCTCGGCGATGCGACGCATGGCCAGCCGGTCGCCCGACGAGAGGATCACGGCGCAGCGACGCGGATCGGTCGAGGAGGCCACGGCATGCGTGGCGAAGTGCAGCGTGCGGTAGGAGGGAAGGGGCAGCGCCTCGAGTCGCGCGAGCGAGAGCTCGTCGCCCAGCAGGTCCGTCGTCTCCATTCCGTCCCAGACGGCCTCGATGCCGCGCAGCTCGTCCGAGGCGTGGGGCAGCGGGGCAAAACCACCGTCCGGATCCGCGACGGGATCTCCGGCGAGCAGCAGCGGATGCCGCGTTCCGTCCCATCGCGGCGGCCGCCCCGCGAGTGGGAGCACGGCCGTCTCGACGCGCTCTGCGAGAAAGTGCGGTCGCCCGTTCCGGATCGAGACCGGCAGCGCGCCGAAGGGCAGCAGCGCCAGGTCCTGGTCCGGCACGACGTAGATCCGCTTCGCACCGGCGACGAACTCTTCGACGGGCCCGACGAGCGTGCGGTATAGCCGCAGGCCGAGATCCAGATCGCGGGCCAGGTCGGCTCCCGGGTCCTCCCGGGCCTCCGCACTCAGCAGGGGCCGGCGAAGTGCCGTCGTGTAGCGCTCGACGTCCGGCCGGAGGTCGCTCCACCCCGGCAGCAGCGCAACGTGCAGCGCTTCCCGGGAGAGCGCCACGACGACTCCCCTGGAGTCACCGATCAGGTAGTCCAGCATCACCGATCCGTCGTCCAGCGCGCGCTGCAAGCCGGCGACGTCGATCGTCCCGCCCGTGATCGGGTCGTCGTTGCCCATCATCCGCCGCAGCGACCGTGCGTGGGCCCGCTCGACGACCTGCAGCACCTCGGCGGCTCGATCGGGCGCGGCCTCGAGCGCCAGCTCCGCAGCCAGCTCGACGAACGGCTCCGCCCGTCCGCGCAGATAACCCACCGCCTCGGGATCGAGACCCGTGGAACGATCGTCCACGATCTCGACGGCCTCGCGCAAGTGTCGCAGCGCCTCCTGCCGGGCGTCGGGGCGGCCGCTCAGCGCCTTGCCGTAGGTGGTCCGCGCCTTCCACGCCTGCCAGACGAGGTTGTCGCGGTCGGCCTCGTCGATTACGGGCGCGACGCGCTCGCGAGCCTGGTCCGGCAGCCCGCGCCGCAGATCGACCTCCGCGCGGAACACGCGGCTGATCAGTGCCAGGCGCAGGTCCTCCTGCTGATCGGAGACTTGCTCGAAGATGTGCGCGGCCTCGTCGAGGTCCCCCGCCTCGAGCGCCACGCGGCCAAGCCCGAATCGCGCGCGCACGGTCTGCTTCACGTCTTCGGCGGAGACGCGGCCGTACCATTCGCGCGCTGCCCGGGCGTCGCGCAGATCGCCCTGGAGGTTCCCCATCGCGACACAGATCATGTCGGCCAGGTCGTTCAGTCCCTCCGCGCTCGCCTCCGCGTAGAGCGCCTCCAGGATCTCGCGCGATTCGCCATAGTTGCCGATCTGCTTCAACAGTACGCCACGGTTGTACGACAGCTTTCGCGCCCGGTCCGGCAGGCCGAGGTCGAGTAGCGCCTCGGAGGCGCCCTGCATGATGTCCACGGCCTGCGCGTACTGCCCGGTCGTCATCAGCAGGCCCGCGAGGTTGTTGCCGAGGTAGGCCTGGAGGTCGCGCCTCCCGGCGGCCTCCGCGGCAGCCAGACCACGGCGATACAGCCGCTCGGCCTCGGCGGAGTCCTTCAGCGCCTTGTGGCCGAAGGCAAGCCGGTTCGACGTTCGGGCCACGCCCACCGGATCCCCGGCCGCCCGGGCGAGCTCGAGTGCCCTGAGGTGGAACTGCCTCGCGTTCTCGATCCTGTCGGGGCCGGGCCCCGGCCCTTCGAGCCACAGCGTCCTCTCGGCCTGCGCGTAGACGGGATGCCACAGTGTGGGGTGCTCGGCGGCGATCTCCTCGGCCAGTCGTCCGAGCTGGTCGAGCGTGCCCTCGCGCTTGCAGTGGTTGATCGCAGCGTCCCACGTCGCATCGACGGCCGGCTCGTCGCGCAGTCCGCGTTGCGTTTCGAGAGCGGAGAGGTCGCGCCCGATCGGTTCGAGCAACGGTTCAAGCCCGGTCGCACGTGCCGTCTTCTCCGCATCGCGCAGGTGGCGCATCGCTGCGTCCGTGTCGCCCTCGAGCTTGAAGGCGAAGGCCAACCGTCGCGCCGCCCGCACGACCCCCGCGGGGTCTCCACCCTCGCGCGCCAGACGAACGGCGCGCTCGAGCAGCGGCCTCGACTCTGCGGCGAGGTCGGGCGCGGGGTAGCTCCCCCCGCGCCACAGTACGCACTCGCCTTCGATCCACGGGGGCTCCCAGCGCCGAGGATGCCGCACGGCGATCCGTTGTGCGGCGGAGGCGAGCCGCGGGATCTGATCGTGGCGACGCGCAAAGTCGAGCGCTGCCGACCAAGAAGCCGCGTCGCGGGGTGCTGGCTCCAGCGCGGCGATCGGGTCCCGCGGACTCTCGGCACGTTCGGCCTCGTCGGGCGGCGAGCACCCGGCGGCGAGCAGCAGCAGCGCCAGTGCGGCCGCGTGGGTGACGCGGATCGACTTGGCCGCCGGCATTCGGATTGCGCCACGAGGTCCGGCCATGGGGCCAGACTAGCACGGCCGAATGGCGCTCTTCTGGAGCTCCTAGGGCTCGGTTTTCGGCTCGCAACGAAGGGCTTCGACGAGGAGATCCGGCTCCGACGAAGGTACGGCGACCGGAGAGGGTCCGACGTTGACGACGAGCACGACCTCCGAAGAGCCATAGAGCGAACGCCAGCCGGAGGCGGGGGAGACCGACGCCGACTCGACCGCCCCCGTGGGAACGGTGATGTGGATCAACCTTCCCGCGCGGACCTCGGTGCGTTTCGTCCCGACCGTGATCTCGCAGCGCGAGAGCTGCCAGGCGCAGAAGCCGATCGCGCCCCCGACGACCGCGACGATCGGGGCCAGGGTCTCGGCGAGCCGGCCGTCGGAGGTCGCGGCCCAGGCCATCCCGCCGACCACGAGGACGAGCGCGGCGAGCCACATGCCGAGCCGCAGCGGAGCCCGCAGACGAACCTGTTCGTAATGTTCGGGAATCGAATGCTCGGCGGCGATCTTCAAGCTCAGCGCCCTCGCAGGGTCTCCGCGATCGGCCGCTTCGTCGCCTTCCACACCGGCAGCAACGCGGCGGCCAGCGTGGCCAGCACCGAGAGCACGAACGCGAACGCCGCGACGCCCGGGACGAAGTCCACCCCACCATGAAACGCACGCGTCGAGCCCGGCGGCGAGGGGAAGGGGATGCCGATCGCCGTGACGATCTCCGCGATGCCCCAGCCGAGCACGAGTCCCAGCACCCCGCCGATCAGCCCCGTCAGCAGGGCCTCGACCAGCAGCAGCGAGCCGACCTGCACACGGCGCAGCCCCAGGGCGCGCAGCGTGGCGAGCTCGATGCGGCGCTCGAGGATCGACATCCCGATCGTGTTGGCGATGCCGAGGATGACGATCGTGGCCACGATGACCTTGATCACGTCCAGCTCGCGGCTGAACAGGTCGACGACCTGGTTGTGGAACAGCGCCAGCTCGTTCCAGGCCCGAGTCTCCAGCTCCAGCCCCTCGCGCTCGAAGAGCTCCGCCATTCGTTCGCGCTGCTCCTCGACGGCGCGATGGTCGTCGAGCAGGACCAGGATCTTCTCCGTCCGGTCGTCGAGCAGCAGCTCCTCCACGGCGGGCAGCGGCAGCTTCAACACCCAGTCGTCGTAGGCCTTCATCCCGCCTTCGAAGATGCCGCGCAGCGTGACGTCGGAGATGTTCAGCGCGCCGCTGTCCGTGTTGGCCATCAGCGACACGAGCGTCCCGGGGCTACCGTCGAACTTCTGTGCCAGGCCCAAGCCGCAGGACATCCCGTAGCGATCCTCGGCGGAGAGCTCTTCGCCGGCGCGCAGCTCGGCGCGGCTGAAGCCCGAGTCCGACTCCGGCTCGACTCCGATGCCCATGAACGCCACGTAGTGCACACCCGATGCGATCATCCCGGAAAACTCGCGCCGCCGCGTCACGCGCTCGACACCCGGCAGCTCGCGCAGCAGCTCGACCGCGCGCCGCGCGTCCTCGGGTTCGATCAGGAAGAAGCCGGGCTGCGTCAGATGCCCGTCCGAGTAACCGGCGGCGTAGATCTGGATGTGTCCGTAGCGGCCGCGGATCGCGTCCTCGCGCAGCTCGGCGAAGATGTTGTAGATCACTCCGCCGTTGACGATCAGGGCGGCGCAGCCCGCGGCGATCGCCAGCAGCGCCACGGCCGTGCGCGCGCGATTGCGGAACACGTTGCGCAGCGCCAGCTTGAGAAACAGGATCACGCGGCCTCCACGAGCCGTCCGTCACGCAGGCGGACGACCCGCTCGGCCAACGTGATCAGCTCGGGGTCGTGGCTGGCATACACGAACGTCGTCTGCAGCTCGCGATTCAGCTCCTGCATCAGGCCGATCACGGAGGCGCCGGTCTCGTGATCCAGGTTCGCCGTCGGCTCGTCGGCCAGCACGAGCTCCGGATGCCCGGCCAGCGCCCGTGCGATCGACACGCGCTGCTGTTCGCCTCCGCTGAGTTCCGCGGGGCGCCGCCGTCCCTTGTCGCCGAGCCCCACGCGGTCCAGCGCCTCGTCGACGGCGCGGTGTCGCTCGGCGGCGCGCAGCCGGCCGCGGAACAACAGGGGCAGCTCCACGTTCTCGGCGGCGGTCAGCACCGGGACCAGGTTGAACTGCTGGAAGATGAAGCCGATGTGCTCCAGCCGCACCTGCGCCAGTCGTTCGTCGGACAGCCGGGTCAGATCCTGGTCGTTGAGGAACACCTGGCCCGACGTCGGCAGGTCGATCGCGCCGATCAGGTTGAGCAGGCTCGTCTTGCCGCTGCCCGAGGGGCCGGCGACGACGGTGAACTCACCGCGCTCGAACGCCAGGCTGACGTCGTCCAGCGCGATCGAGCGGGAGGCACCGGTACCGTGATGGCGCGTAACGCGCTCGAGACGAATCATGGGCCCCCGGGGGCGTTCCCCAGAAGTTCGACGATCTCCTCCACCGTCGGCTGGCGATCGTGGGTCTCGACCAGCTTCAGCGCCGCGTCGCGAAACTCGATCATCGCCCCCGGAAGGAAGCGGATGCCCGAGGCGTCGAACTCGCGTAGCTCGGAGAACGTCATGGTCGTCGTTTCACCCTTGCGCATGTTGCTGTGCACGACGACCCGCATCGCCCGCGTGCCGAGAGCCCCGGCACGGTAGTCCTCGAAGATGGCCGTCTTCAACAATGCGTTGGTCTGGCCATAGTACTCGAATTTGACGGGGCGGTAGTCCTCTTTCGAGGCCCACAGCCGCAGCCGGCGATAGAGCGACAGCGGGTGCCGCCGCTGCAGCTCGATCAGCCAGCACGGCTCGCCGTCGACCGTCTCCTCGCCGAGCAGCTCCGGCGTGTAGTCGTAGATCAGGTTGCTGCGCGCCAGATCGCCGTTGGCGATGTCGCCGTTGATCACGTGACGCGAGGAGAGCTGATACTGCTTGCTCGACCGGGGCAGCAGCAGCCAGTAGCGCCCGCGCTCGATCAGCAATGTCCCCGGATGGAACTGCTTCGGCTCGCGCATCAGCACCAGCGAGTGGTCCTTGCCGTGCGCGATCATGGTGTAGCGGGCCTGCCGCTGCTTCCAGCGCGTATGCGGGTTGTCGACCGTGAGCTCGAAGTCCGCGACGTAGTCGCGGACGGGGTTACGCACCTCCTCCGAGCGGCGCAGGATCTCCTCGGCGCTGGGGGAGTCTGCCTTGTCCGCGGTGGCAAGGCCCGTCGAGGCGAGCGCCAGGAGCAGCAGGCAAAGAAAACGGCCACCCCCGCCGGGGCGAGGGTGGCCGTCGTAGCGGTCGAACGAAGGCATCAGGGAGTGCAGGCGCTGATCGCTGCGTCGCGATCGCCTTGCAGGCCGGCTCCCTTGTTGTTGAACGTTCCGGTGAACGCCTTGTACCCGTCGCGCGAGAGGTAGTAATAACCGTCTCCCGTTCCGGGGATCGCGCCATCGATGTACTCCGGCCCGCCGTCGTCGACGAGGCACACGGAACTGATGTAGCTACCGCTCGTCGAGCGCAGCGTGCTCAGGTCGCCGCGGACCAGATCGTAGCCCACGCCGCCGCCGCCGTTGTTGATGCCGAACAGCACGACGTTCTTGCTGAACACCTGGACGCCGGCAAAGCCGCTGTCCGGGGCGTCCTGCAAGGCGCCGACCACGACGCGCGGCAGGCACTCGTCCGGGCACTCGACCTCGGCGTGGACCTCGTGCTCGAGCTCCTCGATGAAGCCGATCTGATTCCCCGCGTCGTCGTACAACGGGATGATCGTGCCCGGTCCGAAGTAGATCTCGCCGTCGTCCGGCGGGAGCTTGTTGATCGTCGTCGTCATCGAGTTCGGCCCGGCGCTGCCCTTGGTGCCCAGATCCGGCATGTCGATATCGACGTAGATATCGAAGAACGAATCGGCGGGGAAGAACTCGGCCGGGGCCAGCGAGGACACGGCGCCCTCGGAGGCCTCGTTGGGCGACATGCGCGCGACGAGGTTGCCGAGGCAATCGCCGGCGCCGCTGAACTCACCCTTGGCCATGATCGTGTCGATGATCTCCTGGCCCGCCGTGCCCGCCCCTCGCGGAGCGTCGCGCAGGACGCGGAAGTGGCCGTTGAGCCATACCTCCTCGACACACGAAATCGGATCCTCGAGCACGATACGCAGGTGGATCCACGAGTCGAAGCAGTCCTCGTCCGGCGGGGGAGGAGGCTGCCAGTCGTACGGCGGGTGGACGATGTGCTGCACGTTGCGGATCGCGCCGAACGGCTGGTTGCCGAGGAACAGCGCCACGTCCTGCGGTCCCTGCTGCAGGAACGGCGTGTCCGGGTCGGGCGGGATGTTGGACACACCGTCCTTGCCGCTGCTGCCGATGTTGCTCACGACCAGATGCTGCTGGTTGCGCAGCGGCGGCAGGCCCTCGACCTCGACCTCGAACATGACGTCGAAGAACGAGTCGATGGGGTACGCGCGGGTCGCCAGACGGCTCTGGATGTGGCCCTGCGTCGGCTGGTCCTGGTTCAGCCGAACCTGGATCGGCAGCGGCGGGTCGATGCCCTCGACGTGACCGCTCAGGGTCATCTCGATCATCTCGGTCTGGACGAAGCCGCCGCCGCCCGCGCTGACGCACGTGTCCCCGGGCAACGGACAGTCCGCGTTGGTGAGGCAGGGCGTGCCGTCGGAAGAACAGACGCCCTGCTGCGTCGAGGCCGGCCCGCGGTGCACGGTCGTCGGTCCCTCGGCCATGATCGGCTGGTTGAACAGGCCGAGCTGCGGGATGTCGACGTTGGCGAACAGCCACGTGTCGAAGCAGTCCTCGCCGGGAGGCGGCAACGGCGGGTCCACGTGGTGCACCTCGTACAGGATCTGGCCGCGCGGGTTGCCGAACTGGTCGAGCACCGTCACCGGGTCGAGGAACGGGTTCTCGTACGGTTCGTCCTTCGGAGGAAGCGACGTGAGCCGTCGCTCGATGTGCAGTGGGCGGTCGCAGTGCCACGTCTCGCCGGTGCCGACGAGGTCGATGTCGACGACGACGTCGAAGAACGAGTCCGCCTGGATGAACGAGCAGTCGGCGCTCTGCTGGATGTTGGTCAGCTGGCCGAGAGACGGCTGTGTCGCGCTCTGCCGGACGCGGATCTCGCCGCCGAGATCCGGGTGGTGGCCCACCAGCTCCATCGAGAGGATCTCGGTGTCGATCGTGTTGCCGATCTTGGGCCCGCGGTGCACGACAGCGGGTGGTTGGTTCGCGCTCGACAATCGAACCACGATCGGGTCGGTCTGGTTGTCCAGCTGCAGCACCAGCTTCGCGGTCGACGGGAAGATGTCGTCACCCGGCGGGATGTCGCAGCCGTCGTCCGGAACACCGGCCGACATGCGCACGTTGGCCTCCGTCGTGCCGCCCATTCCGTCGAGGATGCTGCCGGGGCAGCCCTGGAATTCGATCTGGTACGTGATGTCGAAGAAGCTGTCGACGTTGAAGTTGCCGCTGGGCAGCTGGGTCAACGTCGTCGATCCGCCGCTCGGGCCGACCGTGCTCGACCCGCCGCTGATGCGGAAGGTGCAGAAGTCCGGGTCGCCGAACAGCTCGCCCTGGAGATCCAGCATCTCGTTGGAGAACGTCTGCACCGGGGCGCCCACCGGTCGCGGACCGGTATCCACCACGCTGTGGATCTGGAGCGACATGAAGCGCTGGAACCCCGAGAGAGAACCCTCGCCTTGCACGTCGAGGATCAGGATCGACTGGAAGTCTTCCGTCTCGCCCGTTGCCGGATCGCCGAAGCGCTGGACCTGGAAGAACTTCTCGTGCGACGCGTCGATCGTGATCTTCGCATCGGACGGCACGCCCTCGAGCAGGACGTGAAACTCGTCAGGGCTGACGTAACCGCAGCCCTGCGGTGGGAGATGAACCGTGCCGGTTCCGTTGTCGGGAACCACGCACGGCGCTTGGGCCATTGACGGCAGCGCCGTCAACGCCACGAGCGCCACGAACGCCAAACCGATCTTCGTAACGCTCTTAAGGCACAATGCCTCGGTACACCGCATGCTCAATTCCTCCTCGGTGAGCAGTGTGTGTCCGAACCCCTCCGCGGCAGGATGCCGTCGAAGATCTCCCCGGCTTCAGAAACACGACCTTTTCGAATCATACGCCGCCGATTTCACGAGCATCAATCCTTTTCTCAGTGCTCGGTGAGCTCGTTGTCAGGAAACTGACGCGACGGCACGCCCTCGTCCGCTGCCCCGCTGCGCCCGATTTCTGGGGTTTTCGACACACTACTCCGGGCTCACCGAACGTTCCGTCGATGCAGTCCCGCGCCGCGGGGGATTTCACGAAGTTATTCGCGTGGGGTTATTTAAAGAATTAATCTCCGGCTTCACGGGCCCAGCTCAACGAGAGCGTCCTCCGGCTCGCGCTGTCGTCCTCTTGAGGCCACGCGAGCACGGCGACGGTATCCGCGTCGTCGAGCTCGAACCCCTCGGCTTCGACGAAGCGCCCCGAGGTCAGCACCACGCGGTAGTGCTCGGCATCCTCGATCAACGCGATCAGCGGACTCTCCTCGTCGACGCCGGATCCCGGCTCGGTCGAATCGAGCTGCAGACGGAACGTCGTCGTCTCGCCGTCGACGGTCAGGCGCGCGTCGCCGGAGAGCTGCAGCTCCTCCAGGAAGCGTCGCGCAGGCTGCTCCAGCGTCGAGAACCAGCCTTCCGTCCACGCCGCGTACGGTCGTTCGGATCGCACCATGTGCGCGTCGACGCGTCGCGCGCCCAGCAGTCGCAGCGCCTCGGCCACGGGGTGCGCGCCGGCCGACGCGGCCTGCAGCCACTCTTGCTCCTCGGCGATTCGATCGGCGAGGTCCTTCTCGTCCGATCTCACGTCTCGCTCGAGGACGGACCAGTGCAGCGAGCCGTCGGGGTCCAGGTACAGGGTGTGCGTGGTCTCCTTGCGCAGGCATCCGCCCAGGGCCAGGCACGCGATCAGGGTCGTCAGGGCGATGAATCTGCTTCGAATTCGCATCGGTTCCTCCGTTCCGGCGGCGTGATTTGCCGTCTCGATACGCAGGACGGCAAACGGGGGTGAAACCGAACGCGTGCCCCGTCGCGGCCCGGAATAGACGCGGATACCGCCGCTCGGTATCCTCCTTGCTGGATATGGAGCAGAGCACCGGCACGACGCTGCTGAGACGGGCGCGCGAGGGATCTCGCGAGGCGCTGAACGATCTGTTCGAGCGCTACTCGGCCCGCCTGCTGGCCGTCATCCGCCTGCGTATGGGACGCGGGCTGCGCTCGCGGCTGGACTCGCGCGACATCCTCGGAGCGTCGATGTTGAAGGCGTTTCGCAAATTGGATGGTTTCGCCGGCGACGACTCGCGCACGCTGATGGCGTGGCTGGCGCGGATCGCCGAGAACGAACTCCGCGACCAGGCCGATTTCCACGGGCGCGGCAAACGGGACGCCGGTCGCGACGTCGTTCCGTCCGGAGGCCTGGACGAGCTGGCCGCCGACGTCCGCACGCAGTCGAGCCGCGTCGTTCTCGACGAGCGACTGTCGCAGCTCGAGCGCGCGCTGCTGCAGCTCGACGAGCCGCAGCGCGAGGTGATCCTGCTGCGCAAGCTGGAGGAGATGAGCTACGTGGAGATCGGACGCCGGTTGAACAAGAGCCCCGACGCCTGCCGCATGCTGCTGGCGCGGGCGATGACGGCGTTGACGTTGAAGATGTCATGAGCGACGAGGAGCGAGTCCGGGAGCTGTTCGCGAGGTTCGTCGAGCACCACGTCCTGCACGGCGAGCGACTCGACGCGGAGCTGCTGTGCCGCGACGCTCCGCAACTGCTCGACGGCCTGCGGATATGCATCCGGCGCTACGACTCGCTCGAGGAGACGCTGCGTCCCGTGGACTCGGGTCCCGCCCCTCGGCCGCAGGAGGAGTTGCCGCGGTTCGAGGGCTTCCGCACGGTCGAGTGTCTAGGCTCGGGTGGCGAAGGCGCGGTATACAAGCTCGAGGATCTCGAACTGGGTCGCAGCGTGGCGGCCAAGGTCGTACGGGACGACGCGCTGCTGCGCCCCACGATCAACGAGTTCCTCGGCGAAGCGCGCACGCTGGCGTTGTTCGAGGACCCGCGGATCGTCACGATCTACGAGTTCCGCGCGCGAGCCGATCCACCCGTTCTGTTGATGGAGTACGTCGACGGCTTCGAGCTCGGCCGCGTCGGCAAGTCGTTGGAGTATCGCCAGCGTGCCCGGCTGATGGCCGACGTGGCGGACGCGATCCAGCACGCGCACGAGCTGGGGATCCAGCATCGCGACCTGAAGCCGGCCAACGTGATCGTCGACTCCGCGCTCGCTCCGCGCATCCTCGACTTCGGCCTGAGCGGGGGAGACCGCACGACCGGCCATGGGGTGGGGACTCCGTCGTACATGGCGCCCGAGCAGTTCGAGCCCGCCCGCCCGATCGACGAGCGCACCGACGTCTACGCCCTCGGCGTCATGCTCTACGAGCTGCTCTGCGGCTCGCGCCCGTTTCGCGGCGAGACGACGGCCGAGCTGACGCGAGCGATTCGCGAGGCCGCGCCGCGGCTGCCGGTCGAGGTCGAACCCTCGGTACCCGAGCCGCTGCAGGCGATCGCGCTCAAGGCGATGGAGCGCGACCCGCAGCGGCGCTACGCCTCGGCGCGCGAGCTGGCGCAGGAGCTGCGCCGCTTTCTCGACGAGCGGCCCGTGCTGGCGCGACCGACGGTCTATCGCTCGGCGCTCCGTCGCCGCTCGCAGCCGCACCTGGAACAGATCCGCGAGTGGCTGCGCATCAAGTTGATCTACCCGCACGAGGCGGAGAGGTTGGGGGCGGCGTACCGCCGGCTCGAGGCCAGGGAAGACGACTGGATCGTCGGCAGCCGCGTGCTGTCGATGCCGCAGGTGGTGCTGTACCTGGGCGCCTTCCTGCTCGGCTGCGGTGGACTGTTGTACTTCGTGGCGTTCGCGAACGACGGCGTCGACGGCTTGATCGGGCCGGTGCTGGTGCTGGGCCTGCCCTTCGTCGGCCTCGACCTGGCGGCCCGCGCGCTCTATCGCCGCGAGCACCAGGCGGTGGCGGTAGCGTTTTTCCTCGCCGGCGCCGCGTTGCTGCCCCTGCTGCTGCTCGTGTCGCTGCAGCAGGCGGGCATCGCCGTCGCCGACCCCGACGACGCGCGGCAGCTGTTCGGCGGCTCGGTCGCGTCGAACCGCCAGCTACAAGTCGCTCTGCTGCTCTCCACGGCGTGGACCTTCGGCCTTGCGTCGACGACGCGCACGGTGGCCCTGAGCAGCGGCTTCGCCCTGCTGGGCACGCTCGGCTGGGTCGCCGTCGTGACCGACTTCGACCTCGTCTCCTGGATCTTCGACGAACCGCGTCGCCTCGACCTGCTGGCGCTGTACCTCGTGCCGGCGCCGGTGCTCTCCGCCGTGGGGGCCTTCGCCGCCGAGCGTCGCGAGCGCCCGTGGCTGGCGACGCCACTGTACTTCGCCGCGTCCGCGTTGTTCGTCGTCGTGCTCGAGCTGCTCGCGCTGGACGGGCGGGCGTTCGGCTATCTCGGGATCTCGTTGGCGGCGCTGCAGGAACCCTCGCGCGTGGCGGACCCCGAGTTGTTGAACACGCTCGCCGCGATGGTGCTGAATGGCGTGCTGATCTACGTCGCGGGCCGCCTGCTCGAGATTCGCGGATCGGAGCTGGCGCGTGCACCGGCGCGGCTGCTCGTCGTCGTCTCTCCGTTCGCCGTCCTGCAGCCGCTGTTCTACCTGAACCACGTCGGGGAGTACTCGCTGCGCTTCCTCTGGCTCTACCTGGCGCTGTCGCTCGTCGTCGCGCTGTTGAGCCACTTCCGCCAGCGCAAGAGCTTCTACTACGCGGGCCTGACCAACACCGCGTGCGCGTTGCTGTTCGTGACCGATCGCTACGATTGGTACGATCGGCCGTCGTGGTCGGTCGCCGTCGTCCTCGTCGGGATCTGCCTGCTGGGCGCGGGTCTCGCTCTGCATCGCCGGGACCGCCGCCGGCGGAGAGAGCGAGACTGATTCGTGGGCGGATCGCACGGACTGTCGCGCAACGAGCGACTGGCGGCGCTGGCACTCGTCGTCGCCGCGTTCGTGGCCTACGTCCCGGCGATCTCCGGCGGGTTCATCTGGGACGATGATGCGTACGTCTCCGAGAACGTCCTGCTGCACGACGCCGGGGGACTGTGGCGCATCTGGACCACGACCGAGAGCCCGCAGTACTACCCGATGGTGTTCACCACATTCTGGCTCGAGCACTTGCTGTGGGGGCTGAACCCCGCCGGCTATCACCTGGTCAACGTCGCGCTCCACGCGCTGAACGCCCTGCTGGTGGCGCTGGCTCTGCGCCGGCTCTCCGTGCCGGGAGCCTGGTGGGTCGCCGCGCTGTTCGCGCTGCACCCGGTGCACGTCGAGTCGGTGGCCTGGATCACCGAACGCAAGAACGTGCTCTCCGCGAGCTTCTACCTGCTCGCGCTGCTGTCCTATCTGCGCTTCGAGAAACGAGAGGCCCGCGGCGACTACCTGGCCGCGATCGGGCTGTTCGTGGGGGCCCTGCTGAGCAAGACGGTGACCTCCTCGTTGCCCGTCGTGATTCTCATGCTGGGCTTCTGGCGTCGCGGTCGCGTCGGTCGGAGCGAGGTCCTGCGGCTCGGCCCGTTCTTTCTCGCTGCGCTCGCGCTGGGCAGCGTGACCGTCCTGCTGGAGCAGGGCATCGTCTCGCCCGTCGACGCCGAGTTCGCGCTGTCGTGGTCCCAGCGAGTCGTCGTCGCCGCGCAGGCGCTGCTGTTCTACGCCGGCAAGCTCGTCTGGCCGCACCCGCTGATCTTCAACTACCCGCGCTTCGACATCGACCCGCTACGCTGGGCGCACGCGATTCCGGTCCTGCTCGTCGTCGGGCTCGTCGTCGCGCTCGTCGCGGCCTGGCGTCGCGGCATGCGCGGCACCGTCGTCGCGGCGGCGTACTTCGCGATCACGCTGTTTCCCGCGCTGGGTTTCTTCGACGTCTATCCCTTCCGCTACTCCTTCGTCGCCGATCACTTCCAGTACCTGGCCAGCCTCGGCATCCTGGTCTTGCTCGTGCAGTCGGCGCTGCGGCTCTCGCAGACGAAACGTGTGCCGGCATCGCGCTGGGTCGGCACGGCGCTGCTCGTCGCGCTCGCGATCCTGACCTGGAACCAGTGTCGCGACTACCGCGATCTCGAGACGCTGTGGCGCCGGACGCTGGTCAAGAACCCCGACTCGTGGATCGCGCACAACAACCTCGCGCTGCTGCACTACGACGGGGGAGATCTCGAGACCGCGTTCGCCGGATTCGAGGCCGCGCTGCGCAGCAACCCGGAGTCCGCGGAGTCGTTCGTCGGTCGTGGCATGATCCACGCAGAACGCGGCGACGCGGAGGCTGCGCTGCGCGATTTCGAGGCCGCCCTGCAGCGGAACCCCGACTACCCACAGGCGTTCATCCAGCGCGGCGAGCTCTACGCGAAGCTGGGGCGCCCGCAGCGCGTCATCGACGACTTCACCAGAGTGCTGGTCTATAGCGACGAGTACGTACCGGCCTACCGCCATCGCGGCGTCGCCTTCCTCCGACTGGGCCGCTTCGACGACGCGCTGCGCGACTTCACGCGAGCGATCGAGCTCGGCGCCGACCACGACGCCTTCAACGATCGCGGGACGGCGTATCTCCAGCTCGGCCGCGTCGACGACTCGATCGACGATTTCACGACCGCGCTCGACATGCAGCCCGAGGCCCACGACATCCGTCATAACCGCGGTATGGCACTGATGCGCGGCGGACGCCCCCGGGAGGCCCTGTCCGACTTCGGTGGCGTGCTCGCTGCCGACCCCGAGGCCGTCAAGACGCTGCGGGCTCGTGGGGCCGTCTTCCTGTCTCTCGGCGACTCGGCTCGGGCCTGCGCCGACTGGGAGTCCGCGTGTCGTCTGGGGCAGTGTTCCGAGTTCCGTTCTCGTTGTTCGGCGCGGTAGAGCCCCCGGGGGCTACTGCCCCCGGACCCCCGCTACCGCACTACGTGACGGCGGCAGACCGCCATCACTCCGTTTGGTCTTTGCTCTCTCGGAACGAGGTGCGATCGTTGCGACTTGCCTCGTCTCGGCGACAGTCCTCGATTCTTGACGAGATCGGAACCCGTAGAAG
>JAAELQ010000282.1 GCA_024226515.1 bacterium
GCCCCCGGGGGTTCACCGGCGTCAGGAAGTCAGCGCCGGCTCTGCCGTCTCGACCGCAGCCTCGTCCGCGTCGCGCTCGTCGTCGAGCAGCTCGCGCATCGAGCTGTGGAAGTAACGACGAATCAACGACTCGAGCTCGACCTGCAGCTCCGGACCGTCGACCCCTGCGAATCTGCCGTGCAGTCCGCGCGCGATCGTCCCGAACGCATCGAGCAGCTCCGGATCGAAGTGCGAGCCGCGGCCCTGCTCGAGGATCGCCATCGTCTCCTCGTAAGTGCACGGCTCCTTGTACGGGCGGCGCGAGGCGAGGGCGTCGAACACGTCGGCGATGGCGAAGATGCGCGCGACGACCGGGATGCCCTGCCCGCTGGCGCCCTTGGGGTACCCGCCCCCGTCGTACTTCTCGTGGTGCGAGCCGACGACGTCGGCGCCGTCGGTGAGCCACGAGGACCGCGCAGTGATGTCCAGTCCGTGCTCGACGTGCGTCTTCATCACGGCGTACTCGTCGTCGTCCAGCTTCCCCGGCTTCAGCAGCACTTCGTCACGGATCGCGATCTTGCCCACGTCGTGGATCAGCGCACCCTTGATCAGCGAGCGGATCCGGTCCTCGGGCAGCGCCACGTGTTCCGCGAGTCGAACGGAGTAGATCGTCACGCGGCAGTTGTGGGCGTCGGTCTCGTTGTCGCGTTTTGCGATCGCGCCGCCGAGTGCCTGCAGCGTCTCGAGATTGGCGTCCAGCAGGTTGACCGTCATCCGCGTCAGGCGGCGGACGAGAGACAGGATGATCGGGTAGATCGCGGCGGCACTCACGATGACGATGAGCAGCGCGGAGCCCACGGTCCGCAGAACCTGTCGCCGCATCAGCGTCAGCCCCGAGTCCGAGACGCGAAACAGGCCCTCGATGTAGGCCACCACCTCGCCGGCGGACGACAGCAGCGGCACGGCGATCAGCAGATGTGGCCGCCCTTCGACCTCGATCCGGATCGGCAGGACCGAGTCGAGGTCGGCGGCGGGTTCGAGGCCGCCCTCGCCGGCGCGCGCCAGGACCTTGCCCGACAGGTCGCGGACCGAGGCACGAACGAACTGCCCGAAGTCCCGCTCGACGAACCCGCGCCCGGCGAGGCGATCGAGATCGCGCTGCAACGCGGCGGCCGAAAGTGGACCGCTGCGGTCCAGGGTGGCCTGCGCCAGCACGTTGAAGCTGCGGGTCGCCGAGTCGGCGCGAGCCCCCACGGATGCGTCGACCCGACCCTTCTCGGCGACGAACGCGATCGCCCCGAAGAAGACCCCGGAGAGCATGGTAATAGCGACGATGCGGCGCAGGAGCAGCCGCTGGATCGATCGGAGGGTGTCCCGCATATTCCAGGGAGAATCTAGGGCCGTGGCGCGGCGATGACAACGAGGTGCGCCCCCGGTCGCCATCGAGTTCACCTCCAGGCTAGAATCCTGGTCGATGACGATCGAGATCGGGCTCCTATTCGGCCTGCTGGCCGTGATGGTCTACCTCTTCCTGACCGAGAAGATCCCGGTCGATCTCACCGCTTTTCTCGGTTTGGCCGTGTTGATCCTCGCCGGCTATCTGACGCCGGACGAGGCGTTTACCGGTTTCGCCTCCACCGCCGTGATCACGATGTTGTCGATCTTCATCGTCGGCGGGGCGCTGTTGCGGACCGGCGTGGCCGACGTCATCGGCGCCTGGGCGCACCGGCTGGTGGGCGGAAACGAGCGGCTGCTGGTCGTCACGCTGATGCTGGTCGCCGGAGGAATGTCGGCGTTCATGAACAACATCGCCGCGGTGGCGGTGATGATGCCGGCGGTCTCCAGTATCGCCAGGCGCTCGGGCATCGCACCGTCGCGACTGTTCATGCCGCTGTCGTTCGGCGCGATCCTCGGCGGAACGACGACGCTCGTGGGGACGCCGCCCAACATCGTCGTCGGTGCGCTGATGCAGGAGAGGAACCTCGAGCCGTTCTCGCTGTTCGACTTCACGCCGATCGGGCTCGTTCTGCTGCTGGCCGGCGTGGTCTTCATGAGCACGATCGGGCGCAGGCTGCTTCCCGTGCGTCGCAAGGACGTCGGTGCGGCGTCGGCCCGCGAGCTGGTGCAGAGCTACCACCTCCAGGATCGGCTGTTCACGATCCGCGTGCCGCACGGTTCGCACCTCGCGGGGCGCACGCTGCTCGAGGCGCAGTTCGGCCCGACGCTCAGCATCGAGGTGCTGACCATCCGGCGCGGCGAGCGGCGGATCTACGCCCCGGATCACACGACGGTGTTGCGTGGCGACGACGTGTTGCTGGTCAAGGGCAAGCGATCGCTGCTCGAGGAACTGAGAGGCATGCGCGGTATCGAGGTGCGGCCCACGTCGGCGCGCGAACTTCCGGGCCTGACGCGTGGCGTCAGTGGCGTGCGGGCCGCGGTGACGAAGGACAGCCCGGCGGTCGGCAAGACCCTGCGCGAGATTCGCTTTCGCGACCGCTACGAGTTGATCGTCGTGGGAATCGTGCGCGACGGTCGGTTGCAATCGGAGAATCTCGCCGCCGGACCGCTGGAGCCCGGCGACGAACTCATCGCCATCGGGGCCTCCACGACGCTGGACCGCTTCGGGCACGAGGCGGGATTCGTCGTGGCCGAGACGGGATTCAAGGCGCTCGAGCCGCTGCAGGACAAGCTGTTCGTGGTGCAGATCGAGCCGCCCTCGCCGATGATCGGTTCGACGATCGGTGAGACGCGGATCGGGCAGCGGGTCGGTCTGACCGTCGGCGGGCTGATTCGCGACGGTGTCACGCACCTCGGCGTTGCTCCGACCGAGGAGTTGCGTGCCGGCGACGGCCTCGTCGTGGCGGGCGAACCGTGGCGATTACTGGGGCTGGTGGAGCTCGGTGGCTCCGCCGTCGACGACGCGTTGCCGGACACGCTGGACGAGAGCAGCGACACGGGCGTCGTCGAGGTCGCCGTCGCGCCGCGATCCAAGCTCGCGGGGCGCACCCTGCAGGACCTGCAGTTCCGCTCGAAGTACGGCATGCAGGTCCTGTCGATCTGGAGCGCCGGGCAGTCCTACCGCATCGACCTGACTCACCGCAGGCTGGCGTTCGGCGACGCGCTGTTGTTGCAGGGGCCGTGGGGCCGTGTCGAGCAGCTCGCGCGAGACTCGGACTTCGTGGTCCTCTCGCAGCACGTGGAGACTCCGCGCCGCACGAGCAAGGCCCCCTTCGCGCTGGGCGGTCTGCTGCTGATGATCGCCATGGTGGTCAGCGGCTACCAACCGATCCACGTCGCCGCCTTCACCGCGGCGTCGGTGACGGTGCTCAGCGGCGCGCTGCGCATGGAGGAGGCGTACCGCGTGATCGAATGGCGCGTGATCTTCCTCGTGGCCGCGGTGCTTCCTGTCGGTTTCGCGATGGAGCGTACCGGTGCGGCGTTGCTGCTGGCGGAGGTCGTTGCCGAAGTTGCGGGACCGCTGGGACCGCACGCGATCCTGGCCGCGCTCGTCCTGCTGGCCAGCATGCTGAGCCAGGGGCTCGATGGGGCGCCGGCGGTCGTCCTGCTGGCGCCGGTCGTCCAGGGCATCGCGTCCGGTCTCGGCATCGACCCGCGGCCGCTGATGATGGGGGTCGGCGTTGCCGCCTCGGCGGCGTTCATGACGCCGTTCAGTCACAAGGCGAACATGTTGGTCATGGGCGCCGGGGCCTACCGCTCGATGGACTACGTCAGAGTCGGGACGTTGTTGACCGTCGTCGTGCTGGTCCTGATCACGATCACCGTTCCGCTTTTCTTCCCGTTCTGAGGTAGGCTTGGTTTTCGAAGGAGATCGAAGATGCTCGAACAGCGTGGCGGATGGCGGGTCGTCAATGTGAGAAGCGCGCAGTGGGCGCAAAACCCGGCGTTCGGCAAGGCGTGCGGCTTCGAGGCGGACGGCACGTTCGCGAACACCGGAGCGCACATCTTCGTGCTCGAGCCCGGCAAGCCGAACTGCCGCTACCACCGTGAGAACGTTCAAGAAGACTATCTGGTGCTCTCGGGCCGCTGCAGGCTCCTGGTCAACGAGGAAGAGTACGAGCTCGAGACCTGGGACTTCGCCCACCTCCCGTCCGGGGTGACCCACGTGCTGGTCGGGAGCGACGCCCCCGCGGCCGTGCTGGCCATCGGGCACCGTCCTCCGGACCATGAGCTGTTCTATCCCGAGAGCGAGCTGGCGCGGAAGTACAACGCCGAGGCACCCGAGCCGACTCCCGACCCGAAGGTGGCGTATTCGGACGTGGGCGGGCGCGAGCCGTGCGATCCGCCGAAGTGGCCGCTGGATTGAAGCGCACCGCGGACTGCGTCGTCGTCGGCGGCGGCGTCGTCGGGCTCAGCGTCGCGTATCACCTCGCGGCGCGCGGGATGCGCGATCTGCTGCTTCTCGAGAAGGAGGACATGGTCGGCAGCGGCTCGACCGGGCGCTGCGCCGGAGGGTTCCGCCACCAGTTCTCGACCGAGCCCAACGTGCGGCTGTCTTTGCTCAGCATCGGCATGTTGAAGCGCTTCGCCGAGGAGATGGACCAGCCGCTCGACTTCCATCAGGACGGGTACCTGTTCCTGCTCGACGACGAGCGCGATGTCGCGACGTTTCGCGAGAACATCGAGCTGCAACGCGGCCTCGGCGTGCCGAGCGAGCTGCTGGCCCCCGATGAGGTCTCGCGTGTCTTGCCGGGGACGGAGCTGAGCCTGGACGGTGTGATCGCCGCCAGCTACTGCGGCGATGACGGGGTCTCCGATCCGGCCGGGGTGACCGAGGGCTTTCGCAAGAACGCCGTGCGTCTCGGAGCCACGATCGAAACCGGCTGCGAGGTGAGCGGCGTCGACGTCGAGGACGGTCGCGTGCGCGGTGTCCGAACGACCATCGGCCCGGTCTCGACGCCGCTGGTGGTCAACGCGGCGGGGCCGCACGCGGAGCACGTCGGTGAGCTGGCGGGGGTCCGCGTCCCCGTCGCGCCGCTGCGTCGCTTCATCTGGACCACCGGGCCGATGGAGGCCGCGCCCTCGCGCTGGACGCTGGTGATCGATTTCGCGAACGGCTTCTACTTCCATCGCGAGGGCGACGGCGTGCTGTTCGGCATGGGTAACCGCGACGAGCCTCCCACGCACGACCTCAGCGTCGATCAGGGTTTCTTCGAGGACGTCGTCGTCGAGGCCGCGGCGCACCGTTTCCCGCCGCTGATCGAGGCCACGATCCGGTCTTCCTGGGCCGGCAGCTACGAGGCCTCACCCGACGCCAACCCGATCCTGGGCCGTGTCCCCGGCGTCGACGGTTTCGTCGTGGCCAACGGCTTCAGCGGCCACGGCTTTCAGCACGCTCCGGGCGTGGGCCTGCTCATCGCCGAGGAGATCCTCGACGGAGCGGCGACGACGATCGACATCTCGCCGTTCTCGATCGCGCGCTTCGACGGGGGCGCGACCGAAGCCGAGCTCGGCGTCGTCTGACCCCCGCTACGGCTGCTCCTGCTCCGGAGCCCAGCCGCGCGGAACGAGCCGCTCGGGCATGTCGGCCAGCACGTAACTCGTGACGCCGAGCAGCGCGATCGCCCGACGGAAATCCTGCAGATCCGCCTTGTCCAGCGTGTCCGCAGCCGTGTGGTGCCAGTCGAAGTAGTGCTCGAGCACGGTGCGCAGGCCGAGGCCCGGGACGCCGCCGCGCATCAGCTGCCCGATGTCCGCGCCGCCGCCGCCGCGACGGATCTCCGAGGCCTCGATCGGTTCGAGCAGTCGCCCGATCTGCTCCAGCCGCGCCAGCGCGGCCTCGTAGGTCGGGTCGGGCTCGGCCGCGTTCTCGTCCAGTCCGTGGACGTCGAAGCCGAAGCCGACCGGGCGCTCGACGCCGCCGTCCATCTCCAGCGCGGCCACGTGGTCGGCCAGCTCGTCCTCGCTCAGCGCGTCGCGGTAGGCCCGCGCTCCGCGCAGCCCGTTCTCCTCGTTGGTCCACAGCACGACTCGCAGGGTACGGCGTGGCTGCAGCTCGAGCTGCTGGATCAGGCGCAACGCCTGCCACGCCGCAAGGCAGGCCGCGCCGTCGTCGTGCACGCCCTCGCCGACGTCCCACGAGTCGTAGTGGCCGCCCATGACGACGACCTCTTCCGGCCGCTCCGCTCCGGGGATCTCGGCGATCACGTTGAACGACTCGACGTCGGGCAGCATCTGCGCCTCCATCTCGAGTCGCAGCGTCACGTCGAGTCCACGCTCGGCCATGCGCCGCATCCAGTCCGCGTCCTCGACCGTGATCGCGGCAGCCGGGATCTTCGGCTGCTCGTCGTCGTAGCGCAGCGCTCCCGTGTGCGGCGTCTGCAGGCTCAGCCCCGTCGCCGAGCGAACCAGCGCCGCGACGGCGCCGAGCGCCGCGGCGCGCGATGCGCCGCGCGAGCGGTAGCGCACGGTGTAGCCGTAGCCGCGCCAGTCGACCGCGTAGACCACGATCTTGCCCTCGACGCGCTCGCGCCCGAGCGCCTCGAGCTCGTCGAAGTCGCGCACGACGACGACCGGGGCGGTGATGCCGCCGGGAGGCGTGCCGACGCTGTTGCCGAGACCCAGCATCGGCATGTCGCGCTCGACGGGCGCCACGATCGCGGCGCTCTCCGCGCCACGCACCCAGTGCGGGACCATCACCGATTGCTTGCTCACGGCGAGTCCCTCGGCCTCCATGCGCTCCACGGCCCAGTCGATCGCCCGTTCGAGTCCCACGGAGCCGCTCAGCCGGTGGCCGATCTCGGTCGCCAGGTGTTCCAGCTTCTCCCAGCCCTCGACGTCGGTCAGCGCCGCCCCGAGGATCTTCGCGGCTTCGTCGCGGTAGGCCGCGGTCAGGTCCGCGGGCGGCCGCTGTCCCACGATCGCCAGCCGCTTGCCGTCGGGCGAGAAGGTCAGTCGCGTGATGCCGCGGATCCCTTCGCCGTCCAGGTCCGCCACCTCGCTCCAGACCGAGTCGTTCTTTGGACCGCGCCGGTACAGTCGACTGTCGTCGGCCATCCACAGCGTGCCGTCGGGGGCCCAGGCGTAGTCCTCGCGCCCCCCGATCGTCTCGAACAGCGCGCGTATCGTCCCGCCGTCCGGGTCGAGCGCCATGACGCGCCAGGGCTCGGTCGACTTGTCGACGAAGCTCATCTCTCGACTTCCGGGGATGCGGGCCAGCGCGCGGCCGGGAGAGTCCGCCAGCACGCTGCCGCGGCCGGGCCCGACGGCGGCGAGCTGCAACGTCATCGGCTCGCCGAGGACGAAGAGCAGCAGGCGCTCCTCGTCGACCCACGCGTGGTAGCCGACGGGGTTCACGTCCGGCAGCAGCAACTCGGGTTCGCCCGCGCCGAGCGGGAAGCTCCACAGCTGCTGATCCTGATTGCCGAAGTCGCGGACCAGCGAGATCGCCTCGCGGCCCGGGATCGGAGTGGGGGAGTACTCGCTCTCGGCGGTCTCCCGCAGCACGTCGTCTTCGCCGGAGCGCAGGTCGTGGATGCGGATGTCGGTGCCGCCGGAACGCAGCGAGCTGTAGACGAGTCGCTCGCCGTCCGGGAGGAACTGCGGCTGGTTGTCGTAGCCCTCGCGGTCGGTGACGCGCCGGACCTCGCCGATCGAGTCCCCGTCCGCGGTGACGACGAAGACGTCGGTCGACGGGATCTGCGCCGCCGCGGCCGACGCGACGAGCAGCAAGGAGGCGACGAATGCCGCCGGCAGGTTCCATCTCATTCCAGGCCCCTCCTGAGCGGTGCACTCTACCGCAGAAAGGCCCGGAATCGGCGGGCCGGACGGAATCGAACGGAGGATTCTTGCCGCGCTCGCGCTCTTATCGGCGATCCGTGCAGAGGGACGAGATGCAACCGAACCGGCGACCGCTTGGCCCGGCCGGCGGGAAGTACCACAATGGACGCATCATGAACCGAATTCTCGGTGCGGTCGTGGTGTGTGCGGCGCTCGTCCTGGCCCAGGGCGAGGCCCCGGCGAGCGAACGGGCGCAGTACCGTGGTCGCCCGCTGATCGAAGTACTGGAGCAGTTCGAGCGCGCCGGGTTCGAGCTGATCTACACGTCGGCCGTTGTCGGCGACGAGCTGCGCGTCGAGATCGAGCCGCACACTTCCGATCCGCGCGAGGCCCTCGAACGGATCCTGGCGGCGTCGGGCCTCAAGGCGGAGGATGGTCCCGGCGACTCGATTCTGGTGCTGCCCGAGGATCCTCCGGTCGGGACGTTCCGCGGCCGCATCGTCTCGCTCGCACGCGGCGGCCCGATTCCCGGCGCCACCGTGCGCGTCGTGGGCACCGATCGTTTCGCCCGGGCGTCCGACGACGGCTCGTTCGCGATCGGCGACCTGCCCGAGGCGGTGTACGAGATCACGGTGACGTCTCCCGGTTTCTCGACCGCGACGCTGCGGCGCGTTCACGTCTCGGCGGAGCGCGACGTCGATCTGACAGTGGAGCTCAAGGCCCGTCCGACATTCGTGACCGAGGTCGTGGTCACGCCGAACCGCCACTCCGTGGTACGGCAGGAGCAGGCGGCGCGCCGGAGTGTGACCAACGACGAGGCCGTGCTGGCCCCGTCGATCGGCGGCGACATCTCGCGCGTCGTCGAGTTGCTGCCCGGCGTCACGGCCGCGGACGGCTCGGCGGCGTTCAACGTGCGCGGCAGCACCGCGCGCGATGTGTCGCTCGTGCTCGACGGTCTCGAGCTGTACGACCCGTTCCACCTGCAGAGCTTCCAGAGTCCGTTCAGTGTCATCGACACCAACGTGGTCGATCGCATCGATTTCTTCGGTGGCGGGTACACGGCGGACCTGGGCGATCGGCACGGCGGCTTCGTCGACATAGCGACCGTCAATCCGCGGGACGAGCGGCACGGTGAGTTCGAGATCGGCACGCAGAACAGCCGCTTCTCCTACCGCATGCCGCTGGCCGAGGGCGCCGGGGACTGGTTGGTCTCCACACGGGCCTGGTATCCCGAGGCCGTGTGGGACACGACGGAGCTGGGCGGCGGCGAGAACATCGACCCGCGCTTCGGCGACCTCTACACGAAGGTCGCCTTTCGCCTTTCGAAAAAGCACCAGCTCTCGGGGCACGCGCTGGTGGCCTACGACCGCGTCGAATTCCAGGAGAAGAACGAGAAGGTCAACGAGAGCGTCGATGCCGAGACGAGCAACTCGTACTGGTGGAGCCGACTGACCAGCGTGTGGAACCCGAAGTGGAGCTCCGAGACCATGCTGTCGGGCGGGAACATCGAGCGCGACCGGGACGGCGTCTCCTCCGAGGACGGCGCGATCGTGGTCGAGGACCATCGCGCCGTGGACTTCGTCGGAATCAAGCACGACTCGACGTGGAACGTCTCGGACGCCCACGTCGTGCGGGCCGGTGTGGACGCGCGCTACCTCAAGTCTCGCTACCGCTATTCCAACCTCTTCGACGAGGAGCCGGAGGACAACATCGACCTGGCGCTGCGTCCGGAGGGCTCCTCGATCGGCGTCTACACTGCGTGGCGTGCCCGCATCACGGACAAGTTCGCCGCCGAGCTCGGCGTGCGCTGGGACCGACAGGACTACACCAACGACAACCAGCTCAGCCCACGCATCAACGCGGTGTGGCGGCCGAACGAGCGATCCGAGGTGCGTGTCGCCGTCGGCCGCTACTTCCAGTCGCAACGGATTCACGAGCTGCAGATCGAGGACGGCGAGACGACCTTCGGTCCGGCCGAGGCCTCCAAGCAGGCCGAGCTGTCGCTGCGCCACCGCTTCAAGAAGGGGCCGCGGGTACGACTCGACCTGTACCACCGCGAGCTGACCGATCTCCGGCCGCGCTACGAGAACCTGTTCGAGCCGGTCGAGCTGTTTCCGGAGACGACCGAAGATCGCGTGCGCATCACACCGCTGAGCGCGCGGCTGGCCGGCGCGGAGCTGCTGGTGCGCGGCGACGCCGACCGGCGCCTGTTCTGGTGGGTCAGCTACACGCGCGCGGTCGCCGAGGACGAGGACTCGGTCGAGAACCGCGACATCCCGCGCAGCTGGGACCAGCCGCACGCGGGTAAGTTCCTCGTCGGTTACCGGCTCGGCGAACGCTGGTCCGTCTCCCTCAGCGGCACCGCCCACACGGGGTGGCCGATTACTCCCGTCACCGGAGAACTCGACGACGAGGGTGAGCCGGAGGAGGTCTGGGGGCCGCGCAATTCGAGCCGTTACCCCGAGTACCGGCGCCTGGACTTCAAGGCCCGGCGCTCGTTCGTCGTGGGCCACGGCCGGCTGTGGCTGACGGTCGAGATCGTCAACCTGTTGAACCGCGACAACGCCTGCTGCGTCGACGAGTTCGAGTTCGAGGTGCACCCCGACGACACGGTCGATGTGACCACGCGGTACGACTACTGGCTGGGAACCACGCCCTCCGTAAGCGTTTTGTGGGAATTCTGACGCCGGAATCGCTTTCCGCGAAGGAAAGCCCGTTCGTCGTGCCTCATACGTCTCTACAAGGAAGGGAGCCGTGGTGAACCTCGGGGATCGCAGTCTGGTCAAACGCATGCTCGCCGGGCAGGAGCGCGCGTTCGACGAGTTCTTCGAGGCCTATTTCCAGAGCCTGTATCGCTTCGCCCTGAGCCGGCTGAACCACGACGAGGACGTCGCGGAGGAGGTGGCCCAGGCGACGCTCTGCAATGCGATCGCCAAGCTCGACACGTACCGCGGGGAGGCGGCCTTGTTCACCTGGTTGTGCACGTTCTGCCGCCACGAAATCTCGGCCTACTTTCGCAAGAACAAGGTCGCCGCCGGCCGGATCGACCTGATCGAGGACACGCCCGAGGTGCGCGCGGCGCTCGAGTCGGCGGGCGAGATGTTCGACGGCCCCGAAACGGCGTTGTCGCGCTCGGAGGTCGGCCGGCTGGTTCAGGTCGCGCTGGACCGCCTGCCGGCGCACTACGGCGACGCGCTGGAATGGAAGTACCTGGACGGGCTGTCGGTCAAGGAGATCGCCTCGCGACTGGACCTCAGCCCCAAGGCCGCCGAGTCGATGCTGACGCGGGCGCGTGACGCGTTCCGCGACGTGTTCTCGACGCTGACTCGCGCGCCGTTGCCTCGGTTTCCCGGATCCATGGAGCCTTCGTCATGAGCGACAAGAACGGACAGACGGACCCGCGGGACGACATCGCGCGCCTGGTCAGGCTCGCCGGTCGGCGTCCCGCCGCGGCCCCCGAGCGCGTCGAGCGCGTGCGACGCGAGGCTCGAGCGCAGTGGCAAGAGGTCGTGAGCAGACGCTCGCGCCGTCGCGGCCTGCGCCTCACGGTCGGTCTGGCGGCGGCGGCCTCGCTGGTTCTCGTCGCGACGCTGTGGATCCTCGCCGGACGCGGGGCCGCGCACGACGTTCCGCTCGGGCCGATCGTCGTCGAGGCACTATCCGGACACGTCTGGGGTCTGACCGCCGGCTCCGGCGAGCGCAGCGCGCTCGAGCCGGGATCCGACCTGCCGCTGGGTTCCGAGCTGGTCTCCGGTGAGGATGGCCGCGTCGCCATCCGACTCGCCTCGGGACACTCGATTCGCCTGGACGTCGGGACGGCGCTGCGCATCGTTGATGCGGGATCGCTGGATCTCGCGCGCGGCGCGATCTACGTCGATTCGGGCTTCATCGGCGCCACCGCAGCGCTCGAGGTCCGTACTCCGCTGGGGACCGTCCGCGAGATCGGCACGCAGTTCGAGGTGCGGCTCGGTGACGAGAGCGTCCGCGTGCGGCTGCGCGAGGGGCGTGTCGTGGTGCGCGGGCGCGACGCCACGTACCAGGTCGCCGCCGGCTCGCAGCTCGACCTGGCCGCCGACGGCTCCGTGACTCGCGGGCGAGTCGCGACGCACGGCGACGTCTGGGGCTGGGTGGACGGGCTCACGCCGATGATCGACATCGACGGGCGCAGTGCGCGCGAGTTCCTCGACTGGGTCTCGCGCGAGCGAGGTTGGACGCTGGCCTTCGGCGACGAGAAGCTGGCGCGCGCCGCCGACGAGGTGCGGCTCAGCGGCACCACGAGCGGGATGGATGTCGAGCAGGCGCTGGAAGCCGTGATGGCCACCAGTCGCATGTCGCACCGCATTGAGAACGGCGTGCTGCTGATCGAGGCTCCGGACCTCTAGCTGCCGTCATGCGGCTTGTTGGCGGGCTTGGTCTTGCGCCGAGGGGACCCCCGGGTGGCGGCCCCCCGGACCCCCCGCTACCGCACTCCACGACGGCCGCGGACGGCCATCGTTCCGTTTGGTTCTTGTCTCTCGGAGGGCGATATGCCGTCGGGTGAAGCTGCTCGCCGCTTCTACGGATTCCGATCTCGCTGGATCGAGGACCGTCACCGAGACGAGGCAGGTCGTAACGATCGCACCTCGTTCCGAGAGAACAAGGACCAAACGGAGTGATGGCGGTCTGCCGCCGTCACGCAGTGCGGTAGCGGGGGGTCCGGGGGGCCGCCACCCGGGGGTCCCCTCGGCGCAAGACCAAACCCGCCAACAAGCTGCGCACCACGTTGTCTTGATTCGCCGACCCCGGCACATTCGTCAGCGTCGCATGACGAAGAACGCATAGCTGTAGGATGCCGAGTGCCGGGCGAAGACCGAGGTCTCGGCCCGCGCCTCCTCGAGCACCGATCTCGCGTCCGGGATCGTCTCCCACTCCGGCGTCAGTTCCTCGACCCTGCGCATCAGCGGGTCGTAGTACGCCTCGGTCCACGAGGCATCCGGAAGAACGAACTCACCCAGCGGTTCGTATCCACAGCGGGAGACGGTCTCGAGCTTGGTCGCGACGTCGGCGATCTCCGGATACTCGCGCCAGAACTCGACCGCCTCCTCCGGCGGATCGTGCACCAGCCACACCGGCTCGGTCACGGCGACGAAGCCGCCCGGACGTACCAGCTCGCGCACGCGTTTCAGGCCGTTCTCGAAGCCGAGGTTATAGATCGCCCCCTCGGACCAGACGACGTCGAAGCTCGCCGTCGGGAATTCGAGCCGGTGCATGTCGCCCTGCACCGCCTCGACGCGAGCGGCGAAACCGGCGGCCGTCACTGCGGCACGCACGCGTGCGATCATCGTCTCGAGCAGGTCGAAGGCGATCACGGTCCCGTCCGAGCGGCGCAGCAGCTCGAGCGTCTGGGCGCCGGGCCCGCAGCCCAGGTCGAGGATCCGCGGTCGTGGCGCCAGCGGTTGCAGCATCTCGAACGCGCGACGCGTCGACGCGTCGTCCCCCGGGCCTGCTCGCGGCAGGTTTCCGTAAAGCTCGATGAAGTAGTCCATGCGGTCCATGGGTCCCTCCGGCCGGGTTGTATACTCCGCCTCGGTGAACGACGAGGCCACTCCGGAGCATAGAACAACCGACCGCGAAGACGTGCGGTCGCAGTGGTTCGCCATGCGACTGTCGCTGCTGGTGGGCGCGGCGATGCTGTTCGGCAAGTCGTACGCCTACGTGGTCACGGGCTCCGCCGCCGTGCTGTCCGATGCGGCGGAATCGGTCGTCCACGTCGCAGCCGTGGCCTTCGCCGCGTTCAGCCTGTGGCTCAGCCTCCGCCCCGCGGACCCCGGCCACCCGTACGGGCACGACCGGATCAGCTTCTTCTCGGCCGGCGTCGAGGGCGGACTGATCGTGCTGGCCGCCGTCTTCATCATCCACGACGCGATCTCGAAGTGGATCGCCGGTCTGCGCATCGAGAGCCCGGGGACGGGCGCGTTGCTGGTGGCGGGCGCGGGCCTGCTGAACCTCGTGCTGGGCCTCTACCTGATCCGGCAGGGTCGCCGTCATCGTTCGCTGATCCTGGTGGCGAACGGCAAGCACGTGTTGACCGACTCCTGGACCAGCCTGGGGGTCATCGTCGGGCTGCTGCTGGTGATGTGGACCGGATGGTTGCCCTTCGACCCGATCCTCGCGCTGCTCGTCGCAGTGAATATCCTGTGGTCCGGCGCGAAGCTGGTCCGCGAGTCCGTCGGCGGGCTGATGGACGAGAGCGACCCGGCCACATACGAGAAGGTCATGGCGGTGCTCGAGTTCGAGGCGGCGTCGCGCGGTCTCGAGTACCACCAGCTGCGCCATCGCAACAGCGGGGTGCGGGACTGGGTGGATCTGCATCTCCTGTTTCCCGCCGACACCACGATCGACGTCGCGCACCGGCAGGCGACCGAGATCGAGGCCGCGATCAAACGGGCCCTGGATCGGCCGTCCACCGTGACGACCCACCTCGAACCGATCGAAGGGCACGAGGAGACACACCGGGAATTGAAGGGCGCCTCCGACTGAAGCCGTCTACAATGGTGCCTCAGCATCACAGGGGGCCGACATGAGCGCAGCCTCGATTCCCCGCATCTACCATCCGTTCACGTTCCTCCTCGCCGCGGCCGCGATCTACGTCTGCTCGATCGTCGTGGCCGGCATGCTGCCCGACCTGCCGCAGGCGGAGCTGGTCGCCATCGGCATGACCTGCGACCTCGTGCTGCTCGTGCCGGCGCTGTTCTACCTCATCCTGGTGCGCGGCCGCGGCTGGTCGCCGATCGGGCTGGTCCCCGTGTTCATCCTCAGCATCGTGGCCGCCGCGCAGGTTCTCCCCGCGGACCGACAGGCGGCGCTGTCGGCGTTCGAGATCGCGGCCATCCCCGTCGAGTTCGGCGTGCTCGGCTTCATCGGCTGGCGCGCGCAGCGCGCGATACGAACGGTGCGCGGCCGGCTGCGCGGCGAGCATGCCGATGCCTTCGACGCCATCCGCGACGCCGCGCTGGACGTGACCGGCAACGCGACGGCGGCGTCGCTCATGGCGCAAGAGCTCGCGACCCTGTACTACGCGTTCTTCTCCTGGCGCACGCCGCTTCCGGAGAGCGGGTTCTCCTCCTACCGCAAGAACAGCTGGGGCGTGTTCGTCGCGGCGATCTCGATGGCCGTCGTCATCGAGACCTTCGCGGTGCACCTGCTGATCCACCTGCTGTGGAGCAGCGTCGCGGCCTGGATCTTCACCGGGCTCAGCGTCTACAGCATGATCTGGGTCGTCGGCGACTTCCAGGCGCTGCGCTTGCGACGCCACGTCTTCGCCGGAGGGGAGTGTCGCCTGCGGCTCGGGACGCGCTGGGAGGTGGACATTCCGCTCGACGTGGTCGAATCCGTGCGCGCGCTCGGCGCCGACGAGGCCGACACGAAGACGGACAAGCCGTTGAACCTCGTCCTCATCGGCGCGCCCGACGTCGAGCTGACGCTGTCGCGCCCGCTGACCGCCCGCGGGCTGATGGGGTTCCGGCGCAGCACGACGCGCATCAACCTGCAAGTCGACGAACCCGAACGTTTCCTCGCGCAGTTCCCAGCCGCGTGACGACGATCTTCCGTGCCGCCGATGCGGCGGGCAGCTTCGAGTTCGGCGTCCCCGACGGTTGGTCGCGCGTGCGCACGATCGACGCGCACACAGCGGGCGAGCCGCTGCGCGTCATCGTCGACGGCTTCCCGGAACCGCAGGGCGAGACGATCCTCGCCAAACGCCGCTGGGCGCGAGAGCAGCACGACGATCTGCGCCGCGCGCTGATGTGGGAGCCGCGCGGTCACGCCGACATGTACGGCTGCCTGTTGACACGGCCCGTTACCGACGACGGAGACGTGGGCGTGCTGTTCCTGCACAACGAGGGCTTCAGCACGATGTGCGGCCACGGCATCATCGGGTTGGTCAAGGTCGGCTTCGACTGTGGGCTGTTGCGGTCGGACGACGCCGAGCCCGTTGTGCGGATCGACACGCCCGCGGGCCGCGTCACGGCGACGGCGACGCGAGGCGCCGACGGCCGTGTCGCGTCCGTGTCGTTTCTCAACGTGCCGTCGTTCGTCCTGCAGCCCGAACTCGACGTCGAGGTGGAGGGGATCGGCGCCGTGCGCTGCGACATCGCGTTCGGTGGCGGGTTCTACGCCTACACCGATGCCGACGCGCTGGGGCTACCTCTCGATCCCGCCGCCCACGCGCGCATCATCGACGTCGGCATGCGGATCAAGCGCGCCGTGATGCGGCAGTACGAGATCGTGCATCCGGCGGGGGACGCGGATTTGAACTTCCTCTACGGAACGATCTTCGTGCGGCGGCTCGACGGTCCCGTGCACAGCCGCAACGTCTGCGTGTTCGCGGAGGGCGAGGTGGACCGATCGCCCACCGGGACCGGCGTCAGCGGGCGCGCTGCGATCCATCACGCGCGCGGGGAGCTGGCTCTCGGACGGTCGATCACGATCGAGAGCATCCTCGGCACGTCGTTCGACGTCGAGGCCCACGCGGAGACGCAGGTCGGGAAGCGAACCGCAATCGTGCCGCGCGTCACGGGCAGCGCCCGCATCACGGGCCGCCACGAGTTCCTGATCGACCCCGCCGACCCGTTGCGCGGCGGGTTCATTCTTCGTTAGTCGGCGCGCAGCGAACCGCCGGTCTCCCTCGAGTCGCGCTGCGGCGGGTCGACCTCGGGATTCCGTGCGGGAGGAGGCGTGCCGCGTGGTGTGCGTCGAGCGCCGGAGCGCTTGATCTTCCGCCGCCCGGGTTCGCCTGCGCCCTCGATCGACCGGCCCTCGTCTCCCAGCGGTGCCGGGGCCGACTGGATGTACTCCAGCCCCTTCTCCCAGGCATCGATCCCGATCTCGGCGCCCATGATGCGTCCCGGGAAGTCGTCGGCCGCCGGGTGGATTCCGCCGTAGAGTCGCGAGACGCCTGCCTCGTCCGCGGCATCGAAGTACGTGGCCCAGGTCAACACGAGCGTCTGCGTCGGGCCGGTCTCGAACTCGAGGTACTCGCGCTTGTGCGCGGTGAACGTGCCCAGTCCGCCGGGGAAGTAGGCCGAGCCGGTCATTCGCGTCAGCACCTCGGCCGCCGCGCGGCTGAACGTGCTGTGGCCGGACACGTATCCGGCGAACGGCGGAGTGACGAACGTGTCGCGCTGGTACGGCATCCACGCCACGGCGCGGATCCAGCCGACGCCGCCGACCTGGGTCTCGGGATCTTCCGGGTTGCCGCGCCAGGCGTAGATCGCGATGTCCGCGACGTACTCGTTGAGGTGCGCGTGCCGTTGTCCCGGCGCGCTCGACGCGGGGGTGATGACCTCGATCAGGCCCGGCACCAGCGGCAGCCCGTCCGGGTGGTAGGCCAGGCCCATCGGGTCCGAGGATTGACCCATCTTGCCCATGTAGCGGATCTGCGAGATCGGCCGCGAGTAGTCGTAGTGGCCCTTGCAGCCCCACGCGGCGACGGCCGCGTCGTGCAGCGCCCCGTTGAGCACGAGGTAGGTCTTGACGTCCCACTCCAGCCGGTCGAGCTGCGGTCCCTTGCCGCCGAGGCGGCGCTCGAACTTGGGCTGGTCGGCGACGTAGTTGGCCAGCGTGTTCCAGTGCCCGGGCGGGGTCTCGGAGTCCGGACCGTCGGCCCAGAACTCGGCCAGCACGCGCGCGTAGTCGGCGCGCAACACGACGTTGGGTTCGTAGGGGGCGCCCGTAACCGGGTTGAGCGGATAGCCGGTGCCGTCCTGTGTGCCGAGCGTGTTGTTGTGGAACCCGCCGGGGGAGATGTCGATCGTCACGCCGTCCGACGGGTCGACCCAGCTGCTGAACAGGATGTTCTCGACGGCGTTGGCCTTGAGCTGATCGTCGCCGGCTCCGCCGAGCTGCGGCGGCATGCCCGGATCGTTGTACACGTAGGGGATGGTCATGTTCTCGGGCACGAGCGCGAACGGCGTGACCTGCCCCCAGTTGGGGCCGAGGAAGTCCTGTACGGCCGTTCCGATGACGATCCCGTTCTGCAGCACGAGGTGGTCGAACGCCAGCGGCTGCCAGCGGTTCGGATCCACCATCCGGATGCCGGGCAGCTCGAAGACCAGCGGGCGGTTGATCGGAAGATAGCCCGAGTCGTCCGCGTAGTCGTCGATCTCGTTGGCGCCGTCGGCGTAGCCCCACTCGATCATCCCCGCGGCGATGCGGTTGCCGACGGCGGCGGGTGAGTCGCCGTCCTGCGTCGTCACGTTCGCGTCGTAGCCCAGCGCTTCCATGCGGTCGTCGAACGCCGTCTGCGACGCCTCGGCGCCCGGCCCGACCTGGAACCGGTGTTTCAGCAGCCTGTACGAGGCGTAGCTGATCGCCTCGTCGCGCGCCGCGGACGAGTCGGCGTAGCCGCCGCCGATTTCGTCGAACAGGTAGGCCGTCGCGCCGTCGTCGTACGCGGCCCAGGCGTCCCACATCACGACCGACAGGTGGAACAGGTTGCGCGAGTGGACGGTCGGGCGTGGCGTGTCGATGCGGATCGCGTCGAGCAGCTCCTCGTTCCAGATCCGCGCGATGCTGTGCTCGGGCGCCGGGGCGGGAAGCTGCAGGCCCCCGCCGTGGACCGCGCGGATCGCCTGCGGTTCGGCGGCAACCGGAGCGCAGACTCCGATCGCGACCAGCGCGAGGACGACGAGCCGACAGAAACAGGTTGATCTCGAACGAACACGCATGACGAACCCCCCGCCGGATCGAACTGGCCGCGCCGGTCGACGCCGAAAGCTGATATACGACGAACCCGCGCGGCACGCGAGACCCGAAAGATGCCCTAATAGAACCTCAACTCACGGGATCGCGCTATCGGGATTGTTTCCGTCCAAACTCAGGGTTTTCCCGATGGTTGCGGCGAGTCAAAGGTGGGAGATTCTCTGCGTAATGCCTGGAGATCGCCCGATTCGTGTGCTGCTGGTCGACGACAGCCGCGCCTTCCTCGGCGGAGCCAGCGAGTGGCTGGCCGAGCAGAACAACGTCGAGGTCGTCGGAACCGCCGAGAGCGGGGTCGAGGCGGTCTCGGCTGTGGACCGACTGCGGCCCGACCTGGTGCTGATGGATCTCGTCATGCCGGGGATCGACGGGTTCGCCGCGACGCGCGCCATCAAGAGCATGGACAACGCCCCCAGCGTCGTGATCGTGACGTTCCAGGACACCGGGTCGATGCGTGCGGAGGCGGCCGAGGCCGGCGCCGACGAGCTGATCGTCAAGAGCGACTTCGTGGAGGCGCTGGCCCCGGTGATCGCTCGATTGACGGGCTCCTAGGACTCCGGCGAGATCAGTCCCGAGCGGATCGCGAAGCGGACCAGGCCCGGGAGGTCGCGAATCTCCAGCCGGTCCATGATCTGGGCCCGGTGGGTCTCCACCGTCTTCACGCTGACCTCCAGCCGGCCCGCGATCTGCTTGTTCGAGTTGCCCTCGGCGATGAGCTGCAGGATCTCGCGCTGGCGGGCGGTCAGGCCGCCCAGCGGGTCGATCTCGGCCGTGTCCGCGCGGAGATAGCCGTCGATGACGCGCTTGGAGATCTCGGGGCTGAGGTAGGTCTCGCCGCGTCGGACGGCCGTCAGCGCCAGCTCGAGCTCCGCGGCCGCGGCGTCCTTCAGCAGGTAGCCGGCCACCCCGGCCCGCAGCGCCTGGGCCACGTAGATCTCGTCGGCGTGCATCGACAGGATCACGACCCGGGTGGCGGGGGAGGCCTTGGTCGCGCGCCCCGCGATCTCGAGGCCGTTCATGCCCGGCATGGTGATGTCCAGCAGGGCGACGTCGGGGCGGTGGGTCTCGATCAGCTCGAGCGCCTCGCGGCCGTCGCCGGTCTCGGCGACGACGTTGATCCCACTCATGTCCTCGAGCAGGCCGCGAATCCCCGCCCGGACCAGATGGTGGTCGTCGGCCAGCACGATTCTCATCGCGATGCCTCGTCCGCCGGACCGCACGGCCGGCGAAGTCCGCCCGAATGCCTCACATCTTCCCCCGTGACGGACCCGTAGCATCTTTATTGTATCGGCAACCGCCCGAAAAGCCCGTGTTTTCGACGTCGACGGCCGTCACAGGGGTTTTTCTTACCCATCTAGGGGTTTTCACCGATAGGCGATCTGCCCGGTTCGCAGAACACTATGTGTCACGAATCCGAGAAGCAGGGGTTCGAGGTTTCTGAATCTGCACGTTCGAGTGACCAACAGTTTGTTGCCAAGGCGCGCGGGCGGCCGTCGGGGTCGTGTTCGTGGCGCCTAGGGGGAAGGAAACGAAATGAGGAGAGCGAGTTTTGTTCTGGGGATCGTGGCCCTCGCCGCGGTTCTCGCGACTTCGGCCTCTGCGCAGGGACGCGGGGTCGAGTGGATCGAGCTGGGTCTCTACGACGACATCAGCACGTTCATGATCGACCTGACGCCCGACGGCTCCACCGCCGGTGGAAGCCAGGGCGGCCTCGGGTTCGCCGGGAACTGCCTGCAGTGGAACGAGGTGACGGGCTACACGTTCATCGCCGAATCGGGCAGCGTCTGCTACATGTCGGCCGACGGCACCCAGTGGGCCACCCGCGTGTACGACGACGAAGGCTTCGAGCACATGGCGCGAGTTGTCGATGGCGTGTCGACGATCGTCAACGAGCACGCGGACCTCGCGTCGTGCGACTCGTTCCTCAGCGGCACGTTCGGCATCAGCGGCGACGGCAAGACGATCGTCGGCCTCGGCTGGCACGGCACATGCGACGCGAACGCGATCACCTCGATCGAGGACTGCGACGCCGACGGCGAGAGCAGTTCCGACACCAGCAGCGACGGCGACAGCGACGACGACAGCAGCGCCGCCGAGTGTGTTCCGGGCGGCACCATGACCCTCTACGAGGGTTGGGTCCCGGATCGTGCGAACCGCATGAACGCCGCCAACTTCGACGGCTCGCTGCTCGTCGGTTGGCAGGACACCGAGTTCGGTTCGCGCCTCGGCGCGTTCTGGGCCAACGGCGCGGAGATCGGCGAGTGGTACTGTCCCCCGACCGAGAACCCGGACGATCCGTTCTGCGGTGAGGCGTTGCGCACCAACAGCTCGGGTGACGCGGTGGTCGGCACCAACTACAGCTCCCCGGACACGTTCGGCATCCGTGAGGGATGGCTGAAAGCGGGCACCGACGAGATCCGTGGCACGGGTCAGCTTCCGGGCGCGTTCTTCCTCGACTCCGGCGTCAATGTCGCGGTCGCCGAGAACGGCAAGACGACGGGCGGCCGCTTCGGCTTCGGCCCGTTCTCGTCCGCGGTCATCTGGACCGAGGCGACCGGCATTCTCAACGTCAACCAGTTCCTCGTCGACCAGGGTCTGACGCAGCCGTTCGACGGCTGGTTCCTGGTGCAGGTGCAGGACATCAGCGGCAACACCGACACCGACGGTGACGACGCTGACTCCGACTCGGCCTCCGAGGACGACGACGGCTCCAGCGACGACGGCAGCTCCGAGGAGAGCGACGACGACAACGACAGCGACGACACCGACGATCGTATGCGTCTGCTGGTGGTCGGCAATGCGCCCGACAACTCCGACCAGTCGGTGATCATCGACATCAGCACGGTCTCCGTGTGCCACGTCGACCCGCTGGATCCGATGGCCGAGCCGCGCACGTTGACGGTCAGCTGGGACGCGATGCCGGACCACGTCGGACACGGCGATTTCCTCGGTACCTGTGAAGCGGCCGGTGGCGGGTTCTCCCGCGCCGCGAGTGCCTCGCAGCACTACGGAATCGACAAGACC
This sequence comes from bacterium, assembly GCA_024226515.1. GTDB lineage: Bacteria > Acidobacteriota > Polarisedimenticolia > Polarisedimenticolales > Polarisedimenticolaceae > JAAELQ01. The sequence goes on from JAAELQ010000282.1 coordinate 21,478, forward strand.
GACAAGTGCTTCCAGGACGCGGTCAAGCGCTGGACGGCCAACAACTCTGCGTTCGCCCTCCCCTCCGCGGAGGAGATTGCGCAGATGAAGGCCGCGACGTGCAACGAGCGTGTCAACGACGGTCAGTCGCGCGGCAAGACCCAGCGGTTGGGTTCGGGTCGCGGCGGACGTCGCTAGTCCGAAAAGAGAACTAACAACAGGAAGGGGCGGGCCGGACCAGGCCCGCCCCCCCCCCCAACAGGGCGCCC
>JAAELQ010000283.1 GCA_024226515.1 bacterium
AGGCCAAGGACGACGACTCGATCGTTGAGATGACCTACGACAGCCTCTCCCGCGCGCTGACCGAGAAGCAGGGCCCGAACCCGTTCGGGGCCGCTGCCAAGACCGTGACGTACACCTACGACGCCGAGAGCAACCTGACGAAGATCGACTACCCGTCGGGCTTCGACGCCAACCGCACGTACGACGACATCGGCCGGCTCACCGAGATCGAGGACGGCTCGAGCGTGAGCGTGCAGGCGATGAGCTACTACGGCGGCGGGTACCGCAAGTCGGTGCTCGACCACGGCAACACCACGACGACGACGTTCAGCTACGACGGCTACCGCCGTCCGACCGAGATCAGCCACGAGGACTCGAACCCGACCGAGCTGGCGGGCTTCGAGTACGGCTGGGACAAGAACGACAACCCGCTCTACGAGGCACACAGCCACAACAGCGGCAAGGGCTTCGTCTACAGCTACGACCGCAGCAACCGTCTGACGCGGGCGCTGACCGAGGTCGCCGATCCGGCGGCGGAGGTCGCG
>JAAELQ010000284.1 GCA_024226515.1 bacterium
CGCAGACATATGCTGTTGCATAGGCCAGGCGCGGAAACGAAGCAGATGGCAGCGCGCCGCCGCAACCCGTAGGGCGCCAGGGGGTTGCGGGCTCAGGCTTCGTTGCTCGTCGTCGACGATGCGTCGGCATCTACTTCCTCCTCGCGCCTCGCCTGCGCACCGCAAGACCCTGACGCGCGACCCATCGGAGTTTTTCAACGGGCTGCTAGCGGATGGGGCGTGAACCGGCTCCAGCCGGGGCCGTATGTATGGCGATACTGGCCGTTCCCCGGACTGGCCCCTAGAATCCCGGGGTGCCGAGAGGCGCGGCGGACCGCTCTCGCGGTCGCCCAGCGGAGAAGCTCATGAAGAAGTTCATCATCGGATTCCTCGCCGTCGTCGGAGCGCTGGCCATCGTCTTCTGCTTCCTCGGCCTTTTCGGGCTGATCCTGCTGTCGCTCGGCGGAGAGCCGGGCGTTCCGCGCTCGGTCGTGCTCGAGGTCGACTTCGAGGCGGGCGTGCTCGAGTCGGTTCCCAACGACGCGTTCGCGCAGTACCTGCACGAGGACCAGTTGACGGTGCGCGACCTCGTCGACGCGCTGGCGCGCGGGGCCGAGGATCGTCGGGTCAAGGGTCTGATCGCGCGCGTCGGCGGTGGCGTCAGCATGGCGCACACGCAGGAGATCCGCGACGCGGTCGCCAGGTTCAGCGAGAGCGGCAAGCCGACGTTGGCCTTTGCCGAGTCCTTCGGCGAGTTCGGCCCGGGAAATTCCGGATACTACCTGGCGACGGCGTTCGAGGACATCTACCTACAGCCGTCCGGCGACGTCGGCCTGACCGGGTTGATCATGGAGTCGATGTTCCTCCGTGGACTGCTCGAGAAGCTGGAAGTCGTCCCGCAGATGGACCACCGCTACGAGTACAAGAACGCGTTGAACCAGTACACCGAGAAGGAGTACACGCCTGCGCATCGCGAGGCGATGAGCGCGATCGTCACGTCGCTGTTCGGGCAGATGACGCGTGGGATTGCCGAGGGGCGCGAGATGACCGAGGACGAGGTCCGCGACCTGATCGACGGAGGCCCGTACTTCGGCGTCGAGGCGCTCGACGCACGGCTCGTCGACGGTCTGGCGTACTACGACGAGGTCTACGCGATGCTGACCGAGGAGACCGGCGACGACGTCGAGACGCTCGACGTGCTGGACTACCTCGACCGAGCCGGCCGACCCAAGGGCGGCGGGCCCACGGTGGCGCTGATCCAGGGCCTGGGCGGCGTCACGCGCGGATCCAGCGGCTACTCCCCGTGGTCGGGCGAGTCCAGCATGGGCTCGGACACGATCGCGGCCGCGTTCCGCGACGCGATCGACGACAAGCGTGTCAAGGCGATCGTCTTCCGCGTCGACAGCCCGGGCGGGTCGTACGTGGCCTCCGACACGATCTGGCGCGAGACGATTCGTGCGAAAGAGGCGGGGAAGCCGGTGATCGTCTCGATGGGGCGCCTTGCGGCCTCGGGCGGCTACTTCGTCGCGATGGACGCCGACAAGATCGTGGCCCAGCCGGCGACGATCACGGCGTCGATCGGAGTGCTGGCGGGCAAGATGGTGACGCGTGGGGTGTGGGAGAGGGCGGGTATCTCGTTCGACGAGGTGCACAGCGGCGCGAACGCGACCCAGTGGACGGCGCGCCAGCCGTATTCCGATCAGGGATACGAACGACTTCAGGCCAGCCTCGACCGGATCTACGAAGACTTCACGATGAAGGTCGCCGAAGGCCGGGGGCTTCCGCTGGAGACGGTGCAGGAGATCGCGCGCGGACGCATCTGGTCGGGGGAGGACGCTCTGGAGCTGGGCCTGGTCGATGCGTTGGGCGGCCTCGACACGGCGCTACAGCTGGCGAAGGCCAGCCTCGATCTCGAGCCCGACGACTCGATCCGCATCCGTCGCTTCCCGGCCGAGCGCAGCGCCTTCGACCTGCTGTTCGGCGGTGCGGCGACTCGCCTGCGCGCCGCGTTGCCCGGCTCGTGGGCGCAGGCCGTGCGCGAAGCGCAGCCCCACCTGGGCCTTCTCGAGCGCGGCGTCGCGGGACAGAACCGGCAGGTTCTGTCGATGCCCCAGACGCCGATCCCCTAGGATTCGGGGGCTCTGGACGATGCGGTCGATCCGTCCGCGGGAACGTCCGCGGGGAACCCGCCCGGCGCCGGATCGTGGCGTATCTTTCCCGACGTCACGGCGCTCCTGCACTGCATCGTGACTGGTAGTGGGAGGCGTAGGATACGGTGCTCGGCGGTAACCCCCCCCTGACCGCGCATCGTCCTGAAAACGCCAAGACAACCGACTCGGGTCGCTGAACGCGGCCTGGGTCGGTTTTTTTTGCTCAGTCGTAAGCCAGATACTCGTCGCGCGCCGCGGAGAACTCCGCCAGCTCGTCCGACCAGCGCGCCTCGAGTCGTTCGACCGGTTCGCCGGCCTCGAGCGCCGCACGCAGGTCCGGCCGACCCAGCAGGAGATCGATCGCCATGCGCTCGACCTCGAACTCGTAGGCCTCGGTGCGCCAGGCGAAGGCTGCGGGGGCCTGCCGGCGACAGGCCGCGATCAGCGTGAGATAGGTCGCGAACGGGCGGAACGTGTGGCGCTCCGTCGGGATGACCTGCACGCCGGAGCAGGCCTGGCCCGCGTGCTTCTGGAACATCGGGCGGAACGAGGCCGGGCGAAAGACGACGCCGGGCAGCCCCGGCGCACGCATCGAGGCGGCGAGCGCGTGCGCGTCGAGCCAGGGCGCCCCCACCAACTCGAACGGGGTCGTCGTCCCCCTGGCCTCCGACAGCAGGGTGCCCTCGATCAGGCATCCGCCGGGATAGACCAGGGCCGTGGTCGCCGTCGGCATGTTGGGCGACGGCGGCACCCAGGGCAGCCCGGTCCGGTCGAAGAGCCACTCGCGCCGCCAGCTCTCCAGCGTGACGAGGCGCAGGTCGCAGCCGATGCCGAAGCGCTCGTTGAACAGCCGCGCCAGTTCGCCCGAGGTCATCGCGTGGCGCACTGGGATGGCGTAGCGCCCCACGAACGAGGCCAGCTCGGGATGCAGGACGGGGCCCTCCAGCGCCACGCCCCCGATCGGGTTCGGCCGGTCGAGGACGACGACGGGAATGTCCGCCTCGCGCGCGGCCTCCATGACGTAGGCCATCGTGTAGACGAAGGTGTAGTAGCGCGATCCGACGTCCTGCAGGTCGACCAGCACGGCATCCAGCTGTTCGAGATCCTGCGCCGCCGGCCGCAGCGAGGCCGGGTCGGCGCCGTAGAGGCTGATCACGGGGAGACCGCTGACCGGGTCCGCGGACACCGACACGGTCTCCATGTCCTGCTCGTGACCCCACATGCCGTGCTCGGGCGCGAAGAGGCGCTCGAGGCGGACTCCGTCGGCGCGATGGAGCAGCTCCAGGGCGTGGGTTCCGTCCGCGGCGATCGATGCGGGGTGGCCGACCAGGCCGACGCGGGCGCCGCGCGCGAGGCCGGCGACGGACGGTCCCTCGCGGCAGAATCGTTCGAGCCCGGTGCGAACGTTCGACATTCGCCTATCCTATCAGTTGCTCCGGCCGCCGATGAGAGACCTCGAGCGGCGGCGAACCGGAGCGCGGAGACCACCCATGACCTACTTCTGTCTCGACTGCGAAGCTTCCGGGCCGATCCCGCCATTGTTCAATTTGCTCTCCGTCGGCGTGACCGTCGTGCGCGAGAACGGAGGGGCGTATCACGTCGGCGATTCGTTCTACGTCGAGTTGCAGCCCGTCTTTCCGGGGTTCGACGAGGAGGCGATCGCGGTGTGCGGGCTCGATGTCGAGCGGTTGAAGCGAGACGGCACGGAACCGCGCGAGGCGATGCTGCGTCTCGCGGCGTGGGTGCGTGAGCAGAACGCTCCCTCCACCGAGCGGCCGGTGTTCGTCGGGCACAACGCGGTCTTCGACTGGTCGTACATCGCCTATTACTACGCGCACTTCGAGCTCCCGAATCCGTTCGGCTACAAGGGCATCGACACGAAGAGCCTGGCCATGGGCCGGCTGGGAATCTCGTGGAACGAGACCTCGAAGGAGACGCTGGAGCGCGTGCTCGCCCTGCCCGCTCAGGACCCGGCCCAGGTACATCGCGCGGACTACGACGCGTGGTATCAAGCGCTGATCCTGAAGGCTCTGCTTGAGACCTCTCCGGGCGCCGGGGCGCCTTGACACTCCGCAGGGGCGGCATTACTTTGAAGCCCTTGTTCTGACGCGGATGGTACGGCGCGATGATCTCGGCGGACTCTCACAAGATGTTTCGGGAACTGTGCGATGCGGCGGGCGAGCTCGTGCTCGTGACGCACATCAACCCCGACGGAGACGCGATCGGATCGCAGTCCAGCCTCGCCGCCTACCTGCTCTCGCGGGGCAAGAAGGTTCGGGCCATAAACACCGACTGCACGCCGGCGATGCTCGAGTTCATCGAGAACCCCGACTGCCGCGCCGAGCTCTACGATCCCGACGTTCACGACCGTGTGATCGCCGACGCCGACCTGGTCGTCCTCGTCGACAACTCGGCGCCGGATCGCCTGGGCTCGATGGAGCGCGTGCTGCACGACAACGCGGCGAACACGCTGTGCATCGACCACCATCCGGCACGCAACGCGCCGTGGGGACACAACATCGTCAACGTCGCGGCCTGCGCGACGACCGAGATGATCTTCGACCTCACCGAGGCGTGCGGCTGGACGCCCGACCGGCGCGCGGCCGAGGCGGTCTACGTCGGCCTGGCCACGGACACGGGGTTCTTCCGCTTCAACTCGACGACGGCGAGGGCGCACGAGATCGCCGCGTCGCTGTTGCGCTCGGGTGTCGAACCGGCGCGGACGTTCCAGGAGATCTACGAGCGGAACTCGACCGCCTACACACGCCTGCTGGGTCACGCGCTGTCCGAACTGCGGCTCGACGGCGGCGATGCGATCGCTTCGGTGCGCATCACGCTGGAGCAGGTCGACCGCGTCGCGGCGCGTGACGTCGACACCTCCGAGATGACCACGCCGTTGCTCGCCATGCACGGCGTGCGGATCGCCGCACTGTTTCGCGAGCTGCCCGACGGGCGAGTGAAGGTCTCGCTGCGGTCCAAGGGCGAACTGGACGTTCATGCGCTGGCCGGCGAGTTCGGCGGCGGTGGGCACCGCAACGCTTCCGGGATCGTCGTCGAGGGAGTGCTGGACGAGGTACTGCAGGCCGTCATGCGGCGCGCCGAGGAACTGCTCGCGCGCTCCGGCCCCGCCGGTTCGAGCTGACGGCGGTCGCGCGGTGACGCTCGAGGTTCGGTTCTTCGCGTCGCTCGTCGAACGGACCGGCTGTTCGGTCGAGACCGTGGAGGTCGTGCCCGGGCAGGACGTCGAGGCGCTGTGGCGCGAGCTCTTGCGCCGCCACCCGCGTCTGCGCGATCTCGGTTTCCGCCCGCTCGTGGCCTGCGATCGCAGCTACGCGACCTGGAGCGATTCGCTGGACGACGTTGCCGAGGTCGCGTTCTTGCCGCCGGTCAGCGGAGGTTGATGTGGTTCGCCTGCAGAGCGAGACGATCGATACGGCCGAGCTGATACGCCGCGTGCAGACCGACGCCGACGGCGCGGTGGCGCTGTTCGTGGGAGCGGTGCGCGACCACAACGAGGGACGCAGCGTGACGCGGCTCGAGTATCAGGCCTACTCCGAGATGGCCCTGCCCGAGATGGAGAAGATCGAGAGCGAGACGCTCGAGCGCTTCCCGGTCACGCGCGTCGCCATCGTGCACCGCACCGGGACACTGGCGGTCGGCGAGGCGTCGGTCGCCGTCGCCGTCTCGTCGCCGCATCGCGGAGACGCGTTCGACGCCTGTCGCCACGCCATCGATACGCTGAAGAAGACGGTGCCGATCTGGAAGAAGGAGTTCTTCGAGGGCGGCGAGACCTGGATCGAGGGATCCTAGAACCGGCTGCTAGCCGAGGTCGATCGCTTCGAGCTCGTCTTCTTCCAGTCCGAGGTAGTGGCCCAGCTCGTGGTACAGCGTCCGCACGATCTCGAGCGCGAGGTCTTCGGCGTCGGGAAAGCAGCGCTCGAGGTTGCGCTGGAACAGCAGGATGCGCGCCGGCAGCTCGGCGCCGGGCGACAGGGTGGTCCGGTCGGGCAGCGGGTGGCCGACGAACAGGCCGAGCAGCTCCGGGTCGAGCGCGGGTTCCTCGGCGAACACGATGTCGTCCGACGGTAGCTGCTCGACGGTGGCCACGACCTGATCGAGGTGCTTGCGGAACGCCTCGGGAAGGCGGTCGGCCGCCGCCGCCACGTGTCGCTCGAATTCCGATACGGACCAGCGCTGGGGCGCCGGATAGGCCTCGGCGTCGAGGCGAGTGGCGGAGGCGAAGCTACGATCGGCGTCGTCCAGCCGGCCCTCGCGCTCGAGCGTGAGCGCCAGCGCGTAATGCGCGTTGGGCAGGTTCGCGTCGCACTCGATCGCGAGCTGCGCCTCCTGCTGCGCCTCCGCGAACTGCCCGCTGCGAAACAGCGCGTCGGCCAGGTTCGCGCGGAACTCGCCGTCCTCGGGGTCGATCTCGACCGCCCTCCTCAGCTCGGTCGCCGAGTCGGCGGGGCGGTCGAGCTCCAGCAGCGCGATCCCGCACAGGAACTGCAACACCGGATCGGGCTCGGGCAACTCGGCCTGGGCCGCACGGCACAGGCTCAGCGCGCGATCCGGCTCGCCGGCGTCGAGCGCGTCGTAGATCGTCTCGAGATGCTCCAAATCCGGGTCGGAATCCTGCGATCGGCTCATGATCACCCCCGTGGCGCGGATTGTGGCACCGGCACGGGAGGGCGGCAAGGCTCAGAGCAGCCGGCGCAGCTCCAGGAGCGCACGCAGCTCGATCTGGCGCACGCGCTCGCGGCTGAGCTTGAGCCGCGAGCCGGCCTCGCGCAGGGTGAGGGGAGTCCCCCCGCCGAGCCCGAAGCGAAGCGAGATCACCTCTCGCTCGCGCGCGTCGAGTCGCGATAGGTGGTCGCGCACCTTCGTCGCCAGATCGCGCCGGATGATGCTGAGCTGCGGGTTCTCCGAGCCCGAGTCCGGCAGCAAGTCGCTCAGCGGCGGGCCGTCGGCGTCGCCGACGGGTTGCTCCAGCGACACGCTCCCGGTCGTGAGGTGCGCCACGCGTCTCGCCTGCAGGCGGGACAGCGAGGCGGCACGCAGCAGCTCCTCCTCGGTCGGTTCTTCCCCGTGCGACGAGATCCACTCGCGGCGCGTGCGTGCGAGGCGCCGCAGCCGCTCGTGCTGGTGCCGCGGCAGACCTAGGGGACCGCTCTGCTCCTCCAGCGCCTCGAGGATCGCCTTGCGGATCCACCAGGTGGCGTAGGTCACGAACCGGACCTCGCGGCCGGGATCGAAGCGGATCGCCGCCTCGAGCAACCCCAGGTTCCCCGCGGCGACGAGGTCGTCCGTGGGCACACCGCACCCCCGGTACCGCCGGGCCACGACGGGTACGTAGGACAGCGCTCCCAGGATCTGGTTATCGGTCGCGCCCCGGTCGGCGCCGGCAGCGGCCGGCAGGCGCTCTCTTGCTCTCACGGGGGCCGTAACGACGGCGGGGTAGGTGCTATTCCCGGTCCGGTTGTCTTGAGGGCCGGCAACCAGCATGTTACCCTTGACCGGCTTTGCCGGGAGGCCCGCGAATGCGGGAACTTCCGGTTTTTTTGTGCTTGCCGGAGGCAATCGGAGATGGCCGAGCGAATGCGAGACGACCTGAGAAACCTGGCGATCATCGCCCACGTAGACCACGGCAAGACGACGCTGGTGGACGCGATGCTGTGGCAAAGCGGCATCTTCCGCGACAATGAGAAGGTGGCCGAACGCGTGATGGACTCGATCGACCTCGAGCGCGAGAAGGGCATCACGATCATGGCCAAGAACACGTCGATCCGGTTCGGCGGCACGCGGATCAACGTCGTCGACACCCCCGGCCACGCGGATTTCGGGGGCGAGGTCGAGCGGACGCTGAAGATCGTCGACGGCGTGATGTTGCTGGTCGACGCCAGCGAGGGGCCACTTCCGCAGACGCGCTTCGTGCTGCGCAAGGCGCTCGAGTCCGGGCTGCGTCCGATCCTGGTCATCAACAAGATCGATCGTTCCGACGCGCGACCGCAAGAGGTGCTGAACGAGGTCTACGACCTGTTCATCGATCTCGACGCCACCGAGGAGCAGCTCGAGTTTCCGGTGCTGTACTGCAACGCGAAGAAGGGGCTGTGTCGGCGTGAGCCCGACGGCGAGGACGGCCCGCTGATCCCGCTGTTCGAGCAGATCCTGGCCACTACGCCGAAGCCGCGCTACGACGACGAGGAGGTGCTGCAGTTCCTCGTCACGATGTTGGACTACGACGACTACCTGGGACGGATCGCGCTGGGCCGCGTCTTCAACGGCAAGCTGCACCCGGGCCAGCAGGTCTCGCGCTGCCTCCCAGACGGCTCCGTCGAGCAGGCGAAGGTCGTCGAATTGCTCGGCTTCGAGGGCCTGCGCCGCGTGCGGATCGACGAGGCGGGTCCGGGCGACATCGTCGCGGTGAGCGGCCTGGGAGAGGTCAACATCGGCGAGACGCTGTCGGATCCGGAGGCCCCGCGGTCGTTGCCGCCGATCAAGGTCGACGAGCCGACGATCTCCATGGTCGTCGGCGCGAACGATTCGCCCATGTCGGGCCTCGACGGGCAATACGTGACCAGCCGCAACCTGCGCGAGAGACTGTACAAAGAGATCCTGACCAACGTGTCGATCCGTGTCGAGGAGACCGAATCGCCGGACAAGTTCAAGCTGTCGGGTCGTGGCGAGCTGCAGCTGGCGATCCTGGTCGAGATGATGCGGCGCGAGGGTTTCGAGCTGCAGGTCGGAAAGCCGACGATCCTGACGAAGGAAGAGGACGGGCGGACACTGGAGCCGATGGAGGCGCTGGTCATCGACTGTCCGGAAGAGTTCATCGGCGTCGTGACGGAGAAGCTCGGCCGCCGCAAGGGCCGAATGACCAAGATGGTCAACCACGGCACGGGCCGCGTGCGGATGGAGTTTCGCATCCCGGCGCGCGGCCTGATCGGGTTCCGCGGCGAGTTTCTCAGCGACACGAAGGGCACCGGAATCCTGAACCACGTGTTCGACGGACACGAGGACTGGCAGGGCGACATTCCGCAGCGATCGACCGGAGCGCTGGTCGCCGACCGCGCGGGGCGTGTGACCGGTTTCGCGGTGGAACATCTCCAGCCGCGAGGGACGATCTTCGTCGCCCCCGGCGATCAGGTGTACCAGGGACAGATCGTGGGCGAGAACGCGCGCTCGAACGACCTGGACGTGAACATCACGAAAGAGAAGAAGCTCACCAACATGCGGGCGGCCGCGGCGGACGCGACCGTGCGGCTGATCCCCCCGCGATCGATGAGTCTCGAACAGGCGCTGGAGTTCATCAGGGACGATGAGCTGGTCGAGGTCACCCCGCGCGCATTCCGGCTGCGCAAGAAAGTGTTGCAGGCCTCGCTGAGGGACCGAAAAGCGTAGGTTTTCGGGGCTGTGGTACCTTGACCCTCAGGGGTGTTTCGGGATGACGACGCTTTCTTGGGCGATCCTGGTCGGGGCCGCGGCGGCAGTCGTGGGCGGCTGGCTGGGCTGGCTGCTCAACAACCGATTCGGGGCCAAGAGCCTCGAGGCCATGCACAAGCGGGCCGACGAGACGGTGCGCGCCGCCCGGCGCGAGGCCAAGAAGCTCAAGCTGCAGTCGATCCTCGAGGCCAAGGAAGAAGTCCTCGAGCAGCGCTCCAAGGCCGAGCAGGATCTCCGCTCGCGGCGCGGGCAGCTGCTCAAGCGCGAGCGTGACGCCAAATCGCGCCAGCAGGCGTTGCTGCAACAAGAGGGCGAAGTCGAGCGTCGCTTCGAGTCGATCGACGACGTCCGCAAGCAGCTCGAAGATCGCGATTCGCAGATCCAGACCGAGCTGCAGGAGATCGAGCGACTGCGCGAGGCGCAGAACCAGAAGCTCGAATCGGTGTCGGGCATGACGCGCGAGGAGGCGCGCCGCGAGTTGCTGGCCAACCTCCGCGCGCAGACGCGTCTCGAGGCCGCGTCGATGATCAAGGAGATCAAGGACGAGGCGCAGCGCCACGCGGAGTCCGAGGCGGTGAAGATCATCGCTCTCGCCATCGAGCGCGCGGCGTCCGACTTCAGCGCCGAACGGACGATCAGCATCTTCGACCTGCCCGAGGGCAGCGACCTCAAGGGACGCATCATCGGCCAGGAAGGGAAGAACATCCGCGCCTTCGAGAAGGCCACCGGCATCCAGTTGTTGCTCGACGAGGAGAACAACAAGGTCACGCTCTCGGGGTACCACCCGGTCAAGCGCGAGATCGCGCGCCGCGTGCTCGAGACACTGGTCAAGGACGGCAACATCCACCCGCGGCGGATCGACGATCTCACACGTCGCAAACGCCGTCGCCTGGAAGACGAGATGCGCCGTGCGGGGCAGGATGCCACCAAGGAGCTGGGTATCAAGGGGCTGCATCCCGAGATGGTCAAGCTGCTCGGACGGCTGCGTTACCGCACGTCGTACGGTCAGAACGTGCTCGATCACTCCAAGGAAGTTGCGTACCTGACCGGGATGCTGGCCGCCGAGCTGCGGCTCGACGAGAAGCTGGCGCGCCGCGCCGGCCTGCTGCACGACATCGGCAAGGCGATCGACTACGAGCGCGAGGGCACGCACCCCGAGATCGGCGCCGAGGTCGGCAAGAAGTGCGGCGAGAACGACGTCGTGGTCAACGCGATCGCCTCGCACCACGAGGACTGCGAGGTGATCTCGCCGATCTCGGTCCTCGTGTCGGCGGCCGACTCGCTGTCCGGCGCGCGCCCGGGAGCGCGGCGCAAGACCGTGGCCGAGTACATCAAGCGCATCGAGAAGCTCGAGGAGCTGGCCAACTCGATGACGGGCGTCGAGCAGTCCTACGCGATTCAGGCCGGACGCGAGATCCGCGTCATCGCGAACTCGCGCGAGGTCGACGATTCCCGCGTCGACCTGCTGGCCTCGGACCTCGCCGCCAGGATTCAGTCCGAGATGGACTATCCCGGCAAGATCAAGGTCACCGTCATTCGCGAGACCCGGGCGACCGAGTTCGCCCACTAGGAGCCTGCACGGCTGCTATCATGCGCCGCCCCCGAGGAGGCGCAGGCGCGTGTCGGATTTCAGCCTTGAAGTGATGATGGGTCTCGCGGCCGGGACCGCCGTGTTCCACACGCTGATCCCCGATCACTGGTTGCCGTTCGTGCTGATCGGGCGGGCCCGCGGCTGGTCGATCGCGACCACGGCCGCGATCTCCGGGCTGTCCGCGCTGGTGCACGTCGTGTTCTCTGCGGGGCTCGGTTTCGTCACCGTCTGGATCGGGCTGCAGACCGCGGAGGCCGTCGGCGAGACGCTGGAGCATCTCGCCGGGGTGCTGCTGATCGTCTTCGGTCTGGGCTACGCGCTGTGGGCCTACCGCAAGGGAGGCCACTTTCACCCGGGAGCGGGGTTGCTGCACGCGGGCGCCGGACATGCCTGCGCGGGCGCCGAAGGGGACGAGAACCCCGAGCACCTGCACTACCACGCCGATGCCGAGCTGATCTCCGGCGGGCGCGGCGTGGCGCCGATCGGGCTGGCGCTGATCATCGGGCTCAACCCCTGCGTGCTGCTGCTGCCGTGGATGCTGCGCGCGGCGGAGTTCGGCGGCGGGGCGATGGCGATGGTCGTCGTGGCCTACAGCATCCCGACGGCGCTGCTGATGATCGGACTCTCCAGCCTCGGAGTCGCCGGGGTGCGCAACATCAGTCTTCCCGGCGTCGCGCGTCACATGGAGTGGGTCAGCGGCCTACTCGTCGCCGTCGTCGGTACGGTTCTGCTGTTCACGCACCAGCACTGAGCTGTGTCAGCAAGTGCCGAACGTGGGCGCGCTCGAGTCCGGATCGCGGATCACGGCCACGACGGTCTGATCGTCCAGCGGCGGGTCGGCTGACGCGAACCCGCGCACGGCGCGGAAGACCTCGTCCACCAGCTCGCGCGCCACGGTCCAGTTCTTCGCGGCGCAGACGTCGCGCAGACGCTGCAGGCCGAAGGCCTCGCCCTGGGCATCCTCGGCCTCGACGATCCCGTCCGTGTAGAGCAGCAATATCGAGCCGGGCTCCATCAGCATGTAGCCGCGCTCGTAACGCGCGTCGGGGTTCGGGCCGAGGATCATCCCGCCGCAGCGCAGCTCGAAGAACTCCTCGTTGCGGAGCAGCAGCGGCGGATTGTGTCCGGCGTTGCAGTAGACGAGCGTGCCGTTGGGCTCGACCTCGCAGTAGAACAACGAGATGAAGCGCGAGGAGAGGGCGGAGTGGCCGACGACGCGATTCAGCTTCTCGACGGTCGCCGTGATACGCAGCTGTTCCTCGACGCCCATGCGCAGTCCGATGATCGCATCGCGCGCCTGCAGTGCCGCGGGGAGTCCGTGCCCGGCCGAGTCGGCGACGGCGACGGCCATGGAACGTTCCGACAATAAGATGAAGTCGTAAAGGTCGCCTCCGACCTCTTCGGCGGGCGTGGTCGCCCCCCACATGTCGTACCCCGCGAAGACAGGCGGCCGCTCGGGAATCAGCGACTGCTGGATGGCCCGCGTCTGCGCGACGCGGTCCTCGAGACGTTGCTTGCGCAACGAGAGGTTGACCACGTGCCGGATCGTGTTCAGCGTAAATACGGTGTGATCGCGGTTCGAGCTGTCGAGCAGACTGAACGCGATCAGGTGCCGGCCGTCGAAGATGCGGATCGCGGCGAACGTCGAGACGCCGAGCGTCGCCTCGAGCTGCTGGTCGACTCCGGGGTCTCCGAGGTAGTGCAGCACGAAGCCCGTGGTCAGCAGTTCCTGTACCGGCTCGTAGGAGATCGGGATGCGTATCCCCGTGTGGCCTTCGTCGCCGGGGAACTCCTCGACCAGAACGTACTCGTCCTGTTCCTTCGCGTAGATCCTGGCGCGGCTGATGCCCAGGTCGCCGCCCAGCTCGGCGACGAGCGCGCGGATGAACGCCGAGAGGGTCGAGCGCACGTCTTCCGAGTGCTCGATCCCGCCCAGGTGGTCGTCGAGTTGCTTGAACAGGCTCATCGGGGCGCCAGGCTAGCACCCCGGTTCCGCCCGGGGCAAGCGGGGCCGGGAGCCTTGGAGGGCGACCGTCGCGGGTGGTACAGTTACGGGCTCCGCTCGACGCCATCGGCGGCCGAGCGCGCGCGGGTTTCGAACACGGCCAACGAGGAAAGGGGCATCATGATCCGAGAGTTGCTCACACCGGAAAACGTGGAGTATGTCGAGCGTGCCCGGCACATCGCCGAGAACGTCATGCGGCCCGTCGCCGCGAAGTACGACGTCGAGCAGACCTACCCCTGGGAGGTGCAGCACGCGATCAAGGATGCGAACCTCGCCGGCGTCTGGATCCCGAAGGAGTTCGGCGGATCCGGCGGTGGTGTGCTGAACCTGTGCCTCGTCATCGAGCAGTTCTCGCGAGCCTGCGGCGGCATGGGCGTGGCGTACGCCGTGAACGCGCTCGGGTCGTTCCCGATCATGCTCGGCGGCACCGACGAGCAGAAGCAACGCTGGTTGCCCGACATCGCGTCGGGGGAGAAGCTGGTCGCGTTCGGTCTCTCCGAGAAGGACGCCGGTTCGGACGCGGGCGGAATGACGACCCGTGCGGAGCGCGACGGCGATCACTACGTCGTCAACGGCGAGAAGAAATGGAACACCGGCGGCGCGGTCGCCTCGCTGAATACGATCTTCGCCGTGACGACGCCCGGGAGGGGGGCCCGTGGGATCTCCGGCCTGGTGATCGAGGCGGGCACCGAGGGCTACCGCGTCGGCAAGCACGAGGACAAGATGGGCATCCGCTGTGTCCCCGTGGTGGAGCTGCACCTCGAGAACTGCCGCGTTCCGGTCGAGAACCTGCTCGGCGGGGCCGAGGGAGTCGGGTTCAAGGCCGCGATGCGAACGCTCGACCTGGCGCGTCCCGGGGTGGCCGCCCAGGCGTTGGGCCTGGCCCAGGGTGCCTACGAGCTGGCCGTCGAATACACCGGCAAGCGCAAGCAGTTCGGGCAGGCGATCAGCGCGTTCCAGGGCATCCAGTGGATGCTGGCCGACATGGCGACGCAGATCGAGGCCGCGCGGCACCTGATCTACACCGCGGCGCGCGCGGCCGACGCGGGCGCCAAGAACATCAGCAAGCTGTCGGCGATGTGCAAGCTGTTCGCGACCGACATGGCGGTGAAGGTCACGACGGACGCGGTGCAGCTGTTCGGCGGGTACGGCTACGTCAAGGACTATCCGATCGAGAAGTACATGCGGGACGCCAAGATCACCCAGATCTACGAGGGTACGAACCAGATCCAGCGGCTGGTCATCGCCCGTAACCTGCTGCGCGAGGCGGCGTCGTCCACCTCGTGAGTGTGGCGGGCGGGCGTGTCATTCCGACGCGCGGGGAGCCGCGCCGCGCCAGGCTGGCGCCCACGCTCCGGCACGATCGAGCCTCGATGGGCCGTTTTTTCCCGAAACGGCTCCCTGGACGGGAGTGGCACCGGGCTTGCTTTAAGGGAGGGAGACACATGACCTCCTCCTGGTCACTGTCAAACCCTCTCCAGGCCTTAGGTTCTGCCCCCCCCCCGATGGCCTGGAGGGGGTTGATTTTTTTCGGGACAGGATCACCGTGTCCGACGACACCCGCCACCTGACCCCCGACCTGCTCGACGCCGCCGTGGACCTGCTCGGCCGCGCCGGGCACGGCGGCACCGTCCGCATCCGCGGTTCCAGCATGTTGCCCCTGCTGCACGAGGGGCAGGTGGTCGCCGTGGATTTCGAACCGGGCCGCCTGGGGTTCGGCGACCTGGTGTTGTTCCGCCAGGTGGACTATCTGGTCGTGCACCGCCTCGTAGGCCGGGGTGCGAGCTCCGGCGGGCGGCCGGCGCTGCGCACCCGCGGCGATGGCATGATGGCCTTCGATCCCTGGGTCTCGCCCGAGCGGGTCGTGGGCCGGGTGATCGCCTCGCAGGACGACGCGGGCTGGTGGGATCTCCGTCGACCGGGCGCGCGCCTGTTCGGCCGGGCCGCCGGGCTGCACGGGGCGTTCTGGGGCCGGCTGGGGATCCTGGCCGGCAAGCTCGGCGCCGGACCCCGGAGGGCGGTGGGTGCCGTCGATCAGAAGCTGCTGTACCTGGTGCACCGGGTCTGTTTCCGGATGTTCCATCGCCGAAGAGCGCCCGGGGAGGGCTGGGGCGGCAAATCCGGCCCGCAGACCTGACTCGGGCCCCGAGGGGTCTTATGATGAGGCTATCGAAGGCGGCGCAGTTTTCGCGCCGTCGATGAGGACCGCGGATGCTCAACAACATCCTGACCAAGTTCGTGGGCTCGAAGAACGACCGCATGCTGAAGCGCATGGGGCCGATCATCGAGCAGATCAACGGCTTCGAGGCCACGATCGAGAAGCTGAGCGACGACCAGCTGCGCGAGAAGCGGGTGGAGTTCCGGCAGCGGCTCGAGGGCGGCGAGACGCTCGACGATCTCCTGCCCGAGGCCTTCGCCGTCGTGCGCGAGGCCGGCCGCCGCGTGCTCGAGATGCGCCACTTCGACGTGCAGCTGATCGGCGGGATCGTCTTGCACCGCGGGATGATCGCGGAGATGAAGACCGGTGAGGGCAAGACGCTCGTCGCCACGCTTCCCGCCTATCTCAACGCGATCGAGGGCAAGGGCGTCCACGTCGTCACGGTCAACGACTACCTGGCGCGCCGCGACTCGGATTGGATGGGCCGGATCTACCTCTTCCTCGGCATGAGCGTGGGCGTGATCCAGCACGACATGACCGACGCCGAGCGGCAGGACGCGTACTCCGCCGACATCACGTACTGCACCAACAACGAGCTCGGGTTCGACTACCTGCGCGACAACATGAAGTTCACCCTGGGCTCGATGGTCCAGCGTGGGCACAACTTCGCCATCGTGGACGAGGTGGACTCGATCCTGATCGACGAGGCACGCACGCCGTTGATCATCAGCGGACCCGCCGCGGAGTCGACCGACCTGTACTTCCGCCTCGATCGGATCATCCCGAAGCTGACCAAGGGAGACGTGATCCAGGGCGGCAAGGAGTACGAGGTCGAGCACACCGGCGACTACATCGTCGACGAGAAGGCCCGCACGGTGAACCTCACAGAGCAGGGCATGGAGAAGAGTCAGAAGCTGCTCGGCGTGGAGAACCTGTACGACCCGAGCAGCCTGGAGATCCTGCATCACCTGAACCAGGCGCTCAAGGCGCACGTGCTGTTCAAGCGCGACGTCGACTACATGGTGCAGGACAATCAGGTCGTGATCGTCGACCAGTCGACCGGGCGGCTGATGCCGGGCCGCCGCTGGAGCGACGGGCAGCATCAGGCGATCGAGGCCAAGGAAGGCGTCAAGATCGAGCGCGAGAACCAGACGCTGGCCACGATCACGTTCCAGAACTTCTTCCGCATGTACGACACGCTGTCGGGCATGACCGGTACCGCGGACACGGAGGCCGTCGAGTTCGACAAGATCTACGAGCTCGAGGTCGCTGCCATCCCGACCAACCGGCCGTTGCTGCGCGTCGAGAACCCGGACGTGATCTACCGCACCGAGCCGGAGAAGTGGGGCGCGGTGGTCGACAACATCCGCGACGCACAGGAGCGCGGGCAGCCGGTGCTCGTCGGCACGATCTCGATCGAGAACTCCGAGAAGCTGTCGAAGTTGCTGCGCAACAGCGGCATCAAGCACGTCGTACTCAACGCGAAGTACCACGCCAAGGAGTCGGAGATCGTGGCCCAGGCGGGTCGCATCGGCGCGGTGACGATCGCGACCAACATGGCCGGTCGCGGCACGGACATCCTGCTCGGGGGCAACCCCGAGTTCCTCGCCCGCACGCAGCTCGTCACGGCCGGGCTGAAGCCCGACGACGCGGAGTGGAGCGAGCGCTTCGAGGCGACGGTCGTCGAGACCAAGGCGGCGTGCAAGCTCGAGCGCGAGACGGTGCTCGAGTCCGGTGGACTGTACATCCTGGGCACCGAACGCCACGAGTCGCGTCGCATCGACAACCAGTTGCGCGGCCGCGCCGGCCGACAGGGAGACCCCGGCGCCTCGCGCTTCTTCCTGTCGCTGGAAGACGACCTGATGCGCATCTTCATGGGCGAGAAGGTCAAGGCGGCGATGAAGACGCTGGGCATGGAAGAGAACGTGCCCATCGAGTCGCCCATGGTCTCGCGCGCCATCGAGCGCGCGCAGAAACAGGTCGAGCAGCGCAACTTCGAGACACGCAAGCACCTGCTGGAGTACGACGACGTCAACAACAAGCAGCGGCAGGAGGTGTACACCCTGCGCCGTGGGCTGCTCGAGGGCAAGGAGCAGCGAGAATACGTCATCGAGAAGGGCCAAGATCTCCTGGGGTTCCTGATCCACGACCACCTGGGCCAACACGCCGACCCGGGCGACTGGGAGGTCGACGCGCTGCGCAACCAGCTCAAACACTTCTACGGCTACGACCCCGATGCGGACGGCGTGCGGCTCACGGAGCAAAGCCTCGACACAGTCGGCGACGTCCTGTGGGAGCGGCTGGAGGGGCGTTACACGGAAAAGGAAGAGCGCGTCGGCGCCGATCTGATGCGGCAGTACGAGCGCCACATCCTGCTGCAGATCATCGATGGTTCATGGAAGGACCACCTGCTGGCGATGGACCACCTCAAGGACGGCATCGGACTGCGGGCCTACGGCCAGCGCGACCCGCTGATCGAGTACAAGAAGGAATCGTTCGAGATGTTCGGTCAGATGAAGGACCGCATCGAGAACGACGCCGTGCGCTTCCTGTTCCTGCTGGAGCCGATGACCGAGGAAGAGCGCCAGCGCGAAGAGGAGAAGCGCAAGCAGGAGCAGGAGCAGATCTTCTCGGCCGCCTCGCGCGCGAAGGCCGGTGTTCAGGCGCGCGGCGGGGTGGCGACGATGAAGCGCAAAGTGGCGAAGGTCGGGCGCAACGAGGCCTGCCCGTGCGGCTCCGGGAAGAAGTACAAGCGCTGCCACGGATCCGCCTCCTGACGGGTGGGAAGCTCGCGGCCTTTCGTCTAATATAAGCGCTTACCCCGTCACCCCGGTTCCGGGGCGGAGCGACACGATGATCGAGTTCCCTCTGCCCGAAGCGCTGACTTTCGACGACGTGCTGCTCAAGCCCGCGCACAGCGAGGTCTTGCCCAGCGAGGTCTCGACACGCACGCGCTTCACGCGCGAGATCCACATCAACATCCCGTTCGTCTCGGCCGCCATGGATACCGTGACCGAGTCGGGCCTCGCCATCGCCATCGCCCAGGATGGCGGGATGGGCATCCTGCACAAGAACCTCTCGATCGAGGGGCAGGCCTCCGAGGTGGACAAGGTCAAGCGCTCGGAATCGGGAATGATCGTCGATCCGATCACGATGACGCCCGAGCGCAAGATCTTCGAGGCGCTGGACGCGATGAGCCGCTATCGCATCTCCGGCGTGCCGGTCACGGACTCCGACGGGCGCCTCGTCGGGATCCTGACCAACCGCGACCTGCGCTTCTGCACGACGACCGACCAGCCGATCCGCGCGCTGATGACGCGCGAGAATCTGGTTACGGTGCCGGTCGGGACGACGCTGGAGCAGGCGAAGGAGCTGCTGCACAAGCACCGGATCGAGAAGTTGCCGGTGGTCGACGACCAGTTCCGGTTGCGCGGTCTGATCACGGTCAAGGACATCCAGAAGCAGATCAAGTACCCGCACGCGTGCAAGGACCGCATCGGCCGCCTGCGTGTCGGCGCCGCCGTGGGAATCGCCAAGGACACGCTCGACCGGGCGGACGCGCTGATCGCGGCGCACACGGACGTGCTCGTCGTGGACACCGCGCACGGGCACAGCCGCGGGGTGCTCGAGATGATCGCGACGCTGCGCGAACGCTTCCCCGACGTGCAGCTCGTGGGCGGCAACGTGGCCACGCGATCCGGGGCCCAGGCGCTGATCGACCGCGGTGTGGACGCGGTGAAGATCGGTGTGGGACCGGGCAGCATCTGCACGACACGCGTCGTCACCGGCGCCGGCGTACCGCAGCTGACGGCGATCGTCGACGCGGCCCGGGCCTGCGTCGAGTCGGACGTGCCGCTGATCTCGGACGGTGGCATCAAGTTCTCCGGCGACCTGACGAAGGCGCTGGCCGCCGGTGCCAACTCGGTGATGATCGGCAGCCTGTTCGCGGGCGTGGACGAGTCGCCGGGCGAGACGGTGCTGTACCAGGGGCGGACGTTCAAGGAATACCGCGGCATGGGTTCGATCGGCGCGATGAAGCTCGGATCGAAGGACCGCTACTTCCAGGACGAGTTCGACGAGAAGAAGCTGGTGCCCGAGGGGATCGAGGGGCGCGTTCCGTACAAGGGGCCGCTGTCCGCGATGATCGAGCAGCTGGTCGGCGGTCTGCGCGCCGGCATGGGTTACCTCGGGACGCCCGACGTCCCGGCGTTGCACGAGCGGGCGCAGTTCGTGCGCGTGACCGCGTCGGGGATGAAGGAGTCCCACGCGCACGACGTGATCATCACGAAAGAGGCGCCGAACTACCGCCTCGACATGCCCTGACCGCGGCTCACGCGTCTCCGCGTCGCTTCGGGTTCTTCGGCGCGGGCATGCGCAGTTCGATGCGCCGCGTGCCCTCTCCCAGATCGTGCAGTTTGACCTGGATCGCGTCGCGCTTGTAGCGCAGCGGTAACCGCTCACCCCACTCGACGACGAGCACCGCCCCGGCGTCGACGATCTCCTCCAGGCCGAGCGTGGCGATCTCGTCACCGCTCTGCAGACGGTACAGGTCCGCGTGGAACAGGGGCAGGCGCCCGCCGCGGTACTCCTGGATCAGCAGGAACGAGGGCGAGCTGACGTCCGCCTCGGCAACGCCGAGCCCCACGGCGATTCCGCGCGCCAGGACCGTCTTGCCCAGCCCGAGGTCGCCCTCGAGCAGGATGAGCTCGGAGCCGCGCAGCATGCGGGCCAGGGTCCGGCCGAGGTCGAGCGTCTCCTCCTCGCTCATCGAGAACACGGTCTGCAGGGGCACTCCGCCCGGAGGCGGCTGCGGGGCCTTGCGCCGCGGGCCGCTCACGAGGCCGCCCGCGTGCGGCTCAGCGCCAGCAGTGCCGCGGGCAGGCGATCGACGACGTCGCCGGCGATCAGGCCGTCTTGCCCCAGTTCGACGGCGGCCAGGTCGCCGGCCGCCGCGTGGGCGTGCACGCCAAGCCGTGCGGCATCGAATGCGTCGAGGCCACGGGCGAGAAAGGCGCCGACCGTCCCGGTCAGCACATCGCCGCTGCCGCCGGTGGCCATCCCCGGGTTACCGCCGGCGTTCACCGCGACCGCGCCGTCATGCGATACGACGAGCGTGCGGTGTCCCTTGAGTACGACGACCGCTCCGGTCGCATCCGCCAGCCGTCGCGCGGCGCCGAGCCGGTCGGCCTGGATCTCGCGCGTGTCGACGCCGAGGAGGCGCGCCGCCTCGCCCGGGTGCGGTGTGATCACGAGCGGTCCGGCGGCGCCACGCAGCGCGGCGGCGTCTCCGGCGAAGGCGTTGAGGCCGTCGGCGTCGAGCACGACGGGCAGCGTGCGCCGGGCGACGATCTCGCGGATCTCTCGCGCGACGTCGGGGGCGTTCGACAGGCCCGGTCCGACGGCCAGAGCATCCCGTGTGGCGGCGAGCGTCGCGACCGTGCGCGCGGCGCCCGCGTCGAGGACTCCGGCCGCGGTCTCGGGCAACGGCTCGGTCATGCACTCCGCGCTGTGCGCGGCGAGCGTCGGCAGCACCCCCGCCGGTGTGGCGACGGTCAGCAGGCCGACGCCGCTGCGCAGCGCCCCGCGCGCCAGCAGCGCGGCCGCTCCGGCCTTGCCCAGCGATCCCGCGACCGCCAGCAAGTGGCCGTAGGTTCCCTTGTGCGATGCGGCGTCGCGCGGCGGCAGGAGGCTGGCGGCCGCGTCGTGGTCGAGCCACTCCATCCGCGAGCGCTGTCGCTCGACGGCCTCGTCGGGGATGCCGATCGGGATCACGCGAAAGCTGCCGCACAGCGCGGCGGCCGGCTCTTGCACCAGTGCCGGCTTGGGACGACACAGCGTGTAGGTGCGCAGCGCGCGCAGCGGGCGGCCCACGACGTCGGGAGCATCCGCTTCGAGGCCGGACGGCAGGTCGATGGAGAACACCTCGACGCCTGCGTCGTTGAGGTCGTCGATCACGATCGCGATCGTCCCGCGTGGGCCGCCGCTGACGCCGGTGCCGAGCATCGCGTCGACGACGATCGGGTTCGCGTCGAGGCCGGCGCGCTCGCGCGACCATGCCTCGGCGTCGGTGACCTCCACGATCGGAACGCCGGCCTCGCGCGCCTTGCGCAGGCTTGCGGCGGCGTCCCCGGTGAGATCCGTGGCGCGTGCGAGGAGGATCACGTGCGGATGCAGCTCGCGCAGTCGCAGTTCGCGCGCGACGACCAGGCCGTCACCGCCGTTGTTCCCCTTACCGCACAGGATCCAGACGGGTCGCGAGAACAGGGACGGTTGCTCCTCGAGCAGCGCCTCGGCGACGCCACGGCCGGCGGCTTCCATCAGCTGCAGACCGGGGATTCCCATCACGTCGATCGCGTGACGATCGGCCTCGCGCATCTGGCGGCCGGTGAGGATCTCCATCGCTGCAAGATAGTCTTCGCCGCGCGAGGTGGTCAAGCGCGGGCGCCGGACGCATCTTGTGTCTCTGGTACCATTTGCCGCGAGGAGTGAGTCATGGGGTTGCGGTTTCTCACCGCGGGCGAGTCGCACGGTCCTGCGCTGACCGTCATCGTCGAGGGCATGCCCGCCGGGGTGGAGATCGACCTCGCGACCGTGCAGCGTCTGATGACGCGCCGCATGGGCGGCTACGGCCGCGGCGGACGCATGAAGATCGAGACCGACGAGATCGAGATCGTCGGCGGTGTGCGCTTCGGTCGCACGCTGGGATCGCCGGTCGCGATCCTGATCCGCAATCTCGATCACGACAACTGGCGCGAGGCGCTGGCCACGCAGGGCGAGCGGCCGGACGACGACGTCGCGCGTACGGTCACGCGGCCGCGCCCGGGGCACGCGGATCTGGCCGGCGCGCTCAAGTACGGCACGCACGACGCGCGCGACATCCTCGAACGCTCGAGCGCGAGAGAGACCGCGGCGCGGACCGCCGCCGGGGGAGTCGCCTCCGCCCTGCTGTCGGCCGCCGGTGTCCGGGTCACGAGCTGCACGCTGGCCGTGGGCGACGCGGTCGCGCCGCCGGTCGGGGACGACGAGTTCGATCGGCTGCTGGCGCTGCCGGACGACGCGCCGATGCGTGTGATCGATCCCGACGCGCAGCAGGCGATGATCGACGCGGTCGACGAGTCGCGAAAGCGACGGGATTCGGTCGGAGGCGTGTTCGAGGTGCTGGCGCACGGAGTGCCGACCGGCCTCGGCAGCCACGTCCACTGGGACCGGCGGCTCGACGGGCGGCTCGGCGGGGCGCTGATGTCGATCCAGGCCGTCAAGGCGGTCTCGGTGGGCGAGGGGATCGAGGGTGCCGCACGCTACGGGAGCGAACAGCACGACGGCGTGCATTACGACGCGGACGCCCGGCGCTTCACGCGCCCGACGAACCGCGCGGGCGGCATCGAGGGCGGCATCTCCAACGGGCAGACGATCCGCGTGACGGGCTACTTCAAGCCGCTGGCCTCGCTGCCCAAGCCGCTCGATTCGGTCGACCTCGTCAGCAAGGAGCGCTTCGAGGCGGTGCGCGAGCGGACGGACACGATCCCGATCGTCGCGGCCGGCGTGGTCGGAGAGGCCATGGTCGCGCTGGTCCTGGCGGACGAGCTGCTGCTCAAGTTCGGCGGGGATACCGTCGACGAGCTGACGGCGAACCTGACGGCGTACCGCGAGGGCCTCAGCCGCTACTGAGCCGCGAATAGCCCATCGGACCCAAAAAAAGGGGCGGTGGGTTGCCGCCACCGCCCCCCAGAGTGCGATTGCCGGATACTCCCCGGGCGGGGAGGTGGGCTACCCGACTGATGATCGCACGGGCCGCCAAAGTGGCCGAATCGCCCCCCCCCGGACTATTCGGCGGGTCCGACGGCGACCCCAGTCCGCCAGAACTTGCGATTCTAGCGGACCAATCGTGAAAGTACGGTGGAAGGTGGGCGGAGTAAAGGCGAGAAAAAGGACGGATCCTTGCTTTCCTAGGACCGATTATGTCGCAGACGGGGGATTGTGCGGAACATCCGTCCGCTGAGAGCGCTGGTTGGAAAAGGCCGGAACGGTGCTATATTGCTTCGGGCGCTGTTCGCTCTCTCCGGTGAACCGCGAAACCCTGGCACGGGTCAAGACTCCAACGGTAGGCGATAGCAGGTACCTGCCGCGTGGTGCGGCCGGCATTTGAGGTAGGAGGTCCCGGCGCGAACGTCGGGCCCACTTGTCGAGGTCGGGTTGCAATCCGCCGGAGAGAGCGAGCAACGCCCGAAGCACATTCCATCATTCCCATGAAAACCCTGATTTCGACCATTATGCCGTTTGCGGCCAAGTCATCCCGCGTGCGAACGGACAGACCATACCCCTCGCAGACGGGGCTTGTCAAGAGGAAAGCACCAGATGTCGGAGCCTGAACCCGGCAAACCCCAGGATATGGGGGTGCCTGACGATCGAGCCCACCTGACCGTCGACCGCCTGGCGGCCGGGGGGCGAGGAATCGCCCGGGCCGAGGACGGACGGGTCTGGTTCCTGCCCCGAGCGGTCCCCGGGGACGTCGTGGTCGCCACCGTGGAGCGGGACCGGGGTCGCTACGTCGAGGGGCGTGTCGTCGATCTGGAGCGCGCCTCGGACGCCAGGCGTGAGGCGCCGTGTCCGGTCCAGGACCGCTGCGGCGGCTGCCCGTTGATGACGCTCGACGAGGATCTCCAGCGCGAGGCGAAGACCGAGTTCGTGCGCGACGCCCTGGTGCGGATCGGCAAGGTCGAGAACCCGCCGGTCGAGCCCCTGCGCAGCGCGTCGGCCTCGTTCGAGTACCGCAACCGGGTCGAGGTCGTGATCGGCGACGACGGGAGCGGAACCCTCGTCGTCGGGCTGCACGCCGAGGGGGCGGGCGGCGTGGTCGACGTCGAGCGCTGTCTGCTGCAGCCCTCGCCGGCCAACGCCGTCCTGGCGACGGTTCGCGAGACGGTTGCGCGGCTCGAGGCGGAGACGGCGAGCGTCCTGTTGCAGCGCGCCGACCTGCGTGTCGTCATCCGCACCTCCGGGGCGAACGGGAAGATCCTCGTCGCGCTGCGCCATTCGGGCGGCGCGTTTCCGGCAGCGGCACAGTTCGCCAAGGCGATCGCGGACGCGCACACCGACGTTCTCGCCGGTGTCGTCAGCATCGGGACCCGTCCGGGACAGCGCGGCGGGTCGCGCACGAGAACGCTCGTCGGACGGGACACGCTCGACGATGTCATCGGAGGCCTGAGGTTCCGGCTTCCGGCGTCGACCTTCGTGCAGGTTTCGCACGCGGCCGTGCCCGTCCTGTGCGATCTGGTCGAGAACATGGCGGGCAGGGTGCGCGGCAAGAACGTGCTGGACCTGTACGCCGGAGTCGGCCTGTTCGGCATCCGCCTGGCGCGCCACGGCGGTGCGCGTGTCGGTGGATGCGACGCCGACACCGAGGCCATCGCGTGCGGTATTGCCACGCTGCGGCGCGAGAAGATCGTCGGCGTCGAGCTGACGCACGCGCCGGTCGCCCGCTTTCTGGGCCAGCTCTCGGAGCGAACGGAGTTCGAGACGATCGTCGCCAACCCGCCGCGCGCGGGTCTGGGCGCGAACGTCGTGCGGCGACTAGCGCGGCTGCGCGCGCGACGGATCGTGCTGATCTCGTGCGACCCCGCGACGTTGGCGCGGGACGTGCGGGCGCTCGGCGAGAGCGCGTGGACGCTCGAGCGCGTCGTCCCCGTCGACGTCTTCCCCCAGACGGCGCACGTCGAGAGCGTCGCCCTGTTGACGCGCCGGGCCGGGTAACTCGGAAGCGACGTACGGCTCGCAGCCGCCCGTCGGCGAGCATGCCTGAAAGAACGCACGGTCGTCGACGGTCCCCATCCAGTACGGCGAGGAAGATGCGGGGCCCGGCGCGATGTCGGCCGCGGGCCCGGTGCCCTCGATCGTTCCGTCGCTGCGCCACGGCTCGACACCGAGATGCTCGGTGTAATTGCCGAAGTACACCGTGTCTCCTGCCGTAGCCAGGGCGGTACCGTGCTGGGGCGGGTGTAGCTCGATGAGCGGGAACGTGCCCTCCGCGCTGCCGTCGCTGCGCCACACGAAGCCGACGTCGTCTGTCAGTACCGTGAAGTACAGCAGACCCGTGCCGCCGACGAGGTCGTACATTCGGGTGGAGGCCGCTCCGGGCGTTGCATCCAGCACGAGGGTCGTGCCCCCTTCGGTCCCGTCGGTTCGCCACAGCTCGTAACCGTGAGCCGCGTCGTACGCCTTGAAATAGGCGTTCGTCCCGACCACGGTGAAGTACTGCGGTCCCGAGCCGTCCGGGCCGGGGTTCAGATCCAGCAGCAGACGGGTCCCGTCGGCCGTTCCGTCGCTGATCCACGGTTCGAACCCTCGGGTGTCCTCACCGGAGAACAGCACCCGGTCGCCCAGTCGCACAGGGCGTTCTCTCCTCGACGGCTCTACGTCGCTCACGAGGGTCGTGCCCGCGGGGCTGCCGTCGCTGACCCACAGTGCCGTGCGTGACGGGTGGGCGTCGGCGACGTCCGCGCCGAAGAGAACGATCTCGTCCAGAGCGACGATCTGTTCGGGACGCTCGGGACAGTTTGCAGCGCAATCCGGGATCGCCGGATGCGTTCCCTCGGGAGTGCCGTCGCTGCGCCAGAGCCGGCGTCGATCACCGTCCGTGAAGAACAGCAACTCCTCCGCGCCGGTGAATCCGCTCGGAGACCCCGACGCGGGGCCCGGTTCGAGGTCGAGCACGCGCGTTCCCGCGACGCTTCCGTCGCTGACCCACAGTTCCTCGCCGTGGGCCGCGTCGGTGGCGCGGAAGAACAATCGATCGCCCACTGCCGTGTACAACTTCGGATCGGAGTGACCGTCCAGATTGACGTCGACGAACAGTCGGGTGCCCTCGGGCGTGCCGTCGGTGATCCAGGGCTCCTCGCCGTGGATGCCGTCGTCCGCGGCGAACACCGTCTTGCCGCCGAACGCCGCGAAGAGCCAGGGGTCCGAGTGCGTCGTGCCGCTCTCGTGCAGGCGCCGCGTACCGGACTGAGTGCCGTCGCTGCCCCACAACGCGACGTGTGGGCTGTCCATGCGGCTCGAGATGATCAGGGCGCGCTCGGTTGCCGCGATCTGCCGTACGTCCCCGGATTCGGGGCCGGGCACCAGTTCGATCGCCAACCTGGTACCGCCTGCCGTGCCGTTCGTGCGCCACACCTCGCGGCCGTGCACGCCGTCGTCCGCGTGGAAGAACGTCGCTCCACGAAACACGGCTCCACTCTGGGGCCTCGAGCTTTCGGGGCCGGGCCGCAGGTCCGCGACGAGTCGCGTGCCCTCTTTTGTTCCGTCGGTGATCCACAGCTCCCGACCGTGGACCCCGTCGTCGGCGGCGAACAGCAACGCGCCGAGCGAGTCGCCGTCCAGCCACTGGATGTCGGAGGTGCCGGCGCCGGGGCGGATGTCGGCGATCAGGGTCGGGTGGCCGGTGGCGCCCTCGACGCTCCACAGCTCCCGGCCGTGGGTCCCGTCGTCCGCGGAGAACAGTAGCTTGTTGCCCACGCGGGCGAAATCTCGCGGGCCGGACGAGCCCGCCCCCTCGCGGATATCGCGGGTGAGGTAGGTCCCGAACGGTGTGCCGTCGGATCGCCACAGCTCGTATCCACCGGAGGAGCCGGAGCCGCTGAAGTACAGCACCCCGCCCAGAGCGGCGGTCGTGGCCGTACCGGCGGTGATCGTCGTCGGGCTGACGAACACCCGGACGGGGGCGACCGGGACCGTTCCGACCTCGGTCCCGTCGGTCCTCCACAGGCCCCGCGCCTCGGTATCCGAGGCCTGGAAGTACACCTCGCCATCCACCTCGCCGATGATCTCCGGACCGCTCGAGAGCGGGCCCTCGATGATGTCCTTCACGAGGCGGGTCCCCGCGGACGTGCCGTCGCTGCCCCACAGCTCGAAGCCCTCACCCTCGCTGCGGTTGCGGAAGAACATCCCCTTCGACGTCGTCGTCAGGTACCACGTCACCTGGTTGCCGTGGGAGGCAGCGACCGGGGCGACCTTGTGGGTTCCGTCGACCGTTCCGTCGCTGCCGTACAGGTAGGCGGAGGTCGTCGACGATTCGTCGGCGATGAAGTAGAGCCGGCCCTCGAACTCGACGAGTTCGGACGCCTGCGGACCGAATCCGTCGCCTGCATGGCGAAACCCCGGAAGCAGGTCCATCACGAGCGCGGTGCCCTCCGGCGTGCCGTCGCTCTTCCAGATCTCCTCTCCGTTGGCCCGGTCGTAGCCGGTGAAGTAGAGCGTGCCGTCGACCTCGGCAGTAAATCGGAACCAAGACCACGCGAGCGGTGCGCCGGGGTTCCGGTTCACGTCGAGCGCCCGCACTGTCGAGCGTGCGTCCCCGGCATCCACGGCTACGACGGCCCACACGGACAGCAGTGCCGCCCACGCGATCAAATGTCGACTCATGTCACCCCCTCGGACCGGCTGTTTACAATTATACCCGCAACGCTCCTCCGGGTCGCCGCCACGCGCGCGCTCCCCGGAAGACTCTGGGAGATAGGCGCATTCCGTGATGGATGGGGGCATGCCGAATCTGGATTGGAGCGATCCGGGTGCGCACGGCGCGGCCTCTGACCCCGACCTCGCTCTGTGCCCGACAATTCGGTACTTTGTGCGTCCCATGAAGCGCGTTGGCTGGATCCTCGGACTGCTGCTGCCGCTCGCCGTCGCGGTCGGCGGCGTGCTGTGGCTGCGTTCGGCGCCGCAGCCGCCCAACGTGCTGCTGATCACGGTCGACACGTTGCGCGCGGACCGGCTCGGCCTGTACGGGAACGAGCGCGCGAGCTCACCGGCGATCGACGCGTTCGCCGAATCGGCGGTCGTCTTCGACGGCGCCTTCACGCAGGCCTCGCTGTCGGCGCCGTCGCACGCCACGATGTTCACCGGCCTCTACCCGCCGGCGCATGGTGTGATCAGCAACGGCGTGCCGCTCGACGACGGCCTGTTGACGGTGGCCGAGGTGTTCGCGTCGTCCGGATACGAGACGGCGATGTTCGTGAGCCACCCGCTGGTCGGTGACGAGTTCGGGCTGGGGCAGGGCTTCGACGAGATCACGCTGCGTACGGTCTTCTCGCACGGAGCCGACCACCGGCACGAGGACTTCGTGTGGGCCGAGCGTCGCGGCCGCCCGAGCGCGATCTTCGACGAGACGATCGAGTGGCTGGCGGAACCGCGGGAAGGCCCGTTCTTCGCCTGGCTGCACGTGCAGCATCCGCACGGCAGCTACGAGCCGCCCCCGCCCTTCGATACGGCGTTCTCTTCTCCGCCCGATTCCGCTCACGACCTGCGCTGCACCGACACGCTCGACGCGCACCTCGAGGAAGAGATCGACCTGAGCGAGGACGAGATGCGCTACTTCGTCGATCAGTACGATGGCGAGGTGCAGTACGTCGACACGCAGCTCGCGCGCGTGTTCTCGGCGCTGCAGGAGCGCGGGATCGACGAGCGTACCGTCGTCGTACTGACGGCCGATCACGGCGAGGCGCTGTTCGACGACGAGGCGCGGCGACGCACCGGCCACGGCGGGTACCGAGTCGACCCGGTGCTGCGTGTGCCGCTGATCGTGCGCGACCCCCGGCGAGCGGGGCGTTCCGGCCGTGTCGAGGAGATGGTCGGCCTGATCGACCTGGCGCCGACGATGCTGGAGCTGGCCGGGGTCGAACCGCCCGCGGCGTTCGTCGGCGAGAGCCTGCTGCCGCTGCTCGACGGCGGGTCGGAGGCGCCGCGCGACGTCAACTACTCCTGCACGTTCCATCGGCGGGCGGTTCGTATGTCGGCCCGCACGGAGCGCTGGAAGTTGATCTGCAACAAGAAACAGGACGACTGGCGCTGCGGCCTGTTCGACCTCGAGCGCGACCCGCGGGAGTGGAACGACCTGTCGCGCGACGCGGCGCACGCGGATGAGCTCAACGACTTGCGCGCGGGGCTCGAGGAGTGGTTCCACGGGCAGATGGACGGCAGCGTGTTGCACGGGGCCCTCCCGGACAACGAGCGCGTCCGCGAGCTGCTGCGCCGCGCGGGTTACCTGCGGCCGGAACGGCCCGGCCCGGAATGACGCGCACCGCGGTCGTGCGCTGGTTGATCGGACTGGCCGTCGTGGACGGTCTGCTGCTGGTCGTCAACGCCGCGTCGCTGCTCGCGGGCCGCGAGATCCCGGCGCTGCTCTGCCTGGATCAGGAGGCGAGCCTTCCGACCTGGTACTCGAGCGCGAAGTTGCTGGCCGTCGCGCTAGCGGCCGTCGGTTGCCAGCGCTCCGCGGCCGCCGAGCTGCGCCGCGGTCTGCGCGGGCTGGTCTGGCCCGGCGTCGCGCTGCTGTTCGGCCTGCTGGCGCTGGACGAGAGCTTCTCGCTTCACGAACGTCTCGCGGCGCTGCTGATGTCCGGCGAGCTCGGCGCCGCGGTTCGCCTGCGCGTGCTGGGCGGCGACGGAGCGAAGGACGCGTTCGCCTGGCCCGTCCTGTTCGCCCCGTTCGTCGTGGCGCTCCTGTGGTTCCTCGCGACCACGCTCTACTCGCGCCTGAGGACCGATCGACGCAACCTCGTGCTGGGATTGCTGGGCTGCGTCGCCTATCTCGGCGCGGTCGTCCTGGAGGGCGGGGCCGTCTTCGCCAGTCCGCCGATCGACGCGTGGGGCGACGCGGAGCTGACGCGGTACTTCTACTTCGTCCTCTTCGAAGAGGGGCTGGAGCTGCTGGGCACGACGGCGATGCTCGCCGCGCTCGCGCTGCACGCGACTCGGTCGCGGTGCGACAGCAGGTGAGCGATCGGCATCGCGCTCGCCGTCCCGAATCGTGGCATGATTCCCGGGACGGACGGCCATGGCGCCGTTTCCCGTCGAGGAGGGGCTGATGAGGGGTCTTGTGGATCTGTGGTCGGGCGGCGGCATCGGGATTTACCTGCTGCTGCTCGTGTTTCTCGCCGCGGCCGTTGGCCAGTTGATTCAACTCGTCCTCGCGCCTCGGGTGCGTTTTCCTCGATTCGTGGCGGGCTGGGCGACGCTGACCCTGGCCGTTGCGCTCTACCGCACCGCGAGGGGCTATCGGCTGTCGCTCGACATCCTGGCCGAGCAATGGCCGGCGCAGGGGGCGCTGCTCAAGGCGGGAGAGGTCGCGTTGACGTCGCTGCTGTTCGGCGTGGGCATGGTGCTGGTGCTGCTCGTCCTACAACTGCTGGCCGACGGACTGCAGTCGAACGAGCTCGTCGCCGCGGTGCCCGCGGGTCGGTCCGTGCGCGTGATGGGCGGGCTGGCGGCCGTCGCGCTGTGTGCCGCGGGCTACCTGCTGGCTCGCGCCGTGGTCGGCATCCACGGCGGTTCCGCGGATGCGACGCTCGACGGTCCGACCGTGGGGGCGTTGTCGCGCTACCTCGAGCTCGCCACGGCGGCCGCCGTGGTCGCCGGCGTCGCCGCGCTGGGCGCGCTTGGAGCGTCGGCCGTCTGCGGCCTGCGTCCACCGCAACAGACCTGAGGCGCTAGGAGGCTCGCGAACGAGAAACCAGAAATGTTTCTCAACAAAATGGGTTCCCGCGACTCTCATTAGGCAAAGAGCGAGCGTAGGCCCTTCTTGCGGCTCGCCGGTCGTCGGCGCTTTGGCGGTGCCGGTCTCCGGACCGCGGTCGGGCCTACTGCTGGCCTTTCCGTGCCGCGGGCGTCACGGACAGGAGACGGTGGTTCGCCCGGAAGCCCGCGCGCTCGATGGCGCGCCGCGCGGCGACGTTGGCGACCTCCGTCGAGCAGTGCGGCGACAGCCCTTGCTCCCGACTGCGCGTCACCAGGCTGGACAGCATGCGCGAGCCGATGCCGCGCCCGCGTGCGTCGCCGCGCACGATCAGGCCGACGTGTGAGATTCCGGGCTGGTGCGGGTCGCGTCGCAGCTCGCCCGTCGAGAGCAGGCCGTCGCCGTCCTCGAAGAGCAAGAGCTCGCGCCGTTCGATTCGTTCGCCGACGTAGCCCTCGAGAAAGTCGCGAGGTGCGCCGACCTCCTCGGCCTGGAACTCGACGATGCGTTCGTGGTCGCTCGGTGCGGCGGGCACGAGGCCGTCCAGTCCCGGTGTCTCCGGCTCGGCGAGGTGGGCGAAGAGCAAGGTGTGCGGCGCGACGCGGGTCGCGAGGTCGAGCGCCGACGACAGGTAGTTGGGGTCGAGCGTACAGACGACGAGCTGCTCGACCGCGAGCTCGCGTAGGGCCACGCGCAACAGGGGAGTCGAATGCTGCAGGAATCGTGGAACGACGTAGAAGCGCAGCAAGCGCCCCTCCGCATCCACCGCGCAACTTCCGGCCACTCGATCGCCGACGAGCAGAGCGTGGGGCTCGGCCATGTCGACGAAGGCGGCCCACATGTCGTCCATCGGGGCCACGAGCTGGGCCAGGTAGGCGGCGCGGTGGTCGGCATAGACCGACGAGGCGCGGGCACGCAGGGCGAGTCGTTGGGGCTGCACGAGGTGGCCATCGTAGCACTCGCCCGTACGTGTACGATCAGGCTATCGCCCCATGTTGACCCGGATTTCCCAGATGCCCGATGCGTTTCTATGCATTGGATACCGCTTTGAGCCTGTAGAATAGGGCGGATTCGGTTCCTCGACGTGCAAATAGTGGGAGCATCTCATGGGTGAAGCAGGC
>JAAELQ010000285.1 GCA_024226515.1 bacterium
ACTGCGAGCCGCCTGGCGTGCCCTCATCGGGGAACCGTCTGCGACCTTTCGCTTTCAGATCGCGATCGCGCGCACCGCAAGCCCGCTCCAACAAATCCTGCGACCCCTGCCGATCATCGGTTTTTCAACGGCCTGCTAGTCGTCGTCCTCTTCTTCCTCTTCTTCTTCGTCCGACTCGTGCTCGGATCCGGAGCACGCTCCTCCGGAACCGATCCGGTCGACGCCGTGATCGGGAAGGTCGAAACCCGATCGGTCTGCCGCGTCGTCGGCGAACAGATAGTAGAACGGTTGCCCGGGATCGGGCTCGGCAGCGTCGACGACGTTCAGGCCGTCCTGGGCCGTGACCCCGTCGGCCAGACAAGTCGCCGCGGAGAGGACGCTGGCCGCTCCGTCGGACGTCAGCTCGAGGTCCCCGACCATGCCGCGCACGAGGTCGTAGCGGTTGGCCGAATCGACCTCGCTCCAGCTCACCCGAGTGCCTCCCGGCGACGGATGCAGCTTCAACGAGGTGCGATCGCTCGAGCGCATCTCGACCAGCGAGCTCAGGTCCAGGACGCCCTCGCCCATGTTGCCGGAGTAATCCGAAGGCCCGTTGTCCGGCTGCACGGCCTCGAGGATCATCTCGCGAACCCGATCGGCGTCGAGTCCGGGATACTTCTCCAGCAGGATCGCGGCCGCGGCGGAGACGAGCGGTGTCGCGAACGACGTGCCGTCCCACCGCGCGACGCCGTCGCCGTAGCTCGAATACACCTGCTCACCGGGGGCGCTGAGGTTGATCTCCGATCCGTAATTGCTGAACTCGGACTTGATCAGGTTCGGATCGACGGCGGCGACCGCGATGGTCTCCGGCTGCTTGGCGGGAAACCCGACAACCGAATCGGACCGGTTGCCCGCCGCGGCCACCACGACGACGCCGTCGGCGACGAGCTCGGCGATCGCGTCCTTGACCAGGTTCGATTCTTCCAGCATCTCGAAGGAGAGGTTGATCACGCGCGCGCCCGACGCAGCCGCCCGGCGCAACCCCTCGACCACGCGCAGAACCGAGCCGTGTCCCTCGGCGTCCAGCACGCGGATCGGCAGGATCCGCGCTCCCGGAGCCGCCAGCCGGATCAGCCCCGCGACGTAGGTTCCGTGGTGTACGCCCTCGTCGACCCAGCCGTCGCCGTCCGCATCGACGCCTTCGGGGTGGGGCGCGGCGCACGCGTCGTGGTCGACCAGGTCGACGCCGCTCCCGAGCAGCGCCCCCGCGAGCAGCGGGTGGTTCAGCGCGACGCCCGAGTCGAGCACCGCGACCCGGATGCCCGCCCCGGTGAAACGCTGGTGCGCTCCGGCCGCGCCGAGCACGGCGATGGCCTCCTGCCCCGGCAGATCGTCGACGGAGATCGAAATCCCGAGATCCGGGATCGAGCGCTGCACGTCCTCCGGGATCTCCAGCGACTTCACGGCCTCGATGTTCTGCACCCGCGGATCGTCGCTCAGGTCGTCCTCGACCTGGCCGAGGTCGGCGTCCGCCCCGACCTCGACGGTCCAGAGATGGATCGCCGCGACGCCCTCGACGACGGCCAGGTCGTGCATCGCCGCGACCTCGGCGATCCGCGCTCCCGGCTCCAGCTCGACGTAGAGCTGTCGTTCGACGTCGGACGGCGAATCTGCCGACAGCATCCCCGCAACCGAAAACAGTAGGAACGCGCCGATCCATGACGCGATGCGATTCCGTGTCACATGTCTCGACTTCATGACCTGACCACTCGCGCCTTCAGACGTTGATCGGGATCTCCGACGACCACGAACGGCGCCCATTCGAAGACCGGCGACCCGCGTTCGCGCGCTCGACGTTGTGCGGTCGCCAGCGATTGACCGACGGTCGCACCACGCACGAACTCGGCGTAGAAGTCGTCCATCACCCGGACCGTGCCGGCGTCGTGAACCGCCCAGAGTGCGGCGACTACCGCCTGGGCACCGGCGTGCAGAAACGCCGCCACGGTTCCGATCCACTCGTCGCCAGTATATACGGCGTGTCGGCCGGTCTCGCAGCCGGAGAGCACCACGATGCGCCCCGAACCGCGCAGGTCGTACAGTTCACGCAGGGTTAACCGCGCGCTTCCGAACTGGAGTGCCGCGGTCCTTTTCTCGTCGCCCGAGTACAGGCCGTGACCGGCCAGGTGCAGCAGTCGCGGGTGGCTCTCGACCCGTTCGATCACGCGTCTCCCGCTGAGCCCGCTGTTCACCAGGCGCGCGTCCGGCAGATGGGCCTTGACGACGCGCGCCTCGGCCTCGATCGCGGGCGCCGCGGAGTCCGCGACGCCGACGATCAACGGCGGGGTCGTCCGGCGCGGCGCTCTCTCGCCGAGCAGTTCCATCACGGCAAGGCTCGGCGCATACGAGATCGTGCACCGCTCGACAAGCGGCCGATCGCCGGGGCTCAGCGCGTGAAACGCCAGCCGGTGGAGGTCGCCGTGCGGGACGATGCGAACGCGGGCCCCGTCGAGCCGTTCGGCGACCGGCCGGATCAACAGCGCGTGGAGCTCTTCGAGGTAGCCGTCGATCGCGCGCCGCACGAATGGCGCGAGCTCATCCGGGTGCGCCGCTCCGAGCTGTTGCTTGCCCAGCTGGAACGTCAGGAAGTTCGCGAGGTCGCGGACGCGCGCGACGGAGGCGACACGCCGGAAAGCCTCGACGGTCCCCCGCTCGACGAGCAACAGGTGGTAGTGACCGTCGGCCTGCGTGTAGACCAGGATCCGTTCGTCTCGCTCGAGTCGCTCCAGCGTGCGTACGGGATCTCGCGGGAAACCCGTCGCCGGGTCTCTCCGCGCCAGTCGCCTCACCGTCTCCCGGTGTGCGCGCGAGAGGGCGCGCAATCCTCCGGGCCCGGACACGGTCGCCGCTGCGCGTCCACGCTCGATTCTCGACTCGGTGCGAGCCAGTTCGGTCTCGAGGCGATCCAACCGTTTCTGCAGCGCCGAACGCTCCACCGTTCCCGGCGAGCGACCCGCCAGTCGCTCGGCGAATGCTCGGGCCTTGGCCCGTTCGGCGAAGACCAGGGCGCGGCGCACGGCCGCGCCGTCGCCGCGGTCCAGGCGGTTCATCACCAGTCGCTCGTAGACCTCGATCTTGTCCCGCACAAACGCCAGCCGGCTCTCCTCGGAAGTCACGCCCCGTCGCAACTTCTCCACGCAACGCTCGGCCGCCAGCAGACGGGCGTACGCGGCCGCCGAACGGCCCGCGGCGTCCTCGATGCGCGCGAGCACCAGCAGCGCGCTCAGGCGCACGCGCTGGTCGCCGCATGCGCGGGCGAGCCGCAACGAGCGCTCGGCCCGTCCACGAGCGGCCCGCGGT
Organism: bacterium; assembly: GCA_024226515.1. Lineage (GTDB taxonomy): Bacteria > Acidobacteriota > Polarisedimenticolia > Polarisedimenticolales > Polarisedimenticolaceae > JAAELQ01. Next base: position 3,337 of record JAAELQ010000285.1, read on the forward strand.
CGTCCGGCTGCGAGCGCGGCGTCCGCGGCGACGGCGAGCGCACGCGCCGACCGTGAGCGCAGGCCGTGGCGGTCGAGCGTGCCGGCGGCCCGGTCGGCCGACCGCATCGCGGCCTCGGTCCGCCCGGCTTTCAACTCGGCGCGGGCCAGCCCGGTCGCCAGCACCGCGGCGCCGACGGGGTTTCTCCGGCGTCGCTCCATGTCGCGTCCGCGACGGAACAACGTGGCGGCCTTCGCCGCGCGCCCCTGCTGCAGCGCGACTCCGCCGAGCAGTCCGCAGCACGACGCGGTCTCGGCGTCGAACCGCTGACGTCGGAAGTACTCCAGTGCGCGTCGCCCGACCCGCTCCGCCTCCGCGGGTCGATTCGATCGCAGCAGCGCCTCGGCCTGGTCCAGCTCGGCCAGCGCCACGCCCGCCTCGTCTCCGTCCGCGCCATGACGTCGCCTCACGTCGTCGAGCCGCTCGATGCAGGCGTCGAGGCGCCCCTCGACCAGGTCCAGTCCGGCCAGGGCATAGTCGGTCTGCGCCACGAGCCCCGGGACATCCTCGCCGCGATACACGTCGCGCGCGCGCTCGTAGAGCCTGCGCGCTTCGGCCGGACGATCGAGGCTGACCAGGACGTTGGCCCGGTTGTACTGCGCGTTGGCCACCATCAGCCCCAGGCCGGCCCGGCGATACAACGCTGCGGCGCGAACGTAGGCGGCGAGAGCCCGCTTCAAACGGTCCCGGCGATGAAACAGGTTTCCCAGATTCATCGCCAACGCGCCGCGGCGGCGCGCGCCGACACGCCCGACTCGATCGTAGCAACGTTCCGCACGACGGGCGGCGCGGTGCGCCTCTGCGTAGGCGCCGGTCAGCATGAGCACGTCGATGAGGATGCGATAGACGTCGCCCGCGTGCAGCGCGTTCCCGCTCGCGGCGAACAGCTTCGCCGACGCGTCCAGCTTGCGTCGAGCGACGGCGGACCGGCCCTGGAGATGCGCGAGCACGCCCGCCAGTCGGTTGGCCACGGCGCGGGCGAACGATCCGCGATCGATGCGGGCCACGGCCGCTGCCGCCTGCGCCGTACCGCGCGCCGCATCGACAGGCGAGCGCCCGGCTCGGACGATCTCGGAGAACCGCCCGAGGATGGCTCGCGCCGCCCGCTCGTCGGCCAGACGACGATCGCTCCGCGCGATTCGTTCGGCCGCTTCGCGGTTCTTTGCCTGTTCGAGTGACCGGACGAACCCCTCGAGGGTCGTCCCCGGGTTGGTCATGGATCCTCGGTGTCCTCGGTCGACAGCGAGAGATCGTCGAGGTTCAACACGCGATCGTCCTCACGGACGAGCTGCAGCGACAGCGATTCGAGCTCCGGCGAAATGCCGCGGACGACGAACTCCCCCATGGATCCCAGCTTACAGGGTCGGGGCGTGCGATGTAAGCGGACGCGAAGCTCTTTCCAGCGCTCGGGAGGCAGAACCTGACCGGTCAGCTCGAGCTCGCCCGCGCTGCGGCGCACGACGACGTCGAGGCGATCGAACTGCGCATCGGGATCTCCCGGCGGACCGGGCAGCCCGTAAACCCTGCGTCGCTCGCCGTGCGGCGTTCCGCGCAGTCCCGGCGCGAGCGCCTCGAGCGCGCTGTCGTAGAGCAGCGCGATGCTCTCGTCGGCCGCGACGCGCTCGCGTCGGCGCAGGCGGCGCCCGAGTCGAATCGCGCGCCGTACCGCCGACCGTGGGGCGGACTGCAACTCGCCGCCGCGTAGGTTCTCCGCGACCCAGCGTTCCCAGACATCCCGGCGATCGTCGGTCGGCATAGATCTACTCCAATCCCCGCCACGTCCGGTGGCGCGGTTTCCGGAGCTCCCGTAGGAGTAGTGAGCCGATGTCTCGTTTTGATACGCCGAATCCGTCGCTCACGGCTCGTCCCCCCCGGCTTCCAGGTAAAGGCGGTGCAACTTCGCCAGACAACGCCGGCGCGTGGGCCCGATGCTGCCGATCGGAGCGTCCCAGCGGGCGGCAATCTCCTTATAAGAGAGCTCCGAATCGCCCAGAAACAGCGCCGTCAACAACTCGCGGCAGCGGTCGTCGAGACGCTCGAAGGCTAGCTCCAGTGTGTGCTGGCGTCTCACGGCGTCGATCGTGTCATCCGGGGCGCGGTCGTCCGACGGCCTGTCGTGTCGATCTGGAATCGGCAGCGACCGTCTGCGCTCCGCGACCACGGCCGCGCTGGTGCGGCGGGTGGCCGCGACGAGCCAGGCCGTGAGGCTCTCGACGCGCTGCAGTCGCTCCAACCCCTCGAGCAAAACGACGACGACCTGCTGGAACACATCGACGGCGTCCTGGTGCGTGACGCCGCTGCGCAGCGCGACCGAGTAGATCAGCCGCTCATACCGTAGAACGAGCGTCTCCCACGCGGCCTCGTCTCCGGCGAGACACGCGCGAACCAGCTCACCGTCATCGACGGTCGAGTCCTTGGCGGCCAGAGGAGTCGGTCGAACCTGTTTCGCGCTCACGGATGGGCCTCGCGGAGATTGACATTCGAAAGATGACAAGGCGCGTCTGCTAAGTCAACGGGATTCGACGTATCACGCGACGCCGTCCGACGACTAATCCTTACGCCCGAGGAAGAAGAAAGGAGGCGCGGAACACTCTTACTCAGCCGATTCTCGGCACCTTCTTGAATCTCGATCGAAGTGGGTCAGACGCAATGAAGGAGCGACGTATGTTGAAACGGATTTCTTTGTTTCTAATCGGCTTGCTGGTGGCAGGAGGTCCCGGCTGGGTGCTGGCGGGCGACGACGGATGCAATCTCTCGGACATGGAGCAACTGGGCAAGTTCATTCTGTTCGACCCGGACCTCTCGGCCAACGCCAACCAGGCCTGCGCGGCCTGCCACTCGCCGCAGTGGGGCGGCACCGGCCCCTCGTCGGCGATCAACGCCACGGGTGGCGTCTACGAAGGCTCGGTGCCGGGGCTGTTCGGCAACCGGAAGCCCCCGAGCTTCTCCTACGGCGGGGACAGCCCGGTGCTGTTCCTGGACGGCGACACCTGGACGGGCGGGATGTTCTGGGACGGCCGGGCGACCGGATGGACGCTCGGAGATCCGCTGGCCGAGCAGGCCCAGGGCCCGTTCCTGGCGCCGCCGGAGCAGGCGCTGCCGAACCCCGCCGCCGTCGTCGAGCGCGTCTGCGCCGCCGACTACGGCGACCTGTTCACCCAGGTCTGGGGCGAAACCGTCTGCGATGACGTCGTCGCAGCCTACGAGGCCATCGCGCGTTCGATTGCGGCGTACGAGCGATCGATCGAGCTCAACCCGTTCTCGTCCAAGTTCGACGCCTACCTGTCGGGAATGGCCGAGCTGACCGCCGACGAGCAGTGGGGCCTCGAGCTGTTCGACGATCCAGCCAAGGGGAACTGCGCCGCCTGCCACATCAGCGACGGCGACCGGCCGCTGTTCACCGATTTCACCTACGACAATCTCGGCGTGCCGAAGAACCGGATGAACCCGTTCTACTCGATGGCCACGCTCAACCCGATGGGCAAGGACTGGCTCGACGAGGGGCTGGGCGGGTTCCTGAAGGGCATGGGCGAGCCGGAATCGATCTACGGACCCGAGATGGGCAAGGTCAAGGTGCCCACGCTGCGCAACGTCGATCTGCGCCCCGAGTACCTGATCCAGGGACGACGGGTCAAGGGCTTCGGCCACAACGGCTACTTCAAGAGCTTGAAGCAGATCGTGCACTTCTACAACACGCGGGACGCGTTGTCCGCCTGCGATCACGACACACCCGGTGAGGGCGTCACCTGCTGGCCGCCGCCGGAGATCCCCGACAACGTGAACACAGACGAGCTGGGCGACCTGGGCCTGACGGAGCTGGAAGAGGACGCGATCGTCGCCTTCCTGACCGCGCTGTCCGACGGCTACATGGAGGTCTGCAACGAC
>JAAELQ010000286.1 GCA_024226515.1 bacterium
ACTGCGAGCCGCCTGGCGTGCCCTCATCGGGGAACCGTCTGCGACCTTTCGCTTTCAGATCGCGATCGCGCGCACCGCAAGCCCGCTCCAACAAATCCTGCGACCCCTGCCGATCATCGGTTTTTCAACGGCCTGCTAGGCGCTCTTCGAACTAGGCGTCGGCGCGGGGCTCTTCTTCCTGCTTGTACAGATAGCGGATGCAGTGCTTGAAGACGAGCACGTTCGGCGCGCCCTCACGGTGCACCTTGAGACAACCGCGATCGTACCACTCGATGTGACCCCGCAGCTGCTCGCCGTCGTCCAGAACGACGATCATCGGGGTCTTCTGGTTCATCTGTTTCAGGTAGTAGAAAGCCTCGGCACTGGTCTGGTCCGGCGGTGCCGTTCTTCGTCGCGGTGACGACGAGGTACTGGTCGGCGCTTCGCGGGCTACGTGTTCCGACATCGACGGAGGCGTGGACGCCAGGCGTTCCTTGATCTCCGCGAGGTTCGGTCGAATCAGTTTGCGATTGACCATCGCGTTGTCTCCCCCTTAGTCCCCGGACCCTGCTCTGCGATCCCTTCCGGTCGCCAACTCTACTTTTGTTTCGCGTGCGTGCAACGACATCGAATCGTGTTCGCGCTTGCGGTTGGCTTAACTCCGGCGTTGAAATCTGCTGCGGTCGGTTGAACCTTTTCTATTCAGTTCAGATGCGCGAAATGTAACACCAACCCTATACGTCTGCAACAAGTTTCTTACAAACTCGCGCACGATTGTTGCGCGTATTTGTCCGGAACTCGCTCTCGATATTTTCGCTTGACACACCATTCCGATTCGGCGCGCACCTTGACCATGAACTCTTCGAGCTGCTCCATGTAACGCCGATCTTCGAGCCACACGCGCAGCTCTTCGCGCACTTCTTCGACGGGTGTCAGGCCGTCTTCCGTTCTCGACTCGACCTTGACGATGTGAAATCCGTATTCGGTTTCCATCACCGCGGAGACGTCGCCGACTTGCAGCGAAAACGCGGCGTCTTCCAGCTGCTTCGAGAGTTCGCCGCGCATCAGCGGGCCGAGTGCGCCGCCGTCGCCCTTCGTGCCGGCCTCCGAAACCTCGGTTGCCAGCGCCGCGAAATCACCGGATGCCGCGCGATTGCGCACTTCTTCAGCCTCGCCCCGACGCTCTTCCTTCGCCGCGTCGTCACGGGCAAGCAGGACGATCTCGCGAATGTTGACCTCGGCAGGAATCCTGAAATCGTCCGGATTCTCGCGATAATACGCGTCGACGGCCGCATCGCCCACCGAGACGCGGCTGCCGACGTGGTAGCGCTTCACGTCCTCCGGAAGGTACAGATCGAGAAAGCGCTGCTTGAGGTCGTCGACGGTCAATCCGTCGCGCGCCAGCTGCGCGGCGAGCTGTTCCTCGCTCTCGATCTGCTGCTGGTTCTTGAACATGTCGAAGTAGCGCTGGCCCATGCGCTCGACGTCGAGATTGCGCTGCGCGTAGTGCACCAGCATCTTGCGCTCGATCATGTCCATCAGGACCGCCCCGCGCAGGGTATTGACCTTCTCGTCGAGCTCGTCACCCGTAAACCGCCGATAGGCCTCGGCGATCAGGCCTTGCTCTTCGTCGTCCATGTCGGTCTTCGTGATGATGTCGCCGTTGACCCACGCGACGATCTCCTCGACGATCTCGGCGCGTGGCGGCGCAACAAATATGGCGCCCAGCAGGACCAGGGCGGCCGTTCCGGCGATCTTCAGGACTCTCATCGGGAACCTCCGGCGGGGACCGATCTGGGACAATTCTACCTTCAGGCCAGAACCGCGGCCAATGGCGATCGAAGCGCTACGGTTGCTGATCCGGGACGTAGGAAAAGGGCAAGTTCGCGGGCTCGATTCGGACCTCGGTGCGGGCCCTCAATACCGCCAGCTCGGATTCGAACGCCTCGCGGCGCCGCATCGCATCGAGCAGCTCCAGCAGTTCGGGGTCGAGCGCAACCGGCTCGTTCGCCTCGGCCCGGGACTCGACTCTGAAAACGTAGAAACTCCCGTGCAGCTCGACCGGTTTGCTGATGCGGCCGCGCCTCACCTTCTCCAGCGCGGTGCGCACCTCCTCGGGAAGCGAGTCGACCGAGACCCCGATCGGCTCGCCCGCGCTCGGCCCCTGTTCGTAGGCCACCGCCGCCTCGTCGAACGTCATGCGCTTGCGGCTGAGGTCCGAGTGCACCTTGTCGGCCTGCTCTTTCGACTCCAGCATCAACGCCCGCACCGTCAGACGCGGCCCTGACGGCGCGAGATCGGGGTGCTCGTCCAGGTAGGCCAGCGCCTCTTCGGGCGTCATCGCGGGCAGCGCTCGCAGGATGCTCTCCTGCAGCTTGTGGATGCGCAGCAGCCGCTCGATGCGCTCGCGCGCGTCGCGCCCCGCGGGACGATCGGCCTCGGCCGCCTGCACGTCGCGCAGGAACGCGTCGATCTCGTACCGGCTGACCTCGATCCTGCGTCGCAACGCCTCGCGCAGCAGGACGTGCTCGTCGAGCATCGCGTCGAACAGGCGACTCTTGACCAGGTCCTGATCCGACTCGGGCGTTCCGGGATCGCCCTCGAACTGTCCCAGGTTGGTCGTCAGATAGTCGTCGAACTCCTCGATGCGCACCGCGTCGCCGTCGACGAAGGCCACGATCGAGGGGTCGACCGGCGGAGGCGGCTCCGAACAACCGGCCAGACAGGCGAGCGCGGCGAGGACGATGCAGACGACAGCTCTCATGCCGCACTCCTTCCCAGCATCTTGTGCAGCACGCCGCGCACCGCCTCGATTCGGTCGGTGCCACGCGGCGGCGCGGGCAAGACGATCATGCCTGACGGCGTCAACGAGCCGTCCTGATTGGCGACCAGCTCCAACACGTGCGCCGGCTCGATCGGCGGGCTCTCGTGGAAGCGGATCTGCAGCTTGCCCTCGACGAGGTCGATGCTCTTCACACCTGCCTCCTCGGCGACGAGGCGTACATGTCCCAGGTTGAACAGGCTCTTCGCGGCGGGAGGCAGATGGCCGTAGCGATCCTCGGTCTCGGCCTGCAGCCGATCGATCTCGGAGGGCGTCGTCGCCTGGGCCAGCCGCTTGTAGATCACCAGGCGATCCCCCGCGTCGGCCAGCAACGTCTGGGGGATCTTGATGTCCACGCCCAGGTGCAAGACGACCGACTGACGCTCGGCGACCGGCTCACCTTGTAGCTCGCTGACAGCGCGCTCGAGCATCTGGCAATACAGGTCGAAGCCCAGCGCCGCAATCTGACCGTGCTGCCGCTTGCCGAGCAGCTCGCCCGCACCGCGGATCTCCAGATCCGCCGCGGCGAGACGGAAGCCCGCGCCGAGGTCGCTGAACTCCTGCAGCGCGCGCAGCCGCTTGCGCGCCTCCTGCGTCAGGTGCTGGCGCGACGGGACGACGAAGTAGGCATACGCGTGCTCGTGGCTGCGGCCCACACGGCCGCGCAGCTGGTACAGCTGCGCCAGGCCGAAGCGATCGGCGCGATTGACGATGATCGTGTTGGCGCGCGGAATGTCCAGGCCGTTCTCGATGATCGTCGTCGTCACCAGCACGTCGGCCTCGTGGTTGACGAACTGCAACATGACCGACTCGAGCTGTCGCTCGCGCATCTGCCCGTGCGCCATCACCACGCGAGCGTCGGGCACCATGTCCTGGATCGCGCGCACCAGGGCCGGCAGCGTCGTGACCTTGTTGTGCACGACGAAGACCTGTCCCTTGCGCCGGATCTCGTGGCGGATCGCCTGGCCCAGGACGTTGACGCGGAACGGCACGAGCGAGGTCTTGATCGCCATCCGCCCGGGGGGCGGCGTCTCGATCACGGACAGGTCGCGTACGCCGGCCAGCGACATCTGCAGCGTGCGAGGGATCGGCGTCGCGGTCATCGACAGCACGTCGATGCCGATCGAGATCGTCTTCAACCGCTCCTTGTGCACGACGCCGAATCGCTGTTCCTCGTCGACGATCAACAGGCCCAGCTTGCGGAACGACGTGTCCTTCGACAGCAGCTTGTGCGTCCCGATCAGCACGTCGACGCTTCCGGCGGCGACGTCGCGCAGCGTGGCCTTCACGTCGGCCGCGGTCCGCAGGCGCGAGACGACGTCCACACGAACGGGGAACGGCGCGTAACGCTCGCGGAACGTCTCGTAGTGCTGGGCGGCCAGCACGGTCGTCGGCGCCAGCACGGCAACCTGGTAACCGTCCATCACCGCCTTGAACGCCGCGCGGACGGCGACCTCGGTCTTGCCGAAGCCTACGTCGCCGACCAGCAGACGATCCATCGTCCGCGTCGACTGCATGTCGAACTTCACCTCGTTGACGACGCGCTCCTGATCGGGGGTCAGCTCGTAGGGGAAACCGGACTCCAGCTCTTCCTGCCACGGGACGTCCTGCGAGAAGGCGTGGCCGCGGGCCGCCTTGCGCCGCGCGTACAGTTCGAGAAGCTCGCGCGCCATCGACTCGACGGACTTCCTGACCTTGGCCTTCACGCGTTCCCAGCCCGGCCCACCCAGCCGGTCGAGCTGCGGCGTGCTGCCGCCGACGCCGTTGTACTTCTGCACCAGATCCAGTCGATCGACCGGCACGAACAGTCGGTCGCCGCGCGCGAACTCCAGGATCATGAAGTCGCGGTTGAGGCTGCCGCCCTTGGGTCGCCCCAGGCCCGCGTAGCTCGCGATGCCGTGATCGATGTGTACGACGAGGTCGCCGTTCTTGAGGTCGCGGAAGTCGGAGAGGAAGGCGGCGCGCACCTTGCTCTTGCGATCGGGCGCCTTGCGCTTCTCGCCGAACACGTCGCGCTCGGTCAGCACCGTCAGGCCCTGCTGCGGCAGCTCGAAGCCGCTGCGCAGCGAGCCGGTGCCGATCCAGATCCCGCCGGGTGCCGTCGCCTCGCCGGCGGCGTCGATGCGCGTCGCCGACAGGTCGTACTCTGACAGGATCTCGGCCAGACGCTCGGCGCCGCCCACGGCGCGCATGACGAAAACGGTGCGCGTGGACGCCGCCTTCGCCAGCTGCAGATCCTCCGTCAACTCGGCGACGCGGCCGGTGTACGTGCGGGCCGAGCGGCACGGCACCTCGATCACCGAGCTCGCCTCGGGCGGCGTTTCGCCGATCAGTTCCTGCAGGTAGGCAGACGCACCGTCCAGCCGCGCCTGAATCCGGTCCGCATCCCCGAACAACTCTGCAGGAGGAGGGAACACGCGATTGCCGCTCTCCTCGAACGACAGCTCCAGCTCGCGCACCGTTCGCTCCAGCTCCTGCCGGGTCAGTTGCGGCTCGTCGACGACGACGTCGAAGCCGGCGACGTGCTCGAACATCAAATCCGACTCCTGCGCGGTGATCCGCGTCAGCGCCTCGAAGCCGGCGAGGTAACCCTGGCTGTGCAGCGTGTCGAGCCGCTCGCGTAACTGGCGCACGGCGCGCGCGTCGTCGGTCGAACGATCGACGCCGCCCTCGAGGTACCGGGCCAGTCGCGACACGGCGTGATCGTCGGGCGGGTTTTCGACGGCGGGTCCGATGACGACCTGATCGAGCATGCCGGTCGAGCGCTGGTGGTCGGTGTCGAACGCGCGCAACGAGTCGACCGTGTCGCCGAACAGCTCGATGCGGACGGGCTCCGGCGCCGTCGGCGGGAAGATGTCGACGATGCCGCCGCGTCGCGAGATCTCGCCCGCGGCGCTGACGATGTCGACGCGCTTGTAGCCGAGTCCCATGCAGCTCAGCACGAATCTGTCCGGCGGCAACTCGTCGTTACGCCGCACGTTGTGCGTCCACTTGCGCCAGCTTTCGGCCGAGGGCACGGGGTTGAGCAGCGCCCGCACCGGCAGCGTGAGCACGTCCACCGTGCCGCGGGCGAGGCGCGACAGCGCCACGACGCGCTCGCGCACGACCTCGGGGTGCGGCGCGATGTCGTCGTACGGGTCGGCGTCCAGCGCCGGAAGGGTCACGACGTCCAGCGCGCGACCGACCTGGCTGCCCAGCGCGGCGAGATCGCGACGGTATGCCTCGACCGCGTTGTCGTCGGGCAGCACCAGCATCAGCTTGCGACCGCGCGCGGCGAGCAACGCCAGCACGAGCGCGCGCGAGCCCTCGACGAGACCACTGAGACACACGCCACTCTCGCCGGCGGAGAGTCGCCGCTCCAACTCGCCGAAGTACGGGCTGTCGATCAGCGGTTTCCAGAGCTGCGAGTTCGTCTTCATGCGGTGGCGTCAGGCGGGCGGCGCAGGCGATCGACCAGCCGGCGTGTCGAGCGTTGCGGCACGAGCGGCGCGAGGAACACACGGCCCCCCGCGTGCTCGACCACTTCGCGACCCACGACGTCTCGATAGGCCCAGTCCGCACCCTTGACCAGCACGTCGGGGGCGATCGTCTCGATCAGTGCCAGCGGAGTGTCCTCGTCGAAACCGACGACGAGATCGACGGCCGCCAGCCCCGCGAGCAGCTCGGCGCGCTCGGCGAAGGGCACGATCGGCCGCGAGTCGCCCTTCAGTCGGCGGACGGAGGCGTCGCCGTTCAGTCCGACGATCAGGAACTCGGCCTGGCGCGCCGCCGCCTCGAGGATGCGCAGATGACCGACGTGCAGCAGGTCGAAGCAGCCGTTGGTGAAGGCGATGCGCTTGCCCGCGCTGCGCACCTCGCTCACGACACCGGCAAGATCGTCCGGGTCGATCATCGGGTCTGCCCGTGGCCTCCCTCGGTGGGGGCCGAGTCGGGGTTGTACATTCCGCGCCGGAAACGCCAGCGGATGCGCAGAACGTCGTAGAGCATGTTCAGCGGGTCCGAGAACAGCCCGACCCTGGACATCGGCGAGTTGCGCCACACTACGGGAACCTCGAGCACCGAGAGATCGAAGCGCGTGCACAGGTACAGCAGCTCGACGTCGAACGCGAAGCGATCGACGACCATGCGCTCGAACAGCGGCCGGACCCGCTCGCCGTCCATCAGCTTGAACCCGCACTGCGTGTCCGAGAACGGCAGGCCCGTCGCGATGCGCATGACGACGTTGAACGTCTTGCCCATCGTCTGGCGCAGCGCGTTCTGCGCCACCTCGATCTTCGAGTCCGGCAGACCGCGCGAACCGATCACGACGTCGAGATCCCGGTCGCGGGCGACCTCGGCCAGACGAGCGTGCTCCTCGATCGGCGTCGAGAGATCGGCATCGCTCATCAACACCCAGCGGCCGCGCGCGGCGAGCACGCCCTGGCGCACGGAGTAGCCCTTGCCGCGGTTCTCCGGATTGACCAGCACTCGGCCCGGCCCGCCGTCGAGCATCTCGTGGGCCACGTGCTCGGTGCCGTCCGACGAGCCGTCGTCGACGACCAGCACCTCGCCGTCGATGCGGTTCCGGTCCAGGTAGTCGAGGACCCGGGCCAGCGACGGACCGAGGCGCGCTTCCTCGTTGTAGGCCGGAATGACGACCGACAGGTGGGGCCGGCTCATCGGCTTCGAGACCGGGCTACGAGCCCGCGAACAGCGAGCCGCCCTCGTTGACGAACTTCTCGTAAGGGATCGGCTGACCGTCCTTGACGATGAAGATCCTCGGGTAGCGCACGACGTCGCCGTTTGCGTCGAACATCGTGCGGCCGGCCGCGCCCTCGTATTCCTTGAGGCCGCGCAGGCCGAGCTTGATGTCGTTCGGGTGGGCGGAGCCGTTCAGTTTCGCCGCCTCGTAGACCAGCTTCAGCGCGTCGTAACCGTGCGCCGCGTAGATGTCCGGATCCTCGGAGTACTTCTTGCGGTAGGCATCGACGAAGCGCGCGACGACGGGGTCCTCCGACTCGACGTCGAAGTTGGGCTGGGGGAAGATCAGGTTCTCGGCCGCCCCGCCGGCCAGCGCGATCATCTCCTCGGTGACCGCGCTGCCCATACGCAGCGCTTCGACCCCGGCGGCTTCCAGCTGCTTGAGCAGCTCTGCGCCCTGCTCGACGTAGGCCACGATGTAGATGCCGTCCGGCTCGAGGCCCTTGACCTCCTCGACCATCGCGGCGAACTCGCCCGACGCGTTATCGTCGAAGTCGTACACCTTGACGATCTGACGGAAGCGCCCCTCGTACTGCTGCTTGAACACGTCGCTGAGGCCGGCGCCGAAGTCGTTGTTCATGGCGAAGACCGCGACCTTCTCCAGGCCGAGGTCGCGGGCGAACTTGGCCATCGCGGTGCCCTCGACGATGTCCGAGGGCCAGTTGCGGTAGATGTAGTCGCCGGCGTCGGTGATCTTCGGCGTGGATGCGGACGGCGAGAGCAGGATCACGCGGCTCTTCTCGCAGAGCGGCGCGATGCGCAGCGTGACCGACGACGAGATGGCGCCGATGATGATGCGAACGCCGTCCTGCTTGATCAGCTCTTCGACGACCTGGGCGCCGCGGTCCGGGTTGGTCGCGTCGTCCTTGTAGATCAGCGAGACACTGCCGCCGAGACCGCCCTCGGTGTTGACCTCGTCCAGGGCGAGATCCAGCCCCTTCCTGACCTTGTCCCCGTACGCCGAAACCGCGCCGGACTCGGAAATGACGGCGCCGATCTTGACGTCCTGGGAGCAGCCCGCCGCAAACCCGACGGCGATCAGCAGGCAAGCGACTGCAATACGGCGGAGCATGTTCATCGGCAACTCCTTAATCCGGCCCCACCAAGCCGGCGCCTGTCCTTCGGAACTGGATAGTTCCAAGGATATCAGCCCGGGAGCCGTCCGTGAACCTGGATTCGGCTGACCGCCCGGCGGAGCTTCACCGTCGAGTGGCTGAACGCCTGCTCCGAGGCCTTCTCGCTCATGCCCTGCTCGGCGCGCTGCCTGGACTCCTTCGCGCGGTCGACATCGATTTCCTCGGCACGTTCGCAGGTGCGGGCCAGGACTGTGACACGCTCGCGCAGCACCTCGGCATAGCCCCCGGTCACGACGAGGTAATGTCGACCGTCTTTGTCCTTGTATGACAGCTCGCCGATGTCGAGCATCGCCAGCAGCGGGGCGTGCCCGGGCAGGACGCCCATGTAGCCCTCGACGCTGGGGAGCATCACGTCATCGACCTCGAGCTGCAGCACTCGTCGCTCGGGGGTGACCACGTCCAGTGCGATCTTGTCCGCCATCGTGTGACCTCGTTACGCCGCAGTCTCGGACTTGATCTTCTCGGCCTTCTCGAGCGCTTCGTCGATCGTGCCGACGTAGAGGAACGCCTGCTCGGGGATGTCGTCGTGCTTACCGTCGACGATCTCCTTGAAGCCCCGGATCGAGTCCTCGATGCTGACGTAGCGTCCCTGCATGCCGGTGAACTGCTCGGCGACGTGGAACGGCTGCGAAAGGAAACGCTGCATCTTGCGCGCGCGGCTCACGGTCAGCTTGTCGTCCTCGGAGAGCTCGTCCATGCCGAGGATGGCGATGATGTCCTGCAGCTCCTTGTAGCGCTGCAGCACCTGCTGCACCGAGCGGGCCACGGCGTAGTGCTCGTCGCCGACGTAGGCCGGATCGAGGATGCGCGAGGTCGAGGCCAGCGGGTCCACGGCGGGATAGATGCCGAGGTTCGAGATCTGACGCGAGAGGTTCGTCGACGCGTCGAGGTGCGCGAAGGTCGTTGCCGGCGCCGGGTCGGTGTAGTCATCGGCGGGCACGTAGATCGCCTGCACCGAGGTGATCGAGCCTTTGTTGGTCGAGGTGATGCGCTCTTGCATCGCGCCCATCTCACTGGCCAGCGTCGGCTGGTATCCCACGGCGGAGGGCATGCGGCCGAGCAGCGCGGACACCTCGGAACCCGCCTGCGTGAAGCGGAAGATGTTGTCGATGAACAGCAGCACGTCTTGATGGTTGACGTCGCGGAAGTACTCGGCGACGGTCAGGCCGCTGAGCGCGACGCGCAGGCGCGCGCCGGGGGGCTCGGTCATCTGACCGTAGATCAACGCGGCCTTGGACTTCGAGATGTCCTTGGTGTTGATCACGCCCGTTTCCTGGAACTCGAGCCACAGGTCGTTGCCTTCGCGGGTGCGCTCGCCGACGCCGGCGAAGACCGAGAAGCCACCGTGCTTGAGCGCCACGTTGTTGATCAACTCCATGATCAACACCGTCTTGCCCACGCCGGCACCGCCGAACAGGCCCGTCTTGCCGCCCTTCATGTAGGGCTCGAGCAGATCGATGACCTTGATGCCCGTTTCGAACATCTCGATCTCGGTGCTCTGGTCTTCGAACGCGGGCGCGTCGCGGTGGATCGGCCAGTGGTCCTGGGCGTTGACCGGGCCGAGCTCGTCCACCGGGTCGCCGATCACGTTCAGCACGCGACCCAGCGTGGCCTCGCCCACGGGCATCTTGATCGGCTGGCCGGTGTCTTCCACCGCCATGCCGCGCACCATTCCGTCGGTCGACTCCATGCTGACGCAGCGAGCACGGTTTTCTCCCAGGTGCTGCTCGACCTCGGCGATCACGTCCACGGCGACGCCGGTCTCGGTGCCCTCGTCGTGAATGCGAACGGCGTTGTAGATGGCCGGGAGGTGATCGTCGTCGAATTCGACGTCCACGACCGGACCGATGATCTGTACGACTCTGCCCATCTTGCCCATGTCTAGCTCCTGAGAGGCCCTTTAGCCTAGGGCCTCGGCGCCCGACACGACCTCGATGATCTCGGTCGTGATGGCGGCCTGGCGGACCCTGTTCATCGTCAACGTCAGCGATTCGATCAGCTCTCCGGCGTTGGACGTCGCCGCGTCCATCGCCGACATCCGCGCCGCGTGCTCGGCCGCGACGGACTCGAGCATCGCGTGGTACACGCTCTGTTCCACGTAGTGCGGCAGCAGGGAGTCGAACAGCGTCTGCTGCTCGGGCTCGTAGATGTAGTCCTGTGCCTCTTCGCCGCTCGCCAGCTCGGCCGGTTCGATCGGCAGCAGGCGCTGGATCGTCGGCGTGGACTGGATCGCGGATTTGAACTCGTTGTAGACGAGATAGACCTGATCGACCTCTTTCTTCAGGTACAGGTCGATCATCGTGCGCGCGATCTCTTCCGCGGTCGCGAACTCGACGACGCGAAATACGTCGAGCCACTCGTGGACGATGTTGGCGTTGCGGCGCGCGAAGTACTCGCGGCCCTTCTTGCCGACCGCGGCCATGCTCAGGTCACGATCGCGCAGCTTGTGCAGCAGGGTCTCGGCCTGGCGCACCAGGCCCGCGTTGAACGACCCGCACAGTCCGCGATCCGACGTCATCAAGATGACCTCGACGCGCTGGTCGCCGTGCTCTTGCAGCAGCGGGTTGTCCTCGGTGTTGGCACGGGCGGCGAGCGAGCGCAGCACCTTCAGCATCTGCCGCGAGTAGGGACGCGCGCGCATCATCGCTTCCTGGCTGCGCCGCAGCTTCGCGGCGCTGACCATCTTCATGGCCCGCGTCAGCTGCATCGTGTTCTTGACCGAGCGGATGCGCCGCTTCAGATCTTGAGTTTTGGCCATTTAGCTTCCTAGCCCGCGGCGGCCAAGTGTGTGGCCTTGAACTGCGCCTTGCACTCGTTGAGTTCCTTGTCCAGGGCGGCCTTCAGCTCGTCGGTCAAGCCCGCCTTCTCCCCGACCGCGTCGAGCAGGTTCTTCTGTTGGGTGTCGAAGTGGCGGAACATATCCGCCTCGAACGCCTGGCACTGCTCGGTCTCGAGGTCGTCGAGCATGCCGCCGGCGGCGGCGTAGATGATCAGCACCTGCTTGGCGACCGGCAGCGGCTGGTACTGGCCCTGCTTGAGCACCTCGACCAGGCGGCGGCCGCGATTCAACTGGGCCTGCGTCGCCTTGTCCAGATCCGAACCGAACTGGGCGAAGGCCTCGAGCTCGCGGAACTGCGCCAGGCTGAGGCGCAGCGTGCCGGCGACCTGCTTCATCGCCTTGATCTGGGCGTTGCCGCCGACGCGCGAGACCGACAGGCCGACGTTCATCGCCGGGCGAACGCCGGCGTAGAACAGATCGGATTCGAGGAAGATCTGCCCGTCGGTGATCGAGATCACGTTGGTCGGAATGTAGGCCGAGATATCGCCGGCCTGCGTCTCGATGATGGGCAGCGCGGTCAGCGAACCGCCGCCGCGCTCGTCGTTGAGCTTGGAGGCGCGCTCGAGCAGCCGCGAGTGCAAGTAGAACACGTCGCCGGGGAACGCCTCGCGACCCGGCGGCCGGCGCAGCAGCAGCGAGATCTCGCGGTACGCGGCGGCGTGCTTGGACAGATCGTCGTAGACGCACAGCGCGGCGCGGCCCGGGTTGGCCGCCGACGCGTCCTGCCCGTCGGCGCCGTAGAACTGGAAGTACTCGCCCATCGCGCAGCCGGCGTACGGTGCCAGGTACTGCAGCGGAGCGGGCGACGCCGCCGGGGCGGCGACGACGATGGTGTACTCCATCGCACCGTTGTCCTCGAGCGACTTCACGACCTGCGCCACCGTCGACTGCTTCTGGCCGATCGCGACGTAGATGCAGATGACGCCCGTGCCCTTTTGATTGATGATCGTGTCCAGCGTGACCGCGGTCTTTCCGGTCTGGCGGTCGCCGATGATCAGCTCGCGCTGACCGCGGCCGATCGGCGTCATGCTGTCGACCGCCTTCAACCCCGTCTGCAGCGGCTCTTTCACCGGCTGGCGCGCGACGACGCCGGGCGCGATGCGCTCGATGTTCATCGTCTGCGTCGTCTGCACGGGGCCCTTGCCGTCCAGCGGCTGGCCCAGCGGATCGACCACGCGGCCCAGCATCGCCTCGCCGGCCGGCACCTGCATGATGCGGCGGGTGCGGCGGACCTCGTCGCCCTCCTTGATCTTCGTCGTCTCGCCGAGCAACACGGCGCCGACGTTGTCTTCCTCGAGGTTGAGCGCGATGCCCATCACGCCGTGCGGCAGCTCCAGCAGCTCGAGCGCCATGACCTTCTCGAGGCCGTAGATGCGCGCGATCCCGTCGCCGACGGAGATGATCGAGCCGACCTCGGCCTGGTCGGTCTGCTTGTCGTAACCCTCGATCTGCTGTCGAAGGAGTTTGCTGATCTCGTCGACCTTGATTTCCATCTTTACTCCTGGAGCATCTTGCGCTTGAGCTGGGCGAGTTGCGTCCGCAGGCTGCCGTCGTAAACCATCGATCCGATGCGGGTCACGGCGCCGCCGAGCAGGGTCGGCTCGACGCGGCATGTCAGTTGAACCTTGCGGCCGGTCAGGCGCTCGACCGCGTTGCCCGCGCGAGCTTCCATGTCGCTGGACATCGGTTGCGCCGTGGTGATCTCCGCCGAGACGATGCCCATCTTCCGTTCGCGCTCTTCGTGAAACACCAACGCGATCGAAGGCAACGAGCCCACGCGGTTGTTGTCGACGAGCATAGAAAGGAAGTTGAGCATCTCGGGACGCTGCCCTTTTTGCTCGGCGAGTGTACGCAGGACCGACTTGCGCACTTCGCGACGCACGGCCGGATCGAGCAACACGCGACGCAGTTCCGCCGAGCTGTCGAAGGCCTCGTGCAACGCGGTCAGGAACGAGTCTGCCGCCTCGGCCTGGGCCGGCTCGGGGAAGAAGGACAGCAGAGCCCGGGCGTAACGAACCGCGAGCTTTCGGTCTTTCATCCGTTCCTCTTGGCTCACAGGGAACGGCTGCCGGCAGCGCTATCCCGAGGACGCGCGCCGAACAAAATCGGCCCCCGAACACCGTTTTTTCATGCAGAAGATGGCGGAAAGTACCACAGGGGCCCCCTCCGTTTCAACAAGCCGTAGGGCAGGGGCGCGACACCTGCGCCCCTGCAATTAACGCGTTGAAACAAAAGGTGTTAGAGTTCGTCGTCGATGAAGCCGCGATACCGCTTCGGAGAGTTCACCGTGTCGCCCTCGCGACGCCTGCTTTTGCGTGGCGGGCGCGAGGTCGCGTTGATCCCGCGGTACTTCGATCTGCTGCTGTTGCTGGTCGAGCGGCGCGCCGAGGCGATCCCCCGCCGGGAGATTCTCGACCGGGTCTGGAGCGACGTCGTCGTATCGGACGGCGCGCTGAGCCAGGCGGTACGCACGCTGCGCCGCGCGCTGGGAGACGAGCCGCGGCAACCGCGGTTCGTTCGAACCGTCTCGCGCCACGGCTATCGCTTCGTCTTCGCCGAGGTGATCGAGGAGGACGACGGGGCCGAGCCCGAGCGCTGCGGCGACGAGGCCGAGGGAGGACCGCCGGCGACGGACGCCATCGACGAGGCGCTGCGGTCCCTGCTTGCCACGGAGTCGGACGAGGCCGCTCGGCGCGACGCCGCGGAGCGGTTGCATGCCCTGGGGACCCGGGAGGGGCTCGAGCGACTCGGCGATCGCGAAGGGCACGCGGCCGTTCGCGCCCTGCTGCGCGACACGCGCTGGGATCTCGCCGACGCGGGGCCCGTTCCCATCCTGGGGCGACCGCAGCCGGTGCGGACGTTCCTGCTGCTGCTTCGCCTGCGTGCGTCGCGGGTGCTGCGGCTGATCGAGCAACGCTGGATCTCGGCGGTCCTGGGTGGAGCCCTGGCGGGCCTGGTCGCCGGTCTTCTCGGCGGTCTGCTACTGCGCTTCGGTCCCGGCTCGACCGCCACGGCGGCGGTGCTGCTGGCCCTGCCGCTGATCGGCCTGGTGATCGGCGCGGCGGGGGCGACCGGCGTCGGGGCCGGGCTGGCCCTGGCCGAGGCGTTGATCCGCTCGTACCGCGGGTCCGCCCTGGTGTTGTTCGGGGCGGCCGGAGGCGGTCTGATCGGCATCGTCGCGCATTTCATCGGCTGGGCCACGCTGGCGGGCCTCTTCGGCAGAGATCTGTCGCCTCTGGCAGGCGGGTTCGAGGGGATGGTCCTCGGGGCCGCCGTCGGGCTCGGCTACGCGGTCGCCACGCCACGCGCCGAGGGCGGTATGGCCTCACCGCGTGGGGCGGCCCGGCTCTGGGCGGTGGCGGCGGCCGGCATCGCGGGCGCGGCGGCGGCCGGGGTGCTCGGCGCCACCGGGAGCTACCTCGGGGCGATGAGCCTCGACTTCATGGCCGGCACGTTTCCCGGTTCGCAGGTCGGTCTGGACCCGCTGGCCCGGCTGCTCGGCGAGTCCGCGCCGGGCGCGATCAGCAGCACGGTCGTCAGCGCGTGGGAAGGGCTGATGTTCGGCGCCGGCGTCGTGGCCGGCCTGACGCGCCGTCCGCGCTGAATTTCGGCCGAATCAAGGTTTCTTCACCTTCTGCTCACAACTCGCTCAGGTTTTCCGCGGCGCTCGGGCTTAGCTTCACGGGCAGCAGAGGGGTCAGACCCCAGCAAGTTCGCAGCGGCGTTGCTTTCCGCAGCGCCGTGGGTCTGACCCCGGAGGTTGAAACAACCCGGAGGTTGATATGACGACGAGCCCGATGTTCAACGACGACGCCCGTTCCGAATTTTGCATGGTCCACGACATGGTGCGTCTCCGGACGCGTCGCGGACAGCACTTCATCGACATCACCGAGCTGGTCCATCAGCACGTTCGACGGTCGGGGTTGACCGAGGGCATCGTCAACATCCAGACGCGCCACACCACCACCGGCGTGATCCTGAACGAGAACGAGCCGCTGTTGCTGCAGGACCTCGAGCGGCTGTTCGAGCAATGGGCTCCCCGAGATGCCGAGTACAAGCACGACGATCTGCGCGCGCGGCGGCCTCCCCTTCCGCCCGACGAACCGCGAAACGGTCATGCGCACGCGCGGGCCGTCGTGCTCGGCAGCTCCGAGTCCGTCAACGTTCTCGGCGGAAGACTGATGCTGGGCCGCTGGCAGAGCATCTTCTTCGTCGAGCTCGACGGCCCGCGTGAGCGCGAGATCTCGATCGCGGTGATGGGCATCGCGAACGGACCGGTGACGGCACGAGCCGTCCTCGAGACGACGCGGCACGCAGGCCTTCGCGGAGTTTCCTAGTCCCAGCGGCGGAAGGTCATCGCAACGGTTCCCGCGACGAGATCCGCGGTGTGGCCCCCCGCTGCGGGCGAGAGCACCTCGAAGTCGCTGCCTCCTTCGGGAGGCAGCAGCAGCAGCTTCTCGTCCTTGAGCAGCGTGCGCGCGAGCACGATGCGTCCCTCGTGACGCACGGCGTGGATCCGGTCGGACGTCGGACGTCGCGCGCGCGAGTCGATGACGACGATCTCTCCGACGCGGATCCTGTCGGCGACGCGCCACACCCCGGCCGGGTCGGCGCGGTAGGCGAAGGGCCGAGTCCAGCCGTCATCCGGGATCAGTCCGAGGTCGACCCGGACGGTCTTGCGCACCAGGCGAGACGGGATGTCGTCGATGCCCGGATCGGCGCCGTCCTCGAGCAGCGGCACCTTCAAGGTGGTCCGACGGAGCCGCACGGGCGTCTGTTTTCGGACCGCGTCCACCCCGCCGGCCGCGATGTTCTCGCCGCTGATGAGCAGCGCCGACAGGTCCGGATCGGTGCTGATCTCCTGCAGGCGCTGCACGCCGGAGAGCGTCGGATCGACCCCGCCTAGCCGGGCCGTGCGAACCCACGCGCGGTAGAGCTGCGGGTCGTCGTCGAGGGCCAGCGCGATCGCCTCGGCCACATCCTCGCTGGGGACCTTCTGCCCCTTCTCGATCAGCGAGATGTACGACGGCGAGACGCCCGCCCGGATCGCGAGGGCCGAACCGGTGATTCCGCGGTCGTCGCGTCGATTCCGGATTCTTTCGTGGAAGGGCAGGCCTGCCTGAGTCATCCCCTTGAACGTACCGCGGTTTGACTCGGAAGTAAACGTGGAACGGCTTTGTTGACCGGATATTTACCAACTGGTAAAATCTGTGAAGAGCAGGCCTGCAAGTTGCCTACGGAGTCTTCGTGTGGTTAGATCCGCTGGATCGAAACCTCAAGGAGAGAGGCTTTTACCGTATGGTAAATGCCCGGATCTTGCCGGTCCGGGCATCCCTCAAGGATGAGGGGTCACGGAATCTCCGCTGGCTTCTCGGGACGGCATGGCGGCGTCGGCACCCCCCCCTTGACTGGCGCCGCCGTGTCGGTCCCTGATACCGCTTCTTCGTGGAATGTCGAATCCCATTCCGACCGCTTCTGGTGTCCGCCCTGGCGGCGGCCGCGCTCGCTTGTGGCACCGCGCCGGACACCGAGCGCGGTATCGGCTCGGTCGTCAGCGTCGAGGGCGAACGCGAGGACGTCCAGCTGCTGCTGGTGGACTCGCCCGACGACCCCGAGCTTCTGACGCGCTATTGCGGGCTGTCGCTTCGACTGGCCGACGGGGAGCGGGCCGGGCGCGCCGTGATGGAGGCCGTGTCGGCGGCGGACCGGGCGGTGGAGATCGCGCCGGATTCTTCGGGTGCACGCGCCTGCCTGGCGCGCGGGCTCGAGCGCCTTTCGCTTCTTGGTGGGGCGATCGCGGCGTGGGAGGCGTACCTCCGATTGGCGCCGCAGGCCTCCGATGCGGACGACGTGCGCGAACGGATCGCAAGGCTGCGCTTCCGTCTCGAGGACGGATGGGAGCGGCACGCGAAGAAACTGGGCGCGGACGATCCGGACGACGACGCGATCCGTGAGGCGGTCGAAGCGTTCCCGCGCGAAGTGCGCAAGGTCGCGTTGCATGAGGTGCTGGCCGAGTGGGGCGCAGCGGTACGCCGAGGCGACGAGGACGCAGCGGCCGTCCATCTCGGATACGCGGAGCGACTCGGACGATCGATCGGCTCACTGACTGGCGACACCCAAGTAGCAGATGCGGTTTCTGTGGCGAAAGAGATGCTTCCGGATTCGCCGGATCGCCAGGGGCTCGCCGAAGCTCATTTCTCTTACCGCGAAGGCATAGAGAGGATCGAGGCGAACGATGGCGGCGCGCTCGTCCACGTTGCACGGGCTGGGGAGTTGTTCGCCGCCGTGGGGAGCCCGGCAGGCCTGAGTGCTTCACTTCGCATTGCGACCCTCTCGTACAATCGGAACACCGACGCCGACCTCGCGGAGAGCGTTGCGATACTTTCGCGAGTTGCGGCGCGCGCCGAGGCGCGAGACTACCGCGTGCTTCTCGGAGAAGTGCGGTGGATGCTGGGCCTGGTCGCGGTTCGACAGCTCCGGTTCAGCGATGGGCGCGACGCTTACGAGAAAGCCCTGGCGGCGTTCGAGGCGAGCCACGATGCGGCCGGTGGCATTGCGGTCGTCGGCCTGCGCGTCGAGTTGCTGGAGAAGTTGGGAGAGTACGATGAAGCTCTCCTTCAGGCGCTGGGCATCCTCGAAGAGGCGTCCATCCTCGCCACCGGTCGAGAGTTGGATCGACTGCACAGTTGGGTCGCCCGGATGGTTCTCGCTGCGGGATACCCGAGAGCAGCGGTTCAGTTGCAGCGACACTCGGCCACCCGGGCGTCGGTTCGCGGGGGCGCCGACGAGGCGTTCTACGGATTCGTGTTGATCGCGAGAATTCAACACGAACTCGATCGTCCCGATCTCGTCGAAGAGAATCTGCGACTCAGTCGCGAGTGGATTGCGAAGATCGACGACCCCGACAAGCGCCGCTTCGCCTCGACGACCCTCGCGCTGGTCGAAGCACGAATCCTGGCCCGACAATCCCCAATGGCAGCGATCGACATCCTGGAAGACAGCGTCGATCCGGCGGACGAGCTTCACGGTATCGAGGTGCACTCGATTCTCGCCCACTCTCTCTCACGGTTGAATCGGATCGAGTCCGCCGAGGTCGAACTCGTTCAGGGACTCGAGAAGCTGGAGCGAGTTCTGGTAGATATCCGTTCGGCTCCGAGTCGGACGTCCTACGCGGACCTGTGGCACGAGATCGTGGAGCGCCTGGTTCATCTACGATTCGAGCTTCTCGGCGACCCGCATGGTGCGCTGAGCGCCGTCGAGCGTGGCCGGGCTCGACAGCTTCGCGAGGTTCGCAAGGTGACGCACTCCGAACATCTTGTCGCCGACCTGCTGGATCGCGCGCCGGGGCGCACCGCCATTCTGAATTACTTCGTGCTCGAGGACTCAGTTCTGATCTGGTGTATCAAGCGCGGGGAGTTGGAAGCGTTTTCCGTGGAAATCGAGGCGGCAGAGCTACAACGACTCGTCGATGCAATCGGCGTGATCGTCGCGCGTGCACCCTGCGGCGGACTCGGCGGGCACGGCGCTACGGCGCAAAGACTGTTCGATGTGCTGGTGCGGCCGGCGATCGGGTCTCTCGAGGGCGTTGACCGCATCATCTTCGTCCCCGACCGGTACCTGAACCTCGTTCCGTTTGCCGCACTGATGGACACTTCGAACGGACGGATGCTGGTCGAGTCGTACGAAATCGGCCTTGCTCCGAGTGCCACACTCGCCCTGGTATCCGCGCAGGAGCGAGAATCGTCCGACGGGGTAGGTTCGCTACTTGCGGTAGGCGACCCCGCGTTCGACTCTCGCCGCTTCCCGTACATGTCCACGCTCGCGGGGGCGCGCAACGAGGCCATCACGATCGGATCGCATTACTCCGCGAAGACTATCCTCGTTGGTGGACAGGCCACCATGGAGCGTTTCCTTGCGGAGCTCGACTCACACGACGTCGTGCACTTCGCCGGACATGCCATCGCGAACGACCGGAAGCCGATGCAATCGAGCCTGTTGCTTGCGGCAGCGGGGGACAACGATGGCGTCCTCACGGCCGGGCAGCTAATCGACCTCGAGCTCGAGCGCACCCATACGGTCGTTCTGGCCGCGTGCCGCAGCGGAGCCGGGCACGTTTCGACCAGTGAAGGCGTGATGAGCCTTGCTCGTCCGTTCATTGCCGCGGGCGCCGCTTCCGTGGTGGCTAGCTTGTGGGATGTGGACGACTCCGGAAGCGTGGCTCTCTTCGATCAGTTTCATCGTGCCCTGGCCGACGGGCGGAGCCCGATCGGCGCTCTGGCGATCGCTCAGCGCAAACTGCTGGGGAGCGAGACCGGTGACGTCTGTTCGCCTAGAGTCTGGGCAGCGTTTCAAACATACGTAGGAAGTCGGCCGAACTCGGATGGAAGGAGAGCGTCTTGAGACGACACGTAGCTGGGTGTGCATTCTCCGTGACTTTGCTGTGTGCGCTGTCGGGGTCGGCCTCGGCGCAGGTTCCGAATCAACTGCGGATCAAGGTCACCGGAATGACCGCGGTGGTGCTCGAGAGCGAGATCCCGCTCAAGAAGGAGGACCCTTCCTTTCAGTACGAGGAGCAGGATCAGCCGTTCTTCTTCGTGTTGGCCAACGCGCCCGGTCACACGCCGCGACTTGTCATCCCCTACGACCGAATCTCGCTGTTCACTCCGCGACACAGCGAGCTGAGGTGTGCCGTGCGCGATAAGAGCGGCGACATCAAGGACACGAGTCTGTGCAACGGCATGACGTCCAGCAACCGCGAGGCCGTTATCGAGTTAAGAGGCCTTGAGGTGCACCTGCCTCAAGGAGGGCAGGTCACCACGGAGTACAAGCGCGGCCAGCGAGAGCTGGGGCTTGCGGGCTCGAATCGTTACTGGAAGGAGTCGCTGCAGAAAATGAACGCTCCACAGGATCTGACGTGGGTGTCCGACATCGGAAAGGCGTCGGGGAACGGGAAGATCCGCGAGCAACTACTCGATGCCGACTGGTTGGATCTGAAGCGGGCGAATCAGGAAAGCGTGGCCATCGCGCGACTGACGGCGAGGGGGAGGCTGACCGCCGATCCGATACCTTCCTGGAGAGAAAGCATCGATTGGGGCTGGGATCTCAGCGGTTGCGGCATCGTGGGGCTCCCCGACTACGGCCAGGTGATGGCCAATGCCCTCCTGGAGGCGGACATCGAACAAGCGTTGATCACGGTTTACGTACCGGGCTCCCCCAGGCCGGAGTGGATGATCGTCTTGCAGGGCAGCGGCAGTATCACCCTCACTCTGAGCAACAACACGGATTCGTTCGACTGCACGGCGGCGAGGGTCGAGAACGAACACTTCGAGCACTACTACGAATTGGTCGATACCCCCGGCACTTGCAAGGCAAAACCGTTCGTAGAGAATTGCAAGGGCAAGAAGGATAAGAAGATCAATCCGTCGAGCGTCACTCCAGGGGCGGCTGCCGCAAGCGACACCTTCTGCCCACCCACCGTGTTGTGGGGTAAGAAGAGGCCCTAGTACGCGAGGGTCTGTGAACGCTGGTTCACGGAATTTTCTACCGCGGTGCAGAGCTCCGCAGCGGCCGGGCACTTTCCGGGGCTTTTCGAGTAGGCACGCAGGTTGCTCTTAAGCAACGGCAACAGGGAGCAAGCGGGTGACCGCGGGTTCCCGGGCTGATCGCCTCCAGGCGGGTCCACAGTTGCGGAGTTGTAATGCTTCTGGCGGGGCTGGCTTTCGCGACAAATGGCTCGCTTGGGGGTGATCGAATTTACAAGAGCGATCCGCGGGCTCGGTGCTCCGGACGGCTCAGGTTGGTGATCCGGGTAGCATGGACAGCCGCCTCGTGATCTCCTCAGCCAACCTGAAGATCGTCAGGGGCGCCGAGCCTTCGGCTTTGTTGTTGGCGATCACCACGACCTCGCTTCCCGCCCTGGAGAATTCCGCACAGGCTTGCGCCAGGCTGGATCGCGTTCGTGGATCCTCGTCGACCAGCTCGCGGAACGGTTCGTAGCGCGCTTTGGCCTCTTCGTAGTTGAAACCGCCGCGCAGCATCCAGCGCGCGGTCAACGGTCCCTCGAGCGCCGCGCCCCCGTCGGCCAGTTGCGTGGCCGCGGGTCGCATGCGCGGGTGCACGCTGACGCAGTGCCGCGCGCCGGCGGAGGCGAGGGCCCGGTAGTACTCGGGCGTGGCCAGCTCGCGATCGCGCAGCTCGACGGTGTAGCGCGGCCCGCGCGGCAGCGCCGAGAGGAACGCCTCGAGCTTCGCGGCAAACCGCGCCGGGTCGGCGGTGGTCCTCGCGCCGAGCGGCGCGAACTGGAACACGAGCGGGCCGGCCTTGTTACCCAGACCTTCGACGAACGGGCCGATCACCGCGTCCGTCGCGTAGCTCGGCAACAGGAACAGCTCGTTGCGCTTGAACTTGCCGCTCGGCGAGTCGCGTCGCCGGGGGAAGGTGATCTCGCTCGAGGCCTTGACCAGGAAGCGGAAGTCGTCGGGAACGACCTCGGCGTACGCAGCGAACTCGTCGCTCGAGATCGGTGCGTAGTACGTGCGGTCGATGCCGACCGCGCGCAGCAGCGGGTGGCGGGCGTAGGCCGCCAGCCCCCTGCGTGCGAGGTGCTGCTGGCCTACCTCTCGGTCGTAGACCAGGCCGGCCCAACCCGGGAACGACCAGGAGGACGTTCCCAGGTAGACCGACTTCGGCAGCGCCGCGGCGATCGCCGTCTGCTCGGCGGACGGTTCCACCGGGCCGACGTCGCCGCGGCCGCCTTTCGGCTTCGGGGCCTCGCCGAACAGGTTGAGTTGGCGCTCGTCGGACATCCCGCAGACATCCTACCGCCGCGTCGGGCGGTGGGCCGCCTGCTTACTGCGCGACGCCGTCGGGCCACTGCTTGAACCAGCCGTTGACGAACACGATGTCCGCGTCGGACGTGGTCGGGCGGATCGGATGCGTGATGCCCTCGTGGTCGCCCTCGATCTCGGCGTCCGCCCCCGACGCGACGATGCGGTAGTTCTCCACGCCGTCGTGCCAGACCAGGATCGGATTGCCCCAACCGTCGGTCAGCGGCAAGCGGCGGATGTAGACCGGATGGAAGTGCTCGGAGAACTCCTCGATCGGAATGAAGCCGTTCGTCGGTCCGTCCGGGTAGCCCCCGTTGTCGAGCTTGTAGGCCTCGAAGCAGATGGCGATGCTGCGCATGTCGGCCATCGTTCGGCGTTGCTTGCCGCGGACGATGACCTCCGTGATGTGCGGCGGGCAGCGCACGAGGTCGTCGTTGGACCAGACGATGTCGTCCGTCGACTCGCCGCGCGCGGTCAGGTCGTACTGGCCGTCGGCCATGGCGTCCTCTCCGTAGCTGACGATGGCGTAGTCCACGCCGTCGCTCCAGTAGAGCAGGGCGTTGCCCCATCCGTCGTTCGTTCCGCCGGCCCCTCCGGGAAACTCGAGGTCGAGCTCGGAGACCGGGATCAGCTCCGCTCCCGAGAGTGGGTACCCGCCCCCTTCGGCGTGGGACGCGATCTCGGTCGCGACGCCCTCGAGGGTCACGAAGGTCACCGTCTCGGGCTGGGACAATCCGGGGATCTGCGCCTCGGCGACGCCGGAGGAGAGCAGCAGACCACCCAGAACCAGGGCCGGAAGTGCCTGCTTTGTTAGTTTTTCCAAGGTCTTGATGTCGTTCATCGCGTACCTCCTTCGTGCATCGGGGTCGTATCCATTTCGTTTGTCCTAGTGTCCTAGGACAATATAGCCAAAGCCTCCCCCGATATCAACCTGGGTCATTCGTCGCGGCCCGAAATCAACCTGGGACGTTGGGGGGGCTACCCTGTCTCGATGACGGCAGCGCCATCGAACGACCGGGCACTCGGGTACCTGGGGGTCCTGCGGACTTTTCCCGGGTTCCGATCGCTGTTCGTCGCGCGCGTGATCAGCCTGCTCGGCGACTGGTTCTCGCTGATCGCGGTCATCGCGCTGTTGCGCGAGGTGGCGGGCTCCAACCCGAAGGCGCTGAGCGGTCTGTTGATCCTGAAGCTGCTGCCGATCTTCCTGGCCGGTCCGCTCGCCGGTGTCGTCGCCGACCGCTTCAGCCGCAAGGCGATCATGGTGATCACCGACCTTGTGCGGGTCGTCTTCGTGCTGGGACTGTTCGCCGCGCCGCACACGCCGTTTCCCGTCGGCTTCACCTACGCGATGATCCTGCTGCAGGTCGTTGCGTCCGCTTTCTTCGAGCCGGCGCGGGCGGCCGCCCTGCCCCAGTTGGTGCCCGACCGGCACCTCGGCACGGCGAATGCGCTGGGCGCCGTCGCGTGGTCGATGGTCTTCACGCTGGGCTCGGCCCTCGGCGGTCTCGTCACCGGTTGGCTGGGATGGCGAGTGGCGCTGGGGCTCGACGCGGCGACCTATCTCGTGTCGGCCTGGTTCGTCGGACGCATCATCTTGCCCCCGCGGCCGCGTCGCGCCGGCGGCCCGGTCGGTTGGAAGACCTGGACCGGCTACCGTGACTTTCGCGACGGCGTGCGTTACATCGTCGGGCGACCCGACATCGCGACGGTGCTGTTCGTCAAGATCGGCTGGGGGATCGCCGGGGCGCTGACGTTGCTGCTGACGCTGTTCGGCGAGCGGGTCTACGCGCTGGGGAACCGGCCCGACCTCGGGGTGACTCTTCTCTACGTCGCGCGCGCGATCGGGACCGGGATCGGGCCGGCCCTGGCGCGGCGCATCGTCACGCACGAGTCGGCGACGGCGATGCGCCGGCTGATCGCGTTCAGCTTCCTGTGGCCGATGGGGGGCTACCTCGTGTTCTCGTGGGTGACGCATCCGGTGTCTGCGTTCGTCAGCGTCATGCTGGCTCACTTCGGCGGCAGCGTGCTCTGGGTCTACAGCACCGTCCTGCTGCAACGGATGTCGGTCGACGAGTTCCGTGGACGGGTCATGTCCACCGACCTGGGCATGGCCACCCTGGTCATCTCGGTGAGCACGGCCGTGTACGGCTGGCTGGCGGCCGAGCCCGGGGCCGACCTGCGAGCGCTGGTTCGCTGGATGGCGGTGTCGCTGGTCGTCCCCGCGCTGGTCTGGTTCCTCGCCGCGGGGCGTTGGCCGGTCGGCGAGCGGCCGCATCGAGTGGGGCCGGACGGATCGGCCTAG
>JAAELQ010000287.1 GCA_024226515.1 bacterium
GCTAGAGTCGCCGTCTCGGGAGGTCTTGCGTGCAAATCTGGGTCGATGCGGATGCGTGCCCGCGCGCGATCAAGGAGATCCTGTATCGCGCCGCGGAACGGGCGCAGGTGAGCGTGACATTCGTCGCGAACCAGCCGCTGCGCGTCCCGCGTTCGGAGTTCCTGCGCTCGGTCCGTGTCCCGAAGGGCTTCGATGTGGCGGACCACCGCATCGTCGAACTGATGGAGACGGGGGACCTCGTCATCACGGCGGACATTCCGCTCGCCGGCGAGGTCGTCGAGAGCGGCGGTTGCGCGCTCGACCCGCGCGGCACGCTGTACACCGAGGAGAACGTCGCCGAGGTCCTGGCCACACGCAACCTGCTGGATCAGCTACGCAGCGAGGGACAGGACCTGGGCGGGCCGCCGCCGCTGGGCAAGCCCGAACGCCAGGCGTTCGCCAACGCGCTCGATCGAGTCCTGCAGCGGCGCGATCAGGCCTTCTGACGCTTCAGCACGTTCAGCGCGGAGCCGGCCTTGAACCACTCGATCTGCTCTGCGTTCAACGACTGCTTGACCTCGAACGAGTCCTCGCTGCCGTCCTCGTGATGCAGCGTCACCGACAGCGTGCCTCCCGGGGTCAGCCCCGCGAGGCCGGTCACGCTGATGCGATCGGTCTCGCGCACCTTGTCGTAGTCGGCCGGATCGGTGAACGTCAGCGGCAGGACACCCTGTTTCTTCAGGTTCGATTCGTGGATGCGCGCGAACGAGCGCACGATCGCCGCCGCCGCGCCGAGCAGGCGCGGAGACATCGCCGCATGCTCGCGGCTCGAGCCCTCACCGTAGTTCTCGTCGCCGACGACGACCCACATGGACCCGTCAGCCTTGTAGGTCCGCGCCACCTCGGGCACCGGCTTGCCGCTCTCGCCGGTCAGCAGGTTGCGCGTCGTGCCCGCCTCACCGGTGAACGCGTTGATCGCGCCGGTGAACATGTTGTCCGAGATGTTGTCGAGGTGGCCGCGGAAGCGCAGCCACGGTCCGGCGGGGGAGATGTGATCGGTCGTGCATTTGCCCTTGGCCTTGAGCAGCAGCGGCAATTGCGCGCGGTCGGCTCCGTCCCACGCGGCGAACGGCTCCAGCTTCTGTAGCCTCTTGCTCTGCGGATCGATCACGACCTCGACGTCGCCGCCGTCGGCGGGAGGGGCGAGAAAGCCCTCGGTGTCGTCGACGAAGCCCTCGGCCGGCAGATCCGGGGCCGGGCCGGGTGCGTTCAGCTTGAACGGACCGTTCGGTCCCTCCAGCGTGTCCGTCGCGGGGTTGAACGAGAGCTTGCCCGAAAGCGCGTAGGCCGCGACGATCTCCGGGCTGCCGATGAAGGCCAGGGTGTCGGGGCTGCCGT
Organism: bacterium; assembly: GCA_024226515.1. Lineage (GTDB taxonomy): Bacteria > Acidobacteriota > Polarisedimenticolia > Polarisedimenticolales > Polarisedimenticolaceae > JAAELQ01. The sequence goes on from JAAELQ010000287.1 coordinate 1,378, forward strand.
CGTTACGCCGCGGGAAGTTGCGGTTGAACGACGTGACGATGCTGTTCTTCACTCCGGGTTTGATCTCGTCGCGTTGCCACTGGCCGATACACGGCCCGCAGGCGTTGGCCAGCACCGTGGCCCCGAACGAAGTGAGCTGAGCCATCTGGCCGTCGCGCTCGATCGTGGCGCGAATCTGCTCGGAGCCCGGGGAGACCATGAACGGCACGCGCGTCTGCTCTACGCCGTTGGCCTTGGCCTGGTCGACGACGTCCGCGACGCGCGAGATGTCCTCGTAGGAAGAGTTCGTGCACGATCCGATCAGCGCGACCGAGATGTCGTTCGGGTAGTCCTCGTCGTCGACGGCCTGCGCCATCGCCGACACGGGGCGCGCGAGGTCCGGCGTGTGCGGACCGACCAGGTGCGGCTCGAGCGTCGAGAGGTCGATCTCGACGACGCGGTCGTAGAACTTCGCCGGATCCTGCGCGACCTCGTCGTCGGCGCGCAGCAGGTGCGCGTAGCGCTTCGCCAGCTCGGCCAACTCGGCGCGCTCCGTGCCGCGCAGGTAACGCTCCATCGTGTCGTCGAACGGGAAGATCGAGGTCGTCGCGCCGATCTCGGCGCCCATGTTGGTGATCGTGCCCTTGCCCGTGCAGGAGATCGACTCCGTCCCCGGGCCGAAGTACTCGACGACGGCGTTGGTGCCGCCCTTGACCGTCAGGATCCCCGCCAGCTTGAGGATCACGTCCTTGGGTGCGCTCCAGCCGTCGAGTTTGCCGGTGAGGCGGACGCCGATCAGCTTCGGGTACTTCACCTCCCACGGGAAGCCGGCCATCACGTCGACCGCGTCCGCTCCGCCGACGCCCGAGGCGAACATCCCGAGACCGCCGGCGTTGGGCGTGTGCGAGTCGGTGCCGATCATCATCCCGCCCGGGAACGCGTAGTTTTCCAGCACGACCTGATGGATGATCCCCGCGCCCGGCTTCCAGAACCCGATGCCGTAGCGCGCCGACGCGCTCTGCAGGAAGGCGTAGACCTCGTTGTTCTCGTTGACCGCGACCTGCATGTCCTGATTGGCGCCCTGGTAGGCGCGAATCAGGTGGTCGCAGTGCACCGTCGACGGCACCGCCACGCGGGGAATGTCGGCCTGCGCGAACTGCAGCAGCGCCATCTGCGCCGTCGCGTCCTGCATCGCCACGCGGTCCGGCCGGAGCTGGATGTAGCTCTCCCCGGAGCGCAGATCGGCACCGTCCGCATCGTCGAGATGCCCCAGCAGGACCTTCTCGGCCAGGGTCAGGGGGCGGCCGAGCCGCTTGCGGACGACCTCGAGCGTGCGCTCGATTCGACGGTAGGCGTTTTCGACGAATTCGGGGGTGCTGTCGATCGTTTGCATGGCGAGTTCCTCACATTTTTTCGGGGTTCCGTCACTTTATCCGAAGCCCCGTGGTTCTCGCCATGCGCCCCGTGGACTGGTCGTGGTCCTGCTTGTGCGCAGATCGTTCCGGGCTTGGTCTTGCGCCGGGGCTCCCCCCGGGTTTCCTTGCTGCCGACGCAGACTCGAGCGGTACGGGGCATCCGGAGTGGACCGGGGGCCTGCCCCCGGACCCCCCGTCCGCACTCCACGACGGCCGCGGACGGCCATCGTTCCGTTTGGTTCTTGTCTTTCGGAGGGCGATATGCGGTCGGGTGAAGCGGTTCGCCGCTGCTGCGGGTTCCGATCTCGTCGGATCGAGGGCCGTCGCCCTGACAAGGCAAGCTGCAGCGATCGCACCTCGTTCAGAGAGAACTAGAACCAAACGGAGCGACGTCGGTCTGCCGGCGTCGTGGAGTGCGGACGGGGGGTCCGGGGGCAGGCCCCCGGTCCACTCCGGATGCCCCGTACCGCTCGAACTCGCATCGGCCGCAAGGCCCCCCGGGGGCCGCGTTCCTCGAGAAGGCCAAGAGATCCAAGCGCCAAGCCCGGCAACAAGCTGCGCCCCGCGTCAAAAAAAAAGAGGCGTCCGCCATCTTCGACGGACGCCCTCAACGCGACGACACCTCATTTTCGGGGGGGGGATGGATGTCGAGCGTTTACATCTCTGTCGCTGCCTGGCCTACTCTTCGATACCTCGAGCGAGCCTGACAGCGTCCGTCTCCGCCACCCAGGGGGAAGAACCAATGTGCCTTCGCTTGGGAGCTCCGGCGCAGGTATCGTCTGTCAGATTTAAGATACACAAATAGTTCCTATTCCGTAAGCAAAAAATGCGCGTTGTTCGTCTCGCTTCGATTCCGCGTCGATAACCGGGCTTTTTCGCGGGCCGGGGCGGCGAGCTTGACATCCGGACGCGGCCTCGTCAGGCTGCACCGCCGGACCGAAACCGATGGAACGCACGCTCTTCCCATCCCCGTGGATCGCGATCGCCGAGCTCGTCTTGGCCTGGGCCGGCGTGATCGCCGTCGGCAGCGCGCTGGGTGTGTTGCTGCTCGGCCTGCAGGCGCCGGACGACCTGGCCGCGAGCCTCGCGGCCAGGCTGCCCTGGCTGTTGACGTTGCAGGCCGTGGTCTTCGGTGTCCCGGGGATCGTCCTCGCCCGCCGCCGACTGGCGCACGACGGGCAGCGCCCGCTGTCGCCGGCGCTGCGGGTGGCGCTGTACGGCGTCGGCGGAGGACTGGCGGCATTCGGCGCCAGCATCCTCGTGTCCCTGATCCTGCGTGCCCTGGGCGTGGTCGTCGAGGAGCAGGAGTGGGCGCGGCAGGTGCTGTCCGAGCCGCGGTCGATCCTGGTGGTCGCTCCCTGGGTCGTCCTGATCGTGCCGTTGTCCGAGGAGCTGTTCTTTCGCGGCTACGTCTTCCGCTTCGCGACCGAGCGCGCCGGCCTGCTCGCCGGACTCGGAGTCTCGTCGCTGCTGTTCGGCATCTCGCACTTCAACCTTCCCGGGCTTCCGGTCTACTTCGTCATCGGTCTCGTGCTGGCGGCGGCCTATCGCCGGACGTCGTCGCTGGCCGCGCCGGTGCTGGCGCACGTGACGCACAACGCTCTGGTGCTGCTGACCAACCTGATCGCGATCCGCGAGCTGTCGTGAGCGTACCGTGACGGCTCGATGACGGACCTGTCCCAGACCGCGACACCGAAACGGCGGCGCTACGTTCCGGCCGTGGGGCCGCGGCTGCGCAAGCTGCTGTTCGGGGTGTTCGGCCTGTTCGCCCTGCTGGCGGTCGACTCGGTCTACCTCGGTTCGGTCACGGCGCTCGAGGCCCTGACCGGCAGGGTGTACCAGAACTGGTTCTACCTGCTGATGTTCCTGCTGCACCTCGTGCTCGGGGCGGCGATCGTCATCCCGCTGATCGTCTTCGGCATCGCGCACATGAGGAACACGTACGACCGGCGCAACCGTCGCGCGGTCAAGGTGGGGTACGCGCTGTTCGCCGTTGCGCTGTTGCTGCTCGGCAGCGGGGTCGCGCTGACGCGACTCGAGGGCGTGATCGATCTCAAGGATCCCGCGCTGCGGCGCGTTTTCTACTGGATTCACGTCGCGTCGCCCCTGGTGGCGATCTGGCTGTTCGTCCTGCACCGACTCGCGGGCAAGCGCATCCGCTGGAAGGTGGCCGCTTCGTGGGCCGGCGTCGCTGCTGCGTTCGCGCTGATCATGCTCGTCGTCCAGGCGCAGGACCCGCGCCGCTGGAACGTCGAGGGCAACCCCGCCGGAGAGCAGTACTTCTTCCCCTCCCTGGCGCGCACGGTCAGCGGGGACTTCATCCCTGCCGACGTGCTGATGAACGAGGACTACTGTGCGCAGTGTCACGCCGACGTCCACGCGTCCTGGGCCACCAGCGTGCATCGCTTCAGCTCGTTCAACAACCCGCCGTATCTGTTCAGCGTGCGCCAGACGCGCGAATTCTCGATGCAGCGCGACGGTAACGTGAACCGTTCGCGCTTCTGCGCGGGATGCCACGACCCGGTCCCGTTCTTCAGCGGTCGGTTCAACGACCCGCAGTTCGACGACGTCGACGACCCGACGGCACAGGCCGGCATCACGTGCACGTCGTGCCACGCGATCTCGCACATCAACACGGTGCGCGGCAACGGCGACTACACGATCGATACTCCGGTGCACTACCCGTTCGCGGCGTCGGACTCCGACCGGCTGCGCTGGGTCAGCCGGCAGCTGGTCAAGTCCAAGCCGGCGTTTCACAAGAAGACGTTTCTCAAGCCGCTGCACGAGAGCCCGGAGTTCTGCGGCACGTGTCACAAGGTGCACCTACCGCCCGAGCTCAACGACTACAAGTGGCTGCGCGCGCAGAATCACTACGACTCGTTCCGGCTCAGCGGTGTGTCGGGGCAGGGAGTTGCCAGCTTCTACTACCCGAAGCAGGCCGAGGAGAACTGCAACGGGTGTCACATGCCGCTCGTGGCCTCGGACGACTTCGGCGCGGCGCGACGCGACGAGTCGGGCGAACTGAAGGTCCACGATCACCGGTTCCCCAGCGCCAACACGGCGATCCCGCTGCTGGTCGAGATGGAGGATGCCGCGGCGGTCGTCGAGGCGCACCGCGACTTCAACGACGGTGTGATGCGCGTCGACCTGTTCGGCATCAAGCAAGAGGGCCGCATCGGCGGCAAGCTGATCGCGCCGCTGAGGCCGGAGGTCCCGACGCTCGAGCCGGGCAAGAGCTACCTGCTCGAGACCGTTATCCGCACGCTGAAGATGGGCCACCTGTTCACGCAGGGGACCTCCGACTCGAACCAGGTCTGGCTCGACGTCAAGGTGACCAGCGGCGGCGACGTGATCGGTCGCAGCGGCGGGCGGAACGGGGATGGAGAGGTCGACCCCTGGTCGCACTTCGTCAACTCGTTCGTCGTCGATCGCGACGGGCGGCGCATCGACCGCCGCAACGCGCAGGACATCTTCGTGGCGCTCTATAACCATCAGATCCCGCCCGGCGCGGCCGACGTGGCTCACTACCTGTTGCGCGTGCCGACCTACGTCGATCGGCCCGTGCGCGTCGACGTCGCACTGCAGTACCGCAAGTTCGACACGACGTACATGCGCCACGTCTACGGCGAGTCGTATCGCAACGAGCTGCCGGTGATCACGCTGGCCACCGACTCGATCACGTTCCCCGTGACGGGCGCTGTCGCGCCGGAGGCGCAGGACGCCGCCGCCGCGGCCTGGGAGCGCTGGAACGACTACGGGATCGGCCTGCTGCGCAAGCCGGCCCGCGGGGAGCTGCGTCAGGCCGAGCAGGCGTTCGCCGAGGTCGAGCGCCTCGGACGGCCGGAGGGGCCGCTGAACCGGGCGCGCGTCTACATCAAGGAGGGGCGTGTCGCCCGCGCGGCGCCCGAGGCGCTGCGGCTCGCCGCCGGGTTCGACCCGCCGGCCTATGCCTGGTCGGTGCTGTGGTTCTCGGGGCTGGTCAACAAGCAGAGCGCGCGGTTCGAAGAGGCGATCCGCGACTTCGAGCAGATTCTCGCCGGCGGATTCGAGCAGGCGCAGGGGCGCGGGTTCGACTTCTCCAAGGACTACCGGCTGCTCAACCAGCTGGGCCAGGCGCAGTACGAGCGAGCCAAGCAAGAGCGCGGCGAAGCGCGTCGCGCGGCGCGCGAGGCGTTGTTGCAGCGCGCGATCGAGCCGTTCGAGCGAGTCCTCGAGCTGGACCCCGAGAACGTCACGGCGCACTACAACCTGAAGCTGATCCACGCGGACCTGGGCGATGATGCCGCCGCCGACCGGCATGCGCAGGCCCACTCGCGCTACAAGCCGGACGACAACGCGCGCGATCGGGCGATCGCGGAGGCTCGCCGTCGCTACCCGGCGGCCAACCGGGCAGCGGAAGCGGTCGTGATCTACGATCTGCGTCGCGACGGCGCCTACGGAATCTCGCGGCTGTCGCTGGAGGTGACGCAACGTGGCCGATGAACCGCGCGACGAGCCCGTTCGCGACGACGAGCTCGTCCCGGAAGACGACGCCGTCATCGGGACCGCCCTGCGCTGGTCGCTGGCCGTCTTCGCGCTACTCGCGCTGGCGGTCGCCGTCGGCTGGTTCCTGATGAGAGAGGATGTGCCGCAGGAGGAAGTGCTGGCCAAGGAGGTCGGCACGGTCGCCGATCTGGTGGCCGACACGGCCGAGATGCCCCGCGTCCGCTTCGTCGACATCACCGCGGCGGCGGGGATCGATTTCGTTCACACCAACGGCGCCCGCGGCGACAAACTGCTGCCGGAGACCATGGGCGGCGGCGTCGCCTTTCTCGACGTCGAGGGGGATGGGGATCCGGATCTGCTGTTCGTCAACTCGGCCCACTGGGCAGGCGCGGGCGGCGAACAACCGACCACGGCGTTGTACCTCAACGACGGCGGTGGCACGTTCGAGAACGCTACGCGTGCGGCCGGTCTGGATCCCGCGTTCTACGGCATGGGAGTCGCGGTCGGCGACTACGACAACGACGGGGATCCCGACCTGTTCCTGACCGCGCTGGGCCGGAACCGTCTGCTGGCCAACGACGGCTCCGGCCGTTTCTCCGACGTCACGGCACGCGCGGGCGTGGCGGGCGGCGCCGAGACCTGGAGCTCGAGCGCCGGGTTCTTCGACTACGACAACGACGGCGATCTCGACCTGTTCGTCTGCAACTACGTGCGCTGGTCGCGCGAGATCGACGTCGAGCTGAACTTCACGCTCAACGGCACGGATCGCGCGTACGGCCCTCCGACCAGTTACGAGGGGGCGCATTCGTACCTCTATCGCAATGAGGGCGACGGACGTTTCGTCGACGTCTCGGGCCCCGCAGGGATCGAGGTCGTCAACCCGCTCAACGGCCGTCCGATGGCCAAGGCGCTGGCGCTGACGTTCGCCGACGTCGATCGCGACGGGTTTCTCGACGTCTACGTCGCCAACGACACGGTGCAGAACTTCCTCTTCCGCAATCGCGGGGACGGCACGTTCGAGGAGGTCGGCGCCGTCTCGGGGCTCGGTTTCGACGGCGCGGGCAACGCCACCGGTGCCATGGGCGTCGACGGCGGCCACTACCGCAACGACGGGCAGTTCGGCGTCGCGATCGCGAACTTCGCCAACGAGATGAGCTCGCTCTACGTCGCGCAGCGCGAGTCTCTGCAGTTCACCGACGAGGCCGCGGGGGAGGGGATCGGCGCCCCGAGCCGGCTGTTTCTCAGCTTCGGTCTGTTCTTCTTCGACTACGACCTCGACGGACGGCTCGACCTGCTGCAGTCCAACGGTCATCTGGAAGACGAGATCCGGCAGGTGCAGGCCAGTCAGAGCTATCGTCAGCCGGCGCAGCTGTTCTGGAATCAGGGCAGCGACGCGCGATCCTGCTTCGCCGAGGTCCCCGCCGACACCGTCGGCGATCTCGCGCGACCGATCGTCGGCCGCGGCGCGGCCTACGCCGACATCGACGCAGACGGCGATCTCGACGTGGTGCTGACGCAGAGCGGCGCGGCGCCGCTGTTGTTGCGCAACGACCAGCAGCTCGGCCGGCACTGGTTGCGGGTCGCGCTCGAGGGCAGCTCGGCGAATCGTGACGCCGTCGGCGCCTCGGTCGAGGTCGAGGCGGGTGGCGTAACCCAGCGGCGCCGGGTGATGCCGACGCGCAGCTACCTCTCGCAGGTCGAGCCGCTGCTCACCTTCGGACTCGACGACGCCGAGCGCATCGACTCGCTGCGTGTCACCTGGCCCGACGGCACGATCCAGGCCGTGTCCGAGGTTCCGCTCGACGGAACCCTGCGTATCCGCCAGCCCTAGCAGCCTGCCGGCCGATTACGCGGGACGAGCTTGCCCGCCGCCGTGGCTTGCCTATTGTTCGACCCAGGATCGACAAGGGAGGCAGACATGCGACGTACGTCCTGCTGCATCGTGATGACCGGGTTGCTGGCGATCTCGTCCGCGGGGGCCGAGGAAGCGTCACCCGACGTGAGCAACGTCTGGAACGGCTCCGCCGAGGGCGCCTGGGTCGAGTTCGACTGGTCCGAGCGCTGGGGCACCAACCCCGGAAGCTCGGAGAAGCGACGCACGATCGTCACGGGACACCGCGCGAACGGGACGTCCACGACGGAGACCCAGCGGCTCGAGCCGACGGGGAGCTGGAAGCGAGTGTTCGGTGGGCTGCACGGCGCGTATCCGCCGTCGGCGGAGGGCATGCAATTGAAGGCCGAGGCCACGGAGTCGATCCGCGTCGCCGGGTTGCCGCGCACTTGCACGCGACGCGACTACGAGCACTCGGCCGACGACGGTTCGGGAGAGACGCTGACGCTGTGGCACTGCTCCGGCCTCGACCTGGCCCCGCGCGTGTTGCCGCAGTGGAGCGTCTCCTTCGGCTGGCAGCTGGCGCCCGACGTGGGCCGTGCGCTCATCGAGCGCCGTGATGCGAAGGGCGCAGCCACTTCGGTCGAGCTGCAGCTGGATGCCGTGCGCGACAGCGTCGCCACGGCCCGGCACTCGATCGATTGTTTCCGCGAGGTGCTGACCTGGACCCACCGCATGCCGGGCCAGACGACCGGGCGGGTCACGGGGAAGGTGACGCGCTGGATGTCGTCCGGCGTGCCCGGGCTGCTGGTCAAGCGCATTCACGACAACCGGATCGGCAAGATCGAGACCACGCAATTGACCGACTTCGGTGAGGGGCAGTCCGCTCACTGACCCTGTAGAATTGCGCGCGATTCGATCCGGCAGCCCGCCGGACCTTCCAGGAGGATTCATGGCTGCCGACCGACCGTCTCCGCGCCCGATTGCCGAGCTCGCCTCGTCTCTCGGGATCCGGCCCGAACACCTGGTTCCGTACGGGGACGACAAGGCCAAGGTGCGCCTCGATGCGCTGGACCCGTCGGCCGAGCGAGGGAAGCTGATTCTCGTCTCCGCGATTACGCCGACCGACGCGGGCGAGGGCAAGACGACGACGTCGATCGGCCTCGCGCAGGGGCTGGCCCGGCTGAACCGCCGCGTGTGTCTCGCGCTGCGCGAGCCGTCGCTGGGGCCGACGTTCGGCATGAAGGGCGGAGCCACCGGTGGCGGCCGCTCGACGCTGGTGCCGATGCACGAGATCAACTTGCACTTCACGGGCGACTTCCACGCCATCTCGACCGCGAACAACTTGCTGTCCGCGATTCTCGACAACCACATGCACCAGGGGAACCTGCTCGGCATCGACCCGCGCCGCGTCGCCTGGCGCCGCGTGATCGATCTCAACGATCGTTCGCTGCGCAGCGTAGTCATCGGACTGGGCGGCGCGCTCGAGGGTGTGCCGCGCGAGACCGGGTTCGACATCACGCCCGCGTCCGAGGTGATGGCGGCGCTGTGTCTGGCCGAGGACGCCGAGGATCTGCGCGCGCGCCTGTCGCGCCTTATCGTCGGCTTGAACTACGAGCGCCAGCCGGTGACGGCAGCCGACCTCGAGGCGGTGGGCGCGATGATGGTCGTGCTGAAGGACGCCATGATGCCGAACCTCGTGCAGACCGTGGAGGGCGTGCCCGCGCTGGTGCACGGCGGTCCGTTCGCCAACATCGCGCATGGATGCAACTCCGTGATGGCGACCAAGATGGCGCTGGCCCACGCCGACTGGGTCGTGACCGAGGCCGGCTTCGGCGCCGATCTGGGCGCCGAGAAGTTCTTCGACATCAAGTGCGTCTCGGCCGAGCTCGAGACCGCGGCCGTCGTACTGGTGGCCACGATTCGCGCGCTGAAGCGGCACGGCGGTGTGAAGAAGGCGCAACTCAACGAGCCGGACGCGACGGCCGTCGAGCGCGGCCTGTGCAATTTGCAGAAGCATATCGAGAACCTCCGCACGTTCGGCGCCGCGCCGGTCGTCGCGTTGAATCGCTTCCCGTCGGACACGGACGAGGAGATCGCCGTGGTGCGCGGCGCCTGCGCGGCGGCCGGGGCGTCGTTCGCGGTCTCCGACGTGTTCGAGTGCGGCGGTGCCGGCGGCGTCGAGTTGGCCGAGGCGTTGATCGCTGCGGCGGAGGCGTCCGGCGAGCCGCCGAAGCCGCTCTACGACTGGTCCGAGCCGATCAAGGCCAAGGTCGAGAAGATCGCCACGCAGATGTACGGGGCGAGCGCGGTGAGCTACTCACGCCAGGCCGAACGCGACCTGCGGCGCATCCGCCGGCTGGGTTACGACAAGCTGCCCGTGTGCATGGCCAAGACCCCGGCCTCGCTGTCGGACGATCCCAAGCTGGTCGGCCGCCCCGAGGGGTTCGAGATCTCCGTCGCGCGCGTGATCCTCTCCGCCGGGGCGGGGTTCGTGGTGCCGATCCTCGGCGACATACTGCGCATGCCCGGGCTGCCGATGTCGCCGCAGGCCGAGCGCATCGATCTGGTGGACGGCGAGGTCATCGGGCTGACCTGAAGACCGCCTCTCGTCAGCGCAGTACGAAGATCCACGGCGAGAGGCCGCCGGTCTCGACCTTGCGCTCGTGCACCGGATTCAGTCCCACCGCGTCCAGCGCCGAGCGGAACGTGCGGTGCTTGACGACGATCACGACGACGCAGCCCTCCGGGCACAGTGCGCGCTCGAACGAACGCAGCAGGTCGCGATACAGCTCGTCGAGGCGGATGCGTCGCCCCTGACGCACGCCATAGGGCGGATCCGTGACGATGAAGTCGAACGTTCGTCGGTAGTCGCGTCCGAGCTCGCGCGCGTCGAAGCAGGACGGCTCGAGTGCGAGGCCGTGGTTGGCGAACGTGCCGCGCGCGGTCTCCACGGTCTCGGGGTCGCGGTCGGCCGCGAACAGCTCGAGCGCCGCGTTGACGCGGGCGGCCTCGACCGGGATCACGCCGGCGCCGCACATCGGGTCGGCGAGCCGCCCATTCCCCTCGTGCGCTCCGGCCAGCCGCAGCATCGCGGCCGCGATCGTGGGCTTCAGCGAGCTGCGCAGGGATCGCCCGCGACGCACGCGGTTGCCGAGCGAGTCCCGCGTGCGCTGGATTCCGACCCACACGCGTTCGTCGTCCACGTCGACGCGCACCTCCAACTCGAACCCCTCCAGGTCGACGGTGGTGCCGTGGCGCCGCTGCAGCACGGCGCCGGCCGCGCCCTGCAGGCGCTGGCGGTCGAAGTCGTGGTCGCCGGTGCAGCGCGAGCTGACGCGGAACGAGCGCGCGCCGGCCACGTCGTCCAGCGGGGCGCTGTCCACGATCCGACGCACGTCGTCCAGCGTCCGCGCCTCGCCCTCGGCGCGCAGCTCGGTGACGTGGTGGATCGTCCCGAGCCGCATCAGCGCGTCGAGGTCGTCGTGCTCGACGACGAGGCAGCCGGGGCGTTCGAGCGCGGAGGCCGGGCCGCCCGCGAGTTCGCCGACGACGAGGTCTTCCAGGCCGGGATCCGTCGTGAGCAAGAACCGCACGCCGCGATGGTACCAGGCGGCCCGGAAAACGCGGGAGATTCCGCGTCGAGCACACCGCCGGTTGCCCGGCGCCCGCGGCGGGCCTAGATTTCGCCGTGGTCCGGGCCCGCGTCTGCCCGGCGGCAAAAGGAGCGTCATGGCGAAGCAGAAAAGCACCGAAGCCACCCTGGTCGAGATCGATCCCGAGACCGGTATCGCAATCGAGGCGCTCGCGCCCGAGAACGGCGACTCCGACCCGCCGGCGCAGACCGCAGAGCCGACCGGGGCCGAGCTGAACCAGCTACGCGAGATCCTCGTCGGCTCGCAGACGCGCAACATCGAGCAGCGGCTGGCCCGCATGGAGCAGCGCTTCGAGATGGCCGTGGCCAGCCTGACCGAGGAGGCGAACGACCGCATCGAGACGCTCGAGGGCTCCCTCAAGGACCAGCTGACCTCGTTGTGCGACAAACTCTCGGCGCAGCGCGAGGAGCGCTCGAAGCTGTTCCAGCAGCTCAAGTCCGACCTCGAGACGGCGACGAAGAAGCTCGAGACCAAGGACGGTGAGATCTCCGACCGTGTGTCGAAGATGCAGGGCGAGCTGCGCGCCGACATCCTGCGCCAGGTCAACTCGGTCAACGAAGAGCTGGACCAGCGCTCCGAGACCCTGTCGCAGGAGCTCGCCGGGACGGCGGTGACGCTGCGCAACGAGTCGGTCGACCGGGCGACGCTGTCGGAGTTATTGACCCAGGTCGCGCTGGGCATCAACCAGCCGCCGGATATGATGCCGGAACTGACCCAGGCCGACACCGAGGAAGCGCTGGACAGCGTGCTGGGCTCTGCGGAGTCGTAGCGCGTCAGTCGCGCAGTTCGATCTCGACCAGATTCGCGGAGATCGAGTCCTTCTCCTGCAGCACCAGCGCCGCGGCGCGGTAATCTCCCGCGGGCGCCCGTGTGCCGTCGGCCCGCAGCTGGTCCCACGTCGTCTCGAACACCGCCTCCTCGTCCGGCGCGAAGACCCACGTGAACGACGTCGGGCCGAACAGGCGGCCGTCCGACCAGCGCCAGGTGATCGCACCTTCTTCGTCGAGCGCGAGGTACTCGGTGCGCTGCTGCGTGCGTAAGCGGACGCCTTGCGACTCGCTGCTCTCGTTGCGCACCGTGAATACGTAGTGCACGGTCTCGCCGGGGTCGAAGCGCGTCGCCGGCTCGCCGTCCGAGTCGCGGATCTCCAGCCGTAGGTAGAACGGCCAGCTGCGTACGAAGTCCGACGGGACACCGTTCGTCGACAGCGGATCACTGTCGCTCGTGCAGCCGACGAGAAGTCCGACGAGAACGGCGGCCGGCAGCAGCCGGCGGAGTCGTGCGCGCATGCGATGCCCCCTCATGCGTCGAGCGTGCGACGATCATAACCGGGAATCCGAGCATGCCGGCGCAGGGCGGAGTCGGTCCGCGCTGAATCTGCCCCGCAGCAGTTGCGGATCTCCGTTCAGCAGACTTGCCCCCCGGCGTCGCCTTTTGCGCCTTTCGGTTCCGACGGCCGGCGAGGTCGGTCGGCGGAGGCTGCTTGCGATACGACGCGGTGCCGATCGAGGGGTTCTGGCGCGAGACTTGGGATCGTTGCGGGTGCCACCGCGCGAACCGGGCCGCGGGCGCCGACCGGTTCTTCGTCCACGATTCCACGCCGTTTCCGAACGGCGACCTGCACATGGGACACGTCCGCACCTACGTCCCCGGCGACGTGACCGCGCGCTACGCGCGACTGATGGGCAAGAACGTCTGCTACTTCACCAGCTTCGACTCGTTCGGCTTGCCGATCGAGCTGGAGGCGATTCGCAACGGCATCCCCCCCCGCGCACTCGTCGACCGCTCGATCGAACGGATGACGCGGCAGCTCAAGCGGCTCGGCATCAGCTACGACTGGACGCTGGTAGGGGACAGCGCGAGCCCGGAGTTCTACCGCTGGACGCAGTGGCTGTTCCTGGAGATGCTCGAGGCCGGTCTCGTCGAACGCCGCAGTGTGCCGTTGCGCTGGTGCGACGGGTGCGGCACCGCTCTGTCCTCGATGCAGATCGACGGCGGGGCGTGCTGGCGCTGCGAGCGGCAGGTCGAAGAGCGCCGCTTTCCGCAGTGGTTCGTTCGCGTCTCACGCTACGCCGACCCTCTGTACGACGGACTCGACCGGCTCGACGGCTGGAGCGGCCGCGTCAAGTCGATGTTGCGCGGGCTGATGCGCGACGGCGGCGACGGGCGACCGGGCGCGCGCGCCCTGGACTGGCTCGTTTCCCGGCAGCGCTCGTGGGGCACGCCGATTCCGATCGTGCACTGCAAGCGTTGCGGCGCGGTACCGGTGCCGCGCGAGGAGCTGCCGGTGGTCTTGCCCGACGACGTCGACTGGGGCTCGGGACCCGGGGCGCTCGGGCGGCACGCGCCGTTCCGCGCGACGCGCTGCCCGACCTGCGGCGCCGCTGCGCGCCGCGAGAGCGACACGCTGGACTGCTTCTTCGACGACCTGTGGTGTTTCATGCAGGTCGCCGTGATGCGCGGAGAGCGGCCCGGGTTCACCAGGGAGAACCTGATGTCGTGGCTGCCGGTCGATCGCTGCCAGAGCGGCCTCGACACGTTTCAGTACTTCCACCTCTATCGGTTCCTGGCGGCGTTCCTGCACGAACGCGGAATCCTGGACGACCCCGAGCCGATCCGATCGTTCGGCGGAACGGGGCTCGTGCTGTCCGAGGGCAAGAAGATGAGCAAGCACCTCGGAAACACCGTCTCGCCCGAAAGCGTGCTCGACGAGCACGGCGCGGACGTCTTGCGCGTCGCGATGTTGTGGGGCGCCGGTCCGCAGCGCTCGCTCGAGTGGCGCCGCGAACTGCTCGATCGCGCGGACGAACTGGTGCGTGGAACTCTCGGCCTGGTCGCCGACCTCGGCGCGACGGCGCCGGCGCATCCGGCAGCGGCGGTCGGGCGGTCGAGGGCGGCACGCACGCTGCTGCGGCAGACAGGGTCGGCGATCGACGAGGTCGCCCGCTTCGTCGAGGAGGGGAGACCGAACGCCGCCGTCGAGGCGCTGTCGGCGCTTCGTCGCCGCATCAAGCGTTTTGCGTCGCCGCGCCTCGGGCGGGACGCCGCCGCGGCCGGTGTCGTGTCGCTCGCGGTCGAGGACTTCCTCGTCGCGCTCTCGCCCTTCGCGCCGCACTTGGCCGAGGAGTGCCGCCGGCGCCTCGGCCGCAGCGTTCCCCTGTGCGGCTGCTCCTGGCCCGGTCGCGTTGCGGCCGGGGCGAAGGAGCTTGCGCGTTGAGCGCACGGGCCACCGAACGCCGGAACGGTGTGCCGCACGATCCGCCCGCTGAGGTCCGTCAGGGGCGCTACGGTTTTCTACAGGTCCACGTCGGAGAATTCGAGGTGCGCCGCGCGCAGCCGGTCGAGGCAGTCGACGAGATGCTTCAGCCTCGGCGGGATCTCGTCGTCCGGAAGCCCCAGCGTCTCTTTCTCGAGGTAGCGCACCTTGTCGATCAGGTCGTAGCCGATGAGTAGCGTGATCTTGGAGACCTGCTCGACCATCTCGCGCGGGTCCTGCCCGCCCTCGTCCAGGAGCTTCTTGAACTCCGCGTACTCTTCGTTCGTGGGCTGATTCTCGTCCCGTTCGCTCATCCGGTCCTCCCTGAACGCACCCTGGATTGTACCGGAGATCCGCCTCCCGGCCATCCGAGCCAGACGCGCCAGGTCAGCGCGCCCCACAGAATCAGCGAGAACAGCTGGCCGCCGATGCTGTGGATCAACGTGATCGTGCCGTACAGGGCGTCGTGGGGCGCCGTCTGCTGGTAGCGGCTCCAGGCCAGGAGAAAGACGACGTGAGACACGGCCTGGACGATCAGCAGCAGCCCGATCCCGGTCGCGACCAGGCCGACGCGTCGCCTCCAGGGCACCGGGGTCGCGGCGAGCAGCGCCGGCAACAACACGAAGCCGACGTAGATCTGCAGCAGGCTCTCGGCCGGAATCGAGACCATCTTCTCCGGGCCGTCGATCCCGCCCAGGCGCATCGCGGTCCACGCCCCGCCGTCGACGGACTCGATGCGTAACGCGAACAGGCCGAGCGCGAGATTGGCCAGCGTCAGCGCCAGCGCTTTCCACAGCGGCAGCAGCAGCGGCTGGAGCAGCGCGAGTACGACCAGCGCCAGCAGGAACTCCGCCGCAAAGCGCGGCAAGCGCGTGCGGAGGATCGTTGCGACGGTGGCTCCCGGCCGGGACTTCCTAGGCACCTGCGGAGGATCGCACGTCGGTCCGCGGAGCGCGAGCGGCCCACAGGAGCCAGAACAGCAGCGTCGTGAACAGGATCGCCGACTGCCAGACGATCCAGTGCGCCGTGTCGAACCACTGCGGCAGCCAGTGCGCGATGTAGAACAGGCTGACCAGCCGGACCTCGTTCACGGCGAGGATCGCCGGCAGCCCCAGCAGCAGCCCGAGCCCCTTGAACGCGAACGGGGCAGGGTAGGCCACGACGCCCGCGACGAAGAACATGCAGGGGAAGACCGCCGTGCACTCGAAGATGATGCGCAGCGTGGCGAGGCGCGACTGAACCAGTGTGCCCTCCGCGACCGTCGCCCCGGTGCCGAGGATGCGCAGCAGCCACGCGGTCGCGCCGGCCGTCGCCTCCGTGATCGGTTGTTCGACATGGCCGCCGAAGCGGACGAAGCCGAACAGCATCGCGGCGACGCTGACGAAGAACAGGACTCCCGCACGGAGCTGAGCCCGGTGCCGCACCCGAGACGATGCGTCGTCGCTCAATGCAGTCGGCTCCGCACCATCCACAGCACCGACAGCAGCATCAACACGCCAAGGGCGATCGTCACCGGCGGCCGCATGGCAGGGACTCCCGTGAAGACCGTGCCCCCGCAGCCCGGGATCGGATCGTTGTCACACTGGTTCAGCGCCTCATTGCACGAGTCGGCGGTGCAGACATCGCCGTCGCCGCACGAGACCGCGGTCGACTGGCAGTCGAGCGTCGCGCTGCAGAAGTTGTTCGTGCAGAATAACCCGTCATTGCAGAAGGCGTGTACCGGACTGTGTGTACAGGATGTATTTCCACCGCCGATTTCGTTGCACTGGTCGTCCGTACAGCTGACGCCGTCCGAGCAGTTCGGAGGCGTGCCGGACTGGCAGCCCGCGGCGATGTCGCAGGTCTCCAGACCGTTGCAGCCCAGCCCGTCGTCGCACACCACGGGCGTCCCCGGCTGGCAGGCGCCGTTGGCGTCGCACATCTCGCCGGTCGTGCACGCGTTGCCGTCGTCGCACGGGTCGCCCTCGTTGCCGCTGCCGCAGGAGAAGATCGCCTGGTCGCCGACGGTGATGTCGGGGATATCGCGCAGCCGCACCTCGAACGCCTCGACGTCGAGGATGTCCACCGTCGAGCCGACGGGGATCGCCTCGAACGAGTCGGCGAGGAACGTGCCGTTACCGCCGGGCAGGGTCACATTGAGCGGAGTGTCCCACGTGTAGCCGCTGAACGACGTGCGCACCGGCCAGTCGTCGGCGGTGACCACGCCGCCCGTCGTGACCTCGGGGCCCACGGGCGAGCCGCCGTCGTACAGCTGGTAGCTGACGTGCGTCGGGCTGAGGTTGGTGAAGTCGGGTTCGATCTCGATCCGGCCCGCGACCTCGGCCATCGTGATGTTGATTTCCTGGATCGCCGGCGGTCCGAACGCCGGACCGCTGAGCTGTGCGAGCGATCTGACGTTGATCGTCGCGGTGTTCGTACCCGTGGTGTCGATGCCGCGGTTGGTGTAGATGCCGAGCTCTTCCCACTCCTCATGCTGCGCGTAGACGAACGACACCAGCTCGCCGCCGATGCGCCCCAGCGCGCCCGCCTCGCCGTGGACGACCCCGGCCGCCTCCAGCAGCTTCTGGTCGATGTAGCTCGGTGAGCCTCCGCCGAAGGCGGGGTTCTCGACGCGGAACCCGTCCTGGCCGCTGGAGCCGATGTTGCTCACCACCAGCTCGCCGCCGACGATCTCGATCTCGGCCAGGCCCAGCGCCTCGTTGACCAGGCCGTCGAAGACGACGCCTCCCGGCGGGGTGTAGGTGACGTCGCCGCTGACCTGCACCCGGTAGCCGGCACCGGGTACGATTGGGAAGTTGATTCCACTCGCGCCGGTGTAGGCCTCGAACGAGTCGAGCCCCGGGTTGAAGCGCGCGACGCTGAGCACGACGTTGCTGCCCGCCGCGGCATTGACGTCGTTGATCAGGTCCTCCGCGGTCACCAGCGGAGTCTGGAACGGCAGGGAGATCATATGGCTGCCGGTCAGCGTCGTTCCGGGGCCCGGCATGTCGATGATCGTTTCGCCGTCGGTCGCGGTCAGCACCAGGATGCCGTTGTTGTTCACGTTGGCGAAGTAGGCCAGGCCCTCGGTGGTGTCGATGCAGAAGCACGCCGAGCTGCACGCACCGGCTCCGGGCTCGATGCCACCCGTGCAGCTCCCGCCGTCCCAGCTGCGCTGCGCATCGGTGACGGGGTCGAACTTCGACACAAAGGTCGAGTTCGGCACCTCCGCGAGCAGATCCTCGGCGTTCGTGATCGACGGCGAGAGGATGTTGGCCGGCAGCGAGATCAGATGGGTGCCGGTTTCGTTGAACTCGACCTGCTTGGTCTGCGCCAGCCCGACCGCGACGGCGCCGAGCAGGCCCGCGACGAGTCCGAGGATGAGAAAAACCCTGTTTCTTGGATTCGCGCGCATGTATGGCCCCTCCATCCGATCGCGAGCCTACCGGATTTCCCTAAGTTTCTACGGGCAAACGGGCACAAGTCAACCAGGGTCTCCGGGATTCGCGGCCGCCCAGACCGCAGAGGAAAGCTCGGAACGAGGGAGATCCCGGGAAATCGAGCTCGATTCCTCTTGCTATCTTGGCTTCGTGGCTCCGGCGGAAGAAACTCGATCGGGCGGCGACTACGTCGTCCTGCTGCACGGCCTGGGGCGAACCGCACGCTCGATGCGGATCGCCGAGCGCTACCTGGAGCGCTGCGGCTACCGGACGGTCAACGTCGACTACCCCTCCCGCCGCTACTCGATCGAGGGGCTGGCCGACCGCGTGGGGCAGGTGATCGACCGGCACTGCCCGGACGAGCGGCATGCGATCCACGCGGTCACGCACTCGCTCGGCGGGATCGTGATGCGCTGCCTGGCGTCGCGTCGCGATCTGCCCCGATTGAGCCGCGTGGTCATGCTCAGCCCGCCGAACCAGGGCAGCAGCCTGGCCGACCGCGTGAAGGGGAACCCGGTGTTCCGTGCGGTCGCCGGGCCCGCGGGGCAGCAGCTGGGAACGGAGAGTCGCGACGGGCTCCCGGCGCAGCTCGGCGAGGTGTCGTTCGAGCTGGGAGTGATCGCCGGAAGCCGGAGCCTCAATCCGTGGGCCGCCGCCTGGGTGCCCGGCCCGAACGACGGCACGGTCGGCGTCGACGAGGCCCGGGTCGAGGGGATGCGCGACTTCCTCGTCGTGTCGCGCGGTCACACGTTCATCATGAACGACCCGGACGTGCTGCGGCAGGTGCTGCACTTCCTGCGTCACGGTTGTTTCGATCGCTCTCGACCGTGAAGTCGACCGTCTCCTCCAGTTGACCGTTGAGGTAGATCTCGAGGCGGTACTTCCCGACGGGCCAGTCGCTCGGAAGCGTCAACCGGCCCTTGACGACGTTGGCCTCCACGCCGCGGAACGTGGCCACGTCGATCGTCTCGTTCGTCTCGCCGCCCGCGTCGACGGCGATCCAGATCAGGCGCGCCTCCAGCGCGCCGGCCACGTGATCGAGATCGATCACCGCGTGAAACGTCCGGTCGGCCGGCGAGAAGACGAGCGTCGGCTGCCCGGGCTCGCCGTTTCCGTCGTCCCTGGCCAGCGTGACGCGCGTGACGCCGACGGGCTCGCCGTTGCCGCAGGCAGCGGCCAGCAGCACCAGCAGCACGAGGATCGGAAGCGCCGCCTTCATCGCGGTCGCGCCCCGAGGTCCGGCCGTTGGACGAAGCCGTCCTGGATCAGAATGATGTCCGCGTCGAAGTCGGTCGTGATTCCGCCCTGCGGGTTCGACTCGACGATTCCGTCCTTGCCGCTGGACAGCAGCAGGAACTCGTCGACGTCCGACTCGGCGACGAACTCTCCCTGCCAGCCGTCCTGCAGCGGCACGCTGTTCAGGTAGTTCGGCTGCAGCAGCCCGGACAGCGTCGCGATGTCCGACGCCACGGGGTACGCGCCGTGGTCGCTGCGATAGCGTTCGACTCCGGCGGCGATGGCCTGCAGATCGGCCAGCGTGCGCTTCGTCTTGCCGCGATCGACGGCGTTGAGCAGGTTCGGCAGCGCGATGGCCGCGACCAGCAGCCCGATCATCAGCGATCCGGCGAGCGATACTGCGAGCATCACGAGGAGAACGGGGCTCGAGCGATCCTGCAGCACCGCCCAGCGCTCCTCGGCCGTCAGGTCGTCCTCGCGAGCATCCGAGAACAGCAGCTTGACGCCGGGACGAAAGAGATAGAACAGCACGAACGCCGAGATCAGCGTGCCGAACGGGAAGGCGACCAAGCCGACTCCGGCCTCGGCGATCCAGACCAGCCTGGCCCAGCCCTTCAGTCGCCACAGCCCCCAGCCGAGCACGGCATGCAGGGCCGCGGCGACGAGCACGACGAAGGCGCCCACGATGCCCAGCAGTATCCCGACCTTGTCGTCCGGGGCCAGCAGGATGAGCGCAGGGATCCCCGGCAACGAAACCAGCGCCGTCACGAAGTACAACACGGAGAAGAACGTGACGGGACCCGGGCGCCGCAGCAGCGCCCCCCCGGACCGATCGCCGGCCAGCGGGCGGCCGCAGTCGGGGCAGAACGCGGATCTGCGCGCGACGCGCAGCCCGCAATTGGGGCAGTTCTCGGCGGAGTCCATGGCGCGAGAGATTATGCACGAATTCACCCCACCGTGATTGGGGTATCGTACGACCGCGCCGGTAGACGGTCGGAGGAGTTGAAATGACGGAGAAGCTGGAGGACGGTGGGCTGGATCTGCTGTTTCGCAACGCACGCACGCACAGCTACTGGGACGGCAGCGAGATCGACGACGCGCTGCTGCACCGTCTGTGGGAGCTGGCACGCATGGGGCCGACCAGCGCCAACTGCAGCCCGGCCCGCCTGGTCTTCGTGCGCTCGTCCGAGGCGAAGGAACGCCTGCGACCCGCGCTGGCCGCGGGCAACGTCGACAAGACGATGAACGCCCCGGCCACGGCGATCGTCGGCTCCGACCAGACGTTCCACGAGCGGCTGCCGCAGCTGTATCCCCACGCCGACGCCCGCTCGTGGTTCGTCGGCAACGACGAGTTGATCCGCGAGACCGCGTTTCGCAACTCGACGCTGCAGGCCGCGTACGTCATTCTCGCGGCGCGGGCCCTGGGATTGGATTGCGGTCCGATGTCCGGGTTCGACGCGGCGAAGGTCGACGAGCTGTTCTTCGCGGGTACGACCGTCAAGTCGAACCTCCTGATCAACCTCGGCCACGGCGATCCGGCCCGGCTGCATGCGCGACCTCCGCGCTTCGAGTTCGCCGAGGCCTGCCGAATCGAGTAGAAATCGCTTCGGACCGTCCGGAAGCCCGACCTCGGGGTATATTTGTCGCCAAGGGGGGCCGGATGAACGCGTCGGACCGGGCCTGGTTCGCACCGTCCGCGAGAATCGCCGCGATCGGACTGTTGTCGGCGCTGGCCGGGGCGGTGTCGTTCGCGGGGACCGACGCGGTGCCGCGCGCGATCCAGCTCGCCGGTCACGGCCTCGTCGACGCGCCGCACGTCGAGTACGTGACGGCGTTCAACGAGAACGAGTCGGTCGAGGCCGCGCTGGACCTGCGACTCCATCCCGAGCTTGCCGGCGCCACCTGCGACGTCTGGGTCGTCGAGGCGAAGACGCCCGCGCAGTGGAGCGCCGATCCGACCCTGCAGGACGCGCGGAGCGAGTGCGTCGCCGTGGACCTGCCGGGGGTCGAGTGCTCGGCGGACGGACCGCCGTGCCGTTGCCGGTTCCGTGAGTGCGCGGACTGCGACGCATCGGACACGACGTTCACGCTGGCCGCCGCGGACACGCTGTCCTCCGAGGCGGGGCCCTGCCTCGACGGAAAGGGCGGTCGGCGCTGCATCGGGCTGGGAGCCGGCTACGACGTCGTCCTCGATTGCGACCGCGACGGGCGCCTCGGACCGGCGGACTCCATCGACGGCGGAGGCGACGAGGCGGGCTTCTACCGCGTCCACGACACGACGCAACCGGCGCTGCCCACGGTCTGCGTGGACTACCGCGTCGAGGGCGTGCCCGAGATGTTCCGCTGGCAGCGGACTTACTTTCCGAGCGACTTCGCCGGGCTCGGTCGGCTGCCGCTGGTGGTCATCGGTCACGGGCACGGCCACTCGCACGAGCACTACGGCTACCTGCAACGCCATCTGGCCTCCTACGGGGCCGTGGCGATGAGCCATCAGGTGCAGACCGACTGCGGCACTCTTCCATCCGACGATTGCACCAACGTCGGGGCGGCCTCGGACACGACGCTGCTCCACACGGAGGCTCTGCTCGACCTGTTGCTCGACGCGAGCTGCGCGCAACACGTGGCGACGCGGTCTTGCCCGGGCACCGCCGAGGAGGCGGTCGACCTGTGCGATCTGTACGGGCACGTCGACCCCGGGCGAATCGCCCTGTTCGGCCACAGCCGCGGCGGCGCAGGGGTCGCCTGGGCCTACAGCCGCCTGGCGGCGGGCAGCTACAGGCCGCGGAACTTCACCGCGGACTCGATCGCACTGGTCAGCTCGATGGCGCCGCCGGACATGAGGGCCGGCGACAAGCTGGTCTCGCCCCACGACGCGCCGTTCCACCTCTTCTGGGGCGCGGCGGACGGGGACGTGACCGGGAAGCCGAGCGTCCCGGGGGATCATTCGTTCCAGATCTTCGAGCGCGCGACGGGGCCGCGTCACTCGACCTACATCCACGGTGTCGGCCACGGGTGGTTTCACGACGGATGCAGCTCGAGCGGAGATCCCGGATGCGACTTCACCACGGGGCCGGCGAATCTGTTGATCGGTGAGGCGCTCGCCCATCTGATCGTGAAGGGCTACGCGTTGCCGCTGTTCAAGCACTACACCGAGGGCAACGTCCCGGCGCGGGACTACCTCTGGCGGCCGTGGGATCGCTTCAGACCGTCCAATCCCGCGTTCGACCCCGCCGGGGACCGCCGGCAACACGTCACCGTCGAATACCGCCCGGGCGACGATCCGCAGCTACGCACGATCGAGGACCACGAGTCGAACCCGTCCCCGCTGAAGAGCAGCTCGGGCGGCGCCGTGCGCCACACGCTGGAGTCGTCGACGGTCTTCGAGGGGGCGATGCGTGACGGCGACTGCACGTTCGAGTGGGAGCGGCCCGAGCCGGCGCCCGGCAGCTGCGGCTGTTTCGGCAACCTGGGGCCGTGCCGCATGGCGTGCGACGGGGTGATGTTGCAACCGATGAACGGCATGACCCGCATGCGCTCTGAGGAGCAGCGCCGCGCCGTGACCTTCGAGTGGCCGGTCGAGGGCATCGACGGGCCGTACTCCTACGACCTGGCGATCGTGTCGCCGTTGCGCGACTTCTCCGCGCACGAATTCCTCGCGTTCCGCGCGGCGCAGATGCCTCGACATCCGCTGACGCTGGCGGAGACCGGCGACCTGGACCTGACCGTGGCGCTCGTCGACGCGGAGGGGACGACGGCTCGGCTGCGTCTCGGCGCGCTCGGCATGGGGATCCCCGAGCCCTACGCGCGCGGCGACGGCAAGGAGATCAACGCCTGCACGTTCGGCGGTACGTGCGGTGTGGCATTGTGCTGCCCCGAGGGATGCAATCCGTTCTGGTCCCGCCCGGGCTGGCAGGCCGAGTTCCAGACCGTCCGGCTGCGCCTGAGGGATTTCCTGCACGATGCGCCGCGACTCGATCTGGCCCACATCGTGACGATCCGCTTCGAGGTCGGCGCCGGTCGCGGCTCGGCGTATGGACGGCTCGCGCTCGACGACGTCGAGCTGACGGGGAGGTAGCGTTGAACGTCCAGCAAAGATTCGCTGCCCTGCTCGTCTGCTGCGCGGTGACCGCCGCGGCTGCCGAGGAGCTGCCGCGCGTGCCGGAGCTGCCCGCCGCGATCGAGCGACTGGTCTGGGCGCGACCGTTCGTCGTCGAGGACGGCTATCGGCCGGGCGCCGACGGCCGCAGCCTCTTCTCGCACGGCACGTTCGCCGTGGTCCGCGTGGACTCCGCGTTGTTGTTGCCGGTGCAGAGCAACCAGGCGAAGCTGTTCAGCTCGGCTGGGCCGGCGCACCGCATGAACCTCGGCTACCCGGGAACGCATCTCGTGCTGCTGATTCCGGGCGCGGTCGATCCCGCGAGCACGAGGCTGTGGCTCGACGCCGTCGAACGCCTCGACGCCGCCGGCGTGCTGGCCAGCCGCCGACGTGCGCAACGTCGCGGTCTGGGCGGGGTCGCCGAGGCGGAAGTACGCAGCGCTCTCGCCGCGGGCGGCGAGCCGCTGGTCGTCGAGGACACCGCCGAGCTGCTGAAGCGCGTCGCGTCGCTGGTCGAGCGCTACAGTCCCCACGAGAAGCGGTTGATTCGCTCGCTGCGCGGTCTGCCGCCGGCCGAGTGAGGCCTCAGTCGCTCGCGCAGACGTTCTCGGGGTCGGGCAGCAGGTCGTCGTAGGCCGGACATTCGTCACGCTCGATGCGCCCGGCCAGCTCGACGAAGAACCGATGCGCCGTGCGTCTGTGCGACTCCGCGTCGGCCGGATCGATCCGGCTCATCTGGCACGCCAGCGAGCACACCGAGAGCAGGTGCGGGCAGGCGAGAGTGGTTGGCTCGAGCGCCTCGATCCGTTCGAGGAACGCGTACACCTCGGCCGCGACGCCGAGGTCGGCCAGCGTCTGTTGCCGCTGACGGGCGACCCGCAGAATGCGACCCGCGCTCGGGAAGTTCTCCGTCGCGCCGCCGTGTCGCATCGCGAACAGCGATCGAGGGATGGACGCGATCTCCCACTCCTCCCGCATCCGCGCGGTCATCTGGCGTAGCCAGTCCTCGTGCAACTCGTTGCTCACGATGCGGCTGAGCAGGGCGCGGGGCGTCGTGCCGTCCGGAGCATGCGGGATCTGTTCGACGCGCTCGAGCCACCACGAGTAGGACGCATCCTCCGGGTGCGGGTCGTCGATGACCGCCAGCATCTGCTCGACGGGTAGCGCCAGGGTCGGGATCTTGTGCAGGTCGGCGAAGCGACTTCGGCCCCACGAGCCGGGCATCTCCGACGTCACCATGGCCGTCACGTAGGCCAGCTGCTCGTGCGTATCCACATCGTCGATCTCCGGCTTGCCGAGGATGTCGACGAGTTCGTCGGCGACGAAGGCGCGGTGCACGTTGTGCTCGATCAGCATCCACATCAGGCGCGGCAGTTCGTGCGGCGCCGACCACTCGAAGATCGTCCGCAGATCGCGGTACAAGTCCAGCTTCTTGCCCGGCAGCTCCCCGGCGCCCTTCAGCGTCCGCTCCAGCAGCTCCGCGCCGCGCTCCCACTCTCCGCCCAGCGCGAGGATCAACGCCAGCACGCGCGTCAGCCGGACTCGCTCCTCTCCGTCGACGGAAGCGATCCCGGACGCAAGGATCTCCTCGGCGGCGGCCGTGTTGCCCAGTCGATACCAGACCCACGCGACGTTGAGCCGCCAGCGGCCGTCCGGCGGGTCATCGCGCAGCAGCTCGCGGTACAGGCGACGCGACGTTTCGAAGCGTCGCTTCGTCTGCTCGGCGCCCTCGAGCAGCTTCTCGCCGGCGAGCTGTTCGGTCAAAGCACGCCAGAAGAGGAACGTCCACGACCAGCCCGCCGCGATGTCGGCGTCCAGGGCGTCGTCCGCGTCGACCGCGCGCGCCCCGCGGGCGAACGCCGCGCGCGCGTCGTTGATCGCCTGCGCGAGCTCGTCCGGATCGGACTGCGGCGTGCGCGCGGCGAGGGGGGCGAGGGCTGCGCGTCCCGATTCCAGCAGGGCGCCCCAGTTGGCCTCGGCGCTGCCCGCGTCGGTCACCTCCGAGTTCGCTCGGAAGTCGACGCCGACCAGGTCGAATTCGAGCCGCCGCTCCAGCGCGTTGCCGCAGAACTTGCCCTGCCGCGGCGCCTCCGGGTCGCGCGTGCAACCCAGCTCGAATCTGTCCGGAGCTTGCCCGAACAGAGGGGAGGAGACCAGCGACAGGACGAGCAGTGCCGTGGCGACCGCGCGCATCGGGCTCAGACGAGCAGTTCGCGGAAGTCCGCATGGGTCGTGTGTCGGCCCGGCTCGCACGGCGGGTTGCCGGGGCGCCGCAGCAGGCCGGTGCGCATCCCGGTCTCGGCCGCGGCGTCCAGCTCGGCGACGACGTCGCTGAGGAACAACACCTCGCCGGGTTCGAGCTCGAACGCGCACGCGATCTCCCGGTACGACTCCGCGACCTTCTTCGGTCCGGTCGTCGTGTCGTGGTAGCCCTCGAACAGTGAGGTCAGATCGCCGACCTCGGTGTGGCCGAACAGCAGCTTCTGCGCCAGCACGCTGCCCGAGGAGAAGATGCGCAGCCGCAGGCCCGCGTCGCGCCACGCCACGAGCGCCCCGGGGACGTCGTCGAACACGACGGCCCTGAGCGAGCCGTCGGCGTAGCCTTCTTCCCAGATGATGCCCTGCAGCGACTTGAGGCCGGTGGACTTGCGGTCGACGCGCATCAGGTGCTGCGCGTACGGCGAGCCGTCGCCGAACGGCGGCAGGCTCTCGTCGGAGTCCGCGTCGTACTCGTCACGCAGTCGGGCCACGGCCTCGGCGGTGCGCGGGTCGTCGTCGGCCCGCGCGCAGCACGCCTCGAGTCGCTGAGCGGCGAAGGGGAACAGTACGTCGTAGACGAACGTGATCGGCGTCGTGGTGCCCTCGATGTCGAGCAGGATGCCGCGGATGCCGGTCGGTCTCGTCACGGGCGGGCTCAGGACGACGTCGGGATGTAGCGCGGACCGAAGCACAGCGGTTCGTGCCTCGCGTCCTCGCCGGAGTCGGTGTAGTGCGGCAACCAGCCCGCCGGGTCCTGAAACAGCCGGATGCAGCGGATGCGGCTCTCGTCGCACAGGTCGAACCAGTGCAGCGTGCCGCGCGGGACGTTGATCATGTCGCCCGCCTCGACCTGGATGCGGAACACGGCGTCGTCGTTCCGGGGGTGAATGTGGAAGATGCCACGACCGCGCACGATGAAGCGCACCTCGTCCTCGTCGTGCCAGTGCTCCTTGCTGAACTTGTCCAGCATCGCCTGCAGGTTCGGCGTCTGCGGCGAGACGTCGATCACGTCCGCCGTCGTGTAGCCGCCCTCGGCCTTCAGCTTGCCGATCGGCTCGTCGAACGCCGCGAGGATCTGCTGCTCGGTCGCGTCGTCGCCGAGCCGGTCGACGTCGTCGAATCGTCGGTACCAGATGCCGTGGCCGGCGAGGAACTCGCGAATCTCGTCCACGTTCTCCATGCCGCGCTCGTTTCCGCTGATCGTCACGACTGCCATGCCGTCCTCGTCAATCGAGCGGCGCGAAGGAGGTCCTTCGCCCCGCGACCCGCAACAGGAACTCGAAGATCTCCAGGTGCCGATGCGCCTCGGCGAGATCGCGTCCCCAAGTGTACAGCCCGTGACCGGCGATCACGAATCCCCACAGCCGGTCGTTGTCGCGCACGACACGCTCGACGTCCGCCGCCATCGCCTGCATGTCCTGCGTGTTCGGGATGACGGGGACGAGGACCTGTTCCTCGTGGCTGTTCACGCCGGACAGGCCCTTCAGCATCTCGTAGCCGGTCAGGCGAAAGCCGCCGCTGTCGAGGAAGTGCTCGCCGAGCAGTGTGCTCCAGACCGAGTGCGTGTGCAGGATCGCCTCGGCTCCGCACAGTGTGGCCAGGCTGACGTGGATCCGCGTCTCGGCCGACGGCTTGCCGATGCCGGCACCCACCGGGAACCCGTCGTCGCCCACGACCAGCAGCTCGTCGGAGCGGATCGCTCCCTTGTCGGCGCCGGACGGCGTGATCAGCAGGCGCAGCGGATCGCGGTCGAGCGTGACGCTGTAGTTGCCGGACGTGCCGTCGCACCAGCCACGCGCGCGGATGCGTCCGATGCAGCGCACGAGCTCCTCGGCGAGCGCGTCCTGGGGGGGCGAGTCGGGTCTCATCGAATCCTGCCTCCGCGGACGTTGATATAAGACCTGCCGCTCTTTTTCAACCGCGGCGCTCGCTAAGCGCTAGAGCGCGAGGCGTGCACTGGAACGCACCGCCTCGGCGCGCGGGCGCTGCGGGTCGACATATTCGAACTTCACGGAATGGGGTCTGCACAGCTGCGACAGGCTGTAATAGAGGTGCAC
>JAAELQ010000288.1 GCA_024226515.1 bacterium
AGTGTGAAGCCCCTTGTCCACCATGGCCAGCCGACGGCGCCACCACCTCGCGGACCGCAGCTCGAGCATGCCGGCGAGCTCTGAGGGAACAGGGAGGAGGGTAGAGGCGCTTCGAGAACGCGGATCAAATCTGATATCCATAGACGACCGCACGGCGCGCGGGCAGTGAACGGCGCGCCGTTAGCCAGGGAGCGAACGATGCCTTCGGCGATCTCGACTGACGGCCTGACCAAGTTCTACGGCAAGATTCCCGGTATCGTCGATCTCGACCTGACGGTTCGTACCGGCGAGGTATTCGGCTTTCTCGGCCCGAACGGAGCGGGCAAGAGCACGACCATCCGCGTGCTGCTCGACTTTCTGCACGCGTCACGGGGTCAGGCCACGATCCTCGGTCTCGACAGTCACCGTGACTCCGTGAAGATCCGCCGCCGGGTCGGCTACCTGCCCGCCGACCTCGCGCTCTACCCGCAGATGACGGCCCGCGAGCTGTTCGCTTTCTTCTGCGCCGTCCGCCGCGTGGACGC
>JAAELQ010000289.1 GCA_024226515.1 bacterium
CGGACGTGACGCGCCGGGCAGCCGGATAGAAAAAGCCTCTCCCGACGAAACCGCCGGGAGAGGCCAGAAGCCGGACGACGCGATCAACCAGAGATCACGACGCCTGACTTGCCGGCGACGCCGCGGCGACGCCGGACTCGGGCTCCGCCGGCTCGGCAGCCGGCGTCTCGAAGGCATCGGAAGACTCGGCCTCGGGCTTCGCCTCCTCCTCCTTGTCGTTGCGCGTCAGCTGACGCACCGTCGGCCGGATGCGGTCGGCCAGGTCGGTCTCGCCGGCGACGCGGAAGGTCGCTTCCAACACCCGCACGATCGGGATGTAGTTGCGATCGAACTCCTTCAGCGCGTCGTCCTTGCGCACCTTGGCGGTGTCGACCCGCTTGCGCTGCTCGACCAGCCGCTGCACCGCGACGCCCAGATCCTCGATCTCGGGATCGAGCTCCCGCGCCGAAGCCTCGCGGCTCAGCTTGGCCTCCATCCAGCGTTTGGGCACCAGCTCCGACTC
>JAAELQ010000290.1 GCA_024226515.1 bacterium
CAGTCGGACTCGATCGAGGGCATCACGCACTCGCTGTGCACGCTGGAGTTCCAGGACCACCGGCCGCTGTACGACTGGTTCGTCGAGCAACTCGGCATCTTCGCCCCGCGGCAGATCGAGTTCGCCCGGCTCAACATGACCCATACCGTACTCAGCAAGCGCAAGCTGCTGCAGCTCGTGCGCGACGATCACGTCTCGGGCTGGGACGACCCGCGGATGCCGACGCTCTCCGGCTTTCGCCGTCGCGGCTACACGCCCGAGTCGATCCGTCGCTTCTGCGAGATGATCGGCGTGGCCAAGGTCGACAGCACGGTCGACCTCGGCATGCTCGAGTTCTGCGTGCGCGAGCAGCTGAACAAGATCGCGCCGCGCGTGATGGCGGTGATGCAGCCGCTGCGCGTCGTGCTCGAGAACTACCCCGAAGATCAGGTCGAGCAGCTCGACGCGATCAACAACCCCGAGGACGAATCCGCCGGCACGCGCAAGGTGCCGTTCTCGCGCGTGCTGTACATCGAGCGCGACGACTTTCGCGAGGACCCGCCGAAGAAGTACTTCCGGCTGGCGCCCGACCGCGAGGTGCGGCTGCGCTGGGGCTACTTCATCAAGTGCCACGACGTGGTCAAGGACCCGGACACGGGCGAGGTCGTCGAGCTGCGCTGCACGTACGACCCCGAGACCCGCGGCGGCCAGGCGCCCGACGGCCGCAAGGTGCGCGGCACGATCCACTGGGTTTCGGCCGAGCACGCGATCGACGCCGAGGTGCGGCTGTACGACCACCTGTTCGCCAAGCCCGATCCCGACGACGTGGAAGAAGGGCAGGACTTCCTCACCAACATCAACCCGCAATCGCTCGAGGTGTTACGAGGGTGCAAGCTCGAGCCCAGTCTCGCGGGCGCCGAGCAGGGCTACCGCTGTCAGTTCGAGCGCCGCGGGTACTTCTGCGTCGACCGGGACTCCAGTCCCGACGCGCCGGTGTTCAACCGCACGGTCACGCTGCGCGACACGTGGGCCAAGATTCAGAAGCGGCAGTCCTGACGGTGTCTACGCCCGGACACGAAGCGCCGACGCGCTGACGCATTACCGACGGAGCGTCGACAGCGACCGGTTCGTTGCGCCCCCGGGCGTCGCGAGACCCCGACCATCTGTCGCAGAGCGCGACAAGGTCGAACAAGTTCCGCCTGCACAACGACTTGAAGCCTGTCCTTGCCTCGCTCGCGTGTCTCATTGTCGCAGTACGCGACATCAGCGAAGAAATGCACGGCCGTCATTTCCGCGTCGAAAAGTAGAGAAAAGGGCCATTTCTCGGGTCTGCGCCAGTTCGGTATCGGTCTTGCTCCAGTAGGGGGCAGTCGCGCCAAAAGCGACACGAGGCGAGGAGAGGGAAAATGAGTCGACAGATCCGCATCTCGAAGAACACCCCCCGATGGATTTGGGCGGCGAACGCAGCGTTCGCTCTGTTGCTCGGCGCCCTGGTGATCGTCGACACGCCGCCGGCCGCCGTCGCGCACGACTCCGGTCTGCTCCGGCTGGGAAGCGCCCCGATCGTCACGGTCGTCGAGAGCCGGGACGGCGCGATCCGCGAGACGATCCTCGAGATGGTCCGCAGCCATCGCCGCACCACGTCCGACGACTGGCGCCGTACGCTGGCCGACGCGATCTACGAGGAAGCGGTCAGCGCCGAGATGGATCCGCTGATGGTCGCCTCGATCGTGGCCAAGGAGAGCTCGTTCAAGAGCCGCATCGTCAGCAGCGCCGGCGCCATCGGCCTGATGCAGCTTCGTCCGTGGGTCGCGCGCGACGTCGCGCAGCGCACCGACGTCGAGTGGCACGGTCGTACGACCCTGCACTCGCCGAGCCTCAACGTGCGCCTCGGAATCCAGTACTACAAAGAGCTCGTCGATCGCTTCGGCGACGACCGTGTCGCGCTGACCGCCTACAATTACGGCCCCACGCGGGTCAACCGTCAGCTGCGCAAGGGCACGTACAGCGGCAGCCGCTACGCCGACGGCATCCTGGGCCTCTACGAGGAGATGCAGCGCCGCCGCACCGAGCGCAGCCAGGTCTGAGCCTCTGCTGTCGATCGATCCGCAACCTCCCGCTCCCGGTTCGCGTATATTGAGGCCACTTTCGACCCCTGGGGGTGGCGATGCGCGACTCATGGATTCTCGGGATGCTCCTCGCGATTTCGATCGCGCTGGCGTGCGGCCTCCCGGCCGCGGCTCAGGGCAACGGCAACAACGAGTGTGACGCTCCCGGCGAATTCCCCGACATCGTCGTCGGCGATCTGACCGGGACGCAGCGCTGGGGCAGCGTCGACGGCACCGTCGGTTACTCGTTCGGCACCGACTCGTGCAACCTCGGCACGTGCGAGGCGCTCTGGTTCGGCGGCACGTCCGAACACCCGGTCATCGCGCAGAACATCTTCCGCCTGCGCGACGGGCGCTTCGAGCAGCTCGGTCAGGGTTGGCTCAAGCACGGTTTTGCTGCGCTGCAGCTCGACACCTGCTCGGACGATTGCATGGCCTCGACCTCCCAGTCGCTGGGCATCAACTGCTCGGACATCTACTGGGCCGGACTGAACGGCAACCAGAGCGGCATGGGCATGAAGTCCGAGGTCGATCCGGTGACCGGCCAGTTTCCCTATCCGCCGACCAACGGGTCGCAGACCGGTGACGCAATCTTCAAGCGCGTGCAGATCGTCAACTCCGATCTGAACCCCGACCTGAATCCCGGCGCACGCTACTTCGCCGAGGGGCACTACATCACGCCCGACGACGCGGCCGCCGGCAGAGGCAACAACAACGCGTCGTGGCGCGAGATGCAGATCTTCGGCTCCCTCGGCGTTTACGATCTGGTCTTCGTGGGCGAGACGCAGCGCGAGAAGACGGCGCTCGAGGCGTGGAGTTCTTCCGACCCGGGCGTCGCGCTGGCCATCGTGGACATTCCCGGTGACGGCCGCTTCCTGGCCGCGTCGGCGGTCACGTCGCTGCCCAACGGCTACTGGCACTACGAGTACGCGGTGCAGAACCTCAACTCCGAGCGCGCCGCGCGCGCGTTCTCTCTGCCGCTGGCCCCCGGAATCGACGTCCAGGCGGTCGGTTTCCGCGACGTGGAGTACCACAGCGGCGAGCCGTGGGACGGCACGGACTGGAGCGGGGGGCCGTTGCCGCCGCACAGCCCGGCGCAGATCGTGTGGGGCACCGAGCTGTTCGACGACAACCCGGACGCCAACGCTCTGCGCTGGGGCACGGTCTACAACTTCCGCTTCGAGGCCGACCGGCCGCCGGAGCTGGGCAGCGCGACCCTGAGCCTGTTCAAGCCGGGGACGCCGGCGGGCGTCACGACGACGCTGCACGTTCCGCGCATCTGCAACGACGACGGCGTCTGCGACCCCGGCGAGACCGGAGGCAACTGCGCCTCGGACTGCGCGAACCAGGGCGGCGGAGGCGGTGTCTGCGGGGACGGCACGTGCGACCCCGGAGAGACGCCGTGCACCTGCGAGACCGATTGCGGGGCCTGCGTCGTCAACTGCACGACGCATCCGCAGTGCGACGATGGCGTGTTCTGCAACGGCGCCGAGATCTGCGCCGGCGGCGTGTGCAAGGCCGGCACGCCGGCCTGCGCGGACGAGTTCTGCGGCGAGGACGTCGACGCGTGTCTCGAGTGCCTCGTCGACAACCACTGCGACGACGGCGACCCGTGCAACGGCGTCGAGACCTGCCAGGCCAACGTCTGCGTCGCCGGCGAGCTGCCGTGCGACGCGGGGGCGGAGTTCTGCAACCCGGGCGCGACCTGCATCGCCGGCGACTGCATCGGCGGCGTCGATCCGTGTCCCGGCCGGCAGTGCGACGAGGTCGAGGACGTGTGCGTCGACTGCTTCGTCGACGCGGACTGCGACGACACGCTGTTCTGCAACGGCGTCGAGACCTGCGTGGACGAGGTGTGCGTCCCGGCAGCCGAGGGTCCGTGCGGCGAGGTGGCGTGCTCGGAAGACTTCGACGCGTGCGCCGAGTGCGAGTCCAACGAAGAGTGCGACGACGGCCTCTACTGCAACGGCGCCGAGCAATGCGTCCCGCCGGGGATCTGTATCCCGTCGCCGCTCATTCCGTGCGTCGCCGAGTGCGACGAGGCGCGGGAAGAGTGCATCGGCAACGTCTTCCTGCAGCCGCGCCCGGGCGATCCGCTGCCGGAGCTGGACGCGACCGCGTTGCAGAGGTTCGATGCGGGCGGCGCGTGGTTCGACGCCACGCTGGACGCCGCCTCGGGGCTGGGGCCGATCTACAACGCCGACGGCTGCGCGGCCTGCCACCGGTCGCCCGCAGGGGCGGACAGCGGCGCCGGCGTCACGCGCTTCGGCTTCGACGACGGCCTCGGCGGCTTCGACCCGCTCACCGAGCTCGGCGGCACGCTGATGCAGTCGCAGACGATCGATCCCGCGTGCGTCGAGACCGTCCCGCCCGAGGCGAACGTGACCGCGTCGCGCCGCACGACGACGCTGCTCGGCGCCGGCCTGGTCGAGGCCCTCGACGACTCGCAGCTCGAGGCGAACGAGACGACGCCGCCCAACGCGAACATCAGCGGGCGGCTGCACCTCGTCCCGGTGCTGGAGGACGGCGGCAACCCGGGCGGGGGACGCTTCGGCTGGAAGTCGCAGTCGGCGACGCTGCTCAGCGCGGCGGCCGAGGCCGCGCGAGACCATATCGGGCTGACCAACCGGCTCGTTGCCGACGAGGCGGCTCCCAACGGCGACCAGGTCGCGCTGGCCCAATGCGACCCGTTCGCGGACCCCGAGGACGGTCCCGACGGCGAGGGCTTCGACTACATCGATCGCGTCAGCGACTTCGTGCGCTACCTGGCGCCCCCGCCCCAGACCCCGCGCACGGGCCTGTCGGGAGAGAACTTCTTCAGCCTGGCCGGCTGCACCTCCTGCCACACCTCGGGCTGGACGACGCCCGACGATCCGCAGCTCGAACCGGGCCTGCGCGCGCAGTTCTTCCGCCCGTTCTCGGACTTCCTGCTGCACGACATGGGAGACGCGGGCGACGGCATCGCGCACGGCGCCGCGTCGATGAGCGAGGTTCGCACGGCGCCGCTGTGGGGCCTGAGGCTGCGCGGCACCCTGTGGCACGACGGACGCTTCGATGCGCCCACGCTCGAGCAGCGCATCCGCGACGCGATTGCCGAGCACGACGCGCCGGGCAGCGAGGCCGCGTGGTCGGTGACCGCGTACGACGGTCTGCCCGCGGTGGGCCGCGACGGCGTCGTGACCTTCCTCGCTTCCCTCGGTCGGCTGGAGTTCGACCAGGACGGCGACAACGACGTCGACGCGGACGATTATCTGGGATTCCAGAGCTGTTTCACCGGCCCCGGCAACTTCTACAACCCGAATCACGAGTGCGCCGTCTCCGACGTGGATCAGGACGGCGACGTGGACGACGACGACTTCGACCTGTTCCTCCTGGTGGCGGACGGCACGTCCGGCCGCGTGCCGGACGGCGCGGGCGAGCCGGGGGCGCAGCTGAGCGTCGCCCGCAGCAAGACCGGGGAACTGACGCTGTCGTGGGCCCCGTCGTGCCTCGCCTCGGACGTGGACTACCAGGTGTACGAGGGAGCCCTGGGCGATTTCGTGGGCCACACCCCCGTCCTGTGCACGACCGACGGGGACACCGAGGCCACCTTTACGGCGGCGCCGGGAGGCACGTACTACCTGGTCACGCCGGGCAACGGATTCAAGGAAGGCTCCTACGGGAGCGACGGCGCGGGCCAACCCCGGCCGGCCTCCGCCGCGTCCTGTTTGCCGCAATCCGTCGAGGCGTGTCAGTAGGTCCTGCAGGTACGAATCCGTAACCCGCGACGAACTTGGCAACATCGGCCGCGATCGCGGGCCTTCCGCCCGCCGCGAACCTAGATTTGCCTCGATGTCCAACATCGAAGATCTACCCGTCGGAACGCAGGTCGCGGATGGGAGCGTCGAGGCGCGCCGCATTCCCGATCTCGAAGAGCTGCCGCTGTTCTTCCCGCACCTGGAGTCGGGACCGGGCGGGGGCTCGGGCCAGGTCGTCGCGCTCGAGGATCCGTCCACCGGGGCGCCGTTCGCTCGTGTGGCGCTCGCCGGCGCCGAGGATGTCTCTCGCGCGGTCGCCGCGGCTGCGACGACCGCATCGCTGTGGCGCAGCACGCCGTACTCCGAGCGGGCGCGCCACCTGCGCCGCCTGGCCGGGCTGATCTACGAACAGTCCGACGTGATCGCACGCTTGATCGCGCGCGAGCAGGGTAAGCCACGGCTCGAGGCGCTGACACTGGAAGTGTTGCCCGCGCTCGATCACCTGACATTTCTGATCGACCACGCGGAGCAGTACAACCTGGGGACCGAGGCCGAGCCGCGGCACCCGCTGTACGCGCACAAGCACGGGCACTACCTCTACGATCCTCTGGGCGTGATCGCGTTGATCACGCCGGCGCCGCTGCCGTTCGCGCTGCCGTTGATCGAGGTCTCCGCCGCGCTGGTGATGGGCAACGCGGTCGTGCTGAAGCCCAGCGAGCGGACCCCATTGTGCTCGCTGCGCATCGGAGAGCTGTGCCTCGAGGCCGGGCTGCCGCCGGGCCTCGTCACGGTGATCCCCGCCGGCCCGGAAGAGGCGATTCGCCTCGCCTCGCATCCGAAGGTCGACAAGGTTTTCTTCTCCGGCACGGTCGAGGCGGGGCAGCACGTCATGGCGACCGCCGGTTGCATCCCGCGGCCCGTCGTGTTGCGCCTGGGCGGCAATCACCCCTCGGTCGTGGCCGACGACGCGGACATCGCGCGCGCGGCCCGCGGCATCGTCTGGGGCGCCATCGCCAACTGCGGGCAGAACTGCGGCGCGGTGGAGCGTGTCTACGCCGAGGAGAGCATCGCCTCGCGCCTGCTCGAGCACGTCCTGGCCGAGGTGGACGAGCTGGCCGTGGGCAGTCCGCTGGCCGAGCAGACGGACGTCGGGCCGCTGTCGAGCGAGGCCCAGCGCAACGTGGTTCACACGCAGGTGCTCGAGGCGACCTATCGCGGCGGCCGGCTGCTGCGCGGCGGCGTCGTCCCCGAGGGCCCGGGCAACTTCTACCCGCCGACCGTGATCCTGGGGCCGCCCCAGGACTGCGCGCTGATCCGCGAGGAGACGCTGGGGCCGGTCATCCCGCTGATCGTAGTCGAGAACCTCGAGCGGGCGATCCTGATGGCCAACGACAGCGAGCACGCCCTGACGGCCAGCGGCTGGACCGGCTCCGAGGCCAAGGCGCAACGGATGATGGTCGGACTGCAGGCCGGCGTCGTGACGATCAACGACGTGCTGTACTCGTTCGACGAGCCTGCGGCGACCTGGTCCGGGTTCCACAAGAGCGGCCTGGGCCAGAGCCACGGCGCACCGGGTCTGCGCGAGATGTGCCGCCAGCGCTTCGTCTCGTTCGACGCCAAGGCCGCCGAGGGGCCGCTGTTCGCGTTCCCCTACGACGAGGCCACCGCCGATATGTCGCGCGACGTCGTGCGCTACCTGCATGCGCCGAAGAAGGGCCAGCGCCTGCGCGCGCTGTTCCGTCTGCTGCGCTCGCGCAGGTTCCGGGCGCGACACCCCGAACGCATGCTGACTCCGCGCCGCCGTCGCTGAATTCCCGCACCCGGAAATCCCGGGCTCCATCGCCGATCCACGGGTAGAATGCCGATGGCGCCGAATCGCGCGCCGCCGGGAGGGATCGGATGAAGGTGCGTGCCGCAGTGCTGGAGTCGTTCGGTGAGCCGCTGGTCGTGCAAGAGCTCGACCTGGCGCCGCCGAGGGAGGGCGAGGTCCTGGTCAAGCTGCATGCCTGCGGCGTGTGTCACACCGACCTCTACAGCGCCAGCGGCGCCGACCCCGGCGGATACACGCCGTGCGTGCTGGGTCACGAGGGCGCGGGCGTCGTCGAGGAGGTCGGTTCCGGCGTCACGCTGGTCGAACCCGGGGACCACGTGATCACGCTGTTCTCGCCCGAGTGCGGGAAGTGCGAGCACTGCAGAAGCGGCAAGACCAACATCTGTACCGCCGTGCGCGCGCAGCAGGGTCAGGGGCACCTGCCCGACGGGACGCCTCGGTTCTCGCGCGACGGAGAGCCGATCCGCCACTTCATGGGCACCAGCACGTTCGCCGAAGCCACGGTGATGCCCGAGATCGGCCTGGCCAAGATCGACCGCGCCGCCGCGCTGGACAAGGTCTGCACGCTGGCCTGCGGCGCGACGACGGGCCTGGC
Organism: bacterium; assembly: GCA_024226515.1. Taxonomy (GTDB): domain Bacteria; phylum Acidobacteriota; class Polarisedimenticolia; order Polarisedimenticolales; family Polarisedimenticolaceae; genus JAAELQ01. The sequence goes on from JAAELQ010000290.1 coordinate 8,251, forward strand.
GGCCGCGCTGTGGAAGGCGGCCGTCGAGCCGGGATCGACCTGTGTCGTGTTCGGCGCGGGACTGGTCGGGCTGGGCGCGGTGCTCGGTTGCAAGCTGCAGGGGGCCGAGCGCATCGTCGCCGTCGATCTCTCCGAGGCGCGACTCGAGCTGGCGCGGCGCTACGGCGCGACCGAGACGATCGTCGCCGGTGACGGTGTCGTGCAGCAGATTCTCGACATGACCGGCGGGCACGGGGCGGACTACACGTTCGAGGCCACCGGACTGGCCGGCGTGATGGCGCAGGCCGTCGAAGCCGCCCGCTTCGGCTGGGGCCTGTGCACGATCCTCGGCGTGGCGGGCAAGGGCGAGACGGTCGACATCGTGCCGCGCCTGCTGATCACCGGACGCACGGTGCAGGGCGGCAGCTTCGGCGGCGCGCGCGGTCGCACGGACGTGCCGAAGCTGGTGGACATGTACCTCGAGGGCAAGATCGATCTCGACGGATTCGTCTCGCACGAGTTGACTCTGGACGACGTGAACCGCGGCTTCGAGTTGATGGAAGCCCAGGACGGCATCCGCTCGGTGGTCCGCTTCTAGAACGGGGAAGAAAGATGATCATCGAACGCACCATGAGCGACAACTGGCTCTCCAACACCTGGCTCGTGGCGGACAAACCCGGCGGGCACGCGGTTCTCGTCGACACCGGCGGTCCGATGGGGCCGATCGTCGAGGCGATCGAGGCGCAGCGGCTCGAGGTGACCCACGTGCTGTGCACGCACCATCACATCGATCACGTGCAGTTCAACGCGGAATACAAGTCGAAGTTCGGTTGCCCGATCTGCGGCCATCGCAAGGAGCTCGAGATGTTCGGCGGGCTGGACGTGCAGCTCGACGATGGGGACGAGCTGGTCAGCGGAGGGCTGCACATCCGCTCGTTGCACGTCCCGGGTCACACCGTGGGGCAGCTCTCGTTCGTGATCAACGATGCGCGCGTCTTCACCGGAGACACGCTGTTCCGCGGGACGGTCGGCGGAACGCGCGCCCCGGGACACGCCGCGTTCGAGGACATCCGGCACTCGATCATGGAAATCCTGATGCGCCTGCCGAAGGAGACGCAGGTCTACCCCGGACACATGGAGCAGACGACGATCGGCGCGGAGTGGGAGCAGAACCCGTTCGTCCGCCTGTGGCGCGGTGTCGACAGCGTACCGGAGCAGCGCTGCATGGCGTTCGGCCAGCCGGCGACGTTGCTGCTGCGAGCCCAGGACTACGACGGGGGCTGGAAGTGTTGGGTGCGCTTCGACGAGGGCAACAAGCTCGACATCGTTCCCGGCTCGCAGGTCGCCGTCGAGTGAGATGAACGCCCTGCCGCCGGGACCCTCCGCGCCCAGCCTGGTGCAGCTCGCGCGCTGGATCTTCCGGCCGATCCCGTTCCTGCGCGAGTGCAACGCGCGCTTCGGCGATCACTTCACGATTCGCTTCCCGGCGTACCCGCCGGTCGTGTTCACCAGCGACCCCGAGACGATCCGCGACGTGTTCCGCGTCGATCCGGACCTGGTCGAGGCCGGCCGCGGTAACCTGATCCTCAAGCCGCTGTTGCAGGATCACTCGCTGTTGCTGCTCGACGGCCCGCGCCACCGGGCCGAGCGCAAGCTGCTGGCCCCGCCGTTTCACGGTGAGCGGATGCGGGCCTACGGCGAGACGATGCGCGCCGCCGCCGACGCCTCGATCGATCGCTGGCCGACGGGTCGCAGCTTTCCGTTCCGGCAGGCGATGCAGGGCGTGACGCTCGACATCATCCTGCGCACGGTCTTCGGCTACGAGACCGGCCCGCGGATGGACGAGTTCCGCGCCACGATCGAGAAGCTGCTCGGCCTGCCCGCCAACCCGTCGCTGATGATGTTCGTCGACGGCCGCGGCGCGGTCCGGCTCGAGCGCCTGCAACTCGCGCTGGGCCGCCTGTCGCCCTACGGTCGTTTCGCGGCGCTGCGCGATCGGGTCGGCGTGCTGTTGCAGCAAGAACTGGAGCGACGTCGTGCCGCGACCGCGCGCGGGGAGGACGTCCTGTCGCTGTTGCTCGAGGCGCGCGACGAGGGGGGGCGTGGCCTCTCGGACGAGGAGCTGCGCGGGGAGATGTTGACCCTCGTCGTCGCCGGCCACGAGACGACGGCGACCGCGTTGGCCTGGGTGCTGTATCGCCTCGCGCGACACGAGGACGTGCGGCGCCGCGCGCTGGAAGAGCTCGACGCGGTCGCCGGCGGCGAACCGGTCGGCCCCGAGCACGTCCGCCGGCTGGCGTACCTCGCCGCGACCATCAAGGAGACGCTGCGCCTCAATCCGGTGATCCCGATCGTGGTGCGCCGCCTGACCGCGGACGCGACGCTGGGCGCGTTGTCTCTACCGCGCGGCGCGGGCGTCGCGCCGTGCATCTGGCTCACTCAGCGCAGGCCGGACGTGTGGGGCGACCCCGAGGCGTTTCGCCCCGAGCGCTTCCTCGAGGGCGCGGTGCGCTCGTGGCACTTCTTCCCCTTCGGCGGCGGCAACCGTACCTGCATCGGGATGGCGTTCGCGCAGTTCGAGATGACGGTCGTCGCCGCGCGCATCCTGCAGCGCATGCGAATCCGGCTGCCGCAGGGCTACGACGGCAAGGTCGTGCGGCGCAGCGTCACGTTCGCGCCGGCGCGCGACATGCCGCTGATCGTCGAACCGCGAGGGGCGACCTGAGCCGCGCGCGGCGTCATTCGTCCGGCTTCTAGGCGTCCCGGGCCAGGCGCAGGCCCGCGAACTGCCAGCGCTGGTGGGGGTAGAAGAAATTGCGGTAGGAGGGCCGAACGTGGGTCTCGGACGTCACGCAGCCGCCGCCGCGCAGGACGAGCTGGTTGCACATGAATTTGCCGTTGTACTCGCCGAGCGCGCCGTCCGCGGTGCGGAACCCCGGGTAGGCGACGTAGGGGCTGGCGGTCCACTCCCAGACGTCGCCGAACAGCTGCTGCCATCCGTCGCCGCGCGTCGTCGCGGGCCGTGGATGTAGGACCCGGTCCTCGACGAAGTTGCCGCGAACCGGAACTCCCGCGGCCGCCGTCTCCCATTCCGCCTCGGTCGGGAGCCGCGCCCCGGCCCAGGTGGCGAACGCCTCCGCCTCGTAGAAGCTGACGTGGCACACCGGGGCCTCGCGATCGAGCTTGCGCAGGCCGGCCAGCGTGAACTCGTGCCACTCGCCGTCGCGCGGGACCCAGTACAGCGGCGCCGTCCAGCCCTGCTCGCGCACCGTGGCCCAGCCGTCGGCCAGCCACGGCCCCGGTTGTTCGTAGCCGCCCTGCTCGACGAACTCGAGGAACTCGCCGTTCGTCACCGGCCGCGACGCCAGCTCGGCCCGCGGGACGAGGACGCGGTGCCGCGGCCGCTCGTTGTCGAAGGCGAACTCGCCGGCCGCCGCGCCGATCTCGCGCAGGCCGTCGTCGATCCCCAGCCAACGCGCGGGGCCGCCGGGCGTGCTCCGCGACCAGGTCGAGCGCTCGCGATAGGCCGGATACAGCGGATTGCACGAGAACACGTGCTTGATGTCCGTCAGCAGCAGCTCCTGGTGCTGCTGCTCGTGGTTCAGGCCCACCTCGATCAACGACCGGACGGCCTCCCCGGCCTCGCCGAGGGCGTCGAGCAGCCGCAGGACCCCCGCGTCCACGTCGCGGCGGTACTCGAGCACCTCCTCCACGGAGGGTCGCGAGAGCAGGCCCCGCTGCGGGCGCGGAAACTGCTCGCCGACGGCGTTGTAGTAGGAGTTGAACAGGTATTCGAACTCCGGCCGTCGCGCGCGGTAGTCCGGCGAGTGTGGCTTCAGCACGAACGTCTCGAAGAACCAGGTCACGTGGGCCAGGTGCCACTTGGCCGGGCTGACGTCCGGCATCGACTGCACGACGCAGTCCTCCGGCTGCAGCGGCTGGCACAGAGCCTCGCTGAAGGCGCGAATCGCCCGAAAACGGCGAGATAGGTCGGAAACCGCTGGGACCTTGCCGACGGCCGGGCCGATCATGGGAGCTCCTTGTCCTGGGGGGAACGACATTTTGACACATCGCCGAAACTAGACCTTCCCGGTCCACCGAAAGGCGTGGCGAAGGACTAGAATCCTCGTCCGGTTGCTGCGCACGTTGCGCAGGAGCGTCGGAGAACCTCGGGGGAAATACATGCGCCGTAAGTCGTTGCTCTGCCTTTGGATCGCGATTTGCTTCACCGGGCTCCTTGCCGGGACCGCGGTGGGAGGAGATTCGCTCGTCGACGCCGTCAAGGACGGCGAGGTGATCATCGACATCCGCTACCGGTTCGAGGTTGTGGACCAGGATTCCTTTGACGACGATGCCCAGGCGTCGACGCTGCGGGGTCGCCTCGGGTACCGGACGGGCTCGTACCATAACTTCTTCGCACTGGCCGAATTCGAGGGTATCGCGGCGCTGGGCGGCGAGAAGTACAACGACACTCCCGGCGTCCCGAGTGACGTGCCGGTGATCGCCGATCCCGAGGACGAAGAGCTCAATCGGCTGTTCCTCGGGTACAAGGCGGGCAAGACGAAGTTCAAGCTGGGTCGCCAGCGGATCAAGCTCGACAACGATCGCTTCATCGGGAACGTGGGCTGGCGCCAGAACGAGCAGACCTTCGACGCGTTCTCGGTGACGTCGAAGTTCGTCGACAACCTGACCGCGTTCTACGGCCACCTGAACAACGCGAACCGGATCTTCGGCGAGCATCACCCGACGCTGTCGGACCTGGACCTGTCGAGCGACCTGCTCAACCTCTCGTACGGATTCGACTTCGGCACGCTGACCGCCTACGGCTACTTCATCGAGATCGAGGACAGCCCGGACGCGTCGCACCGCAACCTCGGCCTGCGCTTCAAGGGCAAGGCGGAGCTGAGCGACGACCTGGACCTGGCCTACACGGTGGAATATGCGGATCAGGCGGACTACAAGGACGGCCTCTCGTCGGTCGACGCGGACTACCTGTTCGGCCATCTGGGCTTCATCTGGGACAAGTTCAACGTGAAGGTGGGCTACGAAGTGCTCGGCGGTGACGGCGACTACGGCTTCCAGACGCCGCTGGCCACGCTGCACGCGTTCAACGGCTGGGCGGACAAGTTCCTGGTGACGCCCGACACGGGCCTGCAGGACATGTTCGTCTCCTTCGGCACGAAATGGAACAAGTACAACTTCATGGCGATCTACCATAACTTCACCGCCGACGAGGGAAGCGACGACTACGGCACCGAGATCGGGGTCAAGGTCTCCCGCAAGTTCGGTGACCACTGTGGGGTTCTGCTCAAATACGCGAAGTACGATGCGGACGATTTCTCGGACGACACCGACAAGTTGTGGGTCGACCTGAAATTCAAGCTGTAGCCTGAAACACCGGCAGCGAGGACCGGGGGAAGGCCTGAATTGAATGGCAATCCCCCGGATCGTCCTTATCTTCTAGCCTATGAACGACTCGCAGGCAGGGGGACACGAAGCGCGGCCGGCCGCAGGGCCCGGAGGCATCGCCGTTCACGGAGCGATGGGTCCGGGCTTCGAGGAGATCCTCGACGCCGGCGCGCTGCAGTTTCTCCATGGACTTGCCGAAGCCTTCGCGCCGCGCATCGAGGAGCTCCTCGCCGCGCGAGCGGGTCGGCGCGCCGCGTGGCGCAACGGGCTGACGCTCGACTTCGAGCCGCGGACCGCGGACGTGCGCAACGCGGACTGGAAGGTCGCCGAGCTGCCGGCCGATCTGCAGCAGCGTGTCGTCGAGATCACCGGGCCGGTCGACCGCAAGATGGTGATCAACGCGCTCAACTCGGGCGCGGACACCTTCATGGCCGACTTCGAAGACGCCAGTTCGCCCTCGTGGAGCAACATGGTGTCCGGCCAGGCGAACCTGCGCGACGCCGTGCGCCGTCGCATCGAGTTCACCGACGCCGCTCGCGGTAAGCAGTACAGTCTGAACGAGAACCCGGCGACGCTGCTGGTGCGCCCACGCGGGCTGCACCTCGTCGAGCGTCACGTGACCGTGGCCGATCAGCCGCTGCCGGCGTCGCTGTTCGATTTCGGACTGTTCGCCTACCACAACGCCGCAGAGCAACTGCGACGCGGCACCGGTCCGTACTTCTACCTGCCCAAGCTGGAGCACTACCTCGAGGCGCGTCTGTGGAACGACGTGTTCGTGCATGCCCAGCGGGCGCTGGATATTCCACAGGGTTCGATCAAGGCCACGGTGCTGATCGAGACCCTCCCCGCGGCGTTCCAGATGAACGAGATCCTGCACGAGCTGCGCGAGCACTCGGCGGGCCTCAACTGCGGGCGCTGGGACTACATCTTCAGCTTCATCAAGTGCCGCCGTTCGGAGCCGGGGGCGGTGCTGCCCGACCGCTCGCAGGTCACGATGGAGCAGCCGTTCATGCGCGCCTACACCCAGCTGGCCGTGCGCACGTGCCACCGGCGCGGCGTGCATGCCATCGGCGGCATGGCGGCCCAGATCCCGATCAAGAACGACGAACAGGCCAACCGGGCCGCGCTGGACAAGGTCCAGAAGGACAAGCTGCGCGAGGTCGGTGACGGCCACGACGGCACGTGGGTCGCGCATCCCGGACTGGTCGCCCTGGCCCGCGACGCGTTCCGCACCCGGATGGAGGGCGCGAACCAGATCGAGCGCCTGCGTGAGGACGTTCGCGTCGAGGCCGCGCACCTGCTCGAGGTCCCGACCGGCTCGCGCACCGAGCACGGTCTGCGCTGGAACATCCGCGTCGGCGTGCAGTACCTGGAATCCTGGCTTCGCGGCCTGGGCTGTGTGCCGCTGTACGACCTGATGGAGGACGCCGCCACGGCGGAGATTTCCCGCGCGCAGGTCTGGCAGTGGCTGCATCATGCCGCCGATCTCGAGGACGGGCGCACGGTCGACAGGGCGCTGGTCGAGCGGCTGATCGCCGAGGAGATGTCCTCGATCGAGGCCGAGGTCGGCGCCGAGCGCCTGGGCTCCGGCCGCTACGACGACGCGCGCAAGCTGTTCGCCGATCTGTGCTTCTCCGAGGAACTCGAGGAGTTCCTGACCTCGTACGCGTACCGCACGCTCGAGATCCAGGAGGCCGGCAGCTAGACGATCATTGACGGAAGGGGGACATGTTCCACCGGGGGGGCAAGGGCTCGCTTCCTCCGGCGGGACTCGAAACGGGGGTCAAGAGTCGTGCCCCCCTTCCGTCATCCTCTCTCTCCGATGCCCGATTGCCCTGAAAGTGGGCGATCGGGCCCCCAGGAACCATATTGATTCGGGGTGCGGGTCATATCCGCCATGGCCCTCGTGTGGGCCGATGGGGCAAGGATCGCCTTGGATCACGGAGCGGGAATCGGGGCAGGGCTGGTCGTCGCCATCGCGCTGGCGGCCGGGATCCTCGCGCAGTCGCTGGCCAGGCACCTGAAGCTGCCGGGCATCGTGCTGCTGCTGGCGGCCGGAGTCCTTCTCGGGCCCGACGTCGCCGGTGTGGTGGATCCCCACGCCCTGGGGCCGGCGCTGCACGTCCTGGTCGGCTTCGCCGTGGCCGTGATCCTGTTCGAGGGCGGTCTGAACCTCAGCCTGTCCCGCCTGCGCAGCCAGGCCACGGTGATCCAGCGCCTGCTGACGATCGGTGCGCTGGTCACGGCGGTCGGCGGCGCCTTCTCCGCGCGCTGGATCATGGGCTGGGACTGGCGACCGTCGATCGCCTTCGGCGCGCTGGTCGTCGTCACCGGCCCGACCGTCGTGACGCCATTGCTGCGCCGGATCAAGGTCAAGTATCGCGTCGCCACCGTGCTCGAGGCCGAGGGCGTGCTGATCGACGCCATCGGCGCGGTGCTGGCCGTCGTGACGTTGCAGGTGCTGATCAGCCCCTCCGGCTCGTCGATCGCCGACGGCGCCGCCGGAGTCGTCCTACGCCTGGGCTTCGGCCTCGTGGTGGGCCTCGCGGGCGGTGCGCTCGTCGCGCTCGCGCTGCGCTTCCGCAAGGTCGTACCCGACGGCCTGGAGAACGTGTTCACCCTGTCGCTCGTCCTCGCGCTGTTCCAGGCGAGCAACGCGTTGCTGCCCGAGAGCGGCATCATGACCGTCACGGCCGCGGGCTTCGTGGTCGGCAACGCGCGGACGCGCGTGCGCCGCGAGCTGATGGAGTTCAAGGAGCAGCTGACGGTCATGCTGATCGGCATGCTGTTCGTCCTGCTGGCCGCCAGCGTGCGGCTCGAGGGCGTCTTCGAGCTGGGCTACCCCGCGCTGCTCACGATCGCCTGCCTCATGTTCATCGTGCGTCCGATCAACATCGCCCTGTGCACCATCCGCACCGAGCTGACGGTGAAGGACCGCGTGTTCCTCTCGTGGATCGCTCCGCGCGGTGTCGTGGCGGCCGCGATCTCGACCCTGTTCGCGCAGGCGTTCGACCATGCCGGCATCCCCGGCGGCGAGCCGCTGCAGGCGCTGGTTTTCGCCGTCATCGCCGGCACGGTCCTGGTCCAGGGCTTGACGGGCGGGGTTGTCGCGCGCCTGCTCGGCCTGCGTCGCGCGCCGCACCGCGGGATCGCGATCTTCGGCGCCAACGCGCTGGGCAAGACGATCGGTCGCCTGATGCGCGACAACGGTCAGCAGGTCGTCTTCCTCGAACGCGACCCGATCAAGTGCACGGGTGTCGAGCAGGACGGTTTCCGCGTGATCTACGGCAACATCCTCGACGAACGCTCGATGCAGCGCGCGCAGCTCGAGGACCGCACGTCCTGCCTCGCCGTGACGACCAACGAAGAGGTCAATCTACTGGTCGCACGCAC
>JAAELQ010000291.1 GCA_024226515.1 bacterium
CGCGGGCATCGGTCTCGGTCAGCAGATTGCCCGCGGCGTCGTAGGTGAAGACTAGCGTGCGCTCCTCCGGCAGGTCCTGGCGCACCAGACGGTCGAGGGCATCGTAGATGCTCTCGGTGCGGTGGCCGCGGGCGTCGATCTCGGCGGCACGTCGACTGCGGACGTCGTACTCGAAACTGGCGACCGCGCCGAGACTGTCGGCGGTAGAGGTCAGCCGATTGAGATCGTCGTAGACGTTGGCAACGACGTTGCCGTTCGGCTGGCGCTGCTCGGTGAGGTTGCCGACGCCGTCGTAGTCCATCTCGGTCACGGCGTCGCCAGCATCGAGGTGCACGGTGGTCCTGCGCTTGCGGTTCCGCTCGTCGTACTCGTGGCTCACCATGTGGCCGCGGGCATCGATCTCGCGCAGTACGTTGCCGACGTCGTCATATTCGATCGACTGGCTGTGACCTTCGGCGTCAACGCTGGTGATCAGGCGGTTGGCCTGGTCGTAGACCAGCTCGCGCACCTGGTCTTCGGGCTGGTTGAGGAGGGTGGAACGGATCAAGTTGCTGTTGCCGTCGTAGGCGTTGCGGGTCACGCGACCCTCGGGCTCGGCGGTCTCGAGCAGGCGGTTGAGCTCGTCGTAGACGTGCGAGGTCTCGCGCCCCAGGGCGTCGAGCTCGAGCACCTTGTTGCCCTCGCCATCGGGGCGCATATGGCTGGTCACCCACTCGTTGCCGAGACGGCGCCGCACGGTGATCGTCCGGTTCATCGCATCGTAGTCGGTCTCGGTGATCCGTGGCTCGAAGTCGGGATCATCGGCGTCGCTCAGGGTTTCCGAGATGACGTTCCCGGCGCCGTCGTGAACGTAAGTTGTGATCCGCCCGAGCGGTTCGGTGCGGTGGTCGAGGCGGCCGGCGTCGTCGTAGACGAAGGTAGTGTCATCGCGTGGAGTGTCGTCGTCGAACCACGGGCTCTCGAGGGTCTTGGTGCCCTCGGGGTCGTAGGCGAAGACCTTGGTGCCGCCGGCGGCGTTGTCGATCCGCACCACCCGGCCCTCGAGGTCGAAGCTGGTGACCGTCGAGCGACCCTCGGCGTCGATCTGTGTGCGGGTATTCGCGACGTCGTCGTAAATCACCTGCTCCACCAGGTCGTCCGGCAGGGTGCGACGGATCACGCGGCCCAGGGTGTCGGTCTCGATCAACGTCTCGCGGCCGAGGGCGTCACCCTCGCGCTGCGGCAAGCTGCGCTCGTTCCACTCGGTGCGTGTCTCGTGGCCGAGCGGGTTGGTCACCGTCTCGAGGTGACCGTAGGCGTCGTAGCTGAAGTGGCTGGTGTTGCCCCGGGCGTCGGTGGTCGACAGACGGTCGCCATTCGTGGCGTAGGCGTGCTCGGTGGCCAGGATGGTCGGACCGCTCACCGGGTCGCTCACCTGGATCGACTGCGACAACAGGTTGCCGTGCTCGTCGTAGGTCAGCTCGCTCAAATGACCGTTGCGGTCGCGGCGGCTCGCCAGCAGGGTCTTGATGTAGGGTGGCTCCGCAAACGCCGGCACGTAGGTGTTCTCCACCACATACGTGTGGACAACGCCGTCAAAATCGCTGACCTCGACGCTCTCGCTCAGCAGATTGCCGTGCTCGTCGTAGGTGAACTCCGTCAACGTGCCCTTGCCGTCGGTGCGGCTGATCATCACGATGTCGTCGGGTGACCAGGTGGTGGTGTTGACGTTGCCCTCGGGATCGGTGATCTCGAGCGGGCCGCCGTAGCGGTTGAAGACGTAGAAAGTGTCCTTGCCGCGGCGGTCGGTCACTGTCGTCGTCGTCGACTCTTGGCGCCCCGCCAGGCCGGCCAGGTGATAGCCGAAGAACGTCACGCCGCCCTCCGGCTCGATCAGCTCCCGCACCGCCCGCCGATCAGCGGGCGTAGAGCCACCGACGCCGATCACCATCGGCTGGTAGGCGTAGCGGGTGACGCCACCGTCCAGCGCGTCGGTCACCGACTCGAGCACGCCGTAGAGCTCGTTCTCGAAGTTGGGCAGCAGCTCGTAGCCGTACTCCTCCA
>JAAELQ010000292.1 GCA_024226515.1 bacterium
GAGTCGCGAATCGGCCGTTTCGGACCCCATTCCCGTGCGAGTACCCCAAGTTGGGGCCTGGTTCAACGAAATGGACGTACAATCAATCTCATATGGCCCGGCAATGGAGCCGGCGAAGGTCAAATGGGAAATGTCGGTTTAACTGCTCAAGGGCACTGTAGAGAACGCCAACCCCACCGGCAGCACCCATTCCGGACCTAATCCCGTCCCCAAACTCCTCCAACAAAACCACTTCCCCCCCCACCCCCTCCCCCCGACCCAGGTTGATGAACGAAGCCGATGCATCAACCTGGGTCGGGGTGGCCGGGTGGCCGAGGGGGGGCGTTCGGTGGGGGTGGTGAACGGTTGGAGTGATCTGTGGTTCAACCGCGTGTCGGCCGTTTCGCCGGTGGTTGTGGAGTTTTGGGTGTTTTGACGGTTGTCGCGCTGGCACGGGGCTTGCCGGGTGGAGACCTGATAACGGTTGTGCGGGAGAGAGGGAGGGGATGTGAGTCGGTCGACACGGCAGGTCAGGAGTCGACAGCGTCCCGGCGTCGTTGTCGGAGTCGCCAAGTCGAGGTATAGAGGCGTCAGACGGATCCGCCCCATGCTTGGGGTGGCGGCAGCTGCCGCCGCTCTCGACGGAGGCAGCGCCATCCCCGAATCGTCACGACTCGACGAGATGCGAACGACCGCAATCGCCGCGGTTGCGTTCGCGGTGCTTCTGGTGGCGCTCCCCCACGCTCCGGCGCAAGCCGTCGAGATCCCGTGGGGCACGCAGCCCGAGATTACGACGACCGCCGACGAGGCGGAGTGGGTGACGGCCGCCGATCTCGACGGAGACGGAGACCTCGACGTGATCGTCGCGTCCAGAGCGGACGACACGATTGCGTGGTATCGCAACGACGGAAACAGCCCGCCGGGGTGGGCCGAGGTCATCGTCACCGAGGACCCGGACGGAGCGGGCGAAACAGAGGGCTACGCGGACTCCGTGAGGATGGTCGTGGCCGTGGACATGGACGGCGACGGCGACCTCGATCTGGTCTCGGCGTCGGCGTCCGACGACAAGATCGCGTGGTACGACAACGCGGACGGTCTGGGTGGCTTCGGGACGAAGACCGAGGTCGGCACGTCGGCCGATTTCGCGCGGGCCGTGTTCGCCGGCGATCTCGACGGCGACGGCGATCCGGACCTGCTGTCGGCATCCGAGAACGACGACGCGATCGCCTGGTACGAGAACCAGGGAGCTTCCTGGCTGGCGACGGACATCACCACGGGCGCGGACGGCGCGGCGTCGGTCTTCGCCGCCGACCTCGACGGCGACGGCGACCTCGACGCACTCGCCGCGTCGGAGAACGACGACAAGGTCGCCTGGCACCGCAACAACGGCGGAGCCTCGACCTGGACGGAGTTCGTCATCACCCAGGACCCGGACGGAGCGGGCGGCAGCGAGGGCGAGGCGGACGGTGTCTACACGGCGATTGCGGCGGACCTCGATCTCGACGGCGACCTCGACGTGATCTCCGCGTCCCTGAACGACGACAAGGTCGCGTGGTACCCCAACGACGGAACGGGCATCTTCGGGGCGCAGCAGAGCATCACCCTGTCTGCGGTTCAGGCCGTGCGTCTCGACGTGGCGGACATGGACGCCGACGGGGATCTCGACGTTCTGTGCGCATCGTTCGGCGACGACACGGTCGCCTGGTACGAGAATCCGCTCGTCGGCAGCCTCGTGGTCTGGACCGAGCACCCGATCACGACCTCCGCCCTGGCAGCCATCTCCGTCGCGGCGGCGGACGTCGACGGCGACGGCGACCTCGACGTGCTCTCCGCTTCGAACGCCGACGACACCGTCGAGTGGTTCGAGAACCAGACGATCCACCGCAGTGCGTTGTTCCCGCAGCGCCAGATCATCACGACCGTGGCCGGCTACGCCGACCTCGCCACGATCTCGACGGCGGACATCGACGGTGACGGTGACGCCGACGTGCTCTCGGCCGCCGGCTTCGACGACAACGTGGTGTGGTACGAGAACACGGATGGTCTCGGGACGTTCGGCACGCAGAACATCATCTCGAGCGCCGTAGATTTCCCCGAGGCGGCACTCGGCGCGGACCTCGACAACGACGGCGACGTCGACGTCGTCTCGGCCTCGTCGGACGACGACAAGATCGCGTGGTACGAAAACACCGACGGCAACGGGACGTTCGGCACGCAGAACGTCATCTCGAGCGCCGCCGATGTCGCCATCGCGATCTCCATCGCGGACCTCGACGGCGACGCCGACATCGACATCGTCTCGGTGTCGATCCAGGACGACAAGCTGGCCTGGTACGAGAACCTCGGCGGGAGCTTCGGAGTCCAGGACGTCATCTCGACCGACGGCGACTCTCCCGAAGACGTTCACACGGCGGACGTCGACGGCGACGGCGACATCGACATCCTGGTCGTGTCCAGCAACGACAACGAGATCGCCTGGTTCGAGAACGACGGAAGCGCCTCCTTCGGTCCACAGCAGATCATCTCCACCACACAGGCCTACCCGGACACCATCACGACCGGCGACATCGACGGGGACGGAGATCTCGACGTGGTGGTCGGCGCCTTCGACGACGACTCGATCGTCTGGTACCGCAATGACGGCCCTCCCAGATGGACCGAGAACCGCTTCGAGACGGGGGCCGACGGCGTGCTGTCGGTGGCGGTGGCGGACCTCGATCTCGACGGCGACCTCGACATCCTGGCCGGATCGGGGCTGGACGACACCTTCGCCTGGTATGAGAACACGGACGGCGCCGGGTCTTTCTCAGCGCGGCAAGTCATCACCGACCTTGCGCTCGGCCCGGACGGCGTCGTTCTCGCAGACGTGGACGGCGACGGAGGCCTGGACGTGATCGGCGCATCGATCTTTGACGACACGATCGCCTGGCATCCGAACCGCGGAGGTCAGTTCGCCCTGCCGACCACCGTCGTGGCGCCGGCCAACCTCGAGAGCGACACCAGGACCCCCTTGATGGCGATCGCGGTCGAGCATCGCGGCCGCACCGGCGACACCGACGTCGAGTTCGCCGAGATCGAGTTGCTGTTCGAAAAGGACGGAGCCCCGATGCACACGGGCGATTACGTCCAGGTCTTCACGAATATGAGGATCTACCTCGACGACGGATCCGGGCAGTTCGAGGGAGAGCCGACGGATTCGCTCGTCACGTCCGGATTCGTGTTCCTCTCGGGCGGCGTCGGTACCTACTCTCTCCCCGACGGCGACCCCGACGCGCAGGTGCCTTTCGGGGCTTCGAGCACGTACTTCGTCGTGGGAGACGTCGCGCCGTTCGCCTCCGAGTTGTTCCACGACGAACCGATCGTCATCACGCACCTGACGGAGTCGAGCAGCTCGGCCGAGGATCGAGACAACGACATCGCGCTGACCCTCGAGTTCTCCGGTAACACGGCAACCGCCGGCATGGGCATCTCCCCATCCGTCACCAGCGTGACACCGGCCGACGATTCGCTCGACGTTCCCACGGGAACCAACGTGACCCTGGTTTTCACCGAAGAATTGCTGCCCGGCTCGGTCACGACGTCGACGGTGAAGCTGCTCGATCCCCTCGAAACGGCCGTGCCCGCCACCGTCGGCCTCACGCCGGACGGGCTCACCGTGACGCTGGACCCGAACGTCCCGCAGAACTTCGGCGCGCTGGACACCGACACGGTCTACACGGTCGAGGTCGACGGAGTCACCGACCTCGCGGGCTACCCCGCCGCGAAGTTCACCAGCCGCTTCGAGACCGGCACCCCGGCGGGACGCCCGCTGCCGACCGTCTCGGACCAGGCGGTGTTGCCCAGTCCGCCCGCCTTCGCGCCCCCGCCGGGCGCGGCGGCGGCGTTCGGCGAGCCGTTCGGCAACAACCTCGGCTACTCTGCCGCGGCGGCGGGCGATCTCGACGACGACGGGTTTGCCGACGTGCTCGCCGGAGCCCCGAACTACTCCCCCACCGGCACCACGGCCGCCGGCGCGGTCGCCGTCTACCTGGGCAGCGACGCACCCGAGCCGGAGTCGGGAAATCACCCGCGCGAGGTCGCCGACATCATTTTCCTGGGCGAGTCGTCGCACGACCGCGTCGGCACCGCGGTGGTGGGAGGCTTCGACTTCGACGGCGACGACGTCGAGGACATCCTGATCGGAGCGGAGCAGATCGACCGCACGGGCGCGCCGTCGACGGCCATGGGGCCCGGGCGTGTGTACCTCGTCTTGTTCAAGCCGCTGGAGTACGACCGTGACCCGATCGACGGCGTCCCCGACTACGAGACGGGTTCGCAGGTCTTCATCGAGCTGGACGAGGTCGGCACGACGATCTCCGGCGTCGTGTTCGAGGGCGTGGCAACCGGCGACCAGGCCGGGTTCGCTCTCGCGGCCGGAGGCGACCTCGAGAACACGCCGGACGGCGAGGACGAGATCGTGATCGGCTCTCCCGGGTACGGCGGCCGCGACGGCCGCGCGTACGTGGTGTTCAGCGATCCGACCTTGAGCGGCACGGCCGCGGCGCCGGTCGAGCTGGCCAACGTGGCGGCATCGATCGACGGCGCCATCTACGAAGGAGCCAACGCCGAGCGGCTGGGCAACGCCCTGGCGTTGCCCGGCGACATCGTCGACCCCGTCGGGCTCGACCTGGCGATCGGCGCGCCGCTGGCCGACGCGACCTCGATGGACTCGGGCGCGGTCTACGTCGCTCCGGTATCGGGCCTCTCCTCGGGCAGCGTCGACGCGTCGTCGCTGACGACGCGGATCCACGGCGACCAGCCGTGCGAGCAGCTCGGCTTCTCGGTCGCGGCCGGCGGCGACAACCGCGCCGACGGCAGCCCGGCGCAGTCGGGCGGCGACCCCGACCTGCTGATCGGCGCGCCGTACTTCGACCGCGACGCCTCCAGCGGGGACCCGTGCGCCGAGACGACGCCCGAGCCGAACGCGGGCCGCGTGCTGCAGACGACCGGGCGGCTGCCGCAGACCACCTTCACCGCGACCGACGTCGGATCGACAGTGCACGGCGTGCGCTGGATCGGCGCCGTGGCAACGGATCGGCTGGGCTGGTCGGTCAATCGCCTGGGCGACGTCTCGGGCAACGGTCTCGAGGACATCGGCTTCGGCGCGCCCTACGCGAACCCCGGCACGAACCAGGCCGGCGCGGTCTACGTCGTCGAGGGCTCGGCGAACACCGGGCTGCTCGGCGAGCGCTCGGCCGGTCTCGTCGGCCAGACCACGTCGGGTGGGATCTTCACCGGCGTGCAGGACAGCGAGCGCGCGGGGCTCGTCCTCTCCGCCGCGGGCGACATGGACAACTCGTCCTCGGGCAGCGCTGACGACTTCGCCGTCGGCTCACCCGGATGGGACGGCGAGCTGGGCACCGTGCACCAGGTGCTCGAGAGCATCCTGCAGCAGCCCGGCGAGTGCACGCCGCTCGGCTGCACGGTCGCGGACCTCGATACCGGGGCCGTGCTGGAGGTACCGGCCAACTCGCTGGCGACGGGCACCAAAATTCGGCTGTCGGTCGAGGGGCTCGTCGACACGGTCACACAGTCGTCTGCGTGCGGCCCGTCGTCGGTTCCCGGCATGACGCTGACCGGCTCCTCGTACAATCTACGCATCGACACCGACTGCGGGTCGCCGCCGTGCGACGCCCCACCGTTCGCCCTGCCGCCCGACGTCGATATCCCGGTGCGCCCCGAGCTGCAGCATCAAATCGGCGACGGAGAACAGCTGCCCGTGCGCTACTGCGACGACACGTTCGGCTGGCTGCAGGTCCCCGTCGGCCCGGCGAACGGACTGGTGCAGGCGAACCAGTTCGTGATCGGCGAGCTGGCCGTGTCCGCGGAGCAGGTCGACACGCTGCGGCTGTACGGCGCGTTCTTCGACGACGCCGACCAAGACGAAGCACGGACGACGTGTGACTGCGACGACGGCGACGCCACGATCTGGGCGCCGCCCGGTCCGGTCGAAACGCTGACCGCGGACGGCGACGCGCAGACCGCGACGCTGCTGCGCTGGGATCCGCCGCAGATCGTGGGCGGCACGGACATGCTCTACGACACCGTGCGCTCGACGTCGCCGAACGACTTCGTCAACGCCGTGACCTGCATCGAGGGCGACGACTCGGACACCACCGCGGAGGACGCAGCGGTTCCGACCCCGGGCCAGACGTTCTACTACCGCGTCAGTCCGGAGAACGCCTGCCCAGGCGACACGCCGTGCTTCGACCCGGGACTGCCGCCGGACGTCGTCGACTGCCCCGCCTCGTGAGTCCGATCAACTCTCGCCGTGCGTCGGAAGCTCGGCACCCAACTCGGTCCACGAGCCGGGCTCGAAACCCTTCCCGGGGACGCCCCCGATGACGAGCAGCTGAAGACCGTCGTTTCCGGGAAACACGCGGCGCGACGTGCCGCTCGCCACGCGGGCGAACACGCCCGGCTCGAGCTTGTGATCCTCACCCCCGATGACGAGCCGTCCGCTACCCTTCATCGCGACGTAGACTTCTTCTTGGCCCGACTCTTCCTCGTCGTGCTCGGGATACTGCTCGAAGCCCGGCGGCAGATTGAGCACCTGCATCCCGAAGGACGTGACGCCGAGAGACGCGCGCGCACGCACCATCAGTCCTTCCCAGATGTTCTCCATCTCCTCGATCCGCTTCACCGTGAAGTCCGCCATCGCTACCTCCTGCGGGGGGCCACCCCGTGACTTGTCTTCGAGAGACAACTCTACTAGGGAACGGCGTCGAGAGTGATCGATACGTTGTCGCCCGCGGCCGACCGGAACACGAAGCCGAGACTCGATCCACGCTCGAAGACCCGGACGAGCGAGAGCTCCTCGTCCCGACTGCCACGGACGCGGGCCAGCGCCGCCCGGGCTCGGTCGATCTCCGCGCGCTGTCGCTCGTTGTTCTCGAGCGTCACGCCGTCCCAGACGAAACCACAGGGTCGGGCGGGATCGAACGCGAGCCGATAGGCCCGATCTCGGTCGAGCGGCACGAACACGATCCGCTTGTCCAGCTCGATCGGGACCGGCTCGGCAGCGTCCGACCGCGAGAACCCTCGCAGCAACCGCATGCTGTAGTCGCGCGGGAAGCGGCCGCCGGCCTCGAGCAGCGTCAGCGCCTCACGCACCAGGTCCGTGATCGAGGACGTTCGAGACAGCGGCTCGCACGGATCGGGTTCGACGGCGTGCGTCGTCGAGGCCGTGAGCTCGAGGGCCAGCGCAACGACGATCGACAGTTCCATCCAACGACCCATCCGGCCCAGAGATACCACATTTTTTCTGGCGGGTTTCCTGCGCGGCCTGCGTAACCGGGGATGAGGACAGAAATCACACTTCATCCCCGTCAGGGTCGAGGAGCACGTCATGAGCATCATCGAGAACACCCCGGATCTGAATGCGATCAAGAACAAACAGCAGGTGACCTGGGCCACGGGCTGCTACCCGCGGATCGGCTCGCTGATCCAGGTCACCGGCGAGCGCCTGGTGGAGGGCATGGACGCCCGCCCCGGCGCGCGCTTCCTGGACGTGGCCGCCGGCAACGGCAACCTGTCGCTGGCCGCCGCCAGGCGCTTCTGCGACGTGGTTTCGACCGACTACGTGCCGGAGTCTCTCGAGTACGGCCGCTCGCGCGCAGAGGCGAACGCCTTTCCGATGGACTTCCGCACCGCGGATGCCGAGAATCTACCGTTCGAGGACGGCGAGTTCGAGTGCGTGGGATCGACCTTCGGCGTCATGTTCACGGCGGATCAGGAGCGGGCCGCGGCCGAGCTGCTGCGTCTCTGCGCGCCGGGCGGGAAGATCGGCATGGCGAACTGGACCCCGGACGGGTTCATCGGGCGCCTGTTTCGCACGATCGGCCGCCTCGTTCCGCCTCCGGCGGCCGTGCAGTCCCCGGCACGCTGGGGCACCGAGGCATTCCTCGAGGCGCAGTTCGGCCCGGCGGCCGACAGCGTCGAGGTGCGCCGCCGCGACTACATCTTCCGCTACCTGTCGGCGGAGCACTTTCTGGCCTTCTTCAAGGAGCACTACGGGCCGACGATCAAGGCGCTGGAAGCTCTCGGCGAGCGGGCCCCGGAGCTCGAGGCGGCGATCCTGGAGTTGCTGAACGAGTGCAACACGGCGACCGACGGCACGCTGTGCGTTCCCAGCGAGTACTTCGAGGTCGTGGTCACCAAGAAGAGTTGACCCCATGCACGCGGGGCGAGCCGCCGGTGCCGCTCAACGGGCGCCGGCGGCCTGCTAGCCTTGTGGTTCATGAACGAACCGATCCTGCTGCAGCGCAAGACCGACGTGTGGACCGGGCGGTTCCGCGCGATGGCCGGCCCGTGCGAGATCCTGATCGACACCGACGACCGAGCTACCGCCGAGGCCGTCGCGCGCAAAGCCGCCGACGAGGCGTGGCGCGTCGAACGCAAGTTCAGTCGCTACCGGGACGACTCCGTCGTGCACCGGATCAACCAGTGCCCGCCCGAGGGCGTCGAGGTCGACGAGGAGACCGGCCGCTTACTCGACTTCGCGCAACGGCTGTGGGAGATGAGCGAGGGGAAGTTCGACGTCACGTCGGGGGTCCTGCGGCGGGCCTGGACGTTCGACGGCAGCGATCGGCTGCCGGCGCCGGAGACGTTGCACGACGCGCTGCGTCACGTCGGCTGGGACCGTGTGAACTGGACGGGGCGCTCGATTCGCCTCGACCCGGGAATGGAGATCGACCTCGGCGGCATCGGCAAGGAGTTCGCGGTCGACCGCGCGGCCGCGTCGATCGAAGCGGCGCACCCCGGCGCGGGCGCGCTGGTCAACTTCGGCGGGGACCTGATGTGCATCGGGAAGAGGCGCGACGAGGCTCCGTGGCGCGTCGGCGTCGAGGCACTGGCCGAGGCCGCGGGCGACGCCGGACAGCGGATCGACCTGTCCGGCGGGGCCATCGCCACCAGCGGGGACGCGCATCGCTTCCTGCTGAAGGACGATGTGCGCTACAGCCATATCCTGGATCCGTCGACGGGCTGGCCGGTGCCGGACGCCCCGCGCGCGGTGACCGTGGCGGCCGGAAGCTGCGTCCAGGCCGGGATGATCGCCACCCTGGCCATGCTGCAGGGGTCGGCGGCGAAGGCCTTTCTGCGACAGCAGGGGGTGCCGTTCTGGGTGGCGGACGGCTGAGATCCCACGCTACGGTTTTCTTTGAAGAAAGTTCGAAGGAATTCCCCGGCGCTACCCTCCAACGGGTGGGCCAACGATCGCCGGGCCCTGAGGAGACCGTACAGCATGCAGCACGGGTCGTGGAGTCCGCCGGCTCCACATGAGTCTGCACAGAGCCCCTCGACGCTCTTCGCCGCGTTGCTCTGTGCCCTGGTCATTCTTGGCGCGGGGGCGGCGAATGCTGACTCGGTGACGGCGGCCGGTACTCCTGGTGCCGCCGTTTCCTCCTCGGAGTCCTTCGATCTCGGCCCCTGGCGGGGACGGGTCGTGCTACTCGACTTCTGGGCCTCTTGGTGCGGCCCGTGCCGCCAGTCTTTCCCCTGGCTCGAGGCGATGCGGCAGCGCTATGCAGACCGCGGCCTCGTCGTGGTTGCGGTCAACGTGGACGAGGAGCGCGCCGACGCGGATCGATTCCTCGAGGGAACGAGCTACGACTTCGAGTTCGTCTACGACCCCGAGGGCTCGCTGCCCGAGGCGTACGCCCTCGAGGCGATGCCCAGCTCGATCCTGTTCGACCGCAGCGGCAAGCCGGTGTACCGGCACTCGGGCTTCCGGCTCGACGAGGCCGAGGCCTACGAGAAACGCATCGTCGAGCTGCTCGAGACCGAGACGGTCGCCGGCAACTACGAGGAAGGCGCCGCGGCGGGCTCCGATGGCGGCGGCGTCAAGCCCTGGGAGCGCGGCCTGCTGGCGAAGCCGGAGATGCAGCTCGACTGCGACCCCATCGACCTGGCCTTCGACGATCACATCTACTTCAGTAAGGAAGCGTCCAGCGGGGGCCGGGGCTTCGGTGGCGGAGGCTGCGGATGCAATTGAAGGGCGGCGGCCCGCGCGGTTCCGATCGCAAGGCCAGGCACAAGAAGGTGGCGGCGTCGCTCGCCGCGGCGACCTGTTCGCTGTTGGGGCTGGCCCAGCCGCCGACCGTCGAGGCGAAGGAGGCCAAGCCCAAGAAGTGGCGCTTCGACACGGCGCTGCAGTTCTACGGCGAGAACGACGATCGCGTTCAGGACACCAGTTTCAACTTCCTCGCCCGCAAGACGTACGGCCGGGAGCGCCTGCTCTCGTTCAAGCTCGCGGTCGACTCACTGACCGGCGCATCGCCCAACGGAGCCGTGCCGGCGAATGACGCACAGACCTTCACCAGCCCCTCGGGTGGTCGGGGCTACACGACGCCCGCGGGCGAGATCCCGCTAGACTCGACGTTCCTCGACACCCGCATCGCGCTGAACGGAGACTGGGCACGCCCGGCGGGACGCTTCGGGCGCGTGAGCCTGGGCGCCTCGGTATCCAACGAGTACGACTACCTGCATGCCGGCGTCAACGGGCGCTACTCTCGCGACTTCAACCAGCGGAACACGACGCTGAGTCTGGGGCTCGCGATCGCCGGCGACAGCGTCGAGCCGGTCGGCGGCACGCCCGATCCGCTGTCGGTGATGCCGGCCCCGGACGACGATACGGACAGCGACAGCGCGTATCGCGGTGACGAGTCGAAGACCGTCACCGACCTCGTGGTGGGCGTGACTCAGGTCTTCGGAAAGCGGACGCTGGCGCAGTTCAACTACTCGTTCAGCCACGCGTCGGGCTATCTGACGGACCCCTACAAGCTGCTCAGCGTGGTCGACCCCGTGACGGGAGACCCGACGCCCGGTCCGTCGCCCGATGTCTACCTCTATCGGTTCGAATCGCGGCCGGACACGCGAACCAAGCACAGTCTGTACGCGCAGGTCCGCCGGCACCTGAGTCGCGACATCCTGGACGCCTCGTACCGCTTCATGACCGACGACTGGGGCATCCAGTCGCACACGGTCGACTTCCGCTATCGGTTCAAGCTCGGGCGGCACTACCTGCAACCCCACGCGAGGTACTACGTCCAGAGCGCCGCCGACTTCTACTACCGCACGCTGTTCGACGGCGACCCCACACCCGAGCACGCCTCGGCCGATCGCCGGCTCGGCGAGCTGGACGCCTACACGCTGGGGCTGAAGTACGGCCACCCCTACGGCAACGGCAAGGAGTGGAGCGTGCGGCTCGAGTACTACAGCCAGTCGGGCCGGGCGCCGCCGGAGAGTCAGGTCGGATCGCTGCGGCAGTTCGATCTGGTGCCGACGGTCGACGCGCTCATCGGTCAGATCGGCTTCCGCTTCTGAATCGGGGTCAGGCCGGGTCTCCCGTCCTGACCCCCTTCTCTTTCCACATCTCGTAGACCAGCGGATAGACCAGCAGCTCGAGCAGGAACGACGTCAGGATGCCGCCGATCATCGGCGTCGCGATGCGCTTCATGACGTCGGATCCCGCCCCGGTTGCCAGCAGGATCGGCATCAGCCCGATCACGGTCGTGGCGACGGTCATGAACTTGGGACGCAGTCTGCGCACGGCGCCCTCGCACACCGCCTCGCGGAGCTGCGCGCGGTTCGTGAGGCGCCCCGCCTTGCGCGCCTGCCTGTACGCCAGATCCAGATAGAGCAGCATGAACACGCCGGTCTCGGCATCCACGCCCAGGAGGGCGATCATCCCGACCCACACCGCGATACTCATGTTGTAGTCCAGCGCCCACAGCAACCAGACCGCGCCGATGGCAGAGAACGGGACGGCGAGCAAGACGATGGTCGTCTTGACCAGCGATCGCGTGTTCAGGTAGAGCAGCAGCAGGATCAGCAACAGCGTCACAGGCAGCACGACGGTCAGCTTGTCGCGCATGCGCTGGATCGCCTCGAACTGTCCGCTCCACGACAGCGCGTAACCCGGCGGCAGCTCGACGGAGCGCAGCAGCGCGTCGGCCTCGCGGACGTAGCTCGCCGGGTCGCGCTCGGCGAGATCGATGTAGACGTAGCCCGTCAGCAGCCCGTCCTCGTTGCGCAACATGCCGGGGCCGAGGACGCGCTCGACATCCGCCAGCCGCCCCAGCGGAACCTGGAGCCGCCCGTCGCGCGCGGGCACCAGGACGCGACGGATCGCGTCCTCGTCCGAGCGGAAGTCGGGGAGGTAGCGCACGCGAACGTCGTAGCGCTCGCGACCCTCGACCGTCTGCGTGGCCAGCTCTCCACCGATCGCGATCGAGGCGACGCGCTGGGCTTCCTCCACGGTCAGCCCGTACTGCGCCAGTTGCCCGCGCTTCCAGCGGATGTCGAGGAAGTAGCCGCCCGACGTCCGCTCGGCGAAGATCGTGCGTGTGCCGGCCACCGGCCGCAGACGCCGCTCGACGTCGCGCGCGATGCGTTCGATCTCCGCCGGGTCCGCGCCGGAGACCTTGACCCCGAGCGGCGTCCGGATGCCGGTGCTGAGCATGTCGATGCGCGCCTTGATCGGCATCGTCCACGCGTTCGACAGCCCGGGAACACGGAGCGCCTCGTTCAACTCGCGCACGAGTTGCTCGCGCGAGATGTGGTCGGGCGTGATGCGGCGCAACGCCGGCAGCATCCAGTCCGGCGCCCACGCGCCGTACCACGTCTTCGTCCGACGCCACTCGGACACCGGCTTCAGCTCGACGACCGTTTCCAGCATCGACAGCGGCGCGGGATCGGTCGCGGTATCGGCCCTCCCCGCCTTGCCGAGGACCGCCGCCACCTCGGGGAAGCCGAGAATCACGCGGTCCGTCTCCTGCAACAACCGCTGGGCCTCGGTGACGGAGATGCCGGGCATCGTCGTGGGCATGTAGAACAACGCGCCCTCGTCCAGCGGGGGCATGAACTCTGTCCCGAGCTGCAGGAACAGGCCGATGGTGACCGCCATCAGCACGAGGATCGTCACCAGCACGACCCGCCGATGGCGCAGACACCAACGCAGCACCGGCTCGTAGACCGCCATCAGCGTGCGCATCACCGGGTGACTGCCCTCGGGCCGGATCTTGCCGACGAGAACGGAGGTCAGGCCCGCGGCGAGCCACCGGGGACGGAACGTATAAGGACGCATGCGCGTCATCAGCGCGCGCAGGGCGGGGTCCAGCGTCAGCGCCAGGCAGGCCGCCACGACCGTGGCGAGCGTCTTGGTGTAGGCCAGCGGCTTGAACAGCCGCCCCTCCTGGGCCTCCAGCGTCATGACCGGGATAAACGCGACGGCCAGCACGATCAGCGAGAAGAAGCTGGGGCCGGCGACCTCCAGGATCGCGCTGCGGATCGGAACCAGCGGATCCCCCGGGCGCCCCGCACGCTGCCAGCCCTCGAGGCGCTTGTGCGTCTGATCCACGACGACGATCGCCGCGTCGGCCAGCGCGCCGATCGCGATCGCGATCCCTCCCAGCGACATGATGTTGGCCGTGAGCCCCAGCGCCCCGAACGGAACGAACGAGATGATCACGGCGACCGGGATCGTCACGATCGGTATCGCCGCGCTCGGCCCGTGGCGCAGGAGCAGGAAGATGACCAGCGAGGCCGTCAGGACGATCTCGAAGATCGCTCGACTCAGCGTGTCGATCGCGCGATGCACCAGCGTCGAGCGGTCGTAGACGACCTTGACGCTCACGCCGTCCGGAAGTCCCGGCTCGATCTCGCGCAGCTTGGCCCGGACATCATCGATCACGCGTAGCGCGTTCTGCCCCTGACGCATGACGACGATCCCGGAGACCACCTCCCCCGCCCCGTCGAGGTCGGCCACGCCGCGGCGTAGAGCCGGCCCGACCGTCACGCGGCCGACGTCGCGAACACGGATCGGCGCACCGTCCTCGGTCGTGCGCACGACGATGCTCGCGATGTCCTCCACCGAGCGGGCGTAGCCGCGTCCGCGGACCATGTACTCCGTCGAGCCGAACTCGACGAGACGGCCGCCGCCCTCGACGTTGCCGGCGCGCGCCGCGTCGACCACCGCCTGGATCGGAATCCCGTACGTCAGCAGCCGGTTGGGATCGACGTCGATCTGGTATTCCCTCTCGAACCCGCCGACCGTCGCAATCTCGGCCACGCCCTCCACCGAACGGAGGTGATAACGCAGGTAGTAGTCCTGCACCGAGCGCAGTTCGGCCAGGCTCTGCGTTCCGCTGTCGTCGACGAGCGCGTACTGGAATACCCAGCCGAGCCCGGTCGCGTCGGGGCCCAGCTCGGTCTGCGCGTCCTCCGGCAACCGGGGCAGCACCGTCGCCAGATACTCCTGGACCCGGGACCGCGCCCAGTACATGTCGGTGCCGTCCTCGAAGATGACGTGTACGAACGAGTGTCCGTAGTCCGACATGCCGCGCACGGCGACGACGCCCGGCGCACCCAGCAGGCTGGTGACGATGGGGTACGTCACCTGGTCCTCGACCAGATCCGGGCTGCGATCCCAGCGCGAGAAAACGATGACCTGCGGATCGGAAAGGTCGGGCACCGCGTCGAGCGGCATCTCGCGAATCGACCACACGCCCGCCACGACCAGCGCGAGCGTCGCGGCGAACACGACGACCTTGTTGCGGATCGAGAAGTCGACGACGCGTTCGATCACGGGCGGCGCCTCGTGCCTCAGGGTGCGGCGTTCACGGAGAGAAACTCCTGCGGGTTCGTGTCGAAGCGTTCCTTGCAGGCCGGATTGCAGAACGAGTGGGTCGTGCCGGCGTGCTCACTGGACAGTCCGGCCTCGGTCGCGGCGTCGGCGTCGACCGCCATCCCGCAGACGGGATCGAGCACGACGTTCGGCGACGGGTCGCCGCCCGACGCCCGCATCCGACTCTCGGAGTCGAGCAGGAAGCCGCCGGACACGACGACTCGCTCCTCGCCCGTGAGTCCCTCGAGGATCTGCGTTCTCCCCCCCAGGCTCCAGCCGCTGCGCACGTCGCGCGGCACGTAGCGACCCTCCCCGAGGTCGAGATAGACCCGCTCGCCCGCGCCGCTGTCCAGCACGGCGCTCGAGGAAACCGAGATCGACTCCGGTGTCGTGACGCGGAGATCGACGTCCACGATCATCTCGGGAAGAAGCGCGCTGTCGGGGTTGTCGACCTCGAGCCTCAGCTTCACGCCGTTGAACGTCGGATCGAACTGCAGCGGCGCCGAGCTCACCGTGGCATCGAGCTCCGAGGTTCGCCCCGGGACGCGGACACGCGCCGGCGTTCCCGGGCGCACGAGGTCGATGTCCTCGCTGAAGACGTCGACCAGGACGAAGATGCGGCGGATGTCCGCGATCACGAACATGGTCGTGAACGCGTGGTACTCCTCACCGAGGACGGCCGACCGCGACAGGACGTAACCCGAGACCGGCGAGTGCAGCTCGACGGCCGACACCGGCTGGCGCTTGCGCTTGATCTCGTTCACCGCTCGACGGCTCATGCCGTAGGCGAACAGCGTCTGCTCGGAGGCGCGGATCGAGGCCTCGAGGCGCATGATCTCCTGCGTGTTTCCGGGATCGTCGCGGCGGACCTGGTCCAGTTCCTTCAGCGAGTCGAGCATGACCCACTGCGTCGTGCTGGCGTTGTCCCCGCCCAGCGTGACCAGGAACTCACCCTCGCGGACGAGGCTTCCGGTCGTTGCGACGCCGATCGCGCTGACGCGCGAGACGACCTTGGGCGCCACGATGTGAACCCGGCTCTCGTCGACGGCCACCTTGCCGGGCAGCAGCAGCGTGCCCTCCACCGGCCCGACCCCGGCGGCCTCGGAGACCACGCCGACGAGCTGGCGTCGCGTTGCGGGCACCAGCACCATGCCCGGCGGGTCCGAGGTCGAGGCTCCGGGCGGGCCTCCGTCGGTGTAGACGGGCTCGAGCGGCATCCCGCACGGCGCCGTGCCCGGCTCCGGCGAGCGGAACGACGGGTTCATCGGGTCGACCCAGTACAGCACTTCGCGCTCGGCGGAATCGCCGCGCCACGCGCCGGCGCCCAACGACCAGCCGACGAGTCCCGCGACCAGCGCGGCACACGCAGCGATCGCGGCGACGGACGCCATCGAAACAGGCCTCGTCTTGTCTCTTTTATCTGGGATCGTCATGACTGCTTTGAGTTGCAGCATACCGATTCTCGCGTCGCGTTGCCGCCCAGAAAAACTCCTCTTCGCAGTGTATTTTTGCGCTTCGTTGCAGTACTACCTACCTATGTCCGTACTGCGGAAACCTGCAAACTTCGCGAAGCTTTTATAAGGGACAACCGGGGGGCCCTCATGCGTACGTCGTTCATCGTCACTGCCGCTCTTCTGCTGCTGTCGGTCCACTCTGCGGCGCCGGCCGTCACCGTCAATCTCGGCGCCAGCCAGGACAACCAGATCCAGTCGGACGACGAGAAGGGTTCCAACGGATCCGGATCGCACTTCTGCATCGGCCGCACGGGACAACCCTCGACGCGCCGGGCCTTGATCAAGTTCGACATCTCCTCCGCCGGGATCCCGCCGGGCTCCACGATCGACAGCGTCACGCTGCGCCTCTATGAGAACGAGCAGGCCGGCGGCGGCACCTCGACCTACGGCGTCCACCGTCTCACCGCGGACTGGGGCGAGGGCAGCTCCAACGCCTCCGACGGCGAGTGCAAGGGCGACTCGGCCCGCAATAACGATGCGACGTGGAACTACAGCTTCTACGACGAGAACAACGAATCCAACTCGACCTCCTGGAATTCCAACGGCGGCGACTACATCTCGACCGCGAGTGCTTCGGCCGGCGTCTCGAGCAACAACGGCTTCAAGACCTGGAGCTCGACCCAGCTGGCGGTGGACGTCCAGAACTGGTTCGACAACCCGTCGGTCAACTACGGCTGGCTGATCCGGCGAGCCTCCGAGAGCGGCAGCGCGAACGCCCTGCGCTTCACCAGCCGCCAGGGCAACAGCAGCCAGCGCCCGCAACTGACGATCAACTACACGCCGCCCGCCGTGGACGGAGCGTGCTGCTTCTCGGGCCAGGTGTGTCAGACGGAGACCGCCGAGGATTGCGGCAACGCGGGCGGTACCTTCCAGGGCACGGGAACCTCGTGCGTGCCCAACCCCTGCCCGCCCGATCCCACGGGCGCCTGCTGCGCCGACGACGGCACCTGCGCGGAGGTCACCGAGGCGACCTGCAACCTCCAGGGCTCGACCTACCACGGCGACGGCACGCTGTGCGCCGACATCGAGTGCCCGATCATCCTCGAGCCGTACGTCGACGCGCTCCCACTACCGGGCCCGGCCCAGCCGATCAGCGGCTCGATCGGCGGAACGGCGACCTACGAGATCGCAATGCGCGAGATCCAGCAAAAGCTGCACCGCGACCTGCCGCCGACGACGCTCTGGGGCTACGGCGACGCGGCCGGCGTGTCGACCTATCCCGGCCCGACGATCGAGGCCTCCGTCGGCCAGCCGGTGACGGTCACCTGGATCAACGACATCCGCGACACCGCGCAAGCCGGCGATCCGTACCGTACCGACCACTACCTCGAGGTCGACGGCCTCGGGCCGGGCTGCACGCTGCACGGCGCCGAGGACGAGGCGATGGCGATCGTGCACCTGCACGGCGGCCACGTCCCTCACGAATTCGACGGTTACCCGGAAGACGCCTTCCTGCCGGGCAACCAGCAGACCTACGTCTACCCCAACACACAGAACGCGTCGACGATCTGGTACCACGACCACGCGCTGGGCATCACGCGACTCAACGTCTACATGGGCCTGGCGGCGTACTACCTGATCCGTGACGCGTTCGAGGCGAGCCTCGGATTGCCGACCTGCCCCGACCCGGGGAATGCCTCGAGCTGTTACGAGATCCCGCTCGCGATCCAGGATCGCAAGTTCAATCCCGATGGCAGCCTGCATTACCCGGACCTGTGGCAGGATCACTTCTTCGGCGACAAGATGCTCGTCAACGGCAAGATCTGGCCGTTCCACGACGTGAAGCAGGGCAAGTATCGCTTCCGAGTGCTCAACGGCTGCAACGCCCGCACGCTGACGCTCAGCTTCGATCGCCAGGACGTGCCGGGAACGGCCGACGTGCCGTTCACGCTGATCGGCGTGGACGGCGGCCTGCGCGAGACCCCGCTGGCGCTGAACGAGATCACGCTCTCCTCGGCGGAGCGCGCCGACATCGTCGTCGACTTCGGGGCGTTGCCCGCGGGTACGGAGGTCCTGCTGACGAACACCGCGCCGGCGCCGTGGCCGGGCAGTCCGGGCGTCGGCGTCATCCCCGAGGTGATGAAGTTCACCGTCCAGGGCAGCGCGGGTCACACCGCGGACCTGCCGACGACGCTGAAGCCGTTCGAACCGATCCCCGAGAGCCAGGCGGTGCGCACGCGCGACTTCGTGCTGAACAAGGAGAACGACGCCTGCGGCTCGATCTGGAAGCTGAACGGCCTCGGCTGGGACGACGTCACCGAGTACCCGCAGCTCGGCACGACCGAGATCTGGCGTTTCATCAACGACGGCAACACGATGCACCCGATGCACATGCACCTCGTGTTCTTCAACGTGCTCGACCGGACTCCGATCGGCGGCGGCGCACCGATCCCGCCGGACCCGTACGAGATCGGCTGGAAGGACACGGCCAAGGCGAATCCGAACCAGATCACCCGGGTGATCGCGAAGTTCACCGACTACGCCGGGCCGTTCGCATATCACTGTCACATCCTGGAGCACGAGGACCACGAGATGATGCGGCAGTTCCGGACGGTGCTGGCGATCGATCTCGAGATGCCGAGCCCGACGAGTCTCGTGTGGTCGGCGTCTCCCGGCGCCAGCGCCTACGACACCGTGCGCGGCGATCTCGGCACGCTGCGCAGCAGCGGCGGCGAGTTCGCAGCGGCGACCGAGCAGTGCCTCGGCCAGGTCAGCGGCACGTCGACGACGACGGCGGGCGAGCCTCCGCTGGCAACCGGTGAGGGGCACTGGTACCTGATCCGGCAAGTGGATCCCGGAGGAGCGAGTACGTACGACAGCGGTTCATCCGCTCAGGTCGACTTGCGCGATGCAGGGATCGCGGCCTCCGGTGTGGACTGTCCCTGATCCGTCAGGCGGAGTCGCGATCGGCGGGCCGGTCCCGCCACCGTCGAGTCGCTGATCTTCGTCGCCGGCGTGGTCGGTCTCTGGCTGGGCTGGAAGCGGTTTTGCGCCGCCAAGGTCGAATCGCGCATGCTCAAGCGGGATCTCGAACACGCTCTCGACGAGGCGCGACGTTGGCGCGAGGAGAGCCGAGTCTTGATCGACGGCCTCGGAGCGGCGATCGACCGCCAGTTTCAACGCTGGAGGCTGACACCGGCCGAGGCACAGGTCGGCATGCTGCTGCTGAAGGGTCTGAGCCACCGCGACGTGGCTCAGGTACGGCAAACGTCCGAGCGAACCGTACGGGAGCAAGCGCGGTCGCTGTACCGCAAGGCCGGGCTGTCCGGAAGATCCGAGCTCGCCGCCTTTTTTCTCGAAGACTTGTTGATCCCGCTCCGGTCCTAGGCGCGAATCCGGACCCCGTGGGTCCGCTGAGCCCGCGGTCCGATCCCGGCCCCGCCGTACATTGCATCGTTCGGAAGCGGGGCCTTGATTCGATGCCGGAGGTTCTCATGCGACAGCCCGTGATCCTGGGAGTGTTTCTGCTGCTGCTCATCGCGCCCGGCGCGGCGGCACAGAACGAGCCGCCCGAGGCCGAGGACGACCTGTACGCGACCTCGCCCGGCGACAACCTCAGCGTCGACTTCGAGGACGGCGTGCTGGTCAACGACACGGATGCGGACGACGACCCGTTGACCGCGATCCTCGTGGACGATCCGGTCTCGGGCGGAGTCGCCAACCTGTTCCCGGACGGGTCGTTCGAGTACGAGCCGCCGGACGGGTTCGTCGGCACGGACAGCTTCACCTACCGCGCGTTCGACGGAACCGACACCAGCAACCTGGCCACGGTAGAGGTCGACGTGGAGGGCACGCCCGGCTTCTCGGTGTACGTCGACGAGACGGCCTTCCTGAACGCCCTCGCGGCGCTGGGACTCGACGCGACCGTGGAGAGCTTCGAGGACGATGTCATCTGGGGCGGAGTGCGCTCGACGATCGTCGGCGGCAACTTCACGGCGCCGTTCGTCGACAGCCTCGGAGTGCGCTGGATGGGGAACAACCCCGACAGCGAGGTCACGACCAGCACCGGACCGCCGCGCTCGGGCCAGTGGGGCTTCTACGAGCTTCCACATGGAAGCTACCTGACCGGCGTCGACTGCCACTTGCCGGGCAACTGCACGGACGGCTTCGTCGGAGTCTCGTCACCGACGCTGTATGCCGTGGGCGGCTGGCTCGAGGGCTTCCACGGATCGAAGATCCGCTTCGTTCTGGATGGAGACAGGATCGGCAACTTCGGCGACGATGCGATCGTCGGCAACATCCACGAGTTCTTCGGCGTGGTGGACCCCGCGGGCTTCCACTCGTTCGAGGTGCAGGAACTCGAAGGCACGAACGACGACGCGAAGTACATCTGGGCCGACGACTTCACCTTCGGAACCCCGAGCGGCATCACGCTGAGCGCGCTGCGCGGGGCCGACCCGGGCGACGTCGTGCTGCAGTGGCTGGGAGGCCAACCCGACTTCGCGGTGTATCGCTCGGCGGACCCCGCGACGCTGCTCAACCCGGCGAACGAACTCGGCCAGTCGAGCGATCGGCACTGGACCGATCCCCTGCCGCCGGGACAACTGCTGTTCTATCGGGTCGTCATCCCCTGACCCGAGCGACTCACACTGCCGGGATCGGTGCGCCGTGCAACCGTTCGGCCGCGACGACGCCGATGCCGCGCTCGGTCAGGGCATGCGCGGTGCGCTCGACGGCATGGCACTTGTCCAGGAAGTTCAGCTCGAGGTGCTCCCAGTCGCCCGCCTCGATCACCTCGTCGCGTTCGCGGAAGTAATCCAGGATGTCGGACGGGTGCTCGCGCCCCTGCTCCATGTCCGGGTCCCCGCCCTCGTGCTTGGCCGAGATGTTGGCGACGCGCGGTGCGACCTCCAGCAGCTCGTCGCGCCGGTTGTAGGGCTGACGGACGATGCTCTTCCACGTCTCGGTGATGTGATGCTCGAAGCGCACCATCTCCTCGAGGCCCAGGCTGCGCCGGAACTGCGCGGTGATCTCCAGCGTCTCGTTGTCGGTCGAGTTGCTCCAGTTGAAGCCGACGAGCGGTGTCGTGCCGTCGTCGCGCGAGAACAGCTTGGCGCCGAGCAGCGTCCACAGGCCGGCGTACGGGTTGTCGTTGCCCAAGAAGACGGAGATCTTGAACTCGATGTCGACGCCCAGCCGGTGCAACAGGTAGCCGAGCATCACGGTGCCGGGGTTGACGTTGAGCACCTGGCGCACCCCGTACTCGGTGTAAAAGTGCAGGTACTCGTCCAGCCACCGCAGCGCGTGGCCGTTCGGCTGGCCCACACCGCCGAAGTAGCCGGTGATCGTCTCGGGCCCGCCGAGATGAACGTTCGATCCGTCGGTGCCGCGCGTATCCAGCGTCTCGACCCAGCTGGCGCCGATGAGGTCCATCGCGGCCGCGAAGGCGGCGAGGTCGCCGTCCTGTTCTTGTTCCTTCATGTTGCGTACGCGGATGAAGCGCCCGGGCAGCAGCGTTCTTTTCTCGATCGCGCGATGGGCGGCCCGGATCAACCAGGGGAAGTACTGACACGCGCTGACCTCGAGCGTGACCGCGACGTCGTCGTCGAACTGCACGGAGTCGTGCTTCTTGCCGAGGACATCACGCCTGTAATCGTCAAGACTGACGAACGCTCCGGCGTCGCGCTGCGAACGCAACCACTCGAGATCGGCCACGTACTCGGGCCGCACCCGCTCGACGCGCTGCATCAGGCTCTCGAAGCGGCCGGATTCCCGCGCCTTGTGGTTGATCTCCTCCGGGGTCCCGTACCGCGCGACCACGTCGAGCATGTCGTTGACGATGCGCGCCTCCGGATCCAGAAGCAGCGAGTTGACCGCCTCCAGCCGATCGTCGGAGATCGCGAGCCGTTTGCGTAGATCTTCCCTCATCCCAGGCCTCCCGTTTCGCGGACACTACCCTTGAATTCTAGGGATCGGGAGCTGCGGGCTCGCGGCCGAAAACGGACCCCGGGCGGAGCGTTCTAATGCGGACGGCGTCGGTCGAGAAGGCCGTCAGCAGGGACCCTGGCGCGTGTCCGTCAGGTTGTTCTGGAACGACTTGTTCGCGCCCGGGTTCGTCTGCGGCAGAGCGGACTCGTCGCACACCGCCGGCGCCGTGCAGATGGGAGCGGCCGGCAAGAACGGGCAGGTCCCGACGGGGAGCCCCGTGTTGCCGCGCAGCGTGTTGCCGCCGTACGTGTTGCCGGTGCTCGTGCCGAGGAAGTAGATGCCGTAGCCCTGGTTCTGGTTGAACTGGTTGTCGACGATGTGGTTGCGGTCCGACTCGTCGAGGAACAGGCCGTGGCCGCCGAACGGCGCCTCGCCCTCGAGCTTGTTCGACGCGCTGTTGCCCGAGATCGTGCAATCGTCGGCGCGGATCAACTCCAGGGCGCTGAACTCGCCCTCGCTGAGCACGTTGCAGGTCAGCTTGCACTGTTCGGCGTCCCAGATCGCGATCGACGACCCGCCACCCACGACGTTGTTCTCGGCGACGATCAGCGACTTCGAGAACTGGATCCAGATGCCGATGCTGTCGAACGCCTCGCTGTCGATCTTGGCGGCGATGTGGTTTTCCTGGATCGTGACCGAGTGGTTCTCCGTCGGGATGTCGACCCCGATCGCCGTGTCGCGGATCACGTTGCCCGAGATCACACCCGAGACGACGTTGGACGCCGAGATCTCGATCCCGGATCCGGAGACGTCGTCCACGCCGACGATGACGTTGCCGCGAATGGCGAAGTTGTTGACGTCGATCAGCTGGATCTGCTCGTCGCCCGCCGACGCCTTCACCGACTCGATGACGACGCGATCCTCCTCGGTGGCCGCACCGCTGACCGTCACGACATCTCCGGATACCGAGCCGACGGTGGGCGACGGAACCCCGCTGAACTGCGAGGTCAACGATCCGTTGCGCAGCGTGAAGCTACGCAGATCCGTGACCTCGACGACTGCGGTGGCCAGCGGGTGCCCCGTCAACGTGAAGCCGTTGAGGTCGATCTCGACGTTCTGCGCCTGGGCCGGATCGCCGATGATGCGAATCACGGGGGTCGCCGACGCGGCCGTGATGTCCCGCGTCACGACGTACTGCCCGGTGATGTCCGCCGCCGTGCCGTCGAGGACGATGGGCTCGAAGATCGGCACGCGCCCCTCCTCCGCGAGCGCGGGGAGGCAAGCGAGCGCGACGATCGACAGCGCGACGGCGGTGGTTCTGTTCATCTCGACCTCCTCCGGATCGGTGATTCTCGACGCGTGGGCGGAGTCTGTTGGCCCGATCATACGCGAGAACTGCTCGAGCTGAACCGTCGCGAGAATTACAAGAATCGATTCGGCTTGTATCGCGGCACTTTTTTGCAGAAAGAAAGACTGTCTTGCTCGCGATGGGTGGACAATGGGAGACACGCACCCGCGCGAACGTGCCGGGCCACACCATGGGGGAAACGACATGATCGACCGACACCGTGAGACCGCCACCCGACCGCATCGCAGCTCGAGACTCTCGCTCGGCGTCGCGATCGTCATCCTCGCCGCCCTGCCGGCCCTCGGCCTGGGCGCACCGGAATGCCGCGACGCGTTCTACTCGCCGGCGACACCGCAGTTCGCCGGCGGCGCCGTGATCTACCCGCAGAACGCCTACGCCGTCGGGTCGGGTAGCCCGCTCGCGGGCGACGTCTTTCCCACGCAGTTCCTGCAGGGCATGCAGATCGACGCGCTGCACGCGATCTCGCCGTACGAGATGCTGTTCAGCGTCGACCGCCCGGGCATCTACAGCAACGCGACGGAGTCGCTCGTGCTGTTTCCGAACCGGCCGTACCTCGTGACGAGCTGGGGCGGCGTTGAGGTCTCGGAGGTGCCGGAGTGGGACGCCCTCGGCATCCAGCTGCGCACGCTGAACGCGTTGCACTACGCGGGAGGTTGCTTCGCGTTCTCGGTCAGCGCGCCGGAGTTCGCGCCGGGGGTCGGCGTGCTCTATCCGTCGCAGGTGCACCGCAAGTGCCCCGGGGAGGCCTCCGAGATCGTGCTCAACGGAGCGAGCCTCGGAATCGGAAACGTCGACGCCGTGCATCTCTCCGACGAGGACGTGGAGTTTTCGAGTGCGACGAATCGCTTCCTGTGGGGCGGGCCGCTCGTCGCCAACCAGAGCACGTACCGCTGCGCGCCCGTCGGCGGCAGCTGCGCGCCGGGCGGCGTGACGCCCGGCTTCAACGGCGCGGCGATCGGATTGCAGAACCTGAACGCCTTCACCGAGGGCGACGGCATGACGTGCGACGACGGCAACGGCTGCACCGTGGACACGTGCCAGGACGAAGTCTGCGTGGGAGAAGTTCCGGATACCTGTTTCGGAAACTGCATCCAGTGCGGCGACGTCGTGGTGGACGAGAACGACACCGCTCCGCCGATCGGACCGGGCGAGCCCACAATGGACTGCTCCGACGACCCGTTGAGCGACGTCCTGGGCCCCGGCGTGTGGTATTCGTTCATCGGCACCGGCGACTGGGTCCGGCTCTCGACCTGCGACACGACCACATTCGACACCAGGATCGACGTCTTCCAGGGCGACTGCGACGCGCTGGAGTGCGTGGCGGGCAACGACGACGCGGAAGGCTGCGGCGGATTCAGCTCGGTCCTCGGGTTCCAGAGCGAGGAGGGAGAGATCTACTCCATCTTCGTCAGCGGCTTCGGCGGCGCCACGGGCAGTTACGAGCTGAGAGTCTGCCCCGAGTGCGAGATCACGGACGTCGCGCTCGATCCGTTCTGGATTCCCGACGGCGGTCTGTTCTGCCAGGCCGACGGGACCTACTTCGCGTCGTTCCGGATCGACGGGCCGACGATCGACACCCTCCCGCGCAACGGGGACGGCACCGTCGACAGCAGCGACTGGCGGGTCGTGATCGACGGCGCCGAATACCCGGCCATCGGCGCGGGATTCGACGAAGTCACGGTTCCGGGGACGACCTACCTCTACTTCGAGGTGATCGGCATCCCGGGCGACGGAGATCCGAACGTCGACGTAACCGTCGAGGTCGGCGGGGACTGCACGTTTACCGCGGTCGACCTGTACGACGAGCCGGCTTGCGTGCAACCGTGAGACAGGGGTCGGACGATACGGCGTCGCATCGGTGATGCTGCATGGTCTGACCCCACCGTTCGACCTCCGGGGCGAAAGCGGTTACGATTCCGCGAATGTCACCGTCGGACCCAGGTGAGTCGCCCCGAGTGCGTTTGATCGGCTCTCTGCTCGTCGCGCTGGTTCCGCTGTTCGCCCTGTCGCTGGCCGTCGGCGTCGTTCATCGGGCGACGCTGTTCGACGCGGCGCCCACGTGGAGCGACGAGATCTATCACTGGCACCAGGCGGGCACGTTCGCGCGCGCGGGCCTCGACGGCGGCTATTACACGATCGGCGAGGCGCTGCCCCCGGCGGAGTACTCGCGGTTCTACGCCTGGGGCATGTACGGGCCGATTTTCTACGGCACGATCGGCAAGATCACGGGCTGGGGCCTGACGACCTACCTCGCGATCAACCACCTGCTGCTCGCGGCGGCGTTGTTCGCCTTCGCCTGGACCAGCCGGCTCGACCGGGCACGGCTGGCGTGGATGGCGGCAACGCTGGTCACGTTCGTTCCGATCTACGTCTTCCTGCCGGCCTCGATGCAGCTCGGGTTGCACCTGGCGATCGGCGTGGCGTCCGCGGCCTTCTTCCGTCCGCTGATCCTGCGCCCCCGCGTGCTTCCGTGGCCCGTGCTGCTGGCGGCGGTCGCGCTGATCGCCGGCGCGGCGCTGATCCGCCCGACGTGGGGCCTGCTGTTCGTTCCGCTGTTCTTCCTGGGCACGGGTCGGCTGACACGAGTCAGGGCCGGGGCGCTGTTCCTGCTGGCGGTCGTGTTGACGCTGGCGCTGGCGGCGCTGTTCCAGTCGTCGGCGGCCCCGTACGGGCTGCTGCGCGACGAGGTGCAGCAGCAGATCACGTCGTCGCCGCTCGACGCCGTCGCCGCCATCGCGCGCGGAGCGCTCGTGAACCTGCGCGATCTGGCCAGATACGAGTCCTACGTCTTCGGGCAGCGCTTCCAGATCCTCGGCCTGGGGCTGCTCTGGGTCGCCACCCGGTTCTTCCGGCGTCTGCGCCCGGGCGGTGACGCCGCGGTCGATTCGACCGAGCGGCTGTTCCACGAGTACAACCTGCTCGCCGTCTTCGCGATCTCGGTCACGTTTCACGACTACCACTCCGAGGACGTCCGTGTCCTCGCCCCGCACTACCTGGCATCGTTATTACTGATGATTCGGTTCGACCGGCGCTGGTTCCTCGCGGCCTGCGTCGCCAGCATGTTCCTGCTGATGCCCGAGGCGTACCGCGACTTTCGCCAGTACACGAACTTCAACGGCGAGGTGCGGCGCCACCAGGACGCCTGGCACGAACAGCTCGCCGCGCTGGCCTACGACCCCGACGCCGAGAGCCCATGGTGCAACACGCTGTCCCACTCGTACTCGTTTTTCGAGGACGAGCGGATCGGCGCGTCGATCCTGGTCGCCGTCGAGCCCGGGATCGGGCTCTCGTGGTTCGAGGACGCCAACCGCCCCGGGCAATTCAAGGCGCGCTATCTGATGCTGACCGACGACGAGCGGCAGCGGCTGGGGAGGCGGCTCGACGTCGAGCCGCTGGCTCGACTGGCCCGGGGCGCGCTATACCTCAACCGGGACGCACCCTGCCCGCGAGGTATAGAATCGGGGGGATTCTGACGCCGACACGGCGTGGAGAGCTCGATGGCCGACGAACAGCCCGGACGTTTCGACAATCTCGGATTCGACGACTTTCGCAAGCTGGCGCAGGACGAGTCGCTGAGCCCGCACGAGAAGGTGGGCTTCCCCGACTCGTACCGCGAGGGCAAGGGGCAGGCGATCTTCGCCGATATCCTCGACAAGGTCGGCCGCCTGAGGGATCAAGGTCGCACCGTCGTGGACGTCGGCGCGGGCTGCGGAGAGCTCGCGATGCTGATGATCGATCACTGTCGCACCCACAACCACGGCCTGGTGCTGATCGACTCGCCGGAGGTTCTCGATCAATTGCCGGACGAGCCGTTCCTGACGAAGGTCGGGGGTCGCTTTCCGGGCGAGACTCGGGACGCGCTGGCCGCTCTCGTCGGCAAGACCGACGCCGTGGTGTGCTACGACGTGCTGCAGGTCGTCTTCGCCGAGGGCAACAGCGTGGACTTCTTCGATCGCGCGCTCGAGCTGCTCGCGCCGGGAGGACAGCTTCTCTTCGGCGACATTCCGAACGTCTCGAAGCGCAAGCGGTTCTTCGCCTCGGGCACCGGCATTCAGTTTCACAAGGAGTTCATGCAGACCGAGGACGCTCCGGACGTCGAGTTCAACGCGGTCGAGCCGCAGCAGATGGACGACGCCGTGCTGCTGGGCCTCGTGATGCGGGCACGCGCCGCAGGCTTCGACGCGTACTGGATGCCGCAGCCGGCGGAGTTGCCGATGGCGAACCGGCGCGAAGACCTGCTGGTGATCCGACCCTAGAGGCCCGACCGATGGAGATCGAGCGCTACACCCCCGCGCGGAAGGCCGAGTGGGACGAGTTCATCCGCCGCAGCAAGAACGGCACGTTCCTGTTTCTGCGGGACTACATGGACTACCACGAAGACCGGTTCCGCGATCACTCGTTGATGGTGCGCGACGCCAGGGGCCGGCTGCTGGCGCTGCTTCCGGCGCACGAGAACGGGAAGCGGCTGTGCAGCCACGAGGGACTGACCTACGGCGGGTTCGTCAGCGACGATTCGATGAAGGCGCTGAAGATGGTCGCCGTGTTCGCAGAATCGCTGAGTTACCTGAAGCAACACGACTTCGAGAGTGTGACGTACCGCACGATCCCGCACATCTACCACCGCGCCCCGGCGCAGGAAGACCTGTACGCCCTGCTGCTGAGCGACGCCGAGCTCTACAGCCGCGTCGTCATCAGCGCCGTGCCGGGCCACCACCGGCTGCCGTTCCAGGAGTTGCGCCGCCGCGGCAGCAAGAAAGCGTCGAATCTGGGTGTCACGGTCGGGGCCAGCGAGGACTTCGACAGCTACTGGAAGATCCTCGGCGACGTGCTGGCCGAGACCTATGACGCCAAGCCCGTGCACGCGCTCGGCGAGATTCGACTGCTGCACGATCGCTTCCCCGACAACGTCAAGCTCTACGCCGCCGATCTCGACGGTGAGATGGTCGGCGGAGTCGTCGTCTACGACACCGCGCGCGTCGCGCGCGCGCAGTACATTGCCGCCAGCGAGGCGGGAAAGAAGTGCAACGCCCTGGATCGTGTGTTCGACTACCTGCTGAATCAGGAGTTCCGCGACAAGCCGTTCTTCGAGTTCGGCACATCTCAGGTTCCCGACAGCGACAACCTCAACCGTGGCCTGATCGAGCAAAAGGAGGGCTTCGGGGCGCGCACAGTGGTCTACGATTACTATCGTATCGATCTGACGCGCTGGACCCCGGACGCGCTGCAGGGCGCGCTGAACGCATGAGGAAGAACTCGCCGCGATGAAGACCGTCTCCGTCATCGTTCCCGTCTACTACAACGAGGGCTCTCTCGCCCCGCTGTTCGACGAGTTGACCCGGGTCGAAGAGCAGATCGCGGCGATGGACTGCTGCCTCGAGCTGGTATTCGTCGACGACGGCTCCGGAGACGACTCGCTGGCCGAGCTGTTGAAGATCAAGCAGCGGCGCGGCGACGTGAAGATCGTGAAGCTGGCGCGCAACTTCGGCGCCTTCGAGGCCTCGAAGGTGGGCCTGCGTTTCATCAGCGGCGACTGCTTCATGTGGCTCTCCGCCGACCTGCAGGACCCGCCCGAGCTGATCCCGAGCATGGTCGAGAAGTGGCTGGCCGGTTCGAAGTTCGTGATCTACGCCCGCGACGGACGCGACGACCCCTTCCTGCAGAAGCTGTTCGGCGGCATCTATTACTGGCTGCTGCGCCGGCTGGTCGTGCCGAACTACCCGACGGGCGGATTCGACCTGGCGCTGATGGACAAGGTGCTGCTGCCGCACCTGCGCGACAGCGGCAAGAACATCAACACGACGCTGCTCGAGTACTGGCTGGGCTTCAAGCCCGAGGTCCTGCGCTATCGACGCCGCGAGCGGGAGCACGGCCAGTCGATGTGGACGCTGAGCAAGCGCTTCAAGCTGGCCCTGGATACGTTCCTCGGCTTCTCGTTCGTGCCGATCCGACTCATCACCGGAATCGGGTTGAGCGTGTCGTTCATCAGCATGATCTACGGCATGGTGACCACCGCCTACGCATGGTTCGGCGTGCGCGGCGCCCCGGGCTGGCCGACGCTGGTCGCGTTGATCACGTTCCTGATCGGGCTGGTCATCGTGATGCTGGGGATCATCGGCGAGTACGTCTGGCGCATCTACGACGAGGTCAACAAGGTCCCGGAAGTCGTCATTGACGAAGTTTTTTGAATCCGAGATCGTCCGCTTCGTGATCGTCGGCGGGGTGAACACGGGGCTGACCCAGTTGCTCTACATGGGGTTGCTGTTCGTCATGTCCTACACGGCGTCCTACACCGTGTCCTACGTCGCCGGCATCTTCCTGTCGTACTGGCTCAACTCACGCTACGTCTTCCGGCAACCGCTGCAGTGGAGCAAGGCTCTGCAGTTTCCGTTGGTCTATCTGGCCCAGTACGTCCTGGGCGTCGCCCTGCTGTACGTGATGATCGAATGGCTGGGAGTCCACGAGATGATCGCGCCGCTCCCCGTCGTCGCGCTCATCGTGCCCGTCACGTTCCTGATGAGCCGCTACATCATCAAGCGGCCGGGCAAGACCCCGGTCGGCGGCTGACCGTGGGCA
The DNA here is from genome assembly GCA_024226515.1 of bacterium. Classification (GTDB taxonomy): domain Bacteria; phylum Acidobacteriota; class Polarisedimenticolia; order Polarisedimenticolales; family Polarisedimenticolaceae; genus JAAELQ01. Next base: position 29,969 of record JAAELQ010000292.1, read on the forward strand.
AACCGCTAAAGGGGATTCTGGCCGCGGTCGTCTCGCTGACGCTGACCCTGCTGCTGCTCGAGGGACTGGCGTTCGTCGCCGCGGGCTTCCGCCAGACCGGCGACTCGATCTACTACGACAAGCCGTGCGCGAAGTTCAACCCGATCTACGGCTACCGCTACACTCCCGGGACGTGCCGCGTCGCCCGGATCGTCGGCGGGAGAATCAGCTACGACGAGACCTTCGACATCAACTCCCGCGGTTTTGTCGCGCCGCAGGAGTACACGCCGGCCAAGCAATCCCCCGAACGGTACCGCTACGTCGCGTTCGGCGACTCGTTCACCGAGGCGTCGTTCTTGCCGCGCAACTGGCCGCAGCAGCTGCAGACGTTGTGGAACGAGAACGGCGTTCGAGACTCCGAGATCTACAGCTTCGCCGTGGACGGTGGAGGCCTGGCCAACTGGCACCGGATCTTCTTCCTGGACGTGGTGCCGAACTACGACTTCGACGCGCTGATCATCGCGTCGTTCGTCGACAACCTGAAGCGCGAGTTCTCGATCCTGCACATGGACGACGAGCGCGCCTACTTCAAGCGCTTCCCGCGCCCCTTCGACAGCCGGCAGACCTTTCTCGCGCGGGGTCTGCCGCGGATGGAGGCGACGTACGAGATCGTCGGCGAGACGCGGTTCGACGAGTTGATCGACGCGGCGCAACGCGGCGGCGAATGGCATCGACCGCCGTTGCGACTTCACGGTCTCGACTGGCTGCTCGAGCGCCGATCGAACCGGAACCAGGCGCAGCGCGTCGCGGAGGAGATGGCCCACGCCAACCGCGCGGTCGAGAGCCTGCCCGAGGGCGCCGGGCGCGACGTCGTGCTGACCCATCTGACGCGACGCTACGGCCCCGGCGCCGCAAGACAGCTGGCGCAGGTCCTCGACCACTGCAACCAGCACGGAAAGCCCGTGATTCTGGCCGCCGTTCCGCACAAGGAGACGTTGCTCGCCGGATTACAGCACGGGGACCGGGCGCGCGAGAACTTCCACCAGCGTGAACTGAGACTGGTCGCCGCGGCCTTCGGAATCGAGTACTTCGACGGCTACGCTGCATTCTCGGACGTGACGCCGAGACGGATCAACGACGAGCTGTGGCTGCAGAACGACGGCCACTGGAACGAGAACGGGTCGGACCGGTTCGCCGCTGCGCTACACGATTTCCTGCGCGACCGGTCCCGCTGACCCGGCAGGTTGCGAGCTCAGAGGCAAGGTGCCGCGTTGGGCCTCTCATCGCCCTCGCCGTCGGCCCCGAGGCTGCCCTCGATCGGCAGCGCGCTCTCCGGATCCGGGTAGACCCCGGTGACGAGATAGAAGAAGGTCTGTCCCGAGACGGGCGCGGCCCCGTCGAGGAACTCCGGCGCCGCGAGCCCGCTGAGCAGGCAGGTGCCGTAGCTGCCGGCCAGCAGTTCCGGCCGCGACGCGCGATACACGTTGTAGGACTGCACGTGAGGACTGGCCGTTCCGCTGAACGCCGGACCCTGCGGAGCGAGGTCCGTGACCAGCGTCGCCGCCTCGAAGCCCGCCTCGAGCGCCCGCAGCTTGCCGTACCCGAACTCCATGTTGGGCGTGACCCCGGTGAAGGTGTCGCTGCGCGCCGCGCGGAGAATCGAGAGCTTCAGCGCCGGCCCGTCGAGCTGCGGGTTCAGTGACAGCAGCAGCGCCGCGGCGCCCGCCACGTGCGGTGTGGCCATGCTGGTTCCGCGGTTGTTGGCGTGCTCGCCGTCGCGCTCGCGAAATGCGTCGCTGGGCGGCGTGGCGTCCTGGGCGGAGATGCTGGCCGCGACCCACTCCCCCGGCGCGGCCAGGTCCGGCTTGACGCGCCCGTCTCGCGTCGGGCCGATGCTGGAGAAGAACGAGCGGCTGCCGACCTCGGTCGTGCCACAACACGGGCCGGTCGTGTCCCCCGCGTTGTTGGACCACATGTCCTTGGCCACGTACGAGGCGGCGGTGATTCCCGTGCGGCTGGTGCCGGGCGTGATCAGGCTGCCCGCGAGATCGAAATGCTCGAGGTTGACGTAGCTGCGGTTGCGCGTGCTCGCCGCGTTCCACACGTGGAACGGAACGCCGCTGGGTCCGATCGCGTCGGCGACGATCTCCAGTGTGTACGTTCCCGGCTGGGGATCGATCACCGGGGCGCAGTCCGCGCTGTCCCAGATCTCGACGAACACCTGGTTGTCGCCGTTGGCCGGATCCGGGGCGTTGCTCGCGTCCACCTGAACCGCGCCCGAGGGCGTGCACACGATCCCGGAGTCCTGCCCCCACGCGGCCGTGACGGTCTGACCGTCGGGCGTCTCCAGGCTGACCGTCGCGCGATCCGATCCCGCGTACCACAGGTCGAGCCAGATCGAGTCTTCTTCGTCCTCCTCGTCGACGTCGCCGTCGGGCAGGTCGAACGTGTTCGTGAACGTCTCGCCCTGTGTCAGATTGCCCTGCCAGTGGTGGTGCCGGCCGGTCGAGCCGGAGTTGCCGCCGGCCAGCGCGAGCTGGGCGCCCGGGAGCCCCGGGCCGACGACCGCCTCGATGGCCAGCTCGGTCGCCGACGTCCCGTCGTGCGCGCCGAGACTGCTGCCGAGGCTCATGTTGCCGACCCAGGGCCTCTGCGCCGCCTGCGCGAACTGGTCGATGAACTGCACGGCCGCGACGAGATCGCAGTCGTCGCAGAACTCCGCGTCGGGTCCCTCGAATACCTTGACGACCAGGATGTCCGCTTGCGGCGCGACGCCGGCGAACGTCCCCGGCGGAACGAGATTGCCCGTGGCGCGTCCGTTGCCGGCGGCCGTACCGGCGACGTGCGTGCCGTGGCCGTGGACATCCTCGGTCAGCAACGAGCCGGGGCCGGCCAGGGCCACATCGATCTCGGCCTGCGAGTAGTACGCACCGAACCCGAAGCCCGCGGGCGGCGGATGGCCGAGGTCCGAGATCGTCTGGTCCCAGATCCCGACGATGCGTGTCGTGCCGTCCTGGTTGCGGAAGTCGTCGTTGGTCCAGTCGATTCCCGTGTCGGCGACGGCGACGATCACACCTGCACCGCTGCTACCCAGCGTCGCGGTCGCCGCGTCGGACGCCACGTGGTCGGAGCCCGTGCTGATCTCGGTCATCAGCTCGAACGAAGCCGCGGCCTTCAACCAGCGGATCTCCGCCAGCGATGCGACCTCGGCGATCGAGCGCGTGGGCAGCCTCAGCGAGACCGCCGGTCCGACTCGACCGAGCAGCTCCGCTCCGCGTGCCTCGAGCAGTCGGCGCAGGGCCTCCCCGTCGGGTGCGGTCGGGGCGAGCCGGCCCGCTACGCGAATCCACGCCTCGCCGTCGGCGGTATCGACGCGAACGAAGGCGGGCAGGGTGCGCAGCGCTTCCGCCGACCCGGCGCGCAGCAACTCCTCGCTGCCGTCCTGCGTGCGCGACGTTCCCGTCGCGACCCGTTTCAGGAACGGACCGAGCTTCGCGGCCCAGCCCTCGGTCTCCGCCGCGGCCGGCGCAAGAGCGAGAACGGCGATGACGGCGATGGCGACTGGCTTCGGCACGACCGGAAACCTACGCCGACCTACCCCGATCGGCAACGAAAGCCTGGACGCTGCGCTCCTCCCCTTCCCGCGCCGGCGTCGCCGTGGGTTCGGGGCCCATGCGCCGCGACTTGCGAAACGTCAGGATGAAGTAGGAACCGATCAACGCCGCAGCGGGGATCGCGACGCCGAGCCACGGCCCCAGCCGATCGCCGGCGGCCAGGGTGGTCAGGCTGATCGCGACCGCAACCCACATCACGATCAACGCGGTGATCCGCGCGCGAAGCGGCAGCGGGCGATCGCCGCGTACGAAGGGCAGGAAAGGACGAAAGACGCGTATCCGGAAGAACCGTTCCTCGAGTCGCGGGAAGCTGCGGGCGAACAGGTAGGAGGCCGCGATGAGGAAGATGGTCGTCGGCAGACCGGGCAAGAACACACCGACGAAAGCGAGCGCCACGCAGACCACGCCGACGCCGGCAAGCAACAGCCGACGCGGCGAGCTCCAGAACGAACCGGCCTTGGCTCCGATCTCGGACATACCTACTAGGGTTACCCAACTCGATGCCGGTGCGCCAGGAGTTCCGGGTTGTCCCCGTCCGGTCGCCCGAATCGCCACGGGTTCTCGTGACGTTCGGCCTATCATGGGCTCGTGGAGGGCAGCCTATGTCGAACAAGCCGATCTCGGGCCGCAAGCGGACGCCCTCGTCCTACCCCGCCCTCGCCATCCTGATACCGCTGGTCTTCGTCGCCTTCGGCGTGTATCGACTCATAAGCGTCTGGAGACCCGAAGGGAGCCAGTGGATCGTCCCGCTCGTCTTCATCGGCCTGGGGCTCGTACAACTCCGATCGACCGTTCGAAGCCACAGCAAGGCGAGCTCGTCCGCGGTCGAGCCGCGGATCGACGCAGGCGACACGGAGCAATTCAGCGTTCGGCTTCCGGGTTGGATCCTGGCGCCGTGCATTGCGGCGGGAGCCTTCGGCCTGTTCTGGGGCATCAAGATTCAGTGGAGCACCCCCGCGACCGTGCTCGGCGTGGTCGTCTCCGCCGCGGCTCCGGTTCTCGCATTCATGCTACTGGGTCGATTGCGAGCGGTCCCCCGACTTCGACTGAGCGTAACGTCCGTTCGGCTGGGAGAGACACTGGAGTTGAGCTGGGAGGTCGACGAACAGATGATTCAACCGGGTCGCCTGTCCGTCACGCTGGTCGGCACGGGGAAAGCGCGCAGCGAGAAGGGGTCGTCGACCAGCACCTGGTCCCACGAGTTCTGTTCGCGCCCAATCGTCGAGAAGCAGGATCGCCACTCGATCCGGCGCGGCCGGACCGCCATCGCGATTCCTCGCGATTTCATGCACTCCTTCGAGGGTTCGTCCAACGAGATCTTCTGGACGATCCGCGTGAAGAGTGATGCACCGTGGCTTCCCGATCTGACGCAGGACGCCCGCATCACCATACGCCCTCGCGCGATCCAGGAGATCGCGCCATGAAGGACTCGTACATCCGCATCCGAGACTCGAGAACCGCGTTCCGACCGGGAGAGACCGTGTCAGGATCCGCCCACTGGACGCTGAGGAAAGAGGCCGACTGGCTCGAGGTCCGGCTTCTGTGGTACACGGACGGCAAGGGCGACCGCGACACGGAGACGGTCGATCGCCGTACCGTGACACGACCGCATGCGGAAGGCTCGCACGAGTTCAGTCTACGGCTGCCGGAGGGCCCGTACTCGCATCATGGCCGTTACGTGTCGATCCTGTGGGCCGTCGAACTGGTCGCGCACAGACACCGCAACGCCGTTCGAGTCGACCTGGTCCTGGACCCCGATGCGGTCGTCGCAGAGTCCTGAGCGGAATCGCCTCGTGCGCCCCTGCGACAATCCGTTCCGCTCGAGCCTGACGCAATCGCTGCAGTACGTTCCGATCGGGACGACATGGGCCGACCTGCGCCTGCGCCTCGCTCGACTCGACTATCGCGCATCGATCGTCGGGCCCATGGGGTCCGGCAAGAGCACGCTGTTGCGCACCCTGGCCGAACAACTGAGGGCCAAACGAACCCGCGTTCGTTTTCATCGCGTCGAGCTGGACGCGAGCGCCGACGAAGTTCTCGAGTCGGTCATGCGGAGCCGGACGGACGACATCGTTTGCGTCGATCGTGTCGACCGCCTTCCGTCTCTCGCCTGGCGCAGCATTCGACGGGCAGGCCTACGCGGAGGCTTGATCTGCGCGGGTCATCGGACTCGAGGCCTGCCCGTGCTCGTTCGATGCAAGACCAATCCCGAGCTTCTCCATCGACTGGTTCGCGAACTCAGCTCCAACCCCGGGCTCACGGGACGCGCGGAGACGCTGTTCCGCAAGCACCGCGGCAACGTGCGGGAGGCGCTATTCGAGCTCTACGATCTGGCGCAAGGCTTCACACCCGAGACATGAACTCCTGCATGAAGTCGCGGGCGGCCTGCGCGCCCGCCAGCGGCATCGCGTTGTACAACGAGATGCGGACCCCGCCGACGCTGCGGTGCCCCTTGAGCCCGATCAGCCCAGCCTCCTTGGCCTCGGCGATGAACTTCTTCTCCAGCTCTTCGTTCGGCAGCCGCAGCGTGATGTTCATCCACGAACGGCCGGCCTCCTCGACGGTGCCCTTGAAGAAGTTCGGGTGCTCGTCGATCATCCCGTAGATCAGGTCCTTCTTCTGCGCGTTGACCTTCTCGACGGCCGCGACGCCGCCTTGCTCCTTGATCCACTCGAGCACCAGGTTCATCACGTAAATCGGGAACGACGGCGGCGTGTTGTACAGCGACTTCTTGCCGGCCTGGGTCTTGTAGTTCAGTACCGTGGGCAGCGAGTCGTTCGACTGTTGCAGCAGCTCGTCGCGCATCGCGACCAGCGTCACACCGGCGGAGCCCAGGTTCTTCTGCGCGCCGGCGTAGATCATCGAGTAGCGCGCATGATCGCGCTGCATCGAACCGATGTCCGACGACATGTCGGCGATCAGCGGGACGCCGACCTTCGGCGTGTGGTGGAACTGCGTGCCCTTGATCGTGTTGTTCGTCGTGATGTGCAGGTACGCCGCGTTGGCGGGCACATCCAGCTCGTCGTCGACCGGGATGTGTTTGTACTCACCCGCCTTACCGGAGAACGCGACGTGCGTCTCGCCGATGACCTGAGCCTCCTTGATCGCCTTGGCCGACCAGGTTCCGGTGTCGACGTACGAGGCGGTCTGCCCCTGCTTCAGGAAGTTCATCGGGATCATCGCGAACTGCTGCGAGGCGCCTCCGGTCAGGAACAGGACGTGATAGTCGTCCGATAGACCGAACAGCTCGCGCGTCAGCGCCATGGCGCTCTCGTTGACCTCGTCGTACTGGGGCGACCGGTGCGAGCTCTCCATGATCGACATGCCCGAGCCGCGATAGTCGAGCAGTTCGCCCTGGATCTTCTCGAGTACCGACAGCGGCAGCGTCGAGGGCCCGGGATTGAAATTGAATACACGTTTCGTCATCGTCGATCTCCCCTCGGCTCAGGCCTGATAGTCCTCGAGCAGGCGCTCGATGATGGTGCCGATACGGCTCATGTTCTCTTGCGTGGACGCTCCGATGTGGGGCGTGAACACCGTGTTCGGAGCCTCGAATAGCGGCGACGGCTCCGGCGGATCCGAGTTCCAGACATCGGTAGCGTAGCCCGCCAGCTTGCCGCTGTTCAAGGCCTCGACCACATCTTCCTCGACGATGATCCTGCCGCGCGCCGTGTTGACCAGATAGGCCCCGTCCTTGAAGTGTTTCAGCGTGTCCCTGTTGATCAGTCCCCTCGTGTCGTCGAGCAGCGGCATGTGGATCGAGACATAGTCCGACTGCTGCAGCACCTCCTCCAGCGTGGGGCAGATCTCGGCCCAGTCGGTGAAGTAGACGTCCGGGTGCCAGCCGACGACGTTCATCTTGAACGCCCGCGCGCGCACGGCCAGCGACAGGCCGATGCGCCCGAGACCGAGGATCCCCAGCGTCTTTCCGTGAAGCTCGGTGCGTTTCAGCTCCTTCTTGATCCACTCGCCCTTGCGCATCGAGGCGTCCGCACGATTCACTTTGTTCGGCAGCGCGATCATCAGCGCGAAGGCGAGCTCGGCCACCGCCGTCGTCGACGCCTCCGCCGTGTTCATGCAGCGGATGCCCTTGGACTCGGCGTAGGGGATGTCGATGTTGTCCATGCCCACGCCGCCGCGGATGATCATCTTCAGATTCGTCGCCGAATCGATGTAATCCCGCTTGCACTTGGTCTTGCTGCGCACCAGGACGATCTCGGCCTCGGGCAGCCGGTCCTTGTCGCGGGTCACCTCGCCGAAGCGGGCGAGACGGTCGGGAAGATCGGGACCAAAAGCGTCTGAGATCAGTATCAGCATGACCGGTACCTCTGGGATGGATTGAAGAACGAACGTGAATCCCAGTATGGCCACCGCGCCGGACCCGCTCTAGACGAAAAGACTACCCTGAAGGTCTTATGCAAGTCACGTGGGGTGAACGACTTGCGCCGTCGGGTTCTTTTTTTTCGAAACGGGTGTCACAGGATCGCGTCTCCCGGCGTTGGCCCCGTGAACGCGCCGCCGCCCGGCCCGTTCGAACCAAGGAGGCTGACGAGATGTGCCCTAAGATGATGCAACCCACGATGGCAGAGACGATCCGACAATCCGGCGAGGCCTCGGGCCTGGTGACGGTGGACGGCAGGACGTTCCCGCTGCGTTCGGCGGCGCTGCGCTCGCGTGCCGAGGGCGGGATCGCCGAGACCGAGCTGACCCAGCGCTACGAGAACCCGTACGACGAGGCGCTCGAGGTGCTGTACACGATGCCGCTTCCGGCGGACGCGGCCGTCGTCGGCTACACGATCACGCTGGGCGAGCGCGTGATCACCGGCCGCGTCGAGACCGTCGAGAACGCGAAGCAGGAATACCGAGAAGCGCTCGAGCAGGGCCGGACGGCCGGGCTGCTGGAACAACATCGTCCGGATACGTTCATGCAGAAGCTGGGCAACATCCCCGCGGGCGAGGCGGCCACGGTCGAGATCCGCGTGCTGCAGCCGCTGGCCTTCCTGACCGGGGAAGAACGCGGCCCGTCGTGGGAATACCGCTTCCCGTCGGTCGTCGGCGTGCGCTACCACGGCGAACCCGGCCGCGTGACCGACGCGGAGCAGCTCGACGCACCGCGTGCGGACGGCGCCGGAACACCCGCGACGCTCGAGCTGGACCTCACGCTCGCCGACGGCGACCCCGCGGCCCTCGCCGCCGGATCGCCGAGCCATCTGCTGGCGACCGCCGGGGCGGAGGCGGGGGCCCACGTATCGCTCGCCGAGACGCCTCGGCTGGATCGCGACCTCGTCGTCCAGTGGCGCGCCGCGCAGCCCGACGTCGGCATGCGGCTGGTCGAGGGGCGTGGGCTCGACGGCGACGACGGCCGCTACGGGCTGTTGACGATCACTCCCCCGGCGGCCCCCCAGCGGACGTGGGCCCGCGACCTGACGATCCTGCTCGACGCCAGCGGATCGATGAGCGGCTGGCCGCTCGAGTGCAGCAAGCAGCTGGTGCTGTCGTTGCTGGACAGCCTGAACGCGAACGACCGCTTCGAGGTCCTCGCGTTCTCGAACCGCGTCGAGCACCTGACTCCCACTCTCTGCGCCGGTGGCGCGAACAACGTGCGCCGGGCCAAGCAAGCGGTCGAGGCGCTGTCCGCGGGAGGCGGCACCGAGATGGCCGGCGCCCTCCGCGATGCGCTGAAGCCGCTGGGCCCCGAGTCGCAACGGCAGGTCATCTTGATGACCGACGGCTATATCGGCTTCGAGAACGAGGTCGTGCGCAACGTGCTCGACGGGCTGCAGGACCGTTGCCGCGTGCACGCGGTCGGCGTCGGCAGCGCTCCGAACCGCAGTCTGACGCGCGGCGTCGCGCGCGCCGGGCGGGGCGTCGAGCTGTTCGTCGAGAACGGCGAGACGCCGCAGCTGGCCGCGGACCGCCTGCTGGCCGCGACCGTCGATCCCGTGCTGACGGAGCTCGGCGTGAGCGGCACCGCCGTGCGCGAGGTCGCTCCGCAGCGGCCGCGCGACGTCCTCGCGGGCCAGCCGATCGTCCTCACCGTCGAGCTCGATCCGAACGGTGGAACGGTGAAGGCATCCGGAATGATGCCGGACGGGCTGTGGCGCCGAAGCCTGCAAGTCGACAAGCTCACGCCGCAGACGACAGCGACACCGATCCCGCTGGGGGCGCTGTTCGGCCGCGAGGCGGTCGAGGAGCAGGAGACGCTGGCCGCGGCGGGCGAAGATGTGGACGCGCGCATCGAGGCGCTCGGCCTGCGGCACCGCATCGCCACCCGGCGCACGAGCCTGGTCGCGGTCGCCGACGAGCCCAGCGTCGACCCGAAGCAGCCGCGGCGTCGCCGGAAGCTCGAGGTGGAGCTGCCGGTCGGCGTCTCGGCCCACGACGTTGGGTTGATGCCCACCGGGATCTGCCTGGATCAGAGGTCCCTCTGCGCGCCGACCCTGATCGGATCGATGCCCGAACGATTCGATGCTTCCCAGACGATTGACGCGCGTCGCGTCGGCGTTCGGGGGATGGGGGCGTCGGGCATGCTCGTGCTCGACGCGCGGCTCGTGCGGTCGGAGGGCCGTAGGTGGGTGCTGGAGTTCGAAACGCCGCACGACGACTTCGAGCTACCGGGGGTCGACGTGAAGCTCATGGTGACCGGCGCAGGAAAACCGCTGGTCGCCCGGCTCGATGAGAAGGCCAGTAGCGCGAGCGGGCCTCACGTCGCGGGCTTGACGGTGCGCATGGTCCTGCTGCGCAAGCGACTCGTCGGCTGGCCTCGGGGGCCGGCGACCGTCACGTGGGTTGCCGGCGGCAAGCAGTATCGGTTGGCCGTCAGTAGCGACCTCTAGGAAGACCGTGAACGACCTCGACCGAGCATGGGAAACGACCCGGGCGGGAAGCCACCACGGCTTTTCCGCCTGGGTCAAGCTGTGCGAGCTTCCCCTGCGCCGCAGTTTGCGCTCGTTCGCGCGCGTCGTCGACACGGAGTCCGTCTTGCAGGAGGGCCTGCTGCGCATGTGGCGTCTCGCCCCGACGAAGGAGCTCGAGGGAGAGAACGCCTCGCTGCGCATGGCGCTGCGGCTGGTGCGCAACCTGGCGATCTCCGAGACGCGCCGCTTCGGCCGCGAGGTGCCCGAGCAGCTCGAGGACGCCGAGGTGCACCTCGAGCCGGGCCGCCTCGACGCCGAGCCCTCGGACCCGGTCCTGCGCAAGGCGATCGCGTTCTGCGTACAGAAGCTCCCCGACAAACCCCGGACCGCCCTGCTGGCGAGACTCGGCGGCGGCGACGATCGCGACCTGGCCGCGGGCCTCGACATGCGGCGCAACACGTTCCTGCAGAACATCGTCCGCGCGCGCAAGCTTCTGCGTAAGTGCCTCGAGGGCCGCGGCGTGCGCGTCGAGGAGCTGTCGACATGAGCCCGCACGACCGCAGGGACGAACCCGATCTGCTGCTCGAGGCCGCGGCCAGCCCGTTCCGCGAGTCCGACGCGCACGGACGTCTGCAACCGTCTCCCGACTGGGCCGATCTGTCGGCGGACGAGCGGGACCGGCTGTTCGCGCGCCAACTCGAGGCGCGCCGCATCGAGCGCGCGCTCGCCCCGGACGGCCTGTCCGCCACGGCGAAGGCCGTCCTCGAGCGAGTCCAGAGACTGGGTCAACTTTAGAAAGCCCCAAAAGGACCAATAGAGATAATCACCATCCATTAGAGGAGTTGAGTCCGCCTCGCGACCCCTGTAGAAGCGAGCAATAAGACGAGCCAGGGGGAGAAGAACGCCGAGATATTCGGCCCTGGGCACACAGTGAACACAACGCAGTTCATGCGGACCTTCCGACTCCACGATCGGACTCGGGGACGCGTGTTTCTCGTCCCGCTGAGTCACGCAGCACGAGCTGTCCGGTGTTGACTCGATGCTCGCCAGCAAGAGAAGAGGTGTCGCGATGTTGAACGAAGGTCTCCGGACCGGATGGAGCCATATTCTACGCAGCCTGGCGCTGTTGACGGTCGTGCTGATCCTTTGCAGTGGATCCGCGGCGGCCCAGGTGGGCGTCCCCTGCGATCAGGGTCAGTTCCCGATCTGCGACGGTGATTGCGGGCCCGACGAGACCTGCGCACCCGACGCTGCCAGCGGCTCGTGTCGTTGTGAAGGGATCGGCGAGGCCTGCTCGCAGTGCGGCCCCGGAGCGCATTTCGTCGACGCCTGCGGCCCGTTCCCACCGGTGGGAACCGACCTGGTCGCCGACAACGGAGCCGTGGTCGGCGTCGACCTCGACAACGACTGCGTGCGCGACATCAATCTGGTCCTCGGCCCCTGCCCGGCCCCCGATCACCTGTTGCACGTCGAGAAGAGCCTCGGCCCGATCGACGACTCGGTGAGCTTCCCCGGCACCAGCCCGCTCGACGGGCACCCGACGGGTCCGGGACTGGACGTGATCGACACCGAGATCATCTCGCTCTGCCTCACCGACGGCATCGTGACCATGGTGATCGGTGCCGGCGGACCGTCGGCGTTGCCGCTCCAGCAATCGCTGGGCGCCGTCGCCGAGGATCTGGCGACTCCCGATCCGTCGGTCGCCGATAGCTTCTTCGACACCTTCTTCGAGATCTCCGGCGTCGCCGGAGGTCCGCTGTACAACCAGACGACATTGAGGATCGGGGCGCTGATCGACTGTCTGCCGCCCTCGGCGAGCTATCACCATCCGACCGGCCTGTGCCTGCCGCTGACCAGTGAGGGCGTCTGCGCCGGAGGGCCGAACGACGGCAGCCCGTGCATCAACGACCTGAATTGTCCCGGCGGCTCCTGCTCCGGCGCGACGGTCGTCGCGAATCTCGTCTCGGCGAACCACTCCGTCAATCAACCCGTCTGTAGCGCGAGCGACGCCCCCGAGTGTCTGGGCGATTGCCCTCCGGGCCAGGTCTGCCTGATCGACGCGGTGGGCGCTGCGTGCACCTGCGTGCCCCTGCTCTGCGAGCAGGGCCCGTTCCCCGAATGCAACGGCGACTGCCCGGCGAACTCCGTGTGTGAACCGATGACGACGAGCGCCGTCGTCCTGCCCACGCCCGACCTTCCGCCCGAGCCGAACCCGCCGGAGTGCGACCGCATCGTCAGCATGTACGAGGGGCAGGACGTCCACGCCCTGTTCCCCGGCGGGATCGACTTCAGCGATCCGCAACACAAGTGCTTCCAGAACGTCCAGGTTCAAGATGACGGCAACGGCAACGAGATCGAGACCTTCGACTCGACCGTGGAGGGAGAGGTCGACCTGGGCGGCGGGCCGCAGCCCGTGACGCTGTCCGGGCCGGTGACGATCGTGACCTACGGCAAGACCGGCAACACGACCGGCACCTTCCAGACCGAGATCCTGTCGATGTCCCTCACGGGAGACGCGGGAGGCATTCCGATCGAGATCCGCGAGAGCCCGAGCCTGCCCTCGCCGGGGCAGACGACGATCACCGACCTCGGCGGCGGGCAGTGGCAGATCGACAGCTTCTTCGATGTTTTCACCGAGCTGTCGGTCGCCGGCGGACCGTTCGAGCCCCAGGTCAACGAGCCCGGGCGCATGAACCTCGTCCCGGTCGATCCCGGAGCGTGCGAGTGCATATCGACTCAGGTGCCGTGCGACCTGAGCGACCCGGCCGTCTGCGACGGCGATTGCCCGATCGCGGGCGACATCTGCACCCTCGATTCGCTGGGTGGCCCGTGCTTCTGCGCGCCGCCTCCGGTGCCGTGCGAGGACACCTTCCCGGTCTGTGACGGGGACTGTCCGGCCAACACGCACTGCGAGACCGGGAACTCCGGGGTCGTCGTGCTGCCGGATCCGAGCCTGCCGCCGGAATCCGAGCCTGCGGATCCCGAGTGCGTGCAGATCGTCAGCCAGTACGAGGGGCAGGACCTGCACGCCAGGTTCCCCGGCGGCGTCGACTTCAGCGATCCGGCCCACAAGTGCTTCAGGAACGTGAACCGCACCGACGACGGCAGCGGCAACGAGCTCGAGACCTTCGACTCGACCGTCGACGGAGAGGTCGACCTGGGCGGCGGCCCCGTGCCGGTGACCCTCTCGGGGCCGGTGACGATCGTGACCTACGGCAAGACCGGCAACACAACCGGTACGTTCCAGACCGAGATCCTGTCGATGTCCCTCTCGGGTCTCGCGGGAGGCATCCCGGTCGAGATCCGCGAGAGCCCGAGCCTGGTCTCGCCGGGTCAGACGACGATCACCGATCTCGGCGGCGGCCTGTGGCAGATCGACAGCTTCTTCGACGTCTTCACCGAGCTGTCGATCAACGGCGGTCCGTTCCAACCCCAGACCAACGGCGCGGGGCGCATGACGCTGGTCCCGGTCAACCCGGACATCTGCGAGTGCGTGCCTGACTTCGTGCCCTGCGATCAGACCGATCCGGCGGTGTGCGACGGCGACTGTACGGTCGCGGGTGACTACTGCACGCCCGATCCGGCCGGAGGCCCGTGCTTCTGTGCGCCGCTCGAGCCGCCGCTCTGCGAGGACACGCTGACTCCCGAGTGCGACGGTTCCTGTCCGCCGAACGAGCGCTGCGTCTCCCTGACCGACAACTGCGAGTGCAGGCCCTGCCCCACCGTCGCTCCCGGAATGGTCGGCGGAGTGGAGTGGCCTTCCAAGGGCCGCATGCGATGGCTGGGACTGCCCTGCGCGGTGTCCTACAACGTGTACAAGCTCACTGCACCGAGGCTCACGGATTCCGACGGCGACGGTCTGGCCGACGCGTACGGCTCGTGTTACCGGCCCGGATTGGCTGCCGCGGAGCTGCTCGAGCCCGGCAACCCGCCGTCCGGAGAGGTCAGCCACTACCTGGTGACCGGCAAGAGCTCCAGCGGCGAGGGTTCGATGGGGCGCAACGGTGCCGGGGCGGAGAGGCCCAACACCGCGCCGTGCCCGTGAGCGAGGAGCCAGGGAGGTTCGGAGGCTAGAAGGGGTCAGGCCTTCGTTCGCCGCTCGGTCGTCATGACCGAGCGGCGGACAAGAGCCTGACCCCGATTCACCACAGCGTTTCGACGTAAGCGTACTTCCGCAGCCGGTCGTCCTTGGTGATCAGCTTCGCGCCTAGCGTGAGCGCGGTCGCCACGATGATGCGATCCGCCGGGTCGGCATGGAGTCCGTCGGGGAGGCGCGTGGAGCGGAGCGCGATGCGGTTGTCGACCGGGACGAAGCCGAGGAATGGAAGCGCCTCGGATCGGGCAACCCAGTCCTCGGTGTCCATTGTCAGCTCGAGGCGTTTTCGTTCGACGAGTTGAGCGACCTCCCAGACGGAGATGGACGAGACCCGGATCGTCCCCTGCGCGCGATGGTCGGCCAGAGAATCCTGAACCTTCTTCGGAAGCCGTTGCGTGCCGGAGACCCACCAGACCCAGACATGCGTGTCGAGGACGATCAACCCACGGATTCCCAGTCGGCTCCGACCGGCTCCGTGGGGGCGTCGTAGCGTACGACGCTCTCCCGCAACTCGAGGAACGCCGCATCGGGGTCTTCGCGATAGGGCACGATCTTCAGCACCGGCTTGCCGTGATCGGTCACGATCAGCGGCTTCCCCGTTCGCTGCACGGTCCGAAAGTACTCGAGCGCCCGGGCCTTGAACTTGGATTTGGAAACGCTAGATTCCATCAAATAACCCTGGTCATTATACTAGGGTCATATCAATCGACTGTCAACCGCCACCCCGAGAGTGCCGACGCCGGTCTATTGCTGCGCCTCGCGGTACCGCTCGAGGACCCAGGCGGGCGGGTCGGGCTCGTCGCGGCGCCGGTCTTCCAGCTCCAGCCCCACCCTCCAGCGATGCAGCCAGGAGATTCCGTACTTGCCGGGGTAGGCGTCGAGCGTGTCGTACGCCGGGTCGCGGACGACCCTGTCCAACGTCTCGAAGCGGTAGCCGCGCTCGGCCAGGCGACTCAGCATCGCGCCGAGATAGTCGCCGTTGATCGCGTTGGCGTGAATGAGAAGCACTTGCGGGATCTCGCGTCCGAACGTCTCGCGAGAAAGCTCCTCGGCAAACGAGAACGCAACGTCGAGCTGCGCCAGGTACGCTTCACCGATCTCGAGCATCGCCTCGCGATCCCCGCTCTTCCGGGCCCGGGCGTACAGGGCGTTGAAGATGTAGTCCGAGTGCTCGACCGTGAACGGCGCCAGCCTGAGATCGCGAGACGTCAGGAACGCCTCGAGTCGCTTCCGTTTCTCCGGCGTCGGCCCGGTGTGATTGAACGGAGCGCGAAAGAAGCGGACCTGCCGCCCCGAGTCGCTCTGCACCCAGTCCGGGAAGAGCTGCCCCAGCATCACGTCGGACAGGTAGTCGTCGGACTCCGTTCGATTGAACGACGGGTGCGAGAAGCTGTGGTTCTCGAGCTCGTGTCCGGCCTCGTGCCAATCGCGCAACAGACCCACCCTGGCGTCGATCTGCCCCTCGATCAGGACGTTCGATCCGGTGACGAACGCCGACGCGATCGCGTCGTGCTCATCCAGCGCGTCGAGCATGCGCGCCGTCGCGGCCGCCACGTCGTCGATGCCGGCCGACCCGCCGGCGAAGGGTAAGTCATCCAGCGTGACCGCCACGACCCTGTCGTCGATCAACCCCAGCGCGCCGAGCGCCTGCAGCGACAACTCGTAGCGTCGCGTCTTCAGCTCGTCGTAGCTGGCGGTCTCGAGGAACGTGGCGAACGTCACCAGCCGCTCGTCGCAGCGGGCCCAGCCGACGAACCAGCCCTTCCACCGCGGCAGGTGATCCTCGGGGCGCGGCCGCCCCGCCCCGGTCTTGCCGTAGATCCGACACCCGCCGATCGTCTCGCGGAACGCGATCCGCTCCAGTACGTCCAACGCGCTCGTCGAGAACCCGTAGCCGTCGGTCAGCAGCGACGAGATCCGGTCAACCTGTTCGTAGGGAGAGATCTTCAACGACCCGCGGATCCAGAAGCCGTCGATGCCGGACGACATGTCCCGGTCGCCGTAGTCGACGCGCGCCAGGTAGTCGCGCATGCGCGAGGCGCCGATCCGTTGCGCCACCTCGCGGTAGTACCAGAGCACCGAGCCCCGAAACGCGCTCTCGAGCGTCTGGTCGCGCGCGAGGTCCGCGCTACGCATGGCCTCGACCGGGTACTTCTCGCGATCCCAGGCGACTGCGCTCTGCGGGCCGCTCACGACGCCGGCATCCAACGCGAACAGCGTGTTCCAGATCTTGAACGTCGAGTACGGCGGAGAGCGGCGCTCCGCCCGCTCGGCATCCGAAACGTGGGTCTCTCCCGTGGACAGGTCCCGCACCACGACCGTTCCCGAAATGTCCTCGTGGAGCCGCTTCAACCGTTCCGACGTCCGCGGTTCGGCCGACGCCTGCGCGCAGGCGAGCAGCGCGGCGGCCACGAGCCATGCGCCGAGCCTCGTCGGCCTTTCGATCTGCGAACTGTTCTTCACCGGAACTCCTGTAAGATCCACACGGCCCGTCATTCGCGCCGCCAGTGTGACGCAATCGGTGAATCGCCCGCAATGAAAAACCTCGCCCGCATCGGCCTGTTTCTCGGAACGCTCGCGACAGGACTCGTTCTCGTCGAGGTCGTCGTCCGCGTGTTCGACGTGGGACCGCAGATCCTCGCCGTGCCGCGCTATGGCCTGCGGCTCACCGAGAACGAGAAGCTGGGCTACGAGATCGTGCCGGGCTCACCCGACGGATCTTCGGTTCACAACCGGCACGGCATGCGGGGCCCCGACGTCTCCGACGCACCGGCAGGCGGCACGCTGCGCATCGCGGTCGTCGGCGACTCGATCGCCTACGGCAGCGGCGTGGGCCCGGCGGAGACGTTCTCGGCCCGCCTGGAGGCATTGCTGACGCGGGTCTACGCCGCCGATCCGCGCTACGAGGTGCTCAACTTCGGCGTCACGGGCTACAACATGGGCCAGGTGACCGAGGCGATCGAGGCCCGGGTGCTGGCGTTCCGCCCGGACGTCATTCTCTACGCCTACTGCCTCAACGACGCACAGGCCTACAGTCAGGAGATCGACCTGCTGCTGCGCGCGATCCCGGACGCCCAGCGCGAGTACCTCGCCGAGAGTCGCGGGGGCAGCCTGCTCAATGGCGCGTCACGCTCGATGTTGCAGCGCTCGCGCGCGTTCCTGCTGGCGCGCTACCTCGTGCGCTCGCGTTCGAGCACGAACGCGACACCGGAACGGCTCGCGCTGGAGGACGACCCCCAGTTCGCAACCGACGACGCGGCGGCCTACTACCGTGAGCTGCACGACGGGGTCGAGCAACGCCGACGCTTCGGCCGCCATGCCGACCGGATCGCCGCGCTGTCGACCCGACACGAGATTCCGATCGCCGTGGCGATCTTCCCCCTGCTCGAGAATCTCGAGACCTATCCGCTGACGGCATTACATCGATCGCTTACGACGGAGTTCGAGGATCGCGGGCTCGCCACGCTCGACCTGCTCGACCCGTATCGCGACATCGTCGCGAAATCGATCGAGCTGCGCGAACTGCAGGCCCAGCAGCCGTTCGGACCCGACATCCTGCACCCCTCGGCCACGGGGCACGAGTTGGCGGCCGTCGCGATCTGGCGCTTCCTGATGGACCACGGATGGGTCCGGCGACCGACCGACGAAGAACGGTTACGCCTGATGACGGATCAGCGCCGGTAGTCGAACGTGCGCCACTGGGAAACCGGACCCGCTTTCCCGTAGCCATCGACGGCCCACACCCGCCAGCGACCGCTCTGCGCGCCCACGAACTCGAACCCGTGCGTCGTCTGCGTCAGCCCGGTCGTGTAACGCCAGGTCGTGCCGCGATCCGCGCACCATTCGCCCCGCGCGCAGCAATTGAAACAGTCGACCTCGACGTTGTAGCTCTTCGCGGATTCGACGGCTTGCCAGTCCAGCCGCGTCATCCGTGGGACGTGGCTGAACTCGGAATCGGGTTCGGGCACAAGTAGCTGTGGGGCTTCCAGCGCCGCCTCGCCCTCCTCGTGCGGCAGGAGGTCGAGCGCCTCCGGAGCCTCGGGGCGCGTCCAGAACCACTCCTCCCACGCCGCGACCTCCTGCGGCAGCCGGACTCCGGCGATGTGAGCCAGCGCCTGGAACACCCACCCGCGAGTCTGCGCGTCGAGGCTCTCGTCCTGCGCCAGCTCCAGCAGACCCGGAAACGCCTTCAACCGTTGTTGACGGGTGAGCAGGCCGGAAGAGGACAGCGAACACGCCGCGCGCTCACGCACCGTCGGAGACTCGTCGGTCCGCAGCACTTCGAGCAACGGAGGGATCGTGCGGTCGATCCCGATGGCGCCGAGACCCTCGGTCGCCCAGTGACGCACCTGTTCCTCGGGGTGGTGCAGGAACGTCAGTAGAAACTCGAAGCTCTCGTCGCGCGTGACGCCACGGCCGGCGAGCAGCCCCAATTTCCACAGCGACGTGGCGCGAGTCTCGGCCTCACGCCGTGCCAGGTCCATCAACGCTCTCGCGTGCTGCGCTGTCTTGGGGACGTTGTACGCCGCGAGGTAGATCTCCGCGGCGACGGCTCGCATGCGAAGGTCGTTCGCGTTCAGCGCGGTCACGTAGTGCGTCTCGAGTGCGCCGGCCAGCCGAACACGACCGCGCCAGCCGTCGATGCGATCTGCGATCTGCTCGCGGGCTCCCCCGTAGTTGTTGATCGCCCGCTCCAGCAGGCGCTCCGCCTGCTGCTGCGGTTCCCAGTCGTCGAGCTGCGAGAGCTCGTAGTCCGAGAGGATCGGCGGGTCGGCGGCGATCGGCTGTTCGCCGCGGATGTCGATCAACCGCGCTACGCGCTCCCAGACACGCGCGATCGCGTCGGGACGCAGGGCCGCGAAACTCGCCACGAGCAGCACGGCGAGTAGAATGACGACTCGGCGGCGCTGCGGTCCGCTCATCTCATTCGTCGCCGCCGTCGATCTCGGCATGATCCGGTAGCTTCATCTCGCCGGCATCCGCGCGGGACAGCAGCGTGCGGGCCTCATCCACCATCGAGTGCGGGACGCAGATCCGCACGACGCCCAGACCGTCCAGCGTCAGGCCATGCGTCATGCGCAGAGCCTCACCGCGAAATTCGCACGGGATGCCGTGGGCCGCGAGGAACGCCTTGATCTGCTGGGCCTCGATGTCGCCGTTGACCTTGCGGACGCAGTTCTCATCCTTCTTCATCGCCTTCGATTATAGGCGAGAATCGGCGGACCCGGTTACGGAGCCGGATCAGGGCGACGGCGGCGCTGCTGCGGTCACGGTCTGGGCGGCCCCGTAGAGCCCGTCGATCTCGGACGCCGGATACCACTGGTTCGCTAGTCCGGATACGTGCTGGATCTCGTAGGCCGACCGTCTCGAGCCGTTGGGGAACTGGTGTTGTTTCTCGTAGCGGACTACGGTTCCGAGCACGTTGCGGGTCTCGATCCGGTACAGCGTCTCGCCGACGTCGAAGTTCGTGAACACGGCCCGCACGGAGACCATCCCGCGCGGAAACGCCAGCAACCCGATGAGCGCGATCATCCCCAGCGTGCCGCCCAGCATGGCGTACTGCTGCCAGCCCCAGCTCCTGGGGCGAAACACAGATGCCCCGTCGCGACCGTCGTAGGTGGCACGACTGCTCTCGTTGGCCAGCGTCTGGAACGCGGCACGCGCCGTCTCGACGTCTACCTTCTCGCCCAGCGTCAACGCGCCCATGCGAACCGAGGCATACGCCCGTTTGATGTCCTCGTTGGAAGCACTCGGCTTCAATCCCAGGACGGCGTAGTAGCCCAGTGGATCTTTGTCCCTCACGAGAACCCCTGCTGATACGAATAGCCCTTCCCCAGAAACAATCGGCCTCAGGAGCCATGGGTCAAGTCGCCCCTCGCCGGCAGGGGCCGGGAGTGGGCTTTTTGGGACTCATTGGGCCCATTGGGCGACCCAACGGAGTGGCATCATGGGACGACGGACGCTCGTCGAGGGGGATTCGCGGGATGACGAACCGCGCCGATCAGGCCGAATCGAAGCTGCGCAGAGCGCTGCACCCACGCCACGTGGCGATCGTCGGGGCCAGCCGCAGGGGCGGGATCGGCAACGACGTGCTGGCGAATCTACGCCGGGCGAACCCGGACCTCCGCGTCTCCGTCATTCACCCGACGGCCGCTTCGATCGACGGAACCGAGTGCCACGCCTCGCTCGCCGAGCTGGCGGTCTCTCGATCGGACGCTCCGGTCGACCTGGCGATCGTGTCGACTCCGGCGGCGGCGTGCGCGGCGGTGGTGCGACAGCTCGGCGAGGCGGGCGTCGCCGGGGCGATCATCCTGTCGGCGGGGTTCACCGAGACGGGAGAAGCGGGGCGCGGACTTGCGGCCGACCTTTCGGACGCGGCGCGGGCATCCGGGATCAGGCTCATCGGGCCGAACTGCATCGGCGTCGCCGACCTCGGCGCGACGCAACGCCTGCAGGCGACGTTCGCCGAGCTCGATCACCTGGCCGGCAGCGCGGCGTTGATCTCCCAGTCCGGCGCGCTGGGGCTCGCGCTGTTGCAAAGAGCGCGCGAGGCCGGCGTTCGTGTCGGACGGCTCGCGTCCGTGGGTAACTGCCTCGACGTGGACGCGGCGGAGCTGATCTCGCTGTGGGCGGAAGACACGGAACTCGACGTCATCCTGCTGCACCTCGAAGGGCTGGGCGATCCCGAGCGCTTCGCGGCCGCGGCACGCCGCGCCTGCCGACACCTTCCGCTGGTCGCGCTGAAGACCGGACGCAGCGCCCGCGGAGCGAACGCGGCCGCGGGACACACTGCCGCACTCGCGACACCGGACGCCACCGCGAGCGCGTGGCTGGCGCGCGCCGGAGTCGAGCGCGTCGATGGGATCGACGAGCTGGTGGCGGTCGGGGCTGCGCTGTCCCGGATGGGTCCGGCCTTCGTCGAGCGCGTCGCGGTCCTCAGCAACGCCGGCGGTCCGGCCGTGATCGCGGTGGACGCGCTGGTCGCGGCCGGCCTCGAAGTCGCGCGAACCGGGCCGGACGCCGCTGCGCGGTTGGCCGAGCGGCTGCCCGACCTGGCGGCGTTGACCGGGCCGGTCGACATGCTCGCGGCCGCCCAGGGGGCGGAGATGCTGCCGCCGCTCGACATCCTGCTCGACGACGAGGCGAGCGACGCCGTGCTGTTCGTCATCGGTCCCCCGCTGGGCATCACGCCGCTCGAGCAGGCCACGACGATCGCCGCGCACGTCGCGTCTCGACGCCTGCCGGTACCGCTCGTCGTCGTGCAGCTCGGGCCGCGCCCCTCGACGGAAGCCGTCAACGCCCTCGCGGCGGTCGGCGTTCCGCTGCTGGACGACGCGGCGCGGGCGGCGCAGGCGCTGGCCGCGCTCGGACGCCGGGCTCGCTGGCTCGAGCGGCACGCGAAGGGCGACCCGCCTCCGCACGTCGGGCGTCGCGACGCGGAGACGGCCTCGTCACCGGACGGCCCCGCCACGTTCCTGCCGGAGCCCGAGGTCACGCGCCGTCTCGAGGCGGCGGGAGTCGAGCGCTGGCCGCAGGCCGTACTGGACGTTGCCACGACCGGAACGTCGTTTCTCGAAGGCGTCGCAGGCCTCGAGCCGCCCTACGTGCTGAAGGCCTCCGGCCCGGGGCTGCTGCACAAGACCGATTCCGGCGCCGTTCTGCTCGGCATCCCCGATCTCCCGACGCTACAGGACACGGCAGGCTCATTGGTACAGCGCCTCTCGGATGCGGGCACGCCGGCGCGGTCGCTCGTGGTCAGCCCACAGGCACCCTCGGGCGTCGAGCTGCTGGTCGGCGCGCGTCGTTCGTCGGCCGAGGGATGCGTGCTGGTCGTCGGCGAGGGCGGGACCTGGACCGAGTTGCGTCAGGACGTCTCCATCGTGCCGCTTCCGGCGACCCGTGCCGCAATGAGGAGCGCCGTCGAGTCGCTGCGCATCCGGCCGCGGCTGCACGGCGCACGCGGCGGGCCGCCGGTCGACGTGGACGGGCTGCTGGATCTCCTGGAACGGGTCGCCGAGCTGCTGCTCTCGGCTCCGGAGATCGTCGAGATCGACCTCAATCCGGTGCGACTGCCTCCGAGCGACGGCGTACACGTCCTCGACGCCCGCGTGGCCGTCCGTTAGCATCAGGCGCGCAATAAGCGCTTTCTCAGGGTTTTACCTGATGCCGGGCGGAGCCCGGACGCGGTATTACGTGAAGGTACTGCGACGCCGGAGTACCCGGCGACGTGTATCCACGACGAGGTAGTTCGATGCGCGCAGTCTCCTCCTCCGTTCGGCTCGCCGCGTGTTTCGTCGCTCTCGCGGTTTCGGCGGTCGCCGCCGAGCCCGGTCCCGGGCGCTCCGCCCACGTGCTGCAGGCGCAGCGGAACACAGACCGAACCGTGCCGCTGGCCAAGTGGGACCCTGCGTCCCCGCAGCAACTGGTGCGCGTCGACGGAGCGCTGTATCAGGAAGACCGCGGGCTGCTCTACCCGGTGCTGGAAGGACGCATCTCGGTGCGCCTGGCCGAGGGCGTCGACAGCTGGGACGCGTTGCTGGCTCGCGCAGCGCTGGAGATGCCGACACTGCATCGGTATCTCGCCACGCTTCGCCCCCTACGCGCCAACAAGCTGGGCATCGTCGACCTCGCGGTCCCCGCCGCACCGGACGTCGCGGCGTGGTGCGAGACGGTCTTCGCCACGGGCCTGGTGAGCTACGCCGAGGTGGCGACGCTGGGAACCTACGGCGCCGTTCCGAACGACCCGATGTACTCCGACCAGTACGCGCTGAACAACACGGGGCAAACCGGCGGGACACCCGGGGCGGACATCGACGCCGAGGCGGCGTGGGATTTGACCGCCGGGCATTCTTCGATCGTCGTCGCGGTGCTGGACTCGGGGACCGACATCGACCACGAGGACCTCGCGGCCACCACGTGGCACAACGCGGGGGAGACTCCCGACAACGGTCAGGACGACGACGGCAACGGATTCGTCGACGACTGGGAAGGCTGGGACTTCGGCAACGACAACAACGATCCGCGCGGCCTGTTCTATCACGGGACGCACGTGACCGGGATCGTCAACGCGGTCATCGACAACGGCACGGGCATCGCGGGAATCGCGGGCGGTTTCGGCGGGGGCGGCGTCCGCGCGATGGCGCTGGCGGTCGGCGGAGGCTCGCCCAACTCCGACGTCATCGACGACGCGGTGATCTATGCGGCGGACAACGGCGCTCACATCATCACGCTGAGCCTCGGCGTCGCGGAGATTCAGGCGATCAGCGATGCGCTGGACTACGCGTACAACACCAGGGGTGTGTTCATCGACTGCGCCTCGGGCAACAGCTCCGGCGCCGTCGCCTTCCCGGCGCGACAGCCGGAGGTGATGGCGGTCGGCGCCACGGACCACGACGACCTGCGCGCGTCCTATTCCAACTTCGGCCCCGAGATCGAGATCGTCGCTCCGGGCAGCGACGTGCTGTCGACGCAACCCGGTGACGGCTACGGCGAGAGCGACGGCACGTCGTTCGCCGCGCCGCAGGTCGCGGGCGTCGCGGCCCTGATCCTCAGCCGCAACCCGGGTCTGCCGGCACCGTTCGTGCGTCAGCTGATCCAGGACACCGCGGACGACATCGCCGACCCGGGCTGGGACCCGGACACCGGCCACGGGCGGCTCAACGCATACGCGGCGGTGGCCGCGGCCGAGTCGTCCGACGGACAGTTGACGCTGGACGCCGTCGCCTACGCCTGCGGCAACGGCATCCAGGTCAGCCTGTTCGACTCCGATCTCGCCGACGCGGGAACGGTCGTACTGTCGATCGACAGCGACACCGAGCCCGGCGGCGACACGGCCACGCTGAGCGAGGTCGCGGCGAACTCCGGCGTGTTCCGCAGCGTCGTGGCGACGGCGACCGGATCGCCGGCCGCGGACGGCGTCCTCCAGGTGAGCCACGGAGACTCGCTCGCCGTCGAGTACGTGGACGCCGACGACGGCGAGGGCGGCAGCAATGTCCTCAAGACCGCCGTCGCACAGGCCGACTGCTTCGCTCCGCTGATCTCGAACGTGTCCACGCAGGCGGTGGAGGATGACTCCGCCAGCGTGACCTGGACCACCGACGAGCCGGCGAACAGCGTCGTGCACTACGGCGAGACCGTTCCGCCCGACGAACAGGAGGCGCTGGGCAGCCTGGTCCAGGCGCACTCGATCACGCTCGGCGAGCTGACCTCGTGCACGCCGTACCGCTTCGAGGTCTTATCGACCGACTCGGTCGGCCAGACCGCGGTGGACGACGCCTCCGGCGCGTACCACGAGATCGTGACGCTGGTCGATTCGCCCGGCGTCGGGCTGGTGCCGTGCACCATCGGGCAGGTCGAGCTGGATCGCTCGCAGGACTACGGTTGCGACGAGACTGCGGACGTGACCGTCATCGATCTGGACCTGGACACGGATCCGGCCGTCGTCGAGAACGTGTCGGTTCTGCTGACCTCGACCTCGGATATCGTCGGCGAGTGGATCACGCTGACCGAGATCTCGGCGCGCAACACGCGCTTCGCCGGCTCGATCCAGCTCGACGACGGCGCCGCGACCGCCGGGGACGGCAAGCTGACCGTGTCGGCCGGCGACCTGATCACGGCGACCTATCACGATGCCGACGACGGGACGGGCCAGGCCCGTATCGCCACGGCGATCTCGTCGACCGACTGCGCCGGCCCGCAGATCTCCGACGTGCGCGTGACGAACATCCTGGACAACCGGGCGACCGTCGAGTGGGCGACGGACGAACCGGCCACCTCGCGCGTGGAATTCGGTTCGACCCCCGCGCTGGGCGACCTGGAGGAGGACACGACGCTGCGCACGAGTCACTCGCTGAACATCTCTCCGTTCGATTCCTGCGAACGCGTCCACTTCCGCGTGAGCGGCGAGGACGCGCGCGGCGACGGCAACAGCGGCGCGATCCTGGCATTCAACCTGAACGAGCTCGGCGGCGTGGTGTTCCGCGACGGATTCGAGACCGACACCGGCTGGACGCTGGCCGGAAGCTGGGAGCGCGCGACCCCGCAGGGCCTGGGCTCCAACGGCGGCGATCCGGACTTCGCGTTCAGCGGGGACTTTGTCCTGGGCAACGATCTGACCGGCCAGGGCGCGATCCCCGGAAACTACGAATCGACAGCCAACGAGAGCGCCTTCTCGCCCGAGTTCAGCACGCTGGGCCGGCACAATCTCGAGCTGGTCGTCCAGCGGCGCGTCGGGCTGCAGCAGATCGATCAGGGTCGAATCCGCGTGCACCGCGGCGGCACGTCCAGCGTGGCGCAGACCCTGACCGGACCGCTCTACGAGTTCGAGCAGTGGACCGAGTCTCGCATCGACATCAGCGCGTGGGCCGACGACCGCGCGGCGGTGCAGCTCGAGTTCTACCTGCGCAACATCACCCCGACGACATCGTTCGGCTGGAACATCGACGAGGTCGTCGTCAAGGACGCGACCGCTCCGGATCTAGCCGCGTGCGGCGGGTGCGGCGCCGGGCCCGGGTTCGCCGGGCTGGAGTCGGTACACGATCCTGCTCCCTGCGGCCCCGGCGGCCTCGAGCTGTCGTGGCAGGCGGCCGCCGCGTGGGGCACCGGAAACGACGGGACGTACGACGTCTACCGCGGCACCTCGGCCGGCTTCGTTCCGGGTGTCTCCAACCGTGTCGCAACGGGACTGAGCGCTACGACGTGGACCGACGCGGGCGCTCCCACGGACGTCGAGGTGTGGTACGTGGTGCGCGCACGCAACGACGAGTCGTGCTCGGGGGGCGAGGGACTCGACGACGGCAACACCGTCCGTCTGCCCGCGGTCGAGACCACGGCGCAATCGGCACCCGCGCCGGTCGGATCGACGCTGACCGGCGGCCACGTGGGACACGCGCACGTGCGGCTGCAATGGGCTGCGGTGACGGGTGCGGAGCAGTACGTCATTCGTCGCGGGACGCAGTACGACTTCTCCGACGCGACGGAGATCGGCACGACGTCGGACACGCTGTTCGAGGATCTGGACGCGGCGCCCGCAGCCGAGTCCTATGTGTACAAGGTGTTCTCGGTCAACGCCTGCGGACAGGAAGAGTAACCGCTCAGAACTGGTCCGGGTTCTTGGCGTGCTTGTCGGTGTAGTAGGCCTGGATCTGCGCCAGATCCGCCTCGACGTCACCGGTCGGCATCTTCAGCGGCCCGAGTCCGATGTGCTTGAGCTTGAAGTCGAGGTAAGTCAACAGGATCGGCACGCCGGCCTGGTGTGCGACGTGGTAGAAACCCGTCTTCCAGCGCTCGGTACGCCGACGCGTGCCTTCGGGCGCCAGGCCCAGGATGAACTGCTCGTGCTCGTTCAGTAACTTGACGATCTGCTCGACGCGCCCGACGCTGCGATCGCGGCGCAACGGAGTGCCGCCCAGCGCGCGCATGAACCACCCGTACGGCCAGCGAAACAGCGTGTGCTTTCCGATCCACGACACGCGCATGTCCAGATGGAAGATGGCACAGATGCCGAAGTAGAAATCCCAGTTCGAGGTGTGCGGCGCGACGATCATCACGAGCTTCGGGGCATTCGGCAATTCGCCGACGATGCGCCAGCCCGCCAGTCGCAGCAGCCGCCCCGCGAGCCACTTCAGGAAGCGTCCTCCCCTGCGCGGCAACCGATCGTTCGCTCGAGGCACCGGAACCTTCAGCACTCGGAATCACGAATCTGCTTGAAGTAGTTTTTTCGACCGATCGCCGACATCGTCAGTACACCGCTGGCCACCGAGGCGGCGATCCCGGCGGTGAGGATGTCCTGCCCGGTCAGCCACAGGTTGCGCACGGGAGTCTTCGGCCGCAGGAAGCGCTGCGCGAAGCGCTGCGGGGTGTGCGCCAGGCCGTAGATCTCTCCCTGGCCGTAGTTGGCGAAGTGTGCCGTCGATAGCGGGGTGGACATCTCGCAGTGATCGAGCTGCCCGCGCAGTTGCGGTACGTGACGGTACAGCACCTCCAGCAGGCGATCGGTCAACCGCTGCTTGAACGCCTCGTAGTCCTCGCCGCGCTTGTGCCAGCGCGTCCCCTCCCAGCGCGCGAACCAGTCGTAGGGCGCCAGCGTGATGACGTCGACCGTCGATCGTCCGGGGTAGCGCCGCTCCCAGTCGGGGTCCTTGGCCGACGGAAACGAGACGTAGACGACCGGGAAGTCGCCGTCCGGATTCTCGAGGTAGTTGCGTACGTTGGCGTCGTGGTCGTAGCCGTCGTCGGGGTAGATCCACAGATTCGTCTTCTGCAGCCCGAGGTCCGCCGCCGAGCGGCGGAATCCGAGGTACAGCGCGACGTGCGACCACGACGGCTCGACCTTGCGCGGCAACTCCGCCAGACCGAGCCGGGTTCGGTCCTCGTCGCCGATCAGCCGACCGTAGGTGTTGGCCACCCCGGCGCAACTGATGACGAGCGGGGCGCGCAGCTCGCGGCCGTCCGCCATCCGCACGCCGACCGCCGTCGAGCCCTCGACGAGGATGCGCTCCACCTCGGCTTTGGTCAGGATCGCGCCGCCGGCGCGGTCGATCCCCTCGGCGATCGTCTCCGCGATCCTGGACGAGCCGCCGACCGGGTAGGCGGCTCCGCGCACGTAGTGGTTCGCAAGAAGGCCGTGCATCCCGAACGCGCTCTCGGCCGGCGGGAGACCGTAGTCCCCGTACTGACCGGTCAGCACCGCGCGCAGCTTCGGGTTGCCGACCTGCTCCTCCAGCACGTCGCGCGTGGTCCGCGTGGCCTGCTTCAGGAACTTCCGTCGCATGAATCCGCCGAACAGAAAGGAGAAGATCCCCGGCAGGCTCTTCTCGACCGAGTACGGCCGATACGCACGGCTGACCTCGTGGATCAACTCGGTGTAGCGCTCGATGTCGCGACGGTCCCGCTCGTCGGGAAAACTCTCCTGCAGATTCGCGACGAACGCCTCGGTGCCGGCGTGCAGTTCGTAATGCTCCTCGCCGAAGATGATCCTGTCGTACACCTCTCCCATGTCGGCCCACTCAAGCTTGCCGTCGGTCAGGTAGCGGAACGTCCGGGCCAGCATCGACTCGGGGCGATTCACGTCGCCGATGTAGTGAACCCCGACGTCCCACTCGTAGTCGCCGCGACGGAAGACGTGGGTGAACCCACCGGCGGTGTAGTGTCGCTCGAGGACCAGCGCGCGCCGGCCCTCCTTGGCCATCAGCGCGGCGCAGGCCATTCCGCTCAAACCCGAGCCGACCACGATCGCGTCGTAGTCGCCCTGGGGCGGATGCTGGACGTAGGACCGGATTCCGGGGACGTTCACGGATCGACCTCCACGACCGGATTGTAGACGAATCGGCACGCCCGGGACTCCGCGGCGTTTGTTATCATCCCCGGCCCATGAGAGTCGTGGTCACCGGTGCCTCGGGGCACGTCGGCGCGAACCTGGTTCGAGCGCTGCTGGATCGAGGGGACGAGGTGCGCGCGCTGGTGCATCGGCGCAGCGAGTCTCTCGAGGGCCTCGACGTCGAGTACGCCCACGGCGACGTGCTCGATTCGCCGTCCCTGCGCGCCGCGTTCGAGGGCGCCGAGCGGGTCTACCACCTGGCGGCGCTGATCTCGATCGACGGCAACCGGGGCGGAGCGGTGCCCGCGATCAACGTCCGGGGCGCACGCAACGTCGCCGAGGCCGCCCTCGACGCCGGCGTCGGCCGCCTCGTTCACTGCAGCTCGATCCACGCCTTCGACCAGGAGCCGCTCGGACGGCCGCTGGACGAGCAACGGAGTCGGGCCGACGAGCGGGGGGGCCACCCGGCCTACGACGTCTCCAAGGCGCGCGGCGAGCGCGAGGTGCGCGCGGTGATCGAGCGCGGCCTCGACGCCGTGATCGTCAATCCCACCGGGATCATCGGACCGAACGACTTCCAGGACTCGCGCATGGGCAGGGTGCTGCTGGACCTGGCGCTGCGCAGGCTGCCCAGCCTGATCGACGGCGGCTTCGTCTGGGTCGACGTGCGCGACGTCTGCGACGGCCTCATCGCTGCAGGCGACCTCGGACGAACCGGCGAGAACTACCTGCTCGGCGGCCGGCACGCGACCGTGCGCGAGCTGGCCACGCTGGTCGAAGAAGAGACGGGTGTCGCGCCGCCGCGTATCACCTCGCCGATGTGGCTCGCGCGGATCGGCGCGCCGTTCGTCGTGGCGGCCGGACGGATTCGCGGCAGCGAGCCGCTCTACACGGGCGAGGCGCTGCGCGCCCTGCGCGGGAATCGCGACATCGCCACGACCAAGGCTCGCGACGAGCTCGGTTTCAGCCCGCGCCCGCTCGACCGGACCGTGCGCGACACGCTCGACTGGTACGTGGCGACCGGTCGACTTCCGCACGGCCTGCTGCGCCCGGCCGCCGGCTGATCGTGGCGCAGGATCCGCTGTACCGCGGGCTCGTCGTTGCGGTGTTCGCCCTGGGCGCCCTGACGTGGATCGCCCTGGTCCTCGTGACCGCGCCCTACGGGCGGCACGAACGCGCCGGCTGGGGGCCGAAGATCCCGAGCCGGCTGGGCTGGATCGTGATGGAGAGCCCCGCGGTGCTGTTCTTCGCCTGGGTCTACTCGCAGGGGGAGAACCGCGCGGAACTGGTTCCTCTCGTGCTGCTGGGCGTCTGGCAGTTTCACTACCTCCACCGCACGTTCGTCTACCCGTTTCGCATGCGCGCCTCGGGGAAGACGATGGCGCTGGCGATTCCGTTGCTCGCCCTCGCGTTCAACGTGCTCAACGCGTGGGTCAACGCGCGCTGGATCTCGCACGTCGGGCGCTACAGCGATGCGTGGTTGCGCGATCCGCGTTTTCTGGCGGGCGCGGTCGTGTTTCTCGTCGGCTGGGCGATCAACGTTCGCGCGGACTCCGTGCTGTTCCGACTGCGCAAGCCCGGCGAGACCGGCTACAAGGTCCCGCGCGGTGGACTGCACGACCGCGTCGCGTGCCCCAACTACTTCGGCGAGATCGTCGAGTGGTGCGGTTACGCGCTGATGGCCTGGTCCCCCGCCGCGCTGGCCTTCGCGTTCTATACCGTGGCCAACCTGGCGCCGCGCGCCGCGGCGCACCTGCGCTGGTACCGCGAAAAGTTCCCGGACTATCCGCCGGAGCGCAAGGCGTTGGTCCCGCACGTGTGGTGAGCGGTAGGATGGACGCCGTGCAAGAGAAGCGTCGAAATCACCTGCTGTGGATCGGCCCGCTGGTGACCGTCGTGGCCGTGCTGAGCTACTTCATGTTCTTCGCGCAGTTCCCCGCGCTGCGCGACGTGCCGTGGCTCAACCTACCGCTGACGCTGATCGGCGTCGGGCTGTCGGCGCTCGGTGTGTGGCGCGCGTTCTCGCCGAACGATCTGCGCCGCGGCAAGCGCCTGGGGCCGACGGGGTTGGTGTTCTCGGCAGCCCTGGCGACGGTCTTCTGCCTCTACCTGTTCTCCTGGAGCTACATGCTGCCGCCGCCGCCCGAGCGGGGGCTGGATCTCGAAGCGGCCTCGTCGGTCGAGCTGCTCGATCACGACGGCAGGCCGGTCCGGCTGGCCGATTACCGCGGGCGCCGGCTGGTCGTCGTGTTTTACCGCGGCTTCTGGTGACCGTTCTGCCTCTCGGAGCTGCACGGGCTGCAGACACGCATCGACGAGTTCCGCGCACTCGACGCCGAGATCGTCGCCGTCTCGATGGACTCGCCCGAGGAGTCGGCAGAGATCGTCGAGGCCTACGATCTCGAGTTCCCCATCGTCTCCGACCCGGACGCGAAGTGGATCGAGGCGTTCGACGTGCTGCACGTCAACGGCGGCATGACCGGCGACATCGCGCGGCCCGCGACCTTCATCCTCGACCGCGACGGAGAGGTCGTCTGGCTCCATGCCCCCGAGAACTGGCGCATCCGGGTACGGCCGCAGGAGATCCTCGATCGGCTGAGCGATCCGGCCCAGGCTCGGCAGCAGCCGTCGGGTAGCTGATCAGGGGCATGCACCCGCGACCCGGCGGGATTCCGGCTGCGCCAGGCCCAGGTGATCGCCGCAGACTCCGTTGACGCGCACGAGGTACGCGAACAGCGCCGCGGGCGTCGCGGCATCGCTCGCCGCGGGGGTCGGTTGTTGGGCCGCGAGACACTCCGGCGACGTGAAGTCCCACGGAGCGGGACTGCGCAGCAGGTCGTACGACACACCGCCGCCGCCCGTGTCGATCGGGGCGGTCCACTCGAGGTCGGTCGGAGTGGTGAATTTCAGCTCCGTCGCCGGCCCGATTCGCTCGGCGTTGCCGGGATCGCCCGGGCCGCAGTCGCAGGCGGCTCCCACACCGTCGCCGTCGAGGTCGGCCTGCGTGGCGTTGGGCACGGTCGGGCAGTTGTCGGTCGTGTCGCAGACGAGGTCGACGTCGTCATCCAGCTCGACCTCGCCGCAGCCGCACGCGCCGGGGTCGAACTTCCACGGGTCCGCCGGGCACAGGTCCGCGCAGTCCGGCATGCCGTCGATGTCGAAGTCGACGCCGTCGTTCTCGCCGGGACAGCGGTCGTAGCAGTCGTACACGCCGTCCTCGTCCGAATCGACGTCGGGGATCTCACACGGGCACTGACGGAAGATGTAGATGTTCCACTTCGAGGGGTCTTCGGGGCACTGGTCGTAGCAGTCGGGGATGCCGTCCGCGTCGGTGTCGGCCTCACCGTGATCCGGGTCGTCGGGGCAGTTGTCGGCGCAGTCGGGGATGCTGTCTCCGTCGCTGTCGACATCCTCGGGGACGCCGCACGGGCACCAGAAGAAGCCCTGCGTGCCGTCCGCCCCGCCCTTGGTCGGGTCGTCGGGACAGATGTCGCTGCAATTACCGATGCCGTCGCCGTCGTAATCCGGCTCGTCGGCGAAACCGTCGCAGTTGTTGTCCCGGTAGTCGCACAGCTCCTGTGCCCCCGGGTAGATCGTGTCGTCGTCGTCGTTGCAGTCGATCAGCTCGTCGAAACCGTCGCCGTCGATGTCGCACGGGCCGAGCCCCTCGTCGACGACCTCGTCACAGTTGTTGTCCTTGTGGTCGCAGATCTCGGGCGCCCCGGGGTAGACGGTGGCGTCGTGATCGTCGCAGTCCAGCGTCTCGCCGACACCGTCCATGTCGATGTCGGGCTCGTCGCGCTCGATCTCGATCGTCACCGTCGACGCGTCGTGCGACAGCTGCGTGATGACGAGGTTGTGCGCCACCGGATCGGAGTAGGCGGCCAGGTCGTCGAGGCCCGTGATGTAGAACGTCTGCGAACTGAATCCCGTCGAGTTGTGGACCTGCAGGCGGTTCAGGTACGTCGAGCTCATCGTCGAGTCGTAGCCCACCGCGGCGCGATAGGACAGGTAGTACGGGCGGTTCGGGACGTCGGGACGCGAGATGCGGACCACCTGCGGGAACTGGGCCAGCGCCGGGTCGGTCTCGAGCGCCTCGAGCGTGAGGTTCCAGATGCCACCGCCGAACAGGTCCACGATCTGCCCCGCCGGGACCCAGTCCATCTGCACCTTGTGCGGACCGTTGAACTGCCGCCAGATCGACGACGATCCCATGATGTCCGACAGGTCGCCGTACTCCGAATTGATCGTGCCGTCGTTGTCGGGGTCGGTCGACGCGTGGTGCAGCCCCAGGTTGTGCCCGATCTCGTGGGCGTACGTCGTCGCTCGTGTCGTGCGCATCCACGTCCGGCACGAGCTCGAGCAGCCGAGCTGCCCCCGCCCCGACCAGCTACTGCACACGCCGCTCACCTTCGGCAGCACGTACATCCGGTGCTGATACAACCCGAGATCCACGCCCAGGGCCTGCAGCTCCGTATCCGCCTCGTTGGACCACGTGTGATAGGTGCACTCGGCGCCGATGATGCTGCTGGGAATCGTCACGTGGAAGATGTCGTGCAGCATGTCGCCGTCGGCGTCCGACACCAGCGTCGTCAACCCGAACGACGCCTCGGCGATCACGCCCGCCGTGTTCCGGGTGTTGTCGTACAGCACCCCGGCGACGAACGCGACCGGGTCGGCGACGTTGTACGTGTTGGCGACCGTCTCGTCGGCGAAGTCGACGATGACCGCCATCACCGTGCGTGGGCCGTGCGGCACGGCGGCGGTGAATCCGCCCAGCGGTTCGTCGACGAACTCGACGACGCACTTGTCGGCGTCCTCATCGACGTGCTTTACGGAGACCGGGAGACCGTCCCCCGCGATCGATACGCCCGCGCTCGAAATCACGATCAGCAGCGCCGCCAGCTTCGCCATGCACCCTCCTCATCGACGCGACCTGTTCGCGACAGAGAGAATCTACCGGAAAAGCCACACCGGACAAGGACAGGATGCTCTCGATCGCGCAGCCGCGGTCATTGCCCCAGGATCACCCCGACCAGCTCGCGCTCGCGGTCGCGATTGTCGAAGTTGATCGCTACGATCTGCTGCCAGGTCCCGAGCTGCAACCGCCCGTCGACGATCGGCAACGCGAGGCTCGTCTTGAGCAGCGCCGAGCGGACATGCGAGAAGCCGTTGCCGTCGCCCCAGCGCTCGTTGTGCTCGTAGTGCGCGTCGCCCGGGGCGAGCTCCTCGACGACGCGACGCAGGTCGGCGAGGGCTCCGGGCTCGTACTCGATCGTGGTCAGACCGCCCGTCGAGCCGACCATCTGCAGCGTCAGCGTTCCGGTCCGGACGCCGGAGTCCTGCAGCCAGGCGACGGCCTCCGCCGTCACGTCGCAGTGGCCGAATCCGGCGGCGAGCTTGAGCGTCGTCGAATAGTCGTTGGCGATCACGGCGGTCAGTCCTCCGTCCGGCGGCGCCGGCTGAGCGCCAGGTTGTAGGCCCGGACGAGGTCGTTGCGCCGGATCACTCCGAGCAGGCGCCGCGGATCGTCCCGGGCGACGACGGGCAGGCGCGAGAGATCGCGCGGCCCCATCTTGCGCAGCACCACGTCCAGCGTCTCGTCCGGATGGCACGTGACCAGCGTGGGCGTCATGACGTCGACGACGAAGCGGGCCGCCTCGAGGTCCTCCGCCCGCTGGACGTCGGTCAGCGAGACGATGCCGCACAGCACCCCGCCGTCGTCCAGCACGGGGAACGCGTGCCGATTGGTCTTGCGGAACAGAGTCGAGACCTCGGACAGCGGCGTCGCCGGCGTGACCGTGCTGACGTCGCGCGTCATCGCATGCTCGACGCGCACGCCCTCCAGCACATCGGTGTCGCGTCCGTGACGAATGCGCACACCGCGCCGCGTCAGCTTCAGCGTGTAGATCGATTCGCCCTTCATCAGGAAGCGGCTGACCAGCGTCGAGACGACGACGGTCGCCATCAACGGCAGGATGATCTTGTAGTCGCCCGTCAGCTCGAACATGATGATCACGGCCGTCAGCGAGGCGAACGTCGTCCCCGCGAACAGCGCGCCCATGCCGACCAGCGCGTAGGCTCCCGGCGGTCCGGGTAGGCCCGGGAACAGCTGCTGCATCACGAGGCCGTAGCCGCCGCCGAGCATCGCCCCGATGAACAGGCCCGGTGCGAACACGCCACCCGAGCCGCCCGAGCCGACGGTGAGCGACGTGGCCACGATCTTCAGCAGCAACAGCGCCAGAACGACGACGATCACCAGCTCGCCGTGCAAGGCGGCCTCGATCGTCTCGTAGCCCACGCCGTAGACCTGTGGAATCGACTCGAAATCCAGCCCCGGTAAGAACCGATAGGACAGCGCCATCGCCCCTAGCGCAGCGCCGCCGATCGCGGGTTTGACCCACTCCGGAATCGCGCGCCAGGAATCGAACAGGTCCTCGGACCAGTAGATCGCACGTGTGTAGAACACGGCCACCAGCGCGGTGACCAGGCCCAGCACGACGTACATCGGGAACTCCCACAACGAGTTGATCGCGTACTCGGGGACCACGAACGCAGGGACGTCGCCGAATGCGGCGCGGCCCACGACGCTGGCCGTGACGGAGGCCACGACGACCGTGCCGAACGAGCGCACGCCGAAGTCGCCGAGGATCACCTCGAGGGCGAAGATCACCCCCGCGATCGGCGCGTTGAACGTCGCGGCGACGCCGGCGGCGGCGCCGCAGGCGACCAGGTTGCGCACGCGCGAGCTGGACAGGCGCAACCACTGACCGACGCTGGAGCCCAACGCCGAGCCGATCTGAACGATCGGCCCCTCGCGACCGACCGAGCCCCCCGAACCGATCGAGAGCGACGAGGCCAGCGACTTGACGATCGCCACGACCGGACGGATGCGGCCCTTGCGCAACGCGACCGCCGCCATCACCTCCGGCACGCCGTGCCCCTTGGCTTCGCGGGCGAAGAACCAGACCAGCGGTCCGACGAGCAACCCTCCCAGGGCCGGCGCCAGGACGAGGTGTAGGTCCCCCGCCCCCTCGGTGATTCGTGGGAGAACGTCGAAGCAGAGGTACGCCACGCTGTCGATCAGCCAGCGGAATACGATGGCGCCCACACCCGCGGCGAAACCGACGAGCACGGCCGTGCCCATCAGCACCGCTCCTTCGAGACGGTACTTGCCGACGTAGATCGCCAGGCGTCGCCGCCACCATGTGGATCGGAGGTAGCGCTTCACGTCAGCTCCAATCGCAGCACGCGGAGAATCCGATCACGAACGGCGCCCGGAACGCCGGCTGCTTCGGCGTACTCCGGCCAGCGGGAAACGGTCTCGAGCACCTCGCCGACGATCGTCTCGGCGCGCCCACGCTTCATCGACACCGCCCGCGCGCAGGCCCTCAGGTCGTCCATGTCGAACCCGTCGCGCTTCGCGTTCAACGTCATCTGGTGCTGCGCCGTCCAGCGTCCGGACGGATTGAAGCTGTAGGTCAGGTCGAACGCCGGAGAGAGCGACCAGTTGCCGGACTTGTCCATCAGGAACGCGATGTTCTTGACGTGGTCGTCCTGATTGCGCGCGACGACGTTGAACACCATGCGGCGGAACTGCTGCTCGGTGGCGCTCATGGGAAGCCCCAGCCGGCGAATCACGAGCAGCGCCTGCTCGTAGCTGTAGGCGCCGGCCAGGTTGTAGTCGTAGTGCGCCATCGCTCCCAACGATTGCATGTGCAGCTTCTGCCCTCCCGGCAACCGGTCGAAGCGCCGCGTCATGAAGTGACGGCGGCCGTGCTCCTCCAGCAGACGGCAGTCGTTGACCTCGATGCCGCAATCGCGCGCCATCAGGTAGTAGGCGTACTCGATGGCCCCGTAGCCGACGGGGTCGTCGAGCTCCTTGTCCCGGTTCCCGCGCACCCCGTCGAACTTGAGCAACCAGTGCTCGAAGCCGGATCCGGCCTCGATCTGACCCGACCGAACCTCCTCGGTCTGCGGGTTCCAGGCGATCACCGCCTTGGCCCGAGCGCCGCCGGCCGACGTGCCGACTCGCAACAGGTCGACGAGGGCGCGCTCGCGCTGCGACTCCGTGAACGAGGTCTGCAGATCCTCGCGCTGCGTCAACACGGCCGAGGCCAGCTCGACGAGCTGGTCGATGCGGACCTGTCGCACGTCCGACGGCTGCGGCCCGGTCGCCGGCACGAACTCGAGGGCGCCCATCCCGCGGCTGCCCGTGTAGCACAACCGCTCCACCGCGTTGAACGAATCAGGCGTTCGACCTTGCCGGGCCAGCCAGGCGTCGATCAGCGCGTTGCCGAAACGGTCGGGCAGCGAATCCGCCAGCAGGCCGGGCAGTCCGTGAAACGCCTCACGCGCCAGCTCGGGGAAGCGATAGATGCGATTCGACAGGGGCATGGCCAGGGGAGCGATCTCGATCTCGCTGGCGCCGAACGGGGGGGCGTACTCGAACGCTGCGACGTCGCCGTCGTCCGCGAGCGATACCGCGCCGATCTGTCGACCCCACAGCCGCACCTCGGCAACACTGCTCACTCGTCTTCGCCCCAGGTCCAGGGCTCTTCCGGCTCGACCGTACGTCGGCTGCCGGACGCCCGCTGCCGGAGCCTACCCTTGCCCTGCAGTTGCGCCATCGGGCCCGGCGTCGAGCGCGGAACGAGTTGCTCCAGCCCCGCGAGCAGCTCGAGCACGCGGAAGATCCGGATCATGCTCGACATCTGCGACGAGCCCCCGGATTCGATCCGTTCGACCGTGCGCTTGGCCACTCCCGCCTGCTCGGCGACCTGCGCCTGCGTCAGCTGCATCTCCAACCGGCGGCGTGCGATGCGCGCTCCGACTTCGGCGAGGATCGCTTCGTCGGTCAACAGCTCGTTGATTTCATTAATCGTCATGATCAGCGACTTACCACTCCCGATCAGCTTTAGTCGCAACTATAGACGAATTAGCTAAAACTCGCAAGACCGAGATTTATGTCGCAAATTTCGGCGAGTTACGCAGAATACCAGTTCCTTCCCCGCTCCGTCTCGGCTTCGGCTAGTCTCGCGGGAAGCAGACAAACGGACTCGCGACACAGGAGGGGGTGTCGGGATGGGGGCATCGCGAAGCGGCCGCCGGCTGCTCATCGCTCTGATCGTCGTTTCGGCGGCGTACAGCCTCTTCTTGTCCAACGAGTTCGAGTTCAACAACGTGGACGACGCGTACATCGCGTTCCGCTACGGACGCAACCTGATGGACGGCCACGGGCCCGTGTTCAATCCGGGCGAACGCGTCGAGGGGTACACGAGCCCGCTGTGGACTCTCGTCATGGCTCCCTTCACCCGCGTCGGAATCGACATCGTGTGGTTCAGCATCGCGTTCGGGCTCGCCGCATCCATCGCGGCGCTGGTCGGGCTGTACGCGCACGCGAGACGGCTCGTGCGATCCGGCCTCGGTGCCGGAGTGCTGGCCGTCCTGCCGCTGGTCGCCCTGGACAACACGTTCGCGTTCTGGGCCGTCGGCGGCATGGAGACGCCGTTGTTCACGGCGCTCGTGCTGTGGGGCAGCTACGTCGCGCTCGTCGCACGGTCCGAGCGCCGCGCGCTGCTCGCGGGTTTGCTGCTGGGGTTGGCCACGCTGACACGCCCCGAGGGACTCCTGATCGCCGGCTGCGTGGGGGCGCATCGTGTGCTGTTCGGAGAACGGCCACGGCGCGAGCTTGCCGCCCTCGGTCTCGGGGTCGCCTTGCCGCTGATCCCGCATGTCGCCTTCCGGCTCGCGTACTACGGAACGTGGCTGCCGAACACGTTTCACAACAAGGTCGACGTGGGCCGGGCGTCGTTCTCCGCCGGGCTGTCCTACCTGCTGCGGTTTCTCCAGTGGCGCTATGCGATCCCGCTGCTGGCGCTGCCGATCCTGGCGCTTCGCCGGCCTCGCTCGCAGGTCTCGCTGCACGTGATGGTCGTCGCCGCCTACGTCGCGTACATCGTGGCCGTCGGCGGAGACTGGCCGGTAGCCAACCGATTCTTCGCGCCGATTCTCCCCATGCTGTACCTGCTGGTGGTAGTGACGCTGGTCGAGTTGCCGCAGCCCACCCTGCGTCGACTGATCCTCGCGGCCTGCGTGGGGCTGGTCGCGTGGGGCACGTTCACGCAGGCCGACTCGTACGGGCTCGTGCGAAATGAGCGCAACGTCGAGGTCGAGACTCAGCGCAAGCGCTTCGGGATGTGGTTGAAAGATCGCCTGCCCACGGGGACCCTGATCGCGGTTGGACCGGCCGGAGCGATCCCCTACTACTCGGAACTCCCCGCGATCGACATGTGGGGCCTGGCCGACGCGCACATCGCGCTCGCGCCGCGGGACGGCTTCGAGCCGGGGCACGACCGGTCCGATCTCGCCTACGTGCTGTCACGCGACCCGGTGCTGGTCGTCGGCTACCTGCCGAAGGGTTCAGCCAGACCGCACGGGTACCTCGTTGCCGGGCCGGGCATCCCCGACGCGGTCCGCCCCAGAGAGCCCGTCTTCATCTCCATGGCCGACGCTCCCGTGCTGGCCGCGGGCCCCTGATCGCCGGCTACTTGCCGTCGTCCGCCGAGTGGAGTCGATTGGCCAGATCGACCAGCGGTTCGGCTTTGTAGATCAGCGGCACCATCCGCTTGCCGATCTTCGTGAACAGCGCGAGCTTGTTGCGTCTCGCGCTATACACCAGGTGGTGTCGTTTCACTCCGCCGAAGTCGAGCCACACGGTCTCCTCGTCGGGCCTGGGGTTGTGCGACACGATGAACACGGCGGACTTCTCGAGCCCGACCGACTTCCTCAGGGCCTTGACCTCGCGTTTCGTGTAGCCGGCCGGATGGGTCACGCTCCGAAGTCGATTCCACGTCAGCTGGTGCATCAGCCTGGGATGTTGCCGGACGTTGATCAACTCGTCCCGCGTGACCGATTCGATCGGCGGACCGGCGTGACAGGCCACGAAGTCCCTGGAGTGAACGACATACGGCAGCAGGTCGTAAAACTTCTGCAGGGACTCGACATAAGCGTCTCCCCGCAGCTCACGGGCGCGCTTGTGCCAGAAGCGTCCCTGCTGCACGCCGTCTCTGGTCAGCTCGGGAGAGAAGCTGTCGTGGTTGCCGCGCAGGTGAATCACGCCACGCGGGAAAGCCTGCATGAGCTTGAGCGTGAAGTCCGTCATCAACAGGGACGAGTCCATTTCGTGCCAGCCCTGGTCGTCCTCCACGTGTACCAGGTCGCCCAGCAGCACGAGGCACGCCCGTTCGAGCTTCATCTCGTCCAGGACGCGGTTTCCGATCAGGATGCGCAGTAGGTTGTCCAGGTTGGCGTGCAGATCGCCGACGACGATCGGGACGGTGTCGTCCGGCAGCTCGACCAACCCTCCGGGGCGCCCGAGCGAGTCCGCGGGGCGCCGCACGTCCTGCTCGAGAGCCTTCGTCACCTCTCGCAGAGATTCGTGGGCTTCATCCGGTTCCAGCATGCGGATCGGGCCGCCGAACAGCTCGGTGATCTCGCGGAGGCGCGCGAGGCGATCGGCGCGGGGTTTGTCTTTCAACGCGGGGTCCGTGATGCCGACCACGCTCGTTCCCGTCGGCGAGTGCAAATCAACCAGCGCCAGGTGGTCGCCCTCGTTCACGATATCCAGCTGACCGGAGCCCTCCTTCGGAAGTTGCGGGGTGATCAGTCGGTCCCGCCCGCCCTTGCCGATGCGGAGCCGTTTGCCCTTTCCGAGTCGGATGAAGCCGGCGATACCCGCCGCGCCGGCAGCGGGATCGAAGACGATCACGCGGCGCACCTTCGAATCGTCCTCCGGATCGGTGGGAAGGTCGAGATGCACCTGCAGCGTCTGAGGTCCGACCGTCACCTCGATCGGTAGCTGACGGAAAGACACCTTGGTCCCGGTGCCGCTCAGTTGCATTCGCTCCAGGGCGCCCAGCACCGGGCCGCCTCCCGTCAAACGCTCCAGCAGCCGCGGCAGCAAGCCCTTCTTCTTGGACGCCGGCGTTTCCGCCGCTTCCGTGCGCCATGCCGGTAACTCGGAGCCCGGAACATCCTCGAACGCCTTCGGGGTCCCACCGAATCGATCCCGTACGAAGACGATCATTCCTCCGCGATGGAGGTAGTGGGCCACTCGGCGGTAGATCTCGAGCTGTCGGCGGACGTGTTCCTCGCTCAGCTCGAGATCGACGGGGTGCGTCTGGCGGTAGGCTCGATCCTGGCGCGCGGCGAAGAGCTCGCCCGCGTCCGGAAGCAGGAACTCGAACGCGAAGCTGCGCAGCCGCGACCACCGGCTCTTGCCCCCAGGCATCCGGATCCT
Organism: bacterium; assembly: GCA_024226515.1. Classification (GTDB taxonomy): domain Bacteria; phylum Acidobacteriota; class Polarisedimenticolia; order Polarisedimenticolales; family Polarisedimenticolaceae; genus JAAELQ01. The sequence continues at coordinate 71,133 of JAAELQ010000292.1, forward strand.
CGTCAGCTGCAGATCCAGCGGTGGCGCTGCATCGAGCCACGCCTTCTCGAACACCGACAGGCCCTCGACGTGCCCGCGGAACGGGAATCCCAGGTGAATCTCACGCGGCCGGAACGTGAGCTCCCGCGAGCGCCACCAGCGGTCTCGCGCGAGATCGAGATAGCCCTCTTCGGGCCAGCCGCGGATGGCGGTGATCTCGGACGTTTTTCCCGAACCGGGAGGCCCGGTGACGATCAGCTGCCGATAGCCGATCCACGCCGGGAACTGCAGGCCGTGATACGTCTGCAGACGTCGGACGTCGCGGAGCTCGGTGCCGGGCGGATCCTCGGTCCCAACAGCCATGGATGCGTAGGCTCGGCCCCCGGAGGGGCTACCCGAACACGCCCTTGAAGAAGTAGAAGAAGAACGCCGCCAGGACAGCCCCGATCGGAAGCGTGACCAGCCACGACGTCACGATCCCGACGATGACGCGCAGATCGATGGCAGCGATGCCCCGCGCGAGCCCGACGCCCAGCACCGCCCCGACGATGATGTGCGTCGTCGAAACCGGCAGCCCCAATCGAGAAGCGAGGACCACGGTGGCGGCCGCGGCGAGCTCCGCGCAGAATCCGCGGCTTGGCGTCAGTTCGGTGATCCGCTTGCCGATCGTTCGCATCACGCGGTAGCCCATCGTGGCCAGCCCGATCACGATGCCGCCGCCGCCGAGCAGGAGAATCCAGATCGGCAGGGCCGACTTCTGTGCCACCTCGCCCGTTTTGGCGATGCTGACCACGGCGGCCAGAGGCCCGATTCCGTTGGCCACGTCGTTGGAGCCGTGAGCAAAAGCCATCGAGCAGGCGGTGAACACGCACAGCGGCGCGAATACCTTCTCCACACTGGCGTAGTGAAAATCGCGCTCGGCGTTCTCGTCGGCCATGTGGATCCTGCTCAGCAGGAGCTTGCCGACCACGGCGATGATCAACCCGACACCGATGGCGATGAACAGACTCTGCCAGGCCGAGAGCTCGAGCTTGAGGTGCTTGAGACCCTTGAACATCGTGACGAGCGCGATCAGGAGACCCATCAGGAAGACGTAGATCGGTCCGTAGCGCTTGGCCGCGAGAAACGGAGACTTGGCGTCGAGGATGAACTTGCGCACGCTGAGGGTCAGCAGAAAGGCGATGGTCGCGCCGACGAGGGGAGAGACGATCCAGCTGGCCACGATCCCGCCGACCTTCTGCCAGGCCACGGCCTGCATGCCGAGCCCCGTGACACCGAAGCCGACGAGCGCGCCGACGATCGTGTGCGTCGTCGACACCGGCCAGCCGAAGTAGCTGGCCACCATCAGCCAGATGCCGGCGGCCAGCAGCGCGGAGAGCATCCCGAACACCAAGATGTCCGGCGAGGGGACGAGCTCTGCATTGATGATGCCCTTGCGTATGGTGCCGGTGACGTGCCCTCCCGCCAGGACGGCACCCGTAAACTCGAAGACCGCGGCAATCAAGATCGCCTTCTTGACCGTGATCGCGCCCGAGCCGACGGACGTCCCCATGGCGTTGGCGACGTCGTTCGCACCGACGCCCCACGTCATGTAGAGCCCGAAGATGATGGCCAGTGTTATGTAAACTGCCGCGAGTTCCATGCGTCAATTCGCTCCGGGACTCCGATTCAGCGCGCGACCAGTAACCGCAACCGGTCGCCCACGTCTTCAGCGTAGTCGGCGATGTCCCCGACTCTCTGGATCAACTCGTACCACAGGAACAGGGACAGCGGCTTCATCCGGTCTTCCAGCTTGAACAGCGCCCGGACCAGGTCCATCGCCTGTTCGTCTGTCTCCGTCTCGATCCGGCCGAGCTCTTCCACCATCTCCAGAACGTGCTCGACGCCTCGCCCGCGGAAGCCCATCTCCACCAGCTCGTCCAGCTCTCCGATGATCTGTGCGCACTGCGTCGTGGCATCCATCGTCCGCTGGACGAAGGCCGGCAGGCGTTTGGCGATCTCCTCGTCCATCTCGACCCTGCGCAGCGTGAGCAGCCCGGCCACGTCCTGGGCCGAATCGGCGATCGAGTCCTGCGCGTTGAGCAGATCCAGCAAGTCCCGACGATCGACGGGCAGGAACAGGCTCTTCGGGAGTGTCGAGCGGATCTGGTTCTTCACGTCGTCGGCCTGACCCTCGAGCTCGAAGATGCGGTCCTTGATCCGATCGACCTCGTCTTGCTTGCCGGCCAGAAGCGCCTCGACGAGCGGCACGACCTCGGCCACACACTGCTCGACGATCTTCATGTGCTGTTGAACGGGCCCGAACGGCGACTTCGCGAACAGCGCGGCGATCGGGTTGGTGGTTCGCATGACGCTCCTCTCGGTGAAAAGAATTAACATGATAACTCAACAGAACGGCGACCGTCGGCCCTGCAGGCTTCTATCAGACCCAAACTGTCGCTTTTAGCCTCACGCGGCGCATGGGTGGTAGATAGTAAACTTGATTGGTTGTGCCCTGTGAGCTGCCGGGGGGATGGAGAACACTTGAAGCATCTGATCGCAATCGTCACCCTCGCCACACTCATGGCATGCGCATCGACTTCGCGTGACGATTCCGATGGGCGGCGGCTGATCCAGAACAAGGGATCGGACTCCATGGTGACCGTCGCCCTGGCCTGGGCGGAGGCCTACAAGAAGGTGGCGCCCGACGTCGGCGTCGCAGTCAGCGCCGGCGGCTCCCGCACCGGGATCGCGGGGCTGCTGAACGGTACCGTCGATATCGCCAACGCGACGCGCACCATGACACCCGACGAGCTGGAGCAGGCCGAGCGGCACGGGATCCGCCCCGCGGAGATGATCGTCGGCTACGACGCCCCCGCGTTCATCGTGCACGAAGACAATCCGATCGATCGATTCTCCCTGGACCAGCTCGCCGAGATCTACGGCGAGGGAGGAGCGACCGAGCGCTGGAGCCAGCTCGGTGTCCGGGTGCCCGGCTGCGAGAGTGACGAAATCGTCCGGGTGGCCCGGCAGGACAGCTCCGGCACGCAGGCGCACCTGCGTCGAAGGGTCCTGGGTCCCGAGCGCAACTACAAGCTCGGGTCGAGGGATATGCAGGGATCGATCGATGTCGTCCGCCTGGTGTCCCGAACACCCTGCGCGATCGGCTATACCGCGCTGGCCTACGCTCCTCCCGCCGAGGTCAAGATCCCGTGCATCGTGACCGGCGACGAGGGCGACTGCAGTGTCCCGTCCATCCAGAGTGCGGTGGACGGCACCTATCCGTTGGCGCGACCGCTGTTGATGTACACCGACGGGGAACCGAGCGGTGTCGTCAAGGACTTCGTGGACTGGGTCGTCGGCGACGAGGGTCAGTGTCTCGTCCGACATCGCGGCTACGCGCCGCTGCGCCCGGTATTCTGTCCCTGAGTCGACGCTCGCCACTACCGACACAGGCGCCGATGGAGCCTGTAGCAAGGAGTTGTTCATGCCGCCCAGAACACAGCGCACGCCACGCGACAAGAGCTCAACGGCGCACGTTCGACCAACGTCCAGGATCCGGGCGGTCGTGGCGCGAGTCGACGTCGCGGACGAGTTCGTCGCCGGGGCCGAACAGATCCTCGCCGTGCGGAAGGGCATCAAGAAGAAGGACCGCAAGGAGCTGGTCGACGCCGCGCTCACGAAGTACTTCCAGTCCGAGCTTCTCAAACCCTACCAGGCCGAGCTGATCAAGGCGCAGCAGCATCTGGAGCAGACGGACCGCAAGGCGATCATCCTGTTCGACGGCAGGGACGCGTCGGGCAAGGGCGGCACGATGCGCCGCGTCACGCGCTACATGAACGAGAAACGGTATCGCACGGTGGCGCTCGGCAAGCCCACGGAGCTGCAGCGAACCGAGCTGCACATGAAGCGCTACATCGAGCACTTCCCCCATGCCGGAGAGATCGTGCTGTTCGACCGCAGCTGGTACAACCGCGCGCTGGTCGAACCGGTCATGGGGTTCTGCACGCCGCTGCAGTACAAGCGCTTCATGGACAAGGTCGTCGGATACGAAGAGCGCATCATCGCCGACAACATGACGACGTTGATCAAGCTCTACTTCTCGGTCTCCAAGAAGGAACAGGCTCGTCGGTTCGAGCGCAGGAAGAACGACCCGCTGCGTCACTGGAAGCTGAGCGAGGTCGACCTTCAGGCCCAGGATCTGTGGGACGAATTCACCGACGCGAAGTACCGACTACTGCAGAAGACCCATACCCCGAAGACACCGTGGTTCATCATTCGCTCCGACGACAAGGCGCTCGCCCGGCTGGAGACGATCAAGCTGATCCTCACGCAGATCAAGTACAAGGGTCGGAGCCGCACACTGGACTTCTCCGCCGATCCGAATATTGTCATCCGGGGGGACAAAGAGCTCACGATCATGCGCAAACAGAAGCGCAGGCACGGTAGATTCACCGGCTGAGACCGGACGGAGCGACAACGCGATGAAAGCCTCCACGAAAGCCAAGGCTGCCAAGGTCAAGTCCGCCGAATCCGACCGGCCGGTACCCGCCCCGGACGCGCCGCGGACGAAGCTCCGCGAACACACGGCGTTCAAGGCCAGCGAGTCGGACGGAACCAAGGACCGCGTCTCCGTCATGGTCAAGAAGTCGACCGTCAGTTACGAGCGGCAGCTCCACGAGCTGCAGATCGAGCTGCTGAAGATGCAGGGCGAGGTCCGCGCCAAGGGGATGCGGGTGATGCTGCTGTTCGAGGGGCGCGACGCGGCCGGCAAGGGCGGCACGATCAAGCGTTTCACCGAGCACATGAACCCGCGCGGCGCGCGCGTGGTGGCGCTCGAGAAGCCGAGCGACCGGGAACGCACGCAGTGGTACTTCCAGCGCTACGTCGCGCACCTGCCGGCGGCCGGCGAGATCGTGCTCTTCGATCGCAGTTGGTACAACCGGGCCATGGTCGAGCCGGTCATGGGCTTCTGCACCGACGAGGAGAACAAGCGCTTCATCAAGGACGTTCCGCTGTTCGAGCAGATGCTGGTCAAGGACGGCATCAAGCTGTTCAAGTTCTACTTCTCGGTATCCAAGAAGGAGCAGCTCCGACGGTTCAAGTCGCGCCACGGCGACCTGCTCAAGCAGTACAAGATCTCCCCCGTGGACAAGCAGGCGCAGGAACTGTGGAATCAGTACACGGTGAAGAAGTTCCAGATGCTGTCGGAGACCAATCGCACGGTCGCTCCCTGGATCATCGTTCGCTCCGACGTCAAGAAGCTCGCTCGCCTGAACTGCATCAAGTACGTCCTGTCCCAGATCGACTACGCCGACAAGACGAACGCCGAGAAGCTAGAGATCGATCCGAACATCATCGTATCCGGCATCGACGAGCTGAGGATGATGGAAGAGAACCTGATGAAGCCCAAGTCGCTTCCTGGATGATCGAGGGACGCGTATACTCTCGACGGAAGAGTTCACGCAGCACCCAGGGAGCGTCACGTGATGCACGAATCGAGATCTTCGGGAATCGCCCTTGCCGTCGCGGCACTGCTGACCCTGGCCGGCGCGTCCGGATGCTTCGCCGAGGGTGAGACGGCCGCCTTCGCCGAGCAAGACGCGCGGGAGCGCAAGGCGGCGATCGCTTTCGCCGAGAGCCGTGGCCTCGACATCTCGAAGGCGGCGGAGTCCGGGACGGGCGTGTGGAGCCTGGCCATCGAGCCCGGCGAGGGGCCGCAGGTCCAGTCCTCGGACACGGTCAAGGCTCACTGCACCGGCTGGCTCGCGGACGGCACCAAGTTCTGGTCGTCGCACGACGGTCCGGGCAAGCCGATGGTCAACGCGGTCACCGGCTTCGTGAAGGGCTTCACCGAGGGACTGCAGACGATGAAGGCCGGCGGCAAGTCGCTGTTCATCTTCCCCGGGCGGCTGGGCTATGGCCCCAACGGCAACCCGCGCGCGAAGATCCCGCCCAACGCCACGCTGGTCTTCGAAGTCGAGCTGCTCGGGATCGAGTGACGCTCAGCGTCGCGAGCTACGCGACGTCCGAGGTCGAAGTAACGAGCGACGAGATCCGCAGATGGGACCGCGGCTCCGCGTCCGAGGCCAGCGCGCCCTAGCAGGGGCCGGCGGCGCCCGTCGTACCGGCGATGTTGTCGCCGAACGACACGGCGTTGCCCGCTTCGTCGCACACCTCGGGCTCCGGACAGGCGGACGGAGATGGTGCGTTCGGGCACGGTCCGCCGTTGTCCAGCAGCGTGTTCCCGCCGAACGTATTCCCTCCCGTGCTCGCACCGATGAGGATTCCCGGGCCACCGTTGCCGCTGAGCGTGTTGCGCGTGATGCTGTTGTGTTGGGATGCGCCGGCCAGTTCGAGCCCGGGGCTGGCGTTTCCCGTGTTGAGGATGATGTTCCCTGCGACTTGCGTCTCGAACGCCTCGTCCAGCAGAACGGCGGCGAGGCCTGCCCCGCCGGCGGAGATCCGATTGCCGACGATCTTGCCCCGGTAGAAGGTGCCGTCGACGTGAATGCCGTGGGTGGCGGCACCCTCGATCGTGTTGTTCACGATCTCGACCTGGCTGCCGTCGCCGATCTTGATCCCGGCGCCGGCCTGCGAATTCAGCACAACGTTGTCGCGAATGGTGACTCCGGCGCTCCAGCAACCCGCGTCGCAACCCAGCTCGATCCCGTGCACGTCCACTCCGCTGGAACCGAGAATCGTGTTGGAGGCAATCGTGCCCGTCCATCCTCCGCCTCCGGAGTCCAGCTTGGTGAGCCGGATCGCGGATTGATCGGTCCAGTTGACGATCCGGATTCCGCGGATATCGACGAACGATGGGCGGTCGAGAAGCAGGCCGCTGCCGGGGATGGCAGCGATGGACCCCGCGATCTGCAGATCCTCCGCGACCAGATCGTATACGGATTCGGTCTTGATGCCGTGTCCCCCCTTGACGACGAGCGAACCGTTGCGAATCACGAGCTTGGTCAATCCAGTCGCTTCGATGACGGCGTCGCTTCCGGATTCGTTGGTCAGCGTGAACCCGTTCAGGTCGATGTGCACGCTCTCGCCGAGGGCGACGCCGGTTACGTGGGATCCGACGATCTTGATCACCGGCGTCGTCGCGGGACCCGCGAGCGTGATATTCCGCGTGACGACGTAGTTGCCCTGGATGTCGCTCACGCTGCCGTCGAGCACGATGGGCTCGAAGATCGGAATCCGCCCCTCTTCCGCTTGGATCGCCGTGATAGTGAGGATAAAAAAAACCGACAGTAGGCCGCGAGATCCCGGCATGACTGCGCCTCCCTTACGTGCTTTTCCTATTCTAGGCCGCGCTGAGAACCTCAGCGGATCGAGCCGATCCAGATTGTTCGCGAGCCCGAAACGGGGTCAGGAACTGATCGACTGGTCGAGGCGGATCGTCTGTTCCTGCAGGAGAATCAGGGCGGCCAGCAGCGGGCGTGTGTCCGACAGAGCCGGCACCGGCCCGGTGACCTCGACACACCAGTCCCGCAACAGGCCGCCGAGCAGTCGGCGCAGCAGCTTCCTCGCCCCTCTCGCCTCTTCGGCCGATTGCTCGCGCACCCGTCGCTCGAACGTGCCGACGATCCTCCCGTCGGCGACGATGGCGTACTCCGAGCAGCAGCCGTCGAGGATGTCCTGCATGAGCTTGTCGAGCTTGCTCTGCGGATCGACGATGCGAAACAGCTCCGCGCCGGAGGGAGCGAGTACCTTCATACCGCGCGACACGAACAGTTCCACGGTGGCCAGCCGCTCCCCGTCGGCGCCGTCGCCGACGAAATAGGTCAGGCACATCAGCTTGCGCTTCGGCTCGAGCCGAAACAGCACCTGCGCGTCCTCCCGGGATGCATGGAACGTCGTGGCGCCACCCGTGCAGTTGCCGAGGACGTGGCAGTGGTAGCCCGGCCCGCCGGACTCGTCACCGATGCGGTACCAGCTGTCCTCACCCTTCAACATCGACAGCCGTTCGGTCTCGACCTTGTTGAAGCGATAGGTGCTGGCGGCGGCGACGGTCATCTCCGCCAATATGAGACCCGCAGTGCGCGCTTTCCAGCGCCAGCGCGGCGAGCGCCGTCAGGGGACGTGCGCGACGACCTCGCTGCGGCTGGGCATCCCCGTGTGGCGATACGCGACCTCACCGTCGGCGTCGAGAACCAGCAACGTGGGCACGGCCTGAACGCGAAAGCGTCGTGCCGCCTGCCGCCCGACCTCGCTGAGCAGGTTCAGCCGAACCACGTCCGCCCTGCCTCTGAGTTTCCTCTCGATCCCGTCCACGACGGGCTTGGCCGTCAGGCAGCCCAGTCACGTGTTGGTGAAGAACTGGAGCACGATCGGCTCGTCCCGGCTCAGGATCTCGTCCAGGGACGACGCCGACGCCAGCGGGGTCGCGGGCGTGCGCAGGAACAGCCATCCGCCGAGCAGCAGCGCGGCGACGATCAGCAGGCCCCGGTTGGCTTTGAGGAACTCCATCGTCAGGCACAACATTGTAGCGACGTCGGGCATTCCAGGGGACGGGTGCAAAAACCGATTTCGAGGCAAAATGGGGTTGGTCCGCAATTCGCTGGAGGAAATCCCATGAGATTCCGCATCCTGGCCCTGCTCGTCGTTCTGCTTGCCGCCGCCCCGGCGCTGGCGCAGAAGGTCTTCATCGACTACGACCCGAACTACGACGTTTCCTCGATCAAGACGTTCGCCTGGAAGTCGACGCCCGAGACATCGCTCGAGGCCACGGACCAGCTGACGCACTCGCGTATCGTCAACGCCATCGAGCACCACCTCTCGATGGGCGGCGTCGCCGAGGTCAGCGCGGACCCGGACATCTACGTCACCTATCACGTCGAGACGCAAGACAACCTGACGATCAACAGCACCAACTTCGGCTACGGGTACCCCGGCGGCTGGTACCGCAGCGGATACTACGGCCACCGCGGCTCGTTCTACGCCGGAGTCGGAACTTCTACGGCTGCGGTCAACAGCTACCAGACGGGCACGCTGATCGTGGACGCGTGGGACGCCGACAGCAACGAGATCATCTGGCGCGGCATCGCCGACGAGATCGGCATCGTCGCCAATCCGGCAAAGATGGAGAAGCGCATCGACCGCGCGCTGCAGAAGATAGTCAGCAAGTCGCAGAAGATGCGCGAGAAGGACAAGAAGAAGAGCGGGGCGAAATGAACAACCCCGTGCGCTCACGTTCCCTGGCACTGCTCGTCGTCTTGCTCGCAGCGGGCCCCGCGCTGGCGCAGAAGGTCTTCATCGACTACGACGAGAATTACGACGTCTCCGGAATCGAGACGTACGCCTGGAAATCGACGCCCGAAACGTCGTACGCGGGCCCGGCCCACTCGCTCGTCATGAATTCCATCGAGTTCAATCTTTCGCTGGGCGGTATGACGAAGGTCACAGAGGAACCGGACATCTACATCACCTACCACGCCGAGACGGAAGACCACATGACACTCAATACGGCCACCGTGGGTTACGGATACCCGCACGGATGGGTGCACAGCGGATACTACGGCTACCACGGTTCGTTCTACGGCGCCTCGACGACGAGCGTGAACAAGTACCAGACCGGCACCCTGGTCGTGGACGCCTGGAACCCGAAGACCAACGAGATCGTCTGGCGCGGCATCGCGGACGACATCCACATCGTCGCCAACCGGGCCGGGATGCAGAGGCAGGTCGACAAGGCGATCGAGAAGATCGTCAAGAAGTCGAGGAAGCTCCGCGCCAAGGACGCGAAGAAGAGGAAATAGCGGCGCCTCTCGGGGGGTCTTTCGGTTCGATCTAGGGGATTCCCCGATAGCCGCTCGCGCCCGAGTGAAGTAGAAAGAGACAGGCGAGCTCTCGACGTTTCCGAGGGGCCGTCGACGAGGGCCCTCTTATGCATCTGTCTCGAATCGTGTTTTGCGCCGTGCTTCCCGCCATGCTCGCCGGCCTGTGGTCGACCGTGGCTCCGGCGGCCGACCTCCCCGCGACCGAACGTCGCTTCGAAGCGCTGATCCGTCCCCGTCAGGGCGCCGTGATCGCCGTCGCACCCAGGAAAGCGGATACGCTGCCCGAGGCAGACCCGTTGAGAATCGGCTGGGAGACCTTTCGCGGGGAACGCGCCGGCCGCTGGACCGTCTATCTGGATGAGCGCACCGCGCTGCCGACGCTCGTCTCGGGCAAGGGGATCGATCTCGCAGCGCCGGGGATTGCGAAGCTCGACGAACTCGAGACGGCGCTGCGCGCGTTCCTGAACGAGGGCAGCGACCTGCTGGGCGATTGGGAATCGATCCTGAAGCTGGACCGCAGCGCCAGCGTCGAGTTGAAGCCGGGACACTGGCAGCTCGTCTTCCGGCAATCCGTCGACGGCGTCACGATCGAGAACGCGCGCATGGACTTCCATGTCGTGAACGGCAAACTCGTGTTGTTCGGCTCGTCGAACTGGGGTACTCCGACGACCGACGGCGTCCCTCGGATCGACGGCAACGACGCGCGTGATTTTCTCGACGCCTACCTGGGTGGACGACAGGACGGGCTCGAGGCCGTGGGCGAGCCCGAGCTCGTCATGCTGGCGCGCGATTCCGACGCGTCGTCCGACGGACCCAGGCGCTGGTCCGGACCGCGCGGGAAGGGGCTGAGCCATCTCCTGATCTGGCGGCTCCGCTATCGCGATGGTGACAGCCTGTGGATCGGCGAGATCGATGCGCGGGACGGAACGCTGCGCGCGTTCTACGACGGGACGCACTACCAGGCGATCCACGGCGGCGTTTACCCGGAGGCTCCGGCCGAGGGCTGTACCGACGGCGACTGCGAGATCGAGGGCTATCCGATGCCGTTCGCGGATTGGACCGAGAGCGGACAGCCGACGGCCTACACGGACGAGTACGGCAACCTGACCTGCGACGACCCCGCGTCAACGTTCGAAACGGCTCTCGATGGGCAATACGTGCGCGTCGTCGACGACTGCGGAACGGTGCTCGAGTCCGGCAGTTGCGAAGGAGGCGTCGCGCTGGGGCTCAAGGGTGGTCCCGGCGACTGTGACGTCGCGCCGGGTGCTTCCGCCGGCAACACCGCGGCGGCGCGGACGTCGTACTATCACCTGAATCGCGCGTTCGAGGTCGCCCGATTCTACGACCCCGGCAACGCCGCGATGCAGCAGCCGATCGAGGTGCACACCAACAGCGGCGCGACCTGCAACGCGTCCTACCTGTCCGATCGCATCAACGTCTCGCGCTCGGGCACGGGTTCGTGGGAGTGCTCCAACACCGGCGAGAACCAGACGATCATCGTCCACGAGTGGGGTCACCACTACGACCACAACGACGGGGGCGGGCCGGACAACACGTCCGAGGCCTACGCCGATGTGGCCGCCATCCTCGCCGCCCGGCATTCGTGTGTCGGGCGGGGCATGATCACCGACGGCGGCACGTGCACGGGACACGGCGACACCTGCTTGACCTGCACGGGTTTCCGCGACCACGACTGGGCCGCGCGCCTGGCGAACACGCCGGCGACCCCGCAGGGCTTCGTCCAGAACTACTGCGGCGGCGGGGGGGGGCCGTGCGGCGGCCAGGTCCACTGCGAGTCGTATCCGATCTCGGAATCCATCTACGATCTGGCGACGCGCGACCTTCCCGCGTCCGGCATGGACATCGACTCCGCGTGGCAGCTCGTCGAGCGCCTCTGGTACTCGACGCGCCCCGGATCCGGAGGCGACATCTACACCTGCGCCTTGCCGAGCTCGGACAGTTGCGCCGCCGGCAGCTGGTACCAGCGAATGCGCGTGTTCGACGACGACGACGGCGACCCGTCCAACGGCACGCCTCACGCGGCCGCCCTGTTCGCCGCGTTCGCCAGGCACAACCTCGCGTGCGGCAACGCCGGGGACGCCGACAACCAGAGCACGACGAGCTGCCGCTCTCTGGCCAAGCCCGTGCCGGCGGCCGACGAGACCGGCCCATCTCCCGTACTGAACTGGGCTGCGGTCCCCGGCGCCTCGGAGTACGTGCTCTACCGCAGCGACCTCGGCTGCAACCGGCAGTTCGTTCCGATCGCCACCGTGACCGGCGGCCAGACGAGTTACGTCGACTCCACCCCCGACCCGGATCTGCCTCGCTTCTATCGGGTCGAGGCGGTCGGCGCCAACCCGACCTGCCGCAGCGCTGTTTCCGATTGCGAGGGAATCTCGGGCGAGCCGCGGCTGCAACTGATCTCCCACGAAATGATCGAGCAAGGCCTCAACATCAACGGAAACGGCTTTGCCGATCCCGGAGAGACCGTGCAGATTCCCGTCGAGCTGTTCAACGGAGGCGCCGCCGACGCTCACGCCGTGACCGGTCGGCTACGCACCGTGGATCCCGGGCAGGGCCGGGTCGTGGAGCCGTCCGTTCCGTTCCCCGACCTCCCGACCGGCGCAGCGTCCGAATCCGCACCGCCGCACTTCGCGCTCACGCTGTTCGAGTCGGGAGCGGCGTGTGGCGACACCGTCGAGCTGGAGATCGAGATGGACGCCCAGGGGACGGCCACGCGCAGCCGGCGTTTCGCGCTGCAACTGGGCACCCTCGAGAAGGACTTCGTCGGCGTGGACGTCCAGTCGATTCCGGTCGTCACGCAGGGCAATCCGGTCCTGTCGGAGCTGCTGATCGCGGAAGACCACAGCATCAGCGAGCTCGACGTCACAACACACATCTCGCACCCCTACTCGGACGACCTGATCGTCGAGCTGACCTCGCCCCAGAACACGACCGTTCGGTTGCGCGACAACAGCGCCGGCAGCCATGCGGTGCGCTATGACGAGGAACGGGCGCCCGACGGCCCCGGGACGCTGGCTGACTTCGTCGGGCAATCGACGCTGGGCACGTGGACGATCACGATCCACGACACTCGGTTCCAGGGGCCGGGGACGGGAGCAATCACCGGCTTCACGCTTCACGTGAGGACGCAGGGTGCGTTCGATTGCGAGGTCGCAGCGTGTCCCGAGCCGGTTCCGGCCGCGGCCCCGCAGCAGCTGACGATCGACAAGGGCACCGGCAGTGCAGACCTGATCCTCGACTGGGCCGGCGTCGGGGGCGCGGCCGGCTATCACGTGCTGAGCTCGGCCGGCCCGGGCTTCGACGGCATCGTCGATCTGACCGGAAGAACGACCGGCGCGACGATGCTGGCCGTAGCGGACGGCGCGACGATCGCTCCCGACCTGGTCTTCTTCCAGGTGCGGGCGGTCAACGCCTGCAACCAGGAGTCGCCGTAGCCCTCAGTCGTCGGCGCGGCGTTTCAACTCCGGCTTCAGCTTGACCTTCTTCCCGTTGCGGCGGACGACCGCGGTGACGGTATCTCCCGCGTCGAGTTCGAGCAGGATCTCGCGCAGGGCCCTGCGGCCCGCGACATCTTGCCGGTCGAGTCGGAACAGGACGTCGCCCTCGAGGAAGCCGGCCTCCTCCGCGGCGGAGCCTTCCATCACACGCGTGACGAGCACGCCGCCCTCGGCGTCCTCCAGCCCGATGCCGAGGTACGGTCGGTTCATCAGCTTGAAGTCTCGCTCGGTGGGCAGCAGGACGGTCGACCCGGGGTGCGCATCCAGCCACTCGCCCAACGGCATCGGCGCCGGCTTGTCGCGGAAGCTCAGGGATTGCCCCTTGCGCTTGCCCGCGACCGCCTGGAGGTTCTCGTCGTCCGGATACCAGACGTTGTTCGAGGCCCGGTCGTACAGCACGAAGACGTGGTCCATCGTGTATCCGCTGGTTCCGAACTCCACCGCCCGTCCGTCGATCTCGCGGGTGCTCACGGCACCCAGTTGGGCCAGCGGTCACCACAGGACGGCGAACGCCTTGCCTCCGAAGTCGTCGTTGACCACCTCGTGCATGTCCATCACCGCGACGGGATACGCCCGTGCGATGCCATCGATCTCGACTCCCAGGACCTCGGTCTCGAGCGTCACGCCGCGTGACGCCAGGCGCGGATCGTCGGGCGGTACGTACTCCGGACGATCGATCGACGGGATGGTGTCCTTGCCGATGCCGAACTGGAAGCGATACGGGTCGATCTCCGCACCCGTCATGTCGAACCACTCGACGTTGCCCTCGTCGTCCTCGGCGGCCCACAGCTTCGTGCGCCCGTCCTCCTCGACGATCGGCCGGTCGTGCAGGTCCGGGATCGTGTCACTCTCCGTTCCGGACGTCGGCGCGTCACCGCGCAGCCCGATGCTTCGCGCGTCGCCGAACGGACCGCGCCACGTGCCCTCGAACGCATCGCCGTCGAGTTCGCCCTCGAAGTGAATCAGCGTACCGCCGGGGATCTCGCGATCGAACGAGATCCGGTTCCCGTCGACGGCGATGTTGCGCAGGTCCATCTGCATTCCACGACTGACCCAGACGCCGTTCAGCCCGCCGAGGTCGTCGCGCTCGAGCGTCATGGTCGCCTGCATCTCCTGGTCGCCCAGAAGCGTCGTGACCGACCACGTACCGAGCAGTTCCTCGCCCGCGTCACCGGCGCCGACGACGGACGCGACGGCCAACAAGGCACAGATCGCGAAGACACGGATTCCGAGCTTTGCCCCAAGAACGAACTTCACGGCCACCTCCTCGTGCTGAGATCACTCCAGCCTACAGCACGAGGAGTCTGTTTATTCCAGCATGTGAGGCGGCTACTAGCAGCCCCCGGGCATCAGGTTGTCGCCGAAGGACGTGTTGCCCACGGTTGTCGGGTCGAGGCACAGATCGGGCGCCGCGCACGCGCCGATCGGCGGGAGGCACGGCGTCGGCAGGCCGGTGTTGCCGCGGGAGGTGTTCTTGGTGAACGTGTTGTCGTTGCCGCAGTACCCCGTCGACCCGCAGCTCGACGGCGCAATCCACAGCCCCAGCCCGTTGTCGGTCACGACGTTGCCGCGGATCTGGTTGCGGCCGCCCGAGACGTGGATGCCCGCCTCGTCGTTCAGCCGGGCGACGTTGTCCTCGATCAGGCAGCCGTTCGTGCGGACCCAGATTCCGCTGCGCGTCGCCCCTCCGACGCGGTTGCCCTCGATCGTGCAGGCCCCCTTCGTGTTGACGCGGATGCCCCAGCCGTCGATGTTGCGCACGTTGTTGCGCCGCAGCTCGACGATGTCGTCCGCGTCGGAGCCGCCGGTCGTGTCGACGTAGAGGCCGCGCGTCTCGGCGGCGAGCCCCGCGTCACGCACACGGTTGCCGACGATCGTCACGCCGTCGATCGCTTCCACCACACGTATGCCCTCGTGCCCTGTCCGTCGGACCTGGCAGTCCTGCACGATCCCGGTGTTGTCCACCCCGCTCGCCCCGTCGACGAGGATGCCGAAGAAGCCCGCGGTGTCCGCCAGCACGCGACGCACGGCGAACTGCTGCGGGTTCTCGACGAACACGCCCGTGCTGGTGTTCTTGACCGACAGATCCTCGACGACCGCCTGGACGGTGTTCGTCACCAGCAGCCCACCGCGCGACGGCGACGCGATGATCGAACCGTTGCGGATCGTGAACTTGCCGAGGTTGTTGGCGACGATGACGGCCCCGGATCCGGCGACCGTATTCGCGATGGTGAATCCGTTGAGGTCCACCTCGACGTGCTCGGTTCCGCTGCCGACAAACTCGATCACCGTGCCGGGGTCGACCGTGCCGATATCGCGCGTGACGATGTACTTGCCGGCGACGCCGCTGCCGCTCAGCGACAGCGGTTCGAAGATCGGGACTCTCCCCTCCTCCGCGAAAGCGGGAGCGGCACAGAGGATCGCGAGCGACAGGAATAGGGTGCGACTGCGCATGGGTCCGACTCCGACGTGAATTTCTTTGACTTTCTTTTACACTGGAGTGCCCGCGAAGTCCAGACGGAAATCGGAAGGAGCGAGATCATGATCAAGAAGATCGCATTCATCGGCCACCGTGTGCACGACATCGAGCGCGCGAAGAAGTTCTACGCCGAGGTGCTCGGGCTGGAGAAAACGGCTGAGTACGAGGGCAAGTGGTGCGAATTCGACACGCCCGAGGGCAAGACGATCGCACTCGACACGTTCTCACCCGAGGGCACGCCGCCCTACCTGGCGCTCGAGACCGACGACATCGAGGCCGAGGTCGCTCGGCTGAAACAGGCCGGCGTCGAGGTGCTGATGGACGTCCGGGACAACAAGGTCTGCAAGATGGCGATCGTCAAGGACAGCGAGGGCAACGGCCTGATGCTGCACGAGATCGCGCCGGAGCGCGCGAAGTAGCCTGTGTCGGCAGCCCCCGGGGCCGGGGACGAAGTTGCCGCCGATCCTGACCGGTAGACCGGTCGGCTGTAGACTGTGTCGCGTGATGAGTGACGCAAAGCGAAGTCGGACTCGGCTCGTCGCCGGAGCCCTGGTCGGCGCGATCCTGCATCTCACCGCGGGCTGCACGGCGGACGACCCGAACTCCCGGACGGCGCCGCCGGGCGACGCTCCGCAACTTGGCGGCCGGCTGGTCGTCGCCTTGACTGCCGACGTCGACTCCTGGAACCCGTACACCACGCACGAGCTGACCTCGGCGGGCATCCTCGAGCTGCTCTACCCGCGCCTGGTGCACGAGAGCGACGACGGAGGGTTCATCCCCTGGCTGGCCGAGCGCTGGGAGACCTCGACGGACGGACGGGAGCTGACCTTCCACCTGCGCCGGGACGCGGTGTGGTCGGACGGATCGGCGGTGACCTGCGACGACGTGCGCTTCACCCATCGGATCCAGCGCGCCGAGGAGCTGGCCTGGGCAGGCGCGTATCTGAAAGACCGAATTCTCGCCGTCGACTGCCCGGACCCGCGCACGGTCGTGTTCCGCTTCGACGCGGCGTACCCGAACCAGATGCTCGACGCGAACGACGACGCGATCGTGCCGGCGAGCTACGCCGCCGTTCCCCTCGCGGACTGGCCGTCCGAGGTCTGGGAGGATCGCATCGTCAGCTGCGGTCCGTTCCTCCTGGTGGGCGTGCGCCGCGGACAGGAAGCGATCCTCGAGCGCGACCCGCACTGGTGGGGCGCCGGCGAGACGCATCTGGACCAGGTCGTGCTGCGCGTCTATGCCGACTCCGCGTCCGCCGTGAACCAGCTTCTCGAGGGTGACGTCGATCTGGTGGGCAAGCTGCCGCCGCTGCGCGCCGCCGAAGTCGAAGCACACGACGACCTGCAGTTGCTCGACCTCGCATCGCTGTCCTATACCTATCTCGGCTGGAACGCGCTCGAGCCGCAAGCCTACCGGAGCGACCGTCGTCGCCGAGGCTGCATGGACGAGGGCGGGTGCGACGAGTTCCCGGGCGAGATCTTGCGGCTACGGCGCTCGCACCCACACCCGATCCTGTCGGACGCCGAAGTGCGCCGCGCGATCAGCCTGGCCATCGACCGCCGAGATCTGATCGACGGCCTCCTCTCGGGATACGGCCAGCCGGGCAGCTCACCGATCGCCTCGGCGCTGTGGGCCCACGACCCGTCGACGGCACTCGCCTTCGATCCGCGGGCGGCGGGCGCGCTGCTCGACCGGGCGGGCTGGGTCCGGACGTCCCCTGCCTCGACGCGCGAGAAGGACGGCACGCCGCTGGTGCTGCGGGCGATCATCAACGGCGAGAACCGGATGCGTCGCGAGATCCTTGATCGGGTCGCCGCGTCGCTCGCCGGTGTGGGCGTCGTGCTCGAGGCCGAGATCCTTCCGCGCCGCGAGTTCGTCGTCCGCGCGCGCAACAAGCAGTTCGACGCCGTATTGAGCGGCTGGTGGGCCGGCACCCGGATCCAGCCCCAGGATCTGCTGCACACGCGCGCGGCGGCCGGCCGGGGGAACAACCTCGTCTCCTGGTCCACGCCGGAGTCCGACGAGCTGCTCGACCGGGGGGCGCGCGCGACGTCGCGCGACGAGGCGCTGCAGCACTGGCTCGCGTGGCAGAAGATCTTCCGCGACGAGCAGCCGTTGTCGATCCTGTACGAAGAACGACGGCTGGTCGGTGTGAGCCGGCGCGTGCGCGGACCCGAACCATCGTATCTCAACCCGTACCTGGTGCTGCACCGCTGGTGGATCGCCGCGGAGAACACGGACACTCGCTGATGCCGATGCTGGGGCAGCGCGTCGCCCAGGCGGCGGCGACCCTCGTCGCGGCCTTTCTGATCTGCTTCTTCCTGTTGCACGCGATGCCGGGCGATCCGCTCGACCGACTCGACTCGCCGCTGGTGCCGGCGCAGCAGGCCGAGCGCAACCGACAGGCTCTGGGGCTCGACCGACCGCTCGCGGAGCAGCTCACGCGGACGATCGGCTCCTACGCACGCGGCGATCTGGGCGTCTCGATCATCCACCGCCGATCGGTGGCGCGGGTGCTCGCCGAGGCGTTGCCTTACACCGCCTTGCTGGGGTGCGCGGCGCTGGGACTGGCTTACGGGACGGGAATCCCGCTGGCCCTTCTGCTGATGACGCTCTCCGGCGCGTGGCGCCGCCGGCTGGATCCGTTGCTGCTGTCCGGCGCGATCGTTCCCCGATTCTGGTTCGCGGTGCTGCTGTTGCTGTTGTTGCACGGCGTGGCGGGCTGGCTGCCGGCATCGCATGCCTTCCCGGCCGGTGGCGGAGGAGCGATCGACCTTCTGCGCCACCTGATCCTCCCGGCGTTGTCGCTGGGAGTGCCCGCGTCGCTCGTCGTTTGCCGCTACGAGATGAGCCAGATGGAGGACGCCCTCGAGCAACCCCACGTGCGAACCGCCATGGCCCGCGGCCAGGGGGGACTCGCGCTGCTCGGTGGACACGTGCTGCGCCCGGCGATCGGTCCGGCAGTGGCCCTGTTCGGTCTGGACCTGCCGGCGCTGGTCTCGGGAGCGATCGTCGTCGAGGTCGTCTTCTCCTGGCCCGGCCTCGGTCGCATCACGGCCGAGTCCGTTCTCGAGTCCGATTATCCGCTGGCGCTGGCGGCCACGCTGCTGAACGCGTTGGTGGTCATCGTCGGTCGCTTCGTCGCGAGCTGGCTCTCGCGGGTCGCGGACCCGCGCCAGCGGGAGGCCCTGTCGTGACGCCCCGCGGCCGCCTCGGAAGCTTGGCTCCTCCGCTGCTGCTGCTGAGCATCGTGCTGTCGGCGCTGGTCGCCGGCACCGCGCGCCCGCCCTCCGTCGCCGCCGCCGCCGCGCAACTGTTGCCGCCCGGCGCGCGGTGCGAGGAGCTGTCGCTGGCCGGGGGAGGCTTCGTTCGCGCGCGGGAGATCCTGCTTGATGACACCGGCGAAGGCGTGAGCGTTCGAACCGCGAACGGCTGGCGCGAGATCCCCACGGTGCAACCTGCCGGAGAGGTCACGACACGTCGGCTGTGGCTCGGCACCGATCAGCAGGGGCGCGACGTGCTCGCGCGGGCGCTGCGGGGGGCGCCGCTGTCCCTGTCGGTGGCACTGCTCGCCACACTCGTCGCCCTGACGCTCGGGACCGCGGTCGGGATGTGGATGGCGTTGTCCGGCGGCGCCACACAACGCCTGTTGCACGTCGCCACGGATGCGCTGCTCGGATTGCCGCGCCTGCTGCTGTTGTTGATGCTGGGTCTTGTGTTGCGCGGTTCACCGGGCGCCGTCGGGCTGGCGATCGGCCTCGCGGCCTGGCCGGAGTCGGCACGGCTGGTCGAGGCGGAGACGCGCGCGCTGCGGCATCGCCCGTTCAGCGCGGCGGCTCACGCCGCGGGCGCGGGGCGGCTGCGTCTGGCCTGGCGCCACCTGCTGCCCAACGTGGTTCCGCTGCTGGCCGTCGCCGCGCCGCTCGTCGCGACCGAGGCGATCCTGCTCGAGTCGACGCTGGCGTTTCTCGGTGTGCCAGGCGGGAGCCCGGCTTCCTGGGGGCGGATGGTGGCCGAGGCTCAGCTGCTCTTGCCGCGCGGCTGGTCGCTGGCCCTGTTCCCCGGCTTGCTGCTCTGCCTCACCGCCGGCAGCGTTCACGCGCTATCGCGGGCTGTTCGCCCAAGCCGACCCATCCACGTCAGCACCACGCCGGCGACTCGGAACGCCCCCTAGCAGCCCGTTGAAAAACTCCCATCTCGCCGATCGAACGTTCGAGTAAAATCGATCCGAGAACGAGGAGGACTCCGATGTCGATGGGCCGTCGGGACCGAGAGAGTCAGTCGGAAATGTGGCTTGCGACGGACC
>JAAELQ010000293.1 GCA_024226515.1 bacterium
GTCGCGAATCGGCCGTTTCGGACCCCATTCCCGTGCGAGTACCCCAAGTTGGGGCCTGGTTCAACGAAATGGACGTACAATCAATCTCATATGGCCCGGCAATGGAGCCGGCGAAGGTCAAATGGGAAATGTCGGATTAGACTTATGCGGAAGGAGGGCCCTGTGATGCGCCGTACAACACTCCTAACCTTGCTCCTGCTGCTCGTGGCTTCTACATTTGTTCCGGCGTTTGCGACAGACGGTGGTGGTGAGCCTGAGCCTCCTGAGCCTCCTGAGCCTGACCCACCAGTCAGCCCGCCTTCATGTCGAGACTGCGCCGCGAGAGACCTCGGAAACGTCAATTGTTCGTGCGCTATTTACTGCCTGCAACATGGTACTTCGTGTCAGAGTTGTTGTTTCTTTCAGCGAGTCAACACTCTAAGTGCCTCTGGTCGAAGGGGTAGTGGGATTACAGGTGCATATTCTGTGGCGTCGGCATACAACAACTGTCTCACAGACTGCAACATTCGCGCGTGACAGGGAGGCCATACCAATGAAGAAAGCACTATGTCTTCTGCTCGTCGCTTTCCCGCTTATTGCGGTCGCCGGCGAGTCTCCTTCGGACGTCCTCCGCAGTGTAAAAACCCGGGAGGCCATAAACCTGGGTGACGATAAGATTGCGGAGTACTCCCTCATTCACATCACTCGAAGTACTGGAACCGAGTTCCGAACACTATTCGAGGACAACGCGGGTCGGCTCCTTGTCATTCGAGAGAACCTCGTTGCTGATTCAACGCACAACGTGTCAAAGGTCGCGACCACGGTGCAGTTGCTCTCCACCATGGAGACGTTTCGCGTTGAGAGCGATAACGGTCAGGTAACAGCGGAGATTGGCGGAGGTTCCGTATCCTTCAAGGACGCAGATACGTTCCCTCGCAGTGCCAAGAGGGATGCTGCGGAAATGCTCGCGAGCGCTTCCGATGAGTTTCAGGCTGCTCTGAGAGAACTTGCCGACGTGGCCTCCAACTATGCTCCACGACTCGGAGGCATTGGATTCACGCTGAGAGAGCTGTTCTTCAATGACCTGACCAAGGCAGACCAAGAGTTGGCTGTGTCTCAGTCGTTCGTGAAGGACTTCAGCCCTTCCATTCACGAACCGGACGACTTCGAGAAGAAGTTCAAGACCGCTTACTACGAATAGACTTCCACACTCTAGATAGACCTGGTGAAGGGCCCCTCTTGAGGGGCCCTTCGCCCATAATGCGACATTACGGATCCTCCACAGGCCTGACAGGAAGCCCGGCGTGGACCTACGAGGTCGACGCGTTCGGGTTCGGCAGACCGCTGGCCGGGTTGGGCGATGTCAATCAGGACGGCTACGACGACCTCGCCGTCGGCACGCCGGATTTCATTCACGACGTCAACCAGCACGGGGCGGTGTTGCTGTTCCTGGGTTCAGCGGACGGCCCGGCGAGGCAACCGGATCAGCTGCTGCCGGGAGAAGGCAAGTTCGGCTTTGCCGTCGCATCTCCCGGCGACGTCAATCTCGACGGCTACAGCGACCTCGTGATCGGGGCTCCCGAATCATCCGGACAGGGCGCAGCCCACCTGTTCCTCGGTGGCCCGAGCGGTAGCGCGACGGCCATGGCCTGGACCGGCAACCCGACTCCCGATGCCTACGAGCTTGGCTGGTCGGTTGCACCCGCGGGGGATGTCAACGGGGACGGCCGCCTGGATCTCGTCGTCGGCGACCCGAACGACACCCTCTACTTCTACGGTCGCGCCTCGGTGTATCTCGGCGCTGCGTTGCCCACGGGTGCCGCCGGTGCGCTCGAGCCGAGCGGTCCCGGCGCCCTGGTCGTCGAGCTCGTGAATGGAGAGGTTGCGCTGCGCTGGGGGGCGTCGTGCAGCGGGCCGGAGGAGGATTACGGTGTCTACAGCGGAGCGATCGGTTCCTGGGACAGCCATCTGCCGCTGACCTGCAGTACGGGCAGCGTCGCGTCGTGGACCGGCACCGTCGATCCCGGCGATCGGTATTTCCTGGTCGTCCCGCACAGCGAGGACCACGAGGGTTCGTACGGTGTCGACAGCGCGGGCAATGAACGTCCGGCGGCAAGCGCCGCGTGTTCTCCCCAGGCGGTGGACCCGTGCCGATGAACGGATCGTGGCACGGCAGGTCAGCGGTCGAGCCGTTCCCGAAGCTGAAGCCGCAGCGCGTCGATCTCCGCCAGCTGCGGCGAATCCGCAGGAGCGATCCGGAGTGCGCGATTCAGATCGCTCAGCGCGCCAGACAAGTCGTCGTTCCTCTTCTTGATCAGCGCGCGGAAATACCACGGTGTGGGGTCGTCCGGATCCAACTGCATCGCCCGCTCGAAGTCCGCGACCGCGCCCGGCAGATCCCCGTTGGCCATCAACGCGGTTCCACGCCCGTTGTAGGCCTCCGTGTACTCGGGGTCCAGTCGGATCGCCTCGGTGTAGTCCTCGACAGCCGCCGTCGCGTCTTTCGCGCGTAGGCGAATCGTCGCACGGTCGCACCACAACTTCGGGTCTCGCGGTCGCAACCGTATGGCCAGGCCCAGGTGCATCGACGCGTTCTCCGCATCGCCCGTCTCGGACAGCAGGTAGCCCGCGTTGGCATGCATCTCCACGTTGTAGGGGTTGCGTTTCAACGACTGACCGATGTGGTGCAGGGCACGTTTCGTTTGCCCCAGCTGGAGGAGACTCTTGCTCATGCTGTCGTGAATTCTCCAGTCGTTGAGTCTCCACTCCCTCCACTCGCCCTCCAGCGCAGTTTCGAACTCGGCGACCGCCTCGCCGAGACGGCCTTCCCGAGCCAGTTCGCTGCCGCGCTGGAAGTACCGGTAGTGATCGACCGCCGGGACGGAGATGCTCTCGAACTCCTCGTAGGGCGCGTTGACGAACTCCGGGATGTTGACCGCCCGATTGGCCGCCGTGCTGTTCTCGATCAGCAGCGCCGGGCTGGCGTTGCCCTCGTCGTCCAGGTGCGTCAGGAACATCTGCGTGTACGGGGTGTTGCTCTTTGACGAGAACACCAACCAGCGCCCGTTGGGAGAGAAGCTGTGCCAGGAGTTCATCAGCGGCAGGTTGCTCTGCAGCGGCCGCGCCTCGCCACCGGCGGTCGGCACGATCCACAGCTTGCTGTCGGGTCTCATCAGCAGGCCGTTGCGAGCCTTGACGAAGACGATCCACCGGCCGTCCGGCGACACCTTGGGGAAGCTGTTGCTCATCCCGTTGTTGGACGCCCCGGCGATCGGCTCGGGCCGGCCCCCGCGGCCATCGTTGAACGGAATGCGGTACAGGTCGTAGCGCATCGGGGTCTCGTTGGGGTCGCCGGCGTATCGGGCGATGGGTCTCCCCTTCTCGTACGGGTCTCTGGCGCGGGCCCTGGCGAACACGAGGTCGGTCCCGTCCGGCGTCCAGTCCGCGTTGCAGTGGACGAACTCCGGATCGTCCGCGCCCGGCAACGCTTTGATCTCGCCGGTCTCCCGCGAGTAGTAAGCGAGGATGCCGCGGGTGGGATAGAACACCTGAATGAACCGGTGGTCGGTGAAGTTGCTGACGTAGATCGCTTCGTTCACCGTCGAGACCACGTGGCCGCCGTCGGGGCTCAGCCGCGACATGAAGCCGAGCGTATTCAGCCCGGCGGGCTTGTCCTCGAACGCGTTCCAGGTCATGACCTGCTCGTCCCGAATCACGACGTCCTTCTGCACGCCGGCGATCGTGTAGGCGCCCTTGTCGCCATCCGGGCCGTCGACGTCCATGCCCAGCGTCTTACCGTCCGCCGAGAAGCTATGGCAGTTGGCGCAGGTCGGCATGTCCCTGAGCAAGACCCGGCTGTCGGGTCGGGAAACATCACGCAGCCGCCAGGCGATCAACGGCCCGGCCGTACGGTCCAGCGGCTTGATCACGCCTTCCTTGGTCTCGGAGGGCATCAGCGGTACGTCCCGGTAGAAGATCGGAGCTCCGACCGGATCGGCCGATGTGCGGAGCGACATCCGCCCCCGCGAGACGACTCGGTCCGGATCGTCGTTCCGATAGCCCAGGATGGTGATGCTCGTCGACGCTCCGGCGGAGCGATCCCGGATCACCTCCCACAACGCGGCCGACGGTTTCCAGGACCTGGCCGAGGCCTGGTACGGCGTCGGCTCGTAGATCTCGTTCGTGATGGCGATGCACCGCGGGTCGATCTCGCCTCGTGGAGGCGGATCTCCGGGTACCAGAACGAAGACGTGCGTCGCGCCGCCTGCGAGTGCCACATCGACGAGCCAGCCGTCCGCCACGTCGGATTCGTCGTGCCACAGGAAGGT
The DNA here is from genome assembly GCA_024226515.1 of bacterium. Lineage (GTDB taxonomy): Bacteria > Acidobacteriota > Polarisedimenticolia > Polarisedimenticolales > Polarisedimenticolaceae > JAAELQ01. The sequence goes on from JAAELQ010000293.1 coordinate 4,308, forward strand.
CGGGGCGAGCATCTCGGGAGGAAAGACGGACTCGTCGGACGGATAGTCGATCTTCAGCTCGGCCAGCTCCGCAGCGCCACGGTAGCCGCCTCGTAGCCTACGGATCAGCCGTCGCTGTCGGCGGTCTGCCGTCGAGGAGAGCTCGGGGGCGTCCGACAGCAACACGTCGGCGGCGTGAGCCCCCGTGGGACGCGCCGGCTCGGCCGGGCCGTTCTCGACCGAGGAGGCGGCGACCGAAACAGCGAGCAACAGCGCCAGGCCGGCGATCATCGGGTCGGAACGACGGCGACCGCCTCGATCTCGACCAGGAGATCCGAGCGGCATAGCCTGGCCTGAATTCCGGTGCTTGCAGGCAGAGGCTTCAGCCCGACCCGACTCATGAACATCGTGCGAATTCTGTTGAACTCGTCGTAGTCACGCTCGATGTCTCTCAGGTAACAGCTCGTGCGTGCGATGTCGTGCCAACTGGCGTTCTCCGCGGCGAGCAGCCGGGTCAGGTTACGGAACGTGCGCAGACACTGAGCCGCGAAGTCACCGGAATGGACGGTCGCGCCCTTCTCGTCGACGCTGGCCGTGCCGGAGAGAAAGAGCAGGGTCGCGCCGGGCAGCTCCACGCCGATGCCCCGACTGAAGGAAGAGGGCTGGCTGTAGTCGAACGCCTCGTTGAGTGTCTCGGGGGCGGAGATCGCCCGCTTGGCCAGTGTCGGGCGCTCGGCAATGGGGGCGATGCCTGCCACCGGCGGCCCGGCGTGCTGCCGGCCGAGTCCCAGCGCCTCCAGCTCGGCAACGGCTCCGGGGGTGAACTGTTCTTGCCCTAGATCACTCACAACTCCACCTCTCGCATCCCGCGATCCGACTCATCCAGGTCCTCGAATTCCGTCGCCGCGCACCCTCTATCTTAGGATCGAGGCGGAGACATCCCGGGAAGTTGCGCGCCGAAGAAGACCTCGAAAGTCCACCAACCACAGTCGATGCTGCAACGAGATCGCGACGTCGACGGGATAGGCGATGTGTGCTCTACCCGCTCGTTGCCTATGTAGACCCTCAATGGTCTGCCTCAATCGGACGCTCATGGTCCGCGCGGGCTCTCGGAATCGTGCGAACCTGATCCACAAGAGGAGTGGCCATGAGGCAGACCCAGCGTTTGGTTCTCCTGTGCTGCGTGCTGACCTTCGCGACGGCCCAGGCCGAGGAAGGCCGTATACCGATCTTCGAACCCGTCGAGTTCGACGGCGCCACCGGCGATTTCAGCGGAAGGTACGTCCTCACGCGCGACATCACCGTCGCCTCCGGATTTGACCCGGTCATTCGTTTCAATGGGACCGGGACGGAGACCGTGGACCTCGACCTCAACGGCTTCCGGGTGACACACGACGGCACGGCCAACTCGGTCATCTTCGCCGACGACCTGCGCTCGCTCACCGTACGCAACGGCTTCGTGTCCGCGGCGGGCTCAGGCCTGTTCGTCATCGGAGGCAACTGCATCGTCGAGCAACTCATCGTCGAGGCGGGAAGCGCGCACGGCGTCTGGCTGAACGGCCCGTGGACTGCCGTCGTCCGAGACAACGTCGTCATCGCGGGGGGTTACGCCATCTTTGTCGAGAGCAACGCCGGGCGTCCCGTCAAGTCGGCACGGATCGAGGACAACATGCTGACCGACGTGGGACACACCGGGATCTTCGTGCTGTCCTACCAGGACTCGCCGTTCAAGAGCGTCACGATCCGGGGCAACACCGCCAAGCACGACGGAAGCCCGCCGGATATCCAGGACTACGGCATCAGGGTCACCCACGTCGAGGGAGCTTCGGTCCGAGAGAACTCGATCGCCAACTTCCCGCGGGTAGGCATCGACATCTTCGGCTCTTCCGGCAACGCCGTCACAGGCAACGTCGTTCGTGAGTGCGGAGACGGGATCTCGATCCGCAGCACATCGGGAGCGCTCGTCGCCGACAACGTCGTCAGCGACAACACGGACGACGGGATCCAGTTCTCTCAGACTGCAACCCGCAACGTCGTCGAACGGAACGTGATGATCAACAACGAACGCTACGGGCTCTACTTCGAGTCCGGCAGCGACGACAACACGTTCGGCAGAAACACGGCACGCGGCAACGGTGGTGGGTCCTGTACCTTCGGTACGCCGATCTGCGGCACACCCGACTTCTGTGACGGGGGGACCAACATCAACAACACGTCCTTCGGCGACAACCTCGTCCCCGGACCACCGACCTGCTGAGACGCGGCGGATACGCCACGACTCTCAGCGGTGGTTTACCCTGTTCGCGGCGTGATTGCCGTGGGAGGGTACGCAACGATGAATCCGGACTTCGCCCGGGACGGTTACCTGCACGCGCGGGCCGTGTTCGACGCCACCCTGATCGCCGAGCTCGAGGAGGACTTCGACCGCGTCGTGGCGCAGCTGAGTTCCAGCGGTGAGCCGATCGACGCGACGTGGGCCGGCGCCGAGACGCAGCGGCTGAAGCGAGCCGGAGACACCGTCCTGCACACGCACAACGTGCACCAGTACTCCGGCCGCTGGATGCATGCCCTGCTGCACCGCCCGTTTCTCGACCTGTGCGAGGAGCTGCTCGGCCCGGACATCGTGCTGCACCACACCAAGCTGTTCTGCAAGCCGGCGGGAACGGGTTCACCCTTTCCCGTGCACCAGGACTGGTCCTACTTCCCGACCCTGCACGACTCCATGATCGCCGCCGTCATCCACGTCACCGACGCCACGGACGAGATGGGCTGCCTGCGCGTCCACCCCGGCTCGCACCGCCTCGGACGGGCCGAACGAACATCCGGCCAGGAAGCCTCGGCGCAGCTCGACGAGTGGCCGCTGGAGCGCGCGATACCGGTGCAGGCCGAGGCCGGCGACGTCGTCTTCTTCCACTACTTCACGCTGCACGGATCGCGGCCGAACCGCTCGGCGCGCACGCGCAAGACGGTGCTGGCGCAGCTGCACTCCGGGGACGATCGGGTGGAAGAGGACGGTCCGCATCCGAACGAGCGGATCGTGCTGCGCGGCTGGAACCGGCACGCCACGCGCGAGCGGGCCGGTTGGCCGAAGACCTGACCACGGCGACGGCTATGATGTCCGCAGGGAGTAGAGCCATGCGAAAGCCGTCGCCGTGGAACCCGGGAATCGCGCTGATCGCGTCGCTGGCGTTCATCGGTCCATCCGCGGCTGCGGCACAGCCCGGGCTGCAGGAGATCTGCCGCGATTTCCAGACCTGGCACGAGACGCATGACTCTCCCGAACGGGCCACCGCCGCATACTTTGCCGAGTTGATCTCCGGCGGCGTCGCGCGCGAGGAAGCCGAACGTCGACTGGCCCTGCTCGGGGGATCGGGCAGCGAGTGTCCGGCCGCCGCCGCTGCGGCGTTCGACAGGATCTATGGCGATAGCACGGTTCGGTTCAGCACCGAACCCAACGCGCTGCTGGTCGAGACCGTGACGGGCATGAAACCCGGGCGCGCGCTCGACGTCGCCATGGGACAGGGGCGCAACTCGGTGTTTCTCGCCTCGACCGGCTGGGAGGTGACGGGGTTCGACGTGTCCGCCGAGGGACTGTCGATCGCGCGCGCGGCCGCCGCGTCGGCGAAGGTAGAGATCCGGACAGTGCAGCAAGGCTGGCAGGAGTTCGACCTCGGCAAGCAGCAATGGGACCTGATCGTCCTCAGCTACGCCTGGGTCCCGATTGACGACCCGGCATACGTCGAGCGACTGTGCGACGCGCTGCGACCGGGGGGAACCCTCGTCTTCGAGCACATGCTCGGCGAATCGCGCGACGAGCTGGGGATCCCCGAGACTCAGCAGCTGCTCCGCGCCTTCGCGAGCCTGCGCATCGTGCGCTACGAGGAGATCGAGCAGAGGGGCGACTGGCACAACGAGGTGCTGCCCCTGGTCCGTCTCGTCGCGCGGAAGTAGGCAGCGGGAACACCCGCCTTGCGGTACGATCCGGCGCAGTCGACCCAACGAACGGGTGCGGCCTCACGTACCAGCAATCATGATCAAACCGACGGCTCTCTCCCTCGTGCTCGCCTCGGCGCTGTGTGCTTGCTGCGTTCCCGCGGACAGGGCCGCGACCGACCGTGACTGGCCCGGCTGGCGCGGCCCACATCAGGACGGCTCCTCCAGGCCTGACGGGTTCACCTCCGGCAGCGTTCCGCAACTCTCGGCCGAGTGGGAGCGCGGGCTGGGTTCGGGCTATTCCGGCGTCGCCGTGGTCGGCGAGATCGCCGTGACGACCTTCTCGGACGGCGAGACGGACCATGCCGTCGCGCTGGCGGCGGACGACGGGTCCGAGCTGTGGCGTTACTCGATCGGCCCGGCGCACCGGCAGGAACACCCGGAGGCCGACGACGGACCGCTGAGCATGCCCCTGGTGCATGAGGGCACCGTCTACGGTGTCGGCCCCGCGGGCGATCTCTTCGCGTTGCGCCTGGCCGACGGCCGGGAGCGGTGGCGGCTGCGCATGACGGAGAGCTTCGACGCGCCGCCCCCACCTTACGGCTTCGCGACCTCCCCTGCGGTCGCCGACGGGACGTTGATCGTCCAGACCGGGGCGCGTGAAGGCAGGACGACGCTGGGTCTCGATCCGGCGAGCGGAGAGACCCTGTGGTCTCACGGAGACGACAGCGTCGCGTACCAGTCACCGCTGATCCGTGCGGCCGGGAGTCGTCCGCAGGTCGCGGTCGTCACCGACCTACACGTCTTCGGGCTCGACCCGGCGACGGGCGAGGAGCTGTGGAGCAACCCGCACGTCGCTCCGGTGCGTGACGGGTACGCGCAGGTCCTGTTCCACGACGACGACCGGATGATCGGCTACTACCTGACGCACGCGATGGGATACCGGCTGGTCGAAGCGGACGGTCGCACAGGCGTCGAGGAGACCTGGCGTTCGCTGGAGCTCAAGTCGAACCTCGCCGTGCCGGTCGTAAGCGGCGGACGGGTGTACGGCTTCCAGGGCGGCAGACTGACCGGTCTCGACGCCCTGACCGGCGAGAAGCTGTGGCGTGAAGACGAAGACAGCACCCACGCCGAGGGGCGCGGGATCCTGCTGCTGGGAGACCTGCTGGTCGTGTGGGACGCCGACGGCATCTTGCGCGTTCTCGATCCGTCGGGTGCGACCGCGCACGAGGTGGCCCGCTTCGCCACCGGCCTCGGGAACGGCTACGCCCCTCCCAGCTTTGCCGGCGGGAGGATCTTCGTGCGCAACGCGACCGGGATCGCGGCGATCCGGATCTCACCCGGCGAGCTTGACAGCAAGGGGGTGACTCCGTGACACTCGTCGCAGCGATCGACGGATAGGTCCGGTCCACCGTCGCTCGGCACACGTCCCGCGGAGTATGCCGGAGGGTCATGTGACACGCAGGTGTCCCAGCAGTCACGCCGTACGCTGCGCGCTCGATGCGCAACGCGACAGGACCTGGACGCTGCGGAGACGGCTTGCGAGCACCCAGTCCTGCCTGATCGGGTTGTTCCTGATGCTGCACCCGTCGTTTGCCGCGGTGATCACCGTGGACAACGCGAGCTGTACGCTGGTGGACGCTTTCACGGCCGCCGAGTCCGACTCGGTCGCCGGCGGGTGTATTGCGGGCGATGGCGTGGACGAGATCCACCTGACCGGTGACGTGACGTTGACGCTGGTGGACAACACCGACCCCGCGCCTGCCGGCAACTGGCCCGCGGCGCAGAACGGGCTCCCTCATGTCGCCACGGACATCACACTCGAGGGTGGGGGGTTCACGATCGAGCGCGCCCCGGCAGCACCGACGTTCCGGCTCCTCTCCGTCGCATCGACCGGCAGCCTCACCCTGAACGACGTCACCCTCCGGAACGGCCGGTCGGACTACGGAGGCGCGATTCGATTGGACAGCGGCGGCACATTGCTCGTCCAGAACAGTGTTCTCGAGAACAACACGGCGACCGTGGCAGGGGGGGCGATCGCGAGTATCGGCCATCTGACGTTGACCAACAGCTCGATAACGTCGAACACCGCCACATGGGGCACGGCCCTGCTTCTCTACGACGGCTCCGCGACCCTCGAGCACTGCTCTCTCTTTGCGAACTCCGGACAGTACTACGGTGTCTACTCGCACGGCGCCGACGTCACCCTGACAGACACCGTCGTTCACTCGAACACCGCCGATAACGTCAATGGCGGCGTGTGGGTTGACGGCGCCCCCAACCAGTTCTTGATGACGAACAGCACCATCTCGAACAACGCTGGTATCCAACTTCAGTTGGGTTCGGTGCAGGCAACGCTTGCACACTCCACCATTTTCGCGGATTCCACTCACGCTCTCCGTATGTTCAGCACCACGGCAACCGTCTCCAACAGCGTGATCGCTAACGCAATAGGCTCCAGCGCCTGCGCCGGCGGTGTGCTGATCGACAACGGACACAATTACTCCACCGACACCAACAACAGCTGTGTCGGTTTCGCCGCCTTGACGGGGTTCGATACCCTGCTGACCGACAACGGGGGCAACACCCTCACCCATGAGCTGCTGCCGGGCAGTTCGGCCATTGATGTCAGCCAGCAACCGTGTGGAGTCACTGTCGATCAGCGGGGCGTTCCTCGGGATGACGGCTTTTGCGATGCCGGAGCGTTCGAACACACGCAATCCGAGCCACGGATTGCCGTCGACGGAATCGCCTGCAACCTCGTCGATGCGATCGCCTCCGCCGATAGCGATACTCCCGTGGGAGGCTGCACGGCAGGCGAGGGAGCGGATTTCATCGACGTCGCAACCGACACGTTGCTCGTCACCGCACACAACGTCGGCTACGGGTTTGGCGACAACGGCTTTCCTCTGATCACGACCCACGTTGTCATCGACGGCGGCGGCTTCAAGATCGAACGCGACGCGGGCGCCGAGGCATTCCGCTTCTTCGAGGTCGGGCCGAGCGGGACGCTGTCGATCAGCAACACGACATTGCGCAACGGCGAGGCCGCGTCGGGGGGTGCGATCCGTTCACTGGGCACGTTGCGCCTCACCGATACGACGATCACGGAGAGCACCGCCGCGCTTTATGGTGGGGGTCTCTACTTCCGCAACTCCAACGCAACGCTGGAAGGCGTCACGATCTCCGGAAATGAGACCACCTACGGCAGTGGGGGCGGCATCCACTTTGAATCCACGGTCGGCGGCTACGCCGTCTCGCTGACGAACAGCACGATCTCCGGCAACACCTCGGTCGACGGAGGCGGCATCTTCAGCCGCGGCCCGTCCCCGGTGAGCCTGACGAACTCGACCCTCTCCGGCAACGAAGCCGCCAGGGGCGGTGGGAACCGCACGGCGCCCTACGGCAGTGTCACGCTCACAGACTCGATCGTCGGCCACACCGGCCTGGGTGGCAACTGCTACTCGATCGGCCCTGGCGGGATCACGAACAACGGCGACAACTTCGACGACGACGGGACCTGTCCTGGATTCGGAGCGCTGACCGGTCTCGCCCCCGACCTCGAGGACAACGGAGGGCCGACGCTGACGCACGGGCTCACGCCAGGAAGCTCCGCGGTCGACGCCGCGGGCAACTGCGGGCTTCCCTTCGATCAGCGGGGGGCGGCACGCGACGACGGCAGCTGTGACAGCGGAGCCTTCGAACGGGGTCCGAGATGACGACCCCGGCCCGCACACGCCGCGCCGGCACACAGATCGGATTGGCGATTGCACTCCTCGTCTTACACCCGACTCTGGCCGACGTGATCACGGTCGACAACAGCTCTTGCACGTTGGTGGATGCGATCACGGCTGCCGAATCGGATGCACCCGCGGGCGGCTGTGCCTCCGGCAATGGTCCGGACGAAATTCGCCTTACGGCCGACGTTCTGCTTGCGCTCGTCGACAACGCCGATCCGTCGCCGGTCGCGAGCTGGAATCCAGCGAACAATGGACTGCCGCGCATCACAACGGACGTTACTGTGACAGGTGGAGGCTTCGCGATCGAACGAGATCCCGGGGCGCCCGGGTTTCGCATCTTCTCCGTCGCCTCGAGTGGCAGCCTGACGCTCAACGACGTGACACTCAGGAACGGTGCGTCGAATCATGGGGGCGCGCTGCGGAGCGAGTATGGCGTAGTGCATGTCGAGGACAGTGTCATCGAGAACAACTCGGCATCGGAGTCGGGCGGAGGCATTGCGAGTCGCGGCACAATTACGTTGATCAACAGTTCGCTCGTGGGCAACAGTGCGTACTACGCTACCGCCGTCATGATCTACTACGGCAACGCGCAGTTCGATCGCGTGACGGTCACGGCCAACAGTGGCAGTTTCGGCGGTGCCGTCTATACCTACGCCGCCGACGTCGCGATCACGAATAGCCTGATCTACGACAACATCGTTTCATCGGGTACGGGTGGCGTACGCGGGTGGACGGCCCCGAGTCAGTTCTCGATTACCAACACGACGATCTCGGGCAACTCCACAGAGCAACTGTATCTGGCCCAGACGAGTGCCACACTCGAGAACACGACTCTGTTCTCGACTCAGGGCCCTGCAATCGTACTCTCGAGCACGAGTTGTGTTGCAGCCAATACAGTTCTCGCCAACCAGTCGGGTGGATCCGTGTGCTCGGGCAGCCCGGTGGACAACGGCAACAACCACTCGACGGACGGTAGTTGCGGTCCCGGCATCGGCGCTCTGACCGGATTCGACACGGCACTGGCGGACAACGGGGGAGCAACCTTGACTCACGAGTTGCTTCCGGGTAGCTCGGCGATCGACGGCCGGGGGGAGCCGTGCGCCGTCGGTGCCGATCAGCGAGGGTTCGCCCGCGATGACGGCTTCTGCGACGCCGGTGCGTACGAGCGCCAGCAGAGCGAGCCGGTGCTCCTCGTCGACGGGGTCGGTTGCAGTTTGCTCGATGCGATGATCGCGGCAGGCACCGACTCGGCGACAGGCGGCTGTCCCGCGGGCACCGGGGCCGACCTCGTCGTCCTCGAAACGGACACCGTTCTCTACTCGCCACACAACTCGGGGTACGGGCTCGGCGGCAACGCCTTTCCGGTGGTAACGAGCCACATCGTCGTTCAGGGCGACGGCTTTCACGTGACGCGAGCGAACGGAGCACCCGAGTTTCGGTTCTTCGAAGTCGGCACCAACGGCACGCTCACGATGGACAACGTCTCGCTCGACAACGGCTCCGCCGTGGCGGGCGGCGCAGTCCGCTCGCTCGGATCCCTCACCTTGACGGATTCGACCATCTCGAACAGCACGGCTGCGTTCTACGGTGGTGGCCTCTACGTTCGCGACTCGAGCGCCAGCCTGAGCGGAGTGACGATCTCGGGCAACAGTACCGACTACGGCAGCGGCGGCGGAATCCACTTCAGGTCGAATGTCGGCAATCACAGCCTCGCGGTGACCAACAGCACGATCTCGGACAACTCCTCGGTCGACGGCGGCGGCGTCTTCAGCCGCGGCCCGTCCTCGGTGCGGCTGACGAACACCACGCTCTCGGGCAACAGCGCGACGAGGGGCGGCGCAATCCGCACCGCTCCCTACTCGAATGTCGCCCTCCGAAACTCGATCGTCGGCGACAGCCCTCAGGGCGGCAGCTGCTACACGCTCGGTCCGGGCGGGATCACGAACGACGGCGGCAACTTCGACGATGACGGCACCTGCCCCGGATTCGGAGCGCTGACCGGGCTCGACCCCGTTCTCGCGGCCAACGGAGGCCCGACGCGAACGCACAGGCTCTTGCCCGGCAGTTCCGCGATCGACGCCGCGGGCAACTGCGGACTCCCCTTCGACCAGCGAGGCGCGGCGCGCGACGACGGCGGTTGCGACAGCGGATCGTTCGAGCTGCGCTGCCTCGACGCCGACGGCGACGGCTTCGGCGCCTCGGGCGGCGCGGCGTGCCCGGCGGGCCCTGCGGCCGACTGCGACGACTCGCGGGCGCTGGTGTACTCGGGGGCGCCGGAGCTGTGCGACGGGCTGGCCAACGACTGCGACGCCCCGGGGTGGCCCACGCTGAGCGACGACGACCGCGACCTGATCGAGAACTTCTGTGACGTGTGCCCCGACCGCTCGGACCCGCGGCAGCTCGACCAGGACGGCGGCGGCATCGGCAACCTGTGCGACAACTGCTCCGGCCAGGCCAACCCCGGCCAGACGAACTCCGACACCGACACACACGGAGACGCCTGCGACAACTGCAGCCTCGTCGCCAACCCGACCCAGTCCGATGCCGACGGGGACGCGGTGGGCGACGCGTGCGACCCGGATAGCGACAACGACAGCATCCCGGACGAAGACGGCGATCAGGTCGCCGACCCGTGCACCGGAGGCGCCACGGTCGATTGCGACGACAACTGCCCGACGACCGGTAACCCGAACCAGGCGGACGCCGACTTCGACGGCATCGGCGATGCCTGCGACGCCTGCGACCTGGTGAACGATCCGGGGCAGGCCGACACCGACCTGGACGGCATGGGCGACTCGTGCGACACGTGCACGGACAGCGACGGTGACGGACTCGGCGACCCGGGCTTTCCGCTGAACACCTGCCCGCTGGACTCGTGCCCGTACGACGCGCTGGACGACGCCGACGGCGACGGAGTCTGCGCGGATCTCGACAGCTGTCCCGACGAAGCCGATCCGGGACAGGGCGACGCCGACGGCGACGGCATCGGAGACGCCTGCGACGTCTGCCCCGACGATCCCGATCCGGGACAGGGCGACCTGGACGGCGACGGCATCGGCAACGCGTGCGACGCCGACATCGACGGCGACGGCTCGGACAACGCGGTCGAGGCGGACCAGGACAACGACGGTGTGCCGGAGGACGACGGCGACGGGATGTTCGACCCGTGTCCCGACCGCGTGCGCGAGCAGTGCGACGACAACTGTCCGACGGATCGCAACCGGCTGCAGAAGGACCTCGACGCCGACGGTACGGGCAACGCCTGCGACTTCGACGATGCCGAGGTCGGCGGCGTCGGAGCGGAAGCGGGCTCGTCCGGCGCCTTCGCCTTCGCCGGTGGCGCCGGCGGCAGCGTGTGGCTCCTGACCTGGCAGCCCGAGAACGGTGCGACGGCCTACAACGTCTATCGCGGACTGGTCGGTCAGCTACCGCAGGACTACGGCAGTTGCTATCGCTCGGGCCTCAGCGGCACGTCGGTCGCGATCCCCGAGACTCCCCCGCCCGGCGAGACCTACTTCTACCTGATCACCGGCGAGATCCCGGGTGCAGACGAGACGACGGGCGGCAACGGCCAGGGTCAGACTCGACCCACCGTCGAGCTCTGTCCGGACTGAGGGCGTCGCCAAGCGCGATCAGCAGGTCGGAGACTCGGTCACGCCCCCGGGCTCCACACGCACCTCGGTCCGGCCCTCCGTGGTGCCGAGCAAGGCGGCCAGGTTGACACGGTCCGTCGAGTCGGTGACGCCGCTCGGCTCGGCCGGGCGCAGAGCGCTGCGACGAACGCAGTCCGCGACCCGCAGCGGAGTGCCGAGATCGGTCCAGCCGCAGGGCGGCACGTTGACCACGCCCAGGAACTCCTCCGAGCCCTGCATCAGCTCGCGCGAGAAGTCGCGGTTGTCGAGCGTGGCGTACAGGTCGGTCAGCCCGAGGCCCGACCGTTTGTCGAGGGCGACGGTCATCAGCGCCAGCAGTTGCGGCAAGCGTCGAGCGTAGAGACGGATCAACGCGGGGGCCGTGGCCACGATCACGAAGCTGTTCCACAGGCCGCCCTGGTGCATCAATCGGTCGGCGGTCGCCGCGTCCGGTTTCTCGACGAACGCGTCGACCGTGTGCAGGAAGGCGCCCCCCGGCAGGTTGCGCGCGGCGCCCGGCACGATCCAGCCGTAGCCCGGCTCGGGGCCGCCGGGCGAGATGCCCACCAGGAGGATGCGCTCCGGGTCGTGCTGCAACGACTCGAAGGCCGAATCGATGGCATCGGCGAGAACATCTTCCCGCTCGACCCAGTGATCCGACGGTAGCAGCACGACCCGGCCTCGGGGATCACGCCGTTGTACCTCAAGCAACGGCAGCAAGACACCGGCGGCGGTGCCGCGATTCTCGGGCTGGACGATCACGTTCCGCGGCGGTAGCTGCACCAGGTCGCGAGTCCACCACGTGCGGTGCTTTTCCGCGACGATGGTGAGGACTTCGGACGGCGTGACGACGCGTTCCGCGCGACCCAACGCCATGTCGAGCAACGACGCTCGTCCGTCCAGAGTGCAGTACTGCTTCGGTACGGGCTCACCCGACTGCCGGACGAGCGACTGCAGACGACTCCCGTCCCCCGCGCCGAGTACGATGGCCCATCGCCGCGCTTCCGATGTCATCGACGATCCCCTTCCATCGCCGAAATCTGGTGACCGCGACACGCGGAGGAAAGCGCTATTGCGGACTGCTTTGAGCTCTTTTTGAACGATCCGTCGTGCGGCCTCGTGTCGCTCGGTCCAGTCGCAGCGCGGTCACAGCCTGAACACGTAGAACATCCCCTGCAGCGTCCCGACGTAAAGCGTTCCGTCGACGATGGCGAATCCGCGCACGGCCCCCGTCACGCTGCGCACCAGGCGCCGCGATCCGTCGACCAGGCCGAAGGCGATCAGCTCGCCCTTGGCGTTGCCGACGATCACCTCGCCCTCGATCACCAGCGGACGAAACGAGGTCCACATCTCCTCTGTCGAGCCGGACCAGTGCTCCTTGCCCTGCTCGAGGCCGAGCCGCGCGAAGCTGGCACCTTCGAACAGCAGCAAGATCGAGTCGTCGAGCAGCGCCGGCGTCCCGTAGGGCAAGGCGACGAGGTCCGTGCGCGACACGATCTCTCCGGAGGCGGCGTCGAGGCCGAACAGCGCCAGGCCGTGAGTGCCGACGTAGATGCGCGTCCCCTGCCGCACCAGCGCCGTGTTGGCCTCCCCGGACAGCTTGCTTGCCCAACGTCGCTCACCGGAAGCCGCGTCGACGGCGGTGATCGTCCCTTCGGGCCCGGAGAAGACGATCGTCTTCGCGTCCAGACGCAGGAGCGAGAAGCGCAGGCCTCGATCGCTCGTCTCGACCGAGGGCTCGACGCTGAAACGCAGCTTGCCGGTCGCCATCTCCAGGCAGAGCAACGCGCCGTCCACGGAGACGCCGTACACCGCATCGCCGATACGCACGAGATCCGAGGCGACCCCACCGCGCACCCCGTGCTTCCAGCGCAGCGCGCCGTCATCCAGGTCGAACGCGTAGACGAACCCCCGGGCGTCGTCGGTCTCCTCGTGCCCACTGACGTCCGTGACGACGAAGATCGCCGTGTCGGCCACGACCGGGTTGCCGTGGAAGCTTGCGGCCTGCCCGTCCTGCGACGTGTCGTAGACCCAGTCGATTCCGCCGTCGTCCTTGTCGAACGCGAAGAACGTGCCCGCACAGCTGCCGACGTAGACCCGATCGCCCACGACCGTGGGCGTCGTGAACAGTCAGCCGCCGGTGTCGAATTCCCAGAGCGAGATCGGTGGCTCGTCTCCGGCATGGACGGCGGCCGCGACAGCACAGGCGGCGACCAGGGCGATCAGGCGCGTCGAACGGGAAACCATGCGGCTAGTCTATCTCCTGGTATCTCCTGACGGGCGGATCAGTTACGAAAGCCGTACTCCAGGACCCAGAAGCCGGGATTCAGCTCCGCCATCGGTTCGCGCAGCTTCGCCAGTTCCTGTTCGGGGCCGTGGACCTGCAGGTCGGTCAGTTCCGCCTTGCCCGAGCCGAGCAGTTCCTGCAGCAGCGGCCCCACGTTGCCCAGATGGGCCAGAGCCGCGTCACCGTCCGCGTACCCCTCACGGCAGTGGAACTTGTCGCCGCAAGTCGAGAAGCCGTAGTAGAGACACCCGGGCTCGGATCGGGTCAACTCGACGAACTTCTCCAGGTAGGATCGAACGCTCTCCTCTTCGCCATTCTTGATAACGAAGTAGGGTTGAATCGTCACACATCGATCGTCGGTTGCCACGGTTGATTCCTCCTCGGCAGGCAGTCTAACCTGAGGGTATGGCCAAAGCGATTCACATGATGATCCGCGTGCTGGACGAGAAACGCTCGCTCCGCTTCTACCGCGACGTGTTCGGCCTCGAAACCGCCGATCGTGTCGACTTCGACGGTTTCTCGCTGATCTACCTGCGCAACGCGGAGAACGACTTCGAGCTGGAGCTGACGGTCAACCGCGGTTCCGCGGAGCCGTACGACCTGGGCAACGGTTACGGGCACCTGGCGTTCGTCGTCGACGACCTGGCCGCCGAGCACGCACGCATCGCCGGGCTGGGCTACGAGGCGGCCGAGATCAAGGAGCTGCACGTCGCCGGGAAGAAGCTCGCACGTTACTTCTTCATCGCCGACCCCGACGGCTACAAGATCGAGCTACTCGAACGCCACGGACGGTACCGCTGAGAACGTCCGCGAGATGCCGTCGCGCCGTCCGCTGTCGATTCGCAACTCTCAGGGCGTCGTTCTACGTGGCACCGGTTGACGCGATGCGCCCGGCTGTAAGATGATCTCGCCACAAGGAGGTGCTCGTGACGGACTCCACCGGCGGTCCCGCCTACCGCCCTTCGGCCACCATCGGAACCGTGGCGGCGCTCGCGATTCTCTTCACCGGCGTCGCTTACGCGGCCGTCACGCTGGCCGATGGCTACGGCCGTTCGTCGTACCCGACGTGGGACGAGTTCGATGCCGAGGTCTCCGGGGACGCCGAGGCCATGCTGCTCCTGGTGGTCGGTCTCTCGGCTTTCGTACTGCTCGTGACGTGGCTCCTGGGCATCGTGCTGTTCTGCGTCTGGCTGCATCGCGTCGCCACCAATGCGCGAACGCTGGGTATCCGGAACCTGGAATTCACACCGGGCTGGGCCGTGGGCTACTTCTTCATCCCCTTCCTGAATCTGTTCAAGCCGTACCAGGCAGTGAAGGAGATCTGGCAGTCGAGCGACCCGGAGGCCGAGCCGGATTTCTGGAGCAACAGGTCGAGTTCCCTCGTCGGCTACTGGTGGATGTTCTGGCTGCTCGGAAACGTCGGCGGTCGAGTGCTGGACTCCGCCGCCAAACGGACCAGCGACGCATCGATCGCCATGCTGCTCGCCGCCGCTGACGCGGCGCTGCTGCTCACCGCGGCGGTGCTGGCCACGCTGGTGATCCGTGGGATCGTCCAGCGCCAACACGTCAAGGCGCAACGGGCGGAAAGCGCACCATGACCCAGGCATGCCGATCAGAATCTCCGGAGGGTCTTTTCTGACCGCGGAGGTCGGGGTCGGCGGATTACTCGGGGCAACCCGGCGCCGGCGGCCGGTCGATACCCTCCCCGTCACGCCCCAGCACTTCCTCCGCCCCGGGGATCTCCGCCGTGACGAGGAAGAAGTAGGTCTGCCCGACCGACGGGCTCCCCGGAACAACCGTGCGCGGCCCCGGGACACCCGCGCGAAAGCAGGCGCCGTAGCTCGCGGGCAGCTCGGCGATCAGGCCGCGGTAGACGTTGTAGCCCGTCGCACCCTCCTCCGGATGCCATTCGAGCAACGGAGTCGTGGCCCCACCCGGGAGGCTCGAGGCGGAGACGCCGCCGACCTCGCCGTCGTCGAAATCGCAGACGTCGCCGACGCCGTCGGAGTCGCGATCGCGCTGCAGGCGGTTGCCGTCCAGCGGGCAGTTGTCATCGCACTGCTGCTTGATGCGATCCGGGCACGGGTCGTAGGTCCCGTCGCCGTCGTCCTCGGGCACACCGTCGTCGTCCCGATCGAACTCGGCGGCGTTGTGCGTTCCGTCGCCGTCGATGTCGGCATCGCACGCGTTGCCGAGTCCGTCGCCGTCCCGATCCCCCTGCCCCGGATCGGGGTCGTTCGGGCACACGTCGCACGGGTCGCCCCGGCCGTCCGCGTCGCCGTCGCACTGCTCATCCGGAGTCGCGGCGTTCTGGTCGCAGTCGGCGGGCGGGTTGGCGGCGAGCGGACAGTTGTCCGCGTCCTCGCACACCCCGTCCCCGTCCCAGTCCTGCGCGGGCACGATCTCGAAGACGAAGGCGTCGCTGCTCCGATCGGCCAGCTCGCACTGCAGCGTGACGTGGCTATTGCCCGGGCAGTCGTCGGGCGACGACGTCGTCGTGCCGGCGACGGCCTCCGTGAACAGGTCCTCGATCGCGCCGGCGGGCCGGTAATCCAGCGTCGGCATCTGTCGCGCCAGCACCGCGGTGAAGCCGAGCGCTAGCCCGGGCCCGAATCCGGGACAGCTACAGGCCGCCGGGCAACCGGTGCAGTCGAAGACGCTCCACGGAACCGCAATCTCGAGCCTGGCCCGCGGATGTACGCCAACTCCGAATGCGTTCGGACTGACGAGGACCGGGATGGAAGTGCCGGGGATCGGCAGCCACACACCGCCCACGTTCTCCATCACCGCCACGTGATCCTCCAGGCCGATCAGCCACCGGAAGAGATCGATCACCAGCAGGTGATCCGGGGTCGGCTCCAGGCACGAACCCGTGCCGACTTCCGCGGCCGGCCCCACGGTACCCAGGTTGACGCAGACCTGCGACATGTCGCACGTGTTGTCCGGCGGCGTCGGATCGCAGACGACTCCGCAGACAGCGGGCCGGCCGAGTGGCGGCGGCTCGGTCGACACCGCGCAGAAATGGCAGTCGGCGTCCGACGTGCACGCCCGATCCGTCGAGACGCTGCAGTTGCCGGGGTTCGTCAGCACGAAGGCCGGATCGTACCAGGAGGCGATTCCCCCGGGTGCGAAGTCGATCGCGAGCTGGATCGTGGGCAACGACGCCGCCTCGGGGTGGAGCCACAGTTCGAACGCGACGTACAGGTTCGTCGTGTCCTGCGCCAGCGCCACGGTCGCGAGGTCGTTGACCGCGCCGTCCGAGTGGTCGTCCCACCAGACGAGCTCCGTCCTGCTGCCGAGGTCGACGCAAGGGCCGTCGCCGAAGCAGTCCGCGTCGGTCTCGCACGCCAGGTCGGGGTCGGCGCTGCACGTTCCGCAGTCGAACCTACCGCCGCTGTTCTCGACCCTGCCGCCCTGGTTCGCGGTGTTGGACGGCGCGCCGAAGCACCAGTCTTCCACGAGAGTGTCCATGACTCGCGCCTGGGCACGCGCGACGCTCGAGCCGGCGAGGGCGCACGACAGCGCAGCGATCGCGACGAGCGACAACGAAACAATTCGTCCCCGAAACGGCAGTCGGCAGCGCATCTGGTCTCCGTTCGAAGGGCCGGGAAGGCCCCGAAACCTGCACCGATCATATGCGAAGCGAGGCCGGCACGGGCGCTTCCGCGGTGGGGATCGCCCTAAAAGGACCAGTTCCATCCGCTTTTGAGCACCCGAAAGCGCTGCCGCTCGCCTCCCGAACTCCGGAACCGGCGTAGATTGCTCGAACAACGCGTTTTCTGGGGGGGAAACCATGCAGCATGCTCTTCGTTCGGATTCCTGTGCGCGCCGCGCCCACCGGCGCCTCGCGCTCGCGATCGGCATCGTCTTTGTTGGCGTCTGTCTGGGATCGACCGCGGCGACGGCCGACGCCTTCCGCGGCGGCGCCCTGTACGACAAGTGGTGGGCGGTCAACGCGGCGCCGGAACCCACGATGGACCACCCGCTGTATCCCCCGGAGGGATCGAGGTCCGGCAGCACGACCCACCGCTGCAAGGAGTGCCACGGCTGGGACTACAAGGGCGTGGACGGCGCCTACGGCATCGGCTCCTCGCACTTCACCGGAATCTCCGGCGTGTTCGGCTCGACGCTCTCCGCCGCCGAGATGTTCGACCTGATCAAGAGCGCGGACGGTGACGGAACGGGCGGGACCGTGGTCAACGGACACGGATTCGGCGCCCTGGGCCTGTCCGACGCCGACATCGACGACCTCGTCGAGTTCCTGCAGACCCTGGTGATCGACACGGACAACTACATCGACGCCGGCGCGCAGTTCATCGGCGACGCCGCACAGGGCGACGCGCTGTACAACGGCGCCGCACTGTGCGCGGCCTGTCACGGCGCGAACGGGACGCAGATCAACTTCGGCACGACCGAGGATCCCGTGTTCATCGGCACGGTCGCCGTGGAGAATCCCTGGGAGTTCATCCACAAGGTGCGCTTCGGTCAGCCGGACGGCTCGATGCCGAGCTACGTGCTCAACGGAGGCACGAACCAGGACGCGGCCGACATCGGCCTGCACGCGCAGAGCCTGCCGACCGGCGGCGGCGGCGGTCCCAGGCCCGACGTGATCCCCACCGTTTCCGAGTGGGGCGCGCTGCTGCTCGCGCTTGGCCTGCTGCTCGTCGGAGTGCGGGTCTTCACCAGAAGCTGAACTCTGTCGCGCGGCCCCTCAGCGCCCGACCGAGGCCTCGGCGCCCGCCTCGGCGCCGAGCTCCGTCAGCTTGCTCTGTGCCGTCGGACCGAGGCCGGGATCCGGCGAGAGCTCGCGCCACAGCGCGATCGCCCTGTCGACGTGCCCCAGTCGCTCCATCGTCAGCGCGAGGTTCATCTTGGCCTCGGGCCAGTCGCCGTCACGCAATTCCAGCGCTCGCTCGTAAGCTGCCGCCGCGTCGGCGAAGCGACGGTCGAGGTAGTAGGCGTTGCCCTGGTAGAGCCGTAACTCTTGCCCTCCGTCCTCGAGTTCCATGCCCTGCTTCAGCAGGTGCTGCGCTTCGTCGAAGTCGGCCTGGCGCATCGCGACCAGCGCCGCACCGCCCAGGGCGGCGGCCGAGTCGGGACGGACCTCCAGCGCCGCCTGAAACTGGTCGCCGGCGTACGCGATCTCTCGGCGCACGTCGCCGCCGCGCTCGATCCTCACGTCGACGTCGGGCACCAACGGGATCGGCTCGGCGAGCCCGGAGGGTGTCCCGGCCTTCGAGCGGGCCTGGGCCAGATACGCAGCGCCGAGATTCACACGACCCGCGACGCTCTGCGGAAATTCCTGAACGAACAGAGACAACCGTTTGATCGCCTTCTCGAGTTGGTTGGTGCGCAAGAGCTGCGTACCGCTGTCGAAGGCGCGAATCGATACGCGCAACTGCTTCTTGAACTGCCTCAACGCTTCGATTCGATCGTCGAAGCTCGGATGCGTGTCGTCCTCGTCGGACCGCGGCAGATCCTTCTTCAGCCGGCCGAGCGAGGCGGCGGCCCGGGAAAACTTGAAGTCGGCCCTAACCATGTAAAGTGCGCCGAAGCGGTCGGCCTCTAGCTCTTCCTGACGACCCAGTCGAGCGCCGACGAGACGGAGCAGAGCCGCCGACTCCGTCGTGCCCTCCACGGCGTGACGCACCTGCTCCTGTCGCACGTGATGCCGCAGGGTCGGATGAGCCATCTCATGGGCCAGGACGAACGCCAGCTCGTCGTCGTCGCTGAACCGCTTTCCGATGGCCTCGGGAACGAGGATCGTTCCTCCAGGGATCGAGTAAGCGTTGAGCTCCTCGCCCTCGATCGCGATGAAGCGATAGAACATGTGCGGCCGATCGCTGACCTCGGCCAGCCGCGCGCCGATCTCGTCGATCCGTTCGTGGAACCGCGCGTCGTCGCTCTCGGGATGCCGTGCCAGGAAGGCCTCGAGCATCCTGTCACCGAGCACCGCCTCCTGGATCGGGGTCACGATGAGGCCGTCGTCCGCAGCGGCCTGCGCCGTGCAGCAGGCAGCCACCAGCGAGAGCAGGCCGGCTCGCAGGACACTCGAACGCCGCGGCTTGTCGAAGGTGATACGATTCATGGCAACTCCCGCCCCCGCAGGATCCTTGCCGAGAGTCTATCAGAGCCGGTCGAGCGCATCGTCGAGGATCCGGCGCAGCGTCGCCGTCTGCGGCGCCGCCAGGCGTTGGCCGAACAGCGACGATCCGTACGCGGCGGCCAGCGAAACGCATAGACCGACGGCAACCCACAGGCCCCACGGCCGACTGTTCAGCGACCACTGCACCGTGCCGAAGATCAGGGCGAACAGGATGAACGTCGACAGGCCGGTGTAGAGCATGGCGAAGAACGTCCACACGCTGGGGCTCGGGCCGAGCAGCCCGTCGACGACGCTCTCCCCTTCCGTCCCGTCCGAGATCGTCACCGCGAGCACGGGCGACCACAGATGGCGCTCCGCTTCCGGAACGCGAAGCTCGACCAGCCGGTGCGGGTTCGACGCCATGTACTCGCAGGGGCACGCGGGCTGCTTCACGTGATCGACGATGCGGGCGAGCAGCGCCTCGGGCGCGTCGGAATGCGCCGTTCGAAAACGGGGACGGACTCGGCGGACTCGCATCGGCCTATTCTACCGATCTGTTTCGCGCTGGGAAGCCCTCGCGCGCCTTCCGCTCAGCGCCCGCGACGATCCAGCGCCGCCCGGACACGGGCCGCGAGCTCGTCGGCCTTGAACGGTTTGACGAGCAGATCGACGTCCGCGCCGAGATCGGAGAAGCGTTCCAGCGCGTCGTCGGTGTAACCGGACATGAACAGCGTCGGCGGCGAATCGCCCGCGTCGCGCAGCTGCTGGACCATCTCCGGGCCGCTGACGTGCGGCATGATCACGTCCGTCAGCACCAGGTCGATCGCGGCCGCGTGCCGCCGGTACTGCTGCAGGCCGTCGGCGCCGTCGGCGGCGATGAGGACCGTGTAGCCCCGCTTGCCGAGTACGTCGGCGACCAGCTCGGACACGGAGGCCTCGTCCTCGACGACCAGGATGGTCTCGTCGCCGTCCAGGGATGCGTCGGCGCGAGCGTGTACGGCGCCCGAGACCGGGGCGTCGGTGACCGGCAACATCACGTGCACGGTGGTTCCCTTGCCGATCTCGCTTTCGAGCGTCACGTCGCCGCCGCTCTGGCGCACGATCCCGTGGACCGTGGAGAGCCCGAGCCCGGTCCCCTGGCCCGCTCCCTTCCGCGTGAAGAAAGGCTCGAAGGCCCGCGAACGGGTTGTTTCGTCCATGCCCTCGCCGCTGTCCTTCACCTACAGCCGCACGTAGTCCCCGGGGGCGAGCTGGGTCGACGACGGGTCGCCGGGCGCGCGCAGCCGGCGCGTGCTGAGCGTCAACGTCCCGCCGCGCGGCATGGCGTCGCGAGCGTTGGATGCGATGTTCATCAGCACGCGCTCGAGCTGCGTGCGGTCGGCCACGACGCATACGTCGTCCCCGGTGAGCTCGGCGACGAGCTTCAGGTCCTCGCCGATCAGCCGTTGCAGCATGTTCTTCAGCTCCCGGACCAGCTCGTTGAGATCGATCACACGCAGGGTCAGCGCCTGTCGGCGACCGAACGCAAGGAGCTGCCGCACCATCTCGGCCGCCCGCAGGCTCGCCGTCGTGATCGCGTTCACGTGCTGTTGCAGCTCGTCGCTCTGGCCCAGCTCTTGCTCCAGCAAATCCGCGTGTCCCAGGATCACGACCAGCAGGTTGTTGAAGTCGTGGGCGATCCCGCCGGCCAGCTTGCCGACGGCCTCCATCTTCTGCGAGTGCCGTAGCCGCTCTTCCAGCTCGCGCCTCTCGGTGATGTCGCGCCACACGACGTGCAGTACTGTGCGTTTCTCCTCACGCACCGGCGTCAGCAACACCTCGACGGGGAAGATCTCGCCGTCGGCGCGGCGGTGCGCCCACTCGAAGCGGTGGCTCCCCCGCTCGAAGGCGAGAGCGATCATCTCGTTGGCCTTCTCGAACGATGGGCGTCCGTCGGGCTGAAGCGGCGGGGAAAGCTCGGAGGGGTGGGTGCGCAGGACCTCCTCTCGCGAGCCGCAGCGCAGCATGCGGACGGCAGCCGCGTTGCATTCGATGAACACGTCCCCCTCGATGATGAGGATCGCATCCGCGGAACGCTCGAACAGCTCCCTGTATGGGTCGTGGGCGGTCAAGGGCCTCTCCGTCACGTCGAAACTCGATTCTACTGCACGCACGTGCGAGGCGGCCGGGCGCCGTGGGGAATACTCGACGATGGGGCCCGCAAGGGTCCGATGCCGGATCGCCGGGGCTCGCTCGGCCGTCTACACTGGACGCGAGGGCCGCTGCCGACGAGGGGAGGTTGACGATGCGACACCGACTCGCCGGACTCGAAGTGCTGCTCGTGCTGCTCGTCTTCTCGATCGGCTCCGGCAGCACGACCGCCGCGGAGCCGCCGGACGACGCGCCGACGCGCGACGAACGGCGACGTCTCGCCGAAGCGCAAGTGATCGAAGGTGTGCCGTGCCGGCGCTACGCGTGGTTCTCAGGCGACGGGAGGCTGCGGGCCTGCATCCTTTCGCGCGATGTCGAGATCGCCGGGCTGCGGCTGCCGGCGAACACGAAGGTCGAGTTCTTCGAGGACCTGACTCCGAGAGTCTGCTTCCTGTCGCGGAACACCGAGCTGGAAGGCCACGCCTGCCGGGGCCGCGGGCACGGCTACATGACCGTGTTCCACCCGAACGGCCGCCTGCGCCTGTGCTGGCTGGCTGGCCGAGGCGGAGCAGATCGACGGTGTTCCGTGCAAGGCGACGCGTGCACTGGGAGAGATGCTGCGCTCCATCACGGGCCGGTCGGATTCCGGCGTGCGGTTTCACGACGACGGTCGGCTGGAATCCTGTACGCTCGACCGCGCCGCCGTGATCGACGGCGAATCGCTCGCGAAGGGCGCGCGCGTGACGCTCGACTCAGCGGGGCGGCTCCTGCGGCCCGGCCCCGGCCCGTAGGCGGTCGCGGATCTGCTCGACATCCCGCTGCGTCTCGTCGCCCTCGTCCGGCCGCGCGGCGTCGCGAAACGCCGCGATCGCGTCGCGCTCGAAGCTCAGTCCCGCGGAGTCGAACGCGCGCAGGTTCTCGAACGTCATCACGGTGCGCTCGCCCGGCCGGATGTGGTTGTCGACCTCGATGCGCATGACGCGAGCGCCGATCTCCGTGCGGCGATAGTCGAGGTAGCGCGCCGTTTTCATCAGCGCCCCCGTGCCGCCGTAGTAGGCGAATTTCCTGTAGCGCCACTGCTTCTTGTCGATCCAGCAGACGATCCTGGCGTACATCCCGAGGTTGTTCGTGCGCGTCAGCTCGATGCGCCGGCAGGGTCTTCCGTCGATCTCCTCCTCGCCGTCGAGGCGCGCCTCGTAGAAATCCGTCAGGCTGCCGCGCGCCAGGTCGCCGTAGGCGACATCACCGTTCAGCACGTGGCGCGGCGAGAGCTGGAACGGCTTCGACGAACGCGGGAGCTGCAGCCAGTACTTGCCGCGCGCGATCAGCAGCACGCCGGGATACAGCGAGGCCGGCTCGCGCATCAGCACCAGCGAGTGGTGCTTGCCGTGGGCGATCATCGAGTAGACGGCGCTGCGCTGCTTCCACGTCGTATCCGGGCTGGTCACCTCCAGCCGGAACTCGGCGGCGTAGTCCAGCTCGGGGCTGCGGATCCGCTCCGCGCGCGCGAGAGTCGCCTCGACGGTCGCAGGCTCCCGACCCGCGGCGACGAGCCCAACCGCGGCGAGGGCCAAGCACAGAACGATGCAGCAGCGCCGTTTCATCGGGTTCAGACTAGCCCAGATCGAGAACGCCCCCCGTTCTCCAGAAGAGAACGGAGGGCGCGTTGGTCGTTATTGACTGCGGACTATGGCAGGAACGGGTCGCGGTTACCGACCTGGCCTGCGCCGCCGCTGTTCCAGGTGCTGCCCGTGGCGGCGCCGAAGCGGTCGCGCGCAAGGTAGAAAAACACCCTGTTCGGGAACGGCGATGCCGGATCGTTTGCCGTCGGACCGCTGGACGTGACCGGGATCATCGAGCCGAAGTTCGTCGGATCGAACGAGCCGAGGTACTGACCCCGCAGCACGTCGTACGAGACGCCGCCACCGGCAAGCGGGATGCCGACGCTGAAGACGCTCTTGCTCTGCGTCGTCCACTCGATGAACGGCCGGCACGCGGCCGGGCAGACGATCTGCTGGTGCACCTCGTGCGACACCTCGAGGATCTCGCCGACCTGGTTGCCGATGTCGTCGAACAACGGAATCACGGTGCCCGGACCGAAGTAGATCTCGCCCTCCTCGGGCGGCAACGAGTTGACCGTCGTCGTCATGTGGGACGGGCCGGCGTTCAGCTCGCCGATGCCGGTGTCGGCGACGAGGAAGATGTCGAAGAACGAGTCGGCGGGGAAGAACTCCGCGCCGGCAAGCTGCGTCACCTCGCCGCTGGACGCCTGCTGCGGATCCAGCCGCACGGTCAACGGTCCGACGCACTGACTGTTGGCCTCGAACAAACCCTTGACCATCAACAGGTCGATGATCGCCTGACCGGTGCCCCCGCTCGTCGGGTTGTCGCGCAGCACCTTGAAATCGCCGGGCAGCATCACCGTCTCCTGGCAGAACGGGTTGAACACCGTGATCTCGAGTGTGACCCACGAGTCGAAGCAGTCCTCGCCTCCCGGAGGCGGCGGGCCCCAGTCACGCGGCGTGTCGATGATGTGCTGGACGTCCGAGACCTGGCCCACGGGCGTCCCGCCCTGGTCGATCAACGGGACCGACAGCCCGGGAGGCGAATCGAACGGCGTGTTGGGGTCCGGCGGGACGTTGCGGATCCCGTTCGACGGGCCGTTGGGCCCTGCCTGCACCGGCAGCGGCTGATCGTTGCGCAGCAGGATCCCCAGGTCGTCCAGCGAGACCTCGAAAAACACGTCGAAGAACGAGTCCGCGGCGTACGTGCCGTGGCCCGGGAACTGACTGACCGACTGCCCCTGCGACGGCTGGTCCGGATTCAGTCGTACGGTGAAGCCGCCGAGGAACGGATCGAATCCCTGGAGCTCCATCTCGGAGATCTGCTGCTGCATCTGGTTGGAGGTCAGAATGCAGATCTCACCCAGCGGGCAGTCCGCGTCGCTGGTGCACGGCGCCGGCGTCAGCTCACAGGTACCGTTCATGAAGCCGGGCGTGTGATCGATCGTCGTCGGCCCCTGCGCCTGCAGCGGCCCGAAGAAGCCCAGCGTCGGGATCTGCGCGTTCAGGTTCATGAATGTGTCGAAGCAGTCGGGCCCCGGAGGGAACGGCGGGTCGGCGTGGTGCAGCTCGTAAAACAGCGTGCCGACCTCGATGCCGCCCGCGGTGTCGACCAGGCGTAACGGGTTCGCCGCGTCGATGAACGGGTTCTCGTACTTCACGTCCTCCGGCGGCAACCGCGTCAGCTTGCGCCGGAGATGAACCGGGCGGTTCGTCGTCCAGGTCTGGCCCAGGCCCAAGGCGTCGATCTCGACGACGACGTCGAAGAACGAGTCCGCGCTGATCAGCTCACACGTGGCGGGGTCCAGCTGGACGTCGGTCAGCTGACCGAGCGTCGGCGACAACCCGAGGGAGGAGCCGATGCGCGCCACGACACCGCCGAGCTGCGGGTGGAACCCGCCCAGCTCGGCCTCGACCAGCTCGACGTCGATCGTGTTGCCGATCATCGGCCCGCGGTCGACGACCGCGTCCGGCAGGTCCGCGCTGGACAGTCGTACGACGATCGGCTCGGTCATGGTGTCGAGCTGCAGCACCAGCTTGGCCGTCGACGGGAAGACGTCGATGCCGGCCGGCAACGGCGGGCAGCCGGCGCTCGGCGGCTGGCCGGATTGCATGCCCACCGAGCCCTGGGTCGCTCCGCCGAAGCCGTCGAGGATACTGCCGGGAGCGCCCTGGAACGTGATGCGGTAAGTGATGTCGAAGAAGCTGTCGACGTTGAAGTCGCCGCTGGGTAGCTGCGTCAACGTGGTCTGCCCGGGGCTGGGCAGGCCGAAGGCCGTGCCGCCCTCGATGCGCAGGAAGTCGAAGTCGGGGTCGCCGAACAGCTCGCCCTGCACGAAGAACATGTCGTTGGGGAACGTCTGTACGGCGTCGCCCGGGTTGCGCGGCCCGGTGTGGGCCTCCGCGGCGAGTTGCATCGTGATGTCGCGCTGGAAGCCGGCGAGCTGCCCCGTGCCCGTCATGTTCAGGTCGATGAACGAGTCGAACTGCTCGATCTCGCCGCCCAGATTGCCTCCGGGGAACGCCTGCGTGTTGAAGAACCTGTTGTGGGCCGGAGCGATGTTGATCGTCGTCCCGGGCGGCAGACCGTCGATCATCATGTGCAAATCGGTCGGGCTGGTGTAGTCGCAGCCGTCCGGCGGCAGGTCGACCGTGCCGCTGCCGTTGTCCTGCACGACGCACGGCGGCGGGATGTTGGTCGCCGGCTCACCGGCCGACATGCGGACGGTGGCCTGCGTCGTGCCGGCGAAGCCCTCGAGGATGCTGCCGGGAGCGCCCTGGAACTCGATCGTGTAGACGATGTCGAAGAAGCTGTCGACGTTGAAGTTGCCGTTCGGCTGCTCGGCCAGCTGCGTGTGGCCGTTGCTCGCGGGCAGGCCGTTCGCCGAGCCGGCGGTGATTCTCAGTAAATCGAAGTCCGGGTCGCCGAAGATCTCGCCCTGCAGCTGGACCATCTCGTTGTCGAAGTCCTGCACGGGATCGCCTGGAGTGCGGGGGCCCGTGTGAACCTCGGTGTCGAGCTGCATGAACAGCGTGCGCTGGAAGCCGGCGAGGTCGCCCTGTCCTTCCAGGTCCATGATGAGGATCGACTGGAACGTCTCGATCTCGCCGCCGAGATTGCCGCCCGGCGCCGTCACGATCGGGAAGAACTTCTCGTGCGAGGCATCGATGTTGATCTGGGTGCCCGGATCGAGTCCGTCGATCAGCACGTGGAAGTCACTGGGGCTGACGTAGCCGCAGCCCGCGGGTGGAAGGTCGACGGTGCCGCCGCCGTTGTCGGGTACCTCGCAGGGCTGCGCCGCCGCGGGAATGGAAAGCGCTACCGCCAAACCGATGAACCCAAGAGTAGACAACAAGCGCTGCATGGCCCCCTCCTCGCAGTGGCTTACCGGCTGACCCGGCCGATCAGGATCGATCTGCACCGAGGATACGGGGATTCGGGCATGTTGTGAAGTCCTTAATAGATAGTCGATGGACAGCCCCTGGATTCGGGTACTTTAAGGCTGTCGAACGAGGAGATGAGCCGTGAAGATCGGCCCGGCAACCTGTTGCGCCATGGCACTCCTGGCCGGCCCTCCGTCGGCCGAGGAGCTACCGCGACTCGACTGCGGCTACTCCGCCCTGTTGCCCGACCCGGTTGCCCGGCAATCCGCGATCGACCTGGGCGAGATCCCGGACCCGCGAGACGAGCCGCCTCCGGCCGTCGCGCCGCGGACGCGCGCGGCCGGCAGCGCGCCGTCGTTCTGCATCACGACCGATCACATCCTGCCGTACGAGGACGAGCTACAGGTGCTGACCACCGACTACTCGGTGCAGAAGCTGAAGAACCTGCTGGCCGACGTGGCCAACTCGGTGATGGCGGCCCACGGCGACAATTTCGACTTCATCGGGGTGTGGCTCAACTTCGAGCCGGACCACACGATCGGCAGCGCCCTCTACTTCGCGATCGAGAACGACGTCACGGGGATCGGCGTCAACGAGACCACGGGCACCGAGACGTTCAACGCGCGGCCCGAGCTCGGCATCGCGGGCGACAACGTCGAGGGCATGGTCATCATGTGGAACGTCCACGACCCGGGTTGGCACAGCGGCACGGGCCCGGAGGCCGAGTTCACGCGGCTGGCCATCGCTCACGAGTACGAACACCGCTTCGGCAACGACCTGCCGCCGTTGCTCGACGGCACGCCGATGCAGGGTGACGGCGTGTGCGGCGCCTCGGGACACTGGATCTGGCAGCTGGACGGGCAGGGCGGGTGCCTCGGCATGGGCGAGTGGGTCGGAGAGAACCCGGCGACGCTGCTCTCCGACGGGGTCACGTTCAACACCGAGACGGGTGGCGCCTACGGCTGGGCCGACCTGTACCTGATGGGATACGCATCCGCGGAGGAGATGGACGCGAATCACGGCGAGTTCCGCTCGATGACCGGGTCCGACTGCAGCGGGCCGCACTTCGGCCCGATCCGTACGGTCACCTCGAGCGACATCGTCGCGGCCGCGGGACCGCGCATCCCCGACTCGACCGCCGAGGACAAGCACTACCGCACGGGCTGGGCCATGGTGCACCTGCCGGGGGACCCTCCCGACCAGGCCGAGCTCGAGCGGGCCGCCGCGATCATCGCGCAGCACACCGTCGACTTCCAGGCCAACACGCTCGGGCGCGGTTCGATGGACCCGAGCCTGTTCGACGACTGCAATTGCAACGGCGTGCCGGATCTCGACGACATCGCGCTGGGCACCAGCACCGACGCCGACTCGAACGGCGTCCCGGACGAGTGCGAGGGCGCGTGCCAGGACCCGACCGACACCGACGCCGACGGAATCGGCGACGCCTGCGACAACTGCGCCGGGCAGGCGAACTCCGATCAGCAGGACCTCGACGGCGACGCGGTGGGCGACGCCTGCGACACCTGCCCCGCGCTGTTCGATCCGAACCAGCTCGACGCCGACGGCGACGGCGTGGGCGACCTGTGCGACGACTGTCCCGACGGCCCGAACCCGACGCAGGGCCCGGCGCCGTTCGGCCAGACGATCCGCTTCACCGGGCCGGACGTCTTTGGCTGGGACGTTCCGGTCTACATGGCGGTGATGCTCGGCAACCTGGCGGACGTGAGCGGCTACGGAGCGGAGACGTTCGTCCAGTTCGACACGGCCGGCGCCGCGATCCAGGCGTCGAACAGTCCGCCTCCCGGTGAGGGCTGGTTCTATCTGGTGCGCTTGAGCAGCACCGTCTGCGCCGAGCCGAGCTGGCAGACCGCGGCCGGCGCCGAGCCGCAGCGGGATGTCGTACTGCCCTGACCACGCGACCATCTCTCGTCCAAGAGCCCCCGTGCATGACACAGCGCACCGCAAAAGGGAAGCCCCGAAGCTCGGCACACCCCGAGCCCTGCGGGTCGGTTCGACCCTCGCGCCGCGGCCGCTGGCGTGCGTTGAGTCTCGTGCTGATCCACGTCGTTGCGGGACTGCACGTGGCCCACTGGTACGCGACCGGTAAGACGATCACGCCCGTGGAGCCCAGCGAGGCGATGCAGACCCTGGGTCAGGGCCTGGTCAACGCGGGCTTCGTGCTGTTCGCGCTGTTGATCCTGAGCACACTGGTCTTCGGCCGTTTCTTCTGCGGCTGGGGTTGTCATCTCGTCGCGCTGCAGGATCTCTGCACGTGGATGCTGCGCAAGGTGGGGATCCGGCCACGGCCGTTTCGCTCACGCCTGCTCGTATTCGTCCCGCTGCTGGCCGCGATCTGGATGTTCGTGGCCCCGACGCTCGTGCGGATGTGGATCGGCCGGCCGCCGCCCGAGCTACAGCCCCACTTCGAGACGCACTATTTCTGGGATCGCTTTCCGGGTCTGTTCGTCGCGTTGCTGACCTTTGCCGTGTGCGGCTTCGTGATCGTCTACATTCTCGGCAACAAGGGCTTCTGCACGTACGCGTGTCCCTACGGCGGCATCTTCGGGCTCGCGGACCAGATTGCGCCGGGGAAGATCCGCGTCACCGACGCGTGCGACGGATGCGGTCACTGCACGGCGACCTGCACCTCGAACGTGCGCGTCGCCGAGGAGGTCCGCGTGCACGGGATGGTGGTCGATCCCGGATGCATGAAGTGCATGGACTGCACCGACGTCTGTCCGCGCGGCGCACTGTACTTCGGCTTCGGCAAACCGACGCTGCGCAAGACCGAACGCGCGACGCCGCGCAAGGTCGCCTACGACTACACCTGGCCCGAGGAGGCGCTGCTGGCGTTGACGTTCCTGGGCTCGGTCGTGATCCTGCGCGCGCTGTACGACGCCGTGCCGTTCCTGCTGGCGCTCGGTCTGGCGGCGATCAGCGCGTACGCCCTCGTCACGGCGACACGCCTGCTCTACCGGAAAGACGTGCGGCACTCGGGCTTCCGCTTGCGCGCCTCCGGGCGAACGACACCCGCGGGCGCCGTGGTTCTAGGCTGCGTCGTTCTCTGGGTGCTGTTTCTCGCCCACTCGGGGTGGGTGCAGTACCTGACGCTCAACGGCTCACGTCTGGTCTCATCGGGCGTCTCGCTCGCCGCTGCGGGAAGCCCGGCCGACGGCGCGGGGCGCACGAGCCGCGGCATCGAGCTGCTGCTGCGCAGCGAGAAGCTCGGCCTGGTGACGCCGACCAACCTCCTCGGGCGCATCGCGTCAGGCTACTCCCATCTGGGCCGCAACGACCGGGCCGAGGAATACTACCGCCGTGCCGTGCTGCAGTCTCCGGGTTACGCGGCCGCGCGCTACGAGCTCGCCCGGCGACTCGGCCACCGCGGCGACAAGGAGGCCGGCGCCGAGCAACTGCTCGAGCTGGTGCGGCGCAGACCGGAGTTCCCGGGCGCGCACGACCTGCTCGCCGAGTGGCTGCTGGAGCTCGGGCGCGGCGAGCAGGCGCTCGCCGTCGTATCCGACCTGCGGCGCGAGCGACCGGAAGAGCTGTCGATCCAGTTGACCCACGGCATCGTCCTGGCCCAGACGGGCCGGCCGGAGGAGGCGCGGGTGGAAATCGCCGGTGTGCTCGAGCGCGCCCCCGAGCTGCCCCGGGCCCACTTCCACCTGGGCCAGATCCTGGCCCACACGGGTGAGTTCGAGCCCGCGCTCGCCGCGTTCGAACGCGCGGCCGAGCTGGCGCCGCAGGATCCCGAGAGTCGCTACATGTCGGCCAAGGTCGCAGCGCGGCTCGAGCGCTGGGCCACCGTCCGCGATCAGCTCGAACCGCTGTTGCCCGACGACCCGTTCAACGCGGAGTACGTGCGCCCCTGGGCGCATGCGGTCGCGCGAACCGGAGGGCTCGAGGCGGCGATCGAGCTCGCGGAGCAAGCCGGCGAGATCGATCGCGGGATGCGCTTCCGGCTGGCGTTCCTCTACACCGAGGCCGGGCGTACGGAAGAGGCCCGCGGGATCCTCGCCGAGTTCTCCGCCGCACGCGCCGAGTAGTCGACTACCGAGGCGCCGGCGCGCAGATGGAGCGGGTCGAGGAGGCTCGCGAGGCGCTCGTGTTGAGCAAACTTCGAGGTGTTCGCCGGAGCGGTCGGTGGAGGAGTGCGAGGTCGGGGTGGAGGGGTCCGGCGGGATCGTGAATCGCAGGCTGCAGGGTCAGTGCGAGGGCTCTTCCTGGGCTTCTTCGTCCCCGGCGTCCTCTTCTTCCTCGTCGACCGCCGCACCCAGATCCGAGATCTTGAGCGTCGGCTGAGGCTCGGTGAACCCGGCGATCTGCACGCCGTGTCGCTTGGCCCGCTTCTTCGCGGCCTTCTCTGCTTTTTTGAGTTCGCGCTGGCGTTTCAGCACGGACATGCGTGATGCTCTTCCCATCGGCAGGAGTGTACACGAAATCGGCGGTTTCGTCGCCAAACGGGACCCTGGAGCCACCTGCGGAGGTCTCGAGTGAGCCTATTAGAAGTATTTGACTAATAAAGTGCTTCGCCCTGCTACGGGGCTGGGTTAAGATTCGCGAAAGAGCTGCCCCGCCCAGAGGCGAGAAACTCAGATACAGGAGGTCTTGGGATGAGCGACGAAATTAAGAAAGACGACCTTGAGAACGTGGCTGGTGGAAAACTGCGTCAGCCTGGCATGCAGCAAGAAGTCGGCAAGGCCCGCGCCGAGGGCATGCGCCAGGCTCGCCAGAAGGCCAAGGAGTTGAACTCCGACGCCGACCCGGACGGCCCGGTCGACGTCGACCGCACGTAGTAGCTCACGAGATCGATAGAGGGCCCCCGGAGCCGCACGGCTTCGGGGGCCCTTTTCTTTCTACGGGTCTCGCCCTACCGCTGGATCTTACGCCGACCGTCCCGGCCCCCGGCGAGTTCCCGAGCGCCGACCGGAATTCGTATACCATTCGCGTTCTCCGGAACGCGAGGAGTCGAGATCCATGCTCCACAGTCGAAGTCTCTTGCTGGCCGCGGTGGCGGTGCCGGCGGTGTTATGCGGCGGTTGCACGACGGTCGAGGCGCCCCCGCCTCCCCCGCCGCCGTCGGTCGTCGTGGCCCAGCCCGTCCAGCGTGACGTGACGAACTACAGCGAGTTCCCGGGCAACCTCCAGGCCACACAGGGCGTCGAGATTCGCGCACGCGTCGAGGGCTTCCTCGAACGCGTCGAGTTCGAGCCTTCGGCCCGGGTCAAGACGGGCCAGACCCTGTTCGTGATCGAACAGGAGATCTTCGAGGCGACGCTGGAACGCGCGAAGGCCGACGTTCGATCGTCGCGCGCGGCGCTCGCGCGAGCCGAATCGGACCTCGAGCGGTTGGAGCAGGCGATCAAGACCAACGCCGTCAGCCAGCAGGAGGTCACGCGTGCGCGCGCGGAGCGAGAGCAGGCTGCCGCGGCGGTCGCGGCGGCGGCGACCGCGGTGACTCGCGCCGAGCTCGATCTCGAATACACGGTCGTGACCTCACCGATCAACGGCGTCATCGATCGCAACCTGGTCGACATCGGCAACGTCGTCGGTCGCGGCGAGACGACGCTGCTGGCCAACGTCTACACCATCGACCCGATCCACGTCTATTTCAACGCCCCCGAGCGCAAGATCGCCGCCTTTCTCGACCAGCAGGGCGGCCTCGACTCCGGCAATGCAAAGCAGCTTCCTCCGGTCGAGGTCCGGGTCGACGGCGTCGACCGGGTGTTCGAGGGCGCCGTCGACTACCTCAACCCCGAGGTCGATCCTGCGACGGGCACCGTCGAGGTGCGCGCCGCGCTACCCAACGCGAACCGGCAACTGTTGCCCGGCTTCTTCGTTCGGGTGCGCGTACCCGAAACCGAGGAACCGGACGCCAACCTGGTACACGAGACCGCGCTCTCGGTGGACCTCGCGGGTCGCTACCTGCTGATCGTCGGCGCCGACAACGTCGTCGAGAAGCGCTACGTCGACCTGGGCGCGCTGCAGGACGACGGCCTGCGCGTCATCCGTGAGGGCATCGAGGCCGGCGAGAGCTACATCAGCGAGGGGCTGCAACGCGCTCGTCCGGGCCTGCCGGTCACGCCGTCCGCGGGAAACTGATCGATGTTCAGTCGGTTCTTCATCTATCGCCCGATCTTCGCTTCGGTGATCGCGATCGTCATCTCGCTGGTCGGGATCCTCTCGATCCCGCTGCTGTCCATCGAGAGCATGCCCTCGATCACGCCGCCCACCGTCAGCATCGACACCACCTACCCCGGCGCCAGCGCCTCGGTCGTCGCGCAGAGCGTCACCGCGCCGCTGGAAGAGAAGATCAACGGCGTCGAGGGCATGATCTACATGGCGTCGAAGAGCGCCTCCGACGGCAGTTGCAAGATCACGGTCACGTTCGAGGTCGGCACCGACATCGACATGGCGACGGTGCTCGTGCAGAACCGCGTCAACGAAGCCGAGCCCGGGCTGCCGGCCGACGTCAAGGCCCAGGGCATCAAGGTCGCCAAGAAGTCCACGGACATGGTGTTGATGGTCAACCTCGTCTCACCCGACGAGAGCCTCGACGAGCTGTTCATCTCCAACTACGCGACGACCCGGATCCGCGACGTGCTGTCGCGCGTCTCGGGCGTCAGCGACGTGACCATCTTCGGCGCCAAGGACTTCGGCATGCGGATCTGGCTCGATCCGCAGCGGCTGCGCGCCCGCGGCCTGACGACGCAGGACGTCATCTCCGTGCTGCGCGAGCAGAACGTCCAGGTCGCCGCCGGCCAGATCGGCGCCCCGCCTGCCCCGGCCAACCAGCCGTTCCAGTACTCGATCTCGACCCTCGGCCGCCTCGAGAGCACCGAGCAATTCGAGCGCATCGTGCTCAAGCGCGGCGCGAAGGGGCAACTCGTGCGGATGGGCGACGTCTCGCGCATCGAGCTCGGGGCGCAGTCCTACAACTGGTTCGCTTCGCTCGACGGGAAGCCGTCGATACCGCTCGGCGTCTATCAGCTTCCGGGCGCCAACGCGCTGCAGGTCGCAGACGGCGTCAAGGCCGCGATAGCGACCCTCGAGACCGAGTTCCCCCCGGGGCTCGAGACCCGCATCATCTACGACACGACCGAGTACATCACGCAGTCGATCAAGGAGGTCGTGTCGACCCTGATCGTCGCCATCCTGCTCGTGGTGCTGACGGTCTATGTATTCCTGCAGGACTTCCGCACCACCCTCGTGCCGGCGATCACGATCCCGGTCTCGCTGCTCGGAACGCTGGGTGTGATGCTGGCCATGGGCCTGTCGATCAATGCGCTGACGATGTTCGGGCTGGTGCTGGTGATCGGCATCGTCGTCGACGACGCCATCGTCGTCGTCGAGAACACGATGCGGCTGATCGACACCGAGGGACTCGACGCCAAGACGGCCACGGCCAAGTCGATGCTGGAGATCACGGGACCGGTCGTGGCCACCACGCTGGTCCTGCTGGCCGTGTTCGTCCCGACGATCGTCATGCCGGGAATCTCCGGCCGTCTGTACCGCCCGTTCGCCATCACGATCTCGGTCGCGACCTTGTTCTCGTCACTCAACGCGCTGACGCTCAGTCCTGCGCTGTGCGGCATGCTGCTGCGCCCATCCAAGGAGCGCAAGCGCGGGCCTTTCGGCTGGTTCAATCGCTTGATGACCGCCGGCACGGCGGGATACACCACCGTCTGCCGCGGCCTGCTGCGCAAGGCGTTGTTGACCTCCGTCGCGTTCGTCGGCGTGCTCGTCGCGATGTACTTCAGCGTCAGCGCCCTGCCGACCGGTTTCGTTCCGGCCGAGGACGAGGGTGTTCTGATGGTCGCCGTGCAGTTGCCCGACGCCTCGTCGCTCGGTCGCACGGCGCAGGTCATGGATAGCGTGACGCAGGCGCTCGAGGACGTGCCCGCGCTGCGCGGCAGCGTCGTGATCGGCGGTTTCTCGATGCTGGACAGCGTCGTGTCGTCCAACAACGGCGCGGTGTGGGTGGTGCTCGACCACTGGGACGAACGCTCCACGAAGGAGACACAGATCGACGCGATCGTCGGTCAGCTGAACCGCAAGTTCTCGACGATCCCCGGAGCGCTCGTCTTCGCGTTCCGCCCTCCGGCGATCAAGGGCCTCGGCACCGTCGGCGGCTTCTCGATGGAGCTTCAGGACCGCGGCGGCGTCGGCAACGAGCTTCTGCAACAGGTGACGAGCGACCTGATCGCGGAAGGCAACAAACACCCGATGCTCGGCGGGCTGAACAGCACGTTCCGCTCCGGGGTCCCGCAACTGTACCTGGACGTCGATCGCGAGAAGGCCAAGCGCCTCGACGTCCCGCTGGACGTCGTGTTCAACACGCTTCAGGCCAACCTCGGCTCGGCCTACGTCAACGACTTCAACCTGTTCGGCCGCGTGTGGCGCGTCATGATCCAGGCCGACGAACCGCACCGCCTGTCGCGCGGCGACATCACGAGTCTCGAGGTGCGCAACCGCGCGGGAGAGATGGTTCCGCTGTCCACCCTGGTCGAGGTCGAGGACACGGTCGGCCCAACGGTGCTCGGGCGCCACAACCTGTACACCACGGCGACGCTGACGGGTAATCCTGCACCCGGTTTCACCTCCGGCCAATCGGTCGCCGCGATCGCCGAGGTCGCCGAGCGCACGCTGCCGCCGTCGATCGGCTACGAGTGGTCCGGCGTCACGTACCAGGAGCAGGCGGCGGGCAACGTCGCCGGGTTGATCTTCGCGCTTGCGCTGACATTCGTCTACCTGTTTCTCGCCGCGCAGTACGAGAGCTGGACGCTTCCGCTGGGCGTACTGCTCTCGGTTCCCATCGCGGTGCTGGGCGCGGCCCTGCTCAGTTTGATCCTGAAGATGGAAAACAACATCTACATGCAGATCGGACTGGTGCTGCTGGTGGGACTCTCGGCCAAGTCGGCGATCATGATCGTCGAATTCGCCAACCAGCTGCGCCAGGAAGGGACGTCGACGTTCGACGCCGCGCTCGACGCCGCGCGGTTGCGCTTCCGGCCGATCCTGATGACGGCGTTGTCGTTCCTGCTCGGTGTGATCCCGCTGGTCATCGCCACGGGCGCCGGCGCGGTCAGTCGTCGCTCGCTGGGCACGGCGGTCTTCGGCGGTATGCTGATGTCGACCGTGGCCGGCGTGTTGCTCGTCCCCTTCCTGTACTACGCGGTGCAGCGCCTGAGCGAGAAGCTGAGCTTCAAGAAGAAGTCGCCCGAGACGCCGGCGCCGGCGGAGACGGCCCCATGAGGCGCGTGATCCACCGCCTGACCCCTCTTTTGCTGATGCTGAGCGTGGCCTGCACGGTCGGCCCGGACTACGAGCCGCCGGAGATCACGGTCCCCGACGTCTGGCACGAGGCCGCACTTCACGGTGTCGTCGACGGCGAGGCGCAGCTGCATACCTGGTGGACACAGCTCGACGACCCGCTGCTCGAGGAGCTGATCGTGCGCGCTGAGCGCGCGAACTTCGATCTGCAACGCGCAGTCGGTCGCATCCGCGAGTCCCGCGCGCTGGTCCGAGTCAACTCCGGGCAGAAGTGGCCCGAGGTCGGCGTCAGCGCGGACGCCTCGCGCTCGCAGGCCAGCGACAACGGAACGGCGACTCCGCCGCCGGGCGGCTTCGACGACGCGAGCCTGTACAACGCGGGGTTCGACGCGGCGTGGGAGCTGGACCTGTTCGGGCGCATCCGTCGCGGCGTCGAGGCAGCCTCGGCACAGTACGAGGCCAGCATCGAGGACTACCGGGACGTGCTCGTCACGCTGTTCGCCGACGTCGCGTTCAACTACATCGACGTACGCGCGTCGCAGGCGCGGCTGCGCTACGCGTGGGACAATCTCACGGCGCAACAGGGCATGGTTCAACTGACGCAGGATCGGTTCGACGCCGGCCTGGTCTCGGGCCTCGACGTGTCGCAGGCGGAGTCGAACCTGGCCCAGACCGAGGCCTCGATTCCGCTGATCGAGACGGCGCTCACGCAGGCGCTCAACCGGCTGGCCGTTCTGCTGGGCGAGCACCCGGGGGCGCTGCACGACGAGCTCGAGGTCGTGGCGCCGATCCTGAACCCGCCGAGGGAGGTCGTGATCGGGCTGCCGGGCGATCTGTTGCGCCAGCGCCCCGACGTCCGCCGCGCCGAGCGCGACCTGGCCGCGCAGACCGCACGCATTGGCGTGGCCGTCGCGGATCTGTATCCCAGATTCTCGCTCACGGGCTTCTTCGGCCTGCAGTCGGTCAGCTTCGACAGCTTCGCCGACGGCGACTCGGTGACGTGGAGCTTCGGCCTCCCGTTCTCCTGGAACCTGTTCGACCGCGGGCGCCGCGGCGCCGTGGTCGACGCCGAACGAGCGCGAACGGACCAGTTGCTCGCGGCGTACCAGCAGACCGTGCTGCTGGCCCTCGAAGAGGTCGAGAACTCGCTGGTGAGCTACGACCGACAGCAACTGCGCAGCACGAAGCTGCGCAGCGCGGCCGAGGCGACCGAGCGGTCGCTGGAGCTGGTCCGCACGCAGTACATGACGGGTCTCGCGGACTTCCAGAACGTGCTCGACACGCAACGGACCCTGTTCTCGCAGCAGGATCAGCTCGCCACGGCCGAGGGCCTGGTGCTGCAGAACCTGATCGCGCTGTACAAGGCGCTGGGCGGCGGCTGGGCCGAGGACCCGGAACAGCCGGAGCACTTCACCGTCGGCGCGATCGCGCCCGAGGTGGATGGGGAAGCGGCCGAAGACTGACCCGACGGAGGCGCGTCATGCCGGCTCGTCGGACACGATCGAGAACACGGCGTCCAGCGCGGGGTCGTCCAGCATCACCCTCCACGTCTCCCGGCGTCTGTCGAGATCGTACAGAGCGACACTCGTCGGCAACGTTCGCGTCGGAGCGCGGACGCCCAGACGACGCTTGACCCAGTCGAGGTTACGACGGAACTCGGTCGGACGCAGCGTCGATCCAGCGACGAGTACCCGGTGTTCGTCGAGCACGTGCATCCCGCGCGTCCAGCCGAGCAGCGTGTCGGACGACGACATCTCGTTGAGATCGAAACGCTCCACGACCTCGGCGCGCATCAGGTCGGCGATCGCTATCGTGCCGCCGACGGTAGTGAAGTACACGTGGTCACCGCGCACGATCCCGTCGTGCGGCGGTTCGCCGCCGATCTCGATGCGCCGTTCGGAGTGGGTCAGACAGACCGCGTCCCTCTGCTCGAACCTCGTGACCCAGATCTGGTCGCGCCATTCGAAAACGTGGTTGGGATGCGACTCGTGCGGCTTGGTCGAAGCGACCTTGCGCTGGTCCGTGTTGCGATCGAAGCGGCTCCAAGGCTCACGACCGAGGACATCCCACTCACGGAGAATCCCGCCGTCGAGATCCAGCTCGACGACCATGTCCAGTCCGGTGACCGCGACGAGCAACGTCTCCCGTTCGGTCGCGATGACGTGATGCACGTCGTTGAATTGCGGAATCGAGATCCGGCGCTGGAGGCGCAGGTCCGGCAAGCCATACTGCAGAATCTCGGTCTGAGTCGGCACGTAGAGGAGACGTCCTCGCACCGACGCCGACTTGAAGACGAAGGACGGTTCGTGGTCCGGCCGCGACTCGGGCGGCGAGACGTAGGTCACACCGGGCGTGACCGCGTGCGAGGCGGGGTCCATACGCAGAATCACAGCCTCGCCGTAGCGCTGCGATTCGTGAACCGGCCGCATGCCGCGAAGCCGCCTCTGTCTGGCGCCGCTGATATAGAACACGTCCCGGAGATTACCGAAGAATCAAGGGCACGGGACGGAGTTTCTCCGTTCGGCGCAGGTGCCGACGCCCAGACTCGACTCCTCGCCCAGCGTGTCCTCCATCGTGACCTGATAGTGGAATGCCTCGCCCGGAGTCGGCAACTGCGGGTCGGTGAGCTGCGCTGCGCCCTGCAGGACGACCAGGTCGTCCTCGCAGACGCTCGGCGCGGCGTAGGTCAGCTCACTCAGCGTCCCGCGGTAGACGTGATACTCCGCGGCGAGCGCGTCGTGCTGCCAGACGAGGCTGGTCTTGCCGGACCAGATCAGCCCGACGACCTCGCGCGGCGTGATCGACGCGTTCTCGGTCTCGTAAGCTCCCGGGTCGATCTGGGCCAACCCGTCCCCGTCGTGGTCGCGTAGTCGAGGCGCGCCGGCGAGGTCGGTGCATGGATCGCCCGTGTATCCGGCCGGGTCCGGGCCGTGATCCAGCAGCGGAGAGGTCGCCCGCAGCCGGTAGTCCCCTCCCGCCGCATCGACGAAGGCGGGGTCCAGCGCGCGGTTCGTCCCGCCGCAACCAGTGCCCTCAACGTCGGACCAGGCGATGTCGAAGCACGACACGTCGACGACGCTCGAGCCGTTGCCCCACAGGATCGAGTGCTCGACCGCCGTCGCCGGGCCATTGCCGCGCACGGCGACGCCGCAGCCGACGATCGTCGCGTGGCGCAGGGACAGCGTCGAGCCCGGAGCGGCGTCGTTCGTCACGCCATCCCCGGCGCCGTCGCCGACGATCAGCACGTTGCGTATCTCCGCGTGCGCGTCCACGCCCTGCACGTGGACCGCGCGTTGCGTGCCGCGAAACTCGCCGTGCGACAGCTCCAGGGTCCCGCCGTCCACGCGCACGCCGGTCGTAACACTGCCGTCGAGTGCGATGCGCTCGACCGTGTGCCGGCCGTCAGCCAGGGCGAGCCCGATCGCGAGCTGTTCGAGGCGCAGGTCGGACAGCCGCGTGTCGACACCGGGTCCGGCCGCGATCCCTGCGGCCGACGCGGCGCCGCGCAGGACGAGGTGACCCATGACGACGGGCGCCTCGCCGGACGAGCGAACGTCGATCACCGGCGCGCCGCTGTCGGCGGCCCGGATCACCGGAGCTCCCGCCGGGCCCGCGCGGCCGAGGATCTGGTACGACGTGTCGCGATCGAGGGTCAGGTTCTCGACGTACGGCCCGCTGCCGGGCAACACCTCGATCCGAACACCGTGCGGCGCCGACGGTGCGGCATCGACGGCGGCCTGGATACTGCCGAAGTCGGCGTTGTCCCACGCGCTCGACGAGACCCAGAGGCTGGCCCGCGCCCTGCACGCATCCCCCAGCCCGGCGTCGGACGAATTCCACGAGAACGAATCGCGCTGGGACGGGTTCGGCGTGTCGGGACAGTTGTCGCAGGCGTCCGCAACGCCGTCCGCGTCTCGATCGGCCTGTGGGGCGGAGCCGCTCCCGCACGGCGCCGGCGCCTGCTGCAGCAACTGAATCGCCACGGGATTGCTGGTGGCGGTCAGCCCACGCGCATCGGAGACGTGGACGACGAGCTCGTGCGCGCCGTGCTGCAGAGACGCCAGCTCGACGTCGTGCACTCGATACGTCCCGGGCTGCAGCAACTCCTCGGCGAAAACCGTTCCCTCGACCGATTGGCCGTCGATGCGCAACACCAGCGGGTCGACAGGCGCCAGGAACAGGCTTCCCATGCCGGCCTGCATCTCGTTCGTCACCTCGATGGTCAGATCGAGCGCGGGCGGCTCGATCGCCTGCGTGAAGTCGAAGCTCGTCAGGTTCGCGCTCATCCCGGCCGTCAGCGCCGGATCGTTGTAAGCCATCTCGAAGCTGGCGCTGGCGACCCCGGCGAAGCCGTCGTGATCCACCGTGAGATCCGCATGGTACGTTCCCAGCGGCAGTGCGTGAATGCCGTCGACGCGGGAGAGATAGCTGCCGTAGGTCACGGCGGGCTGGACCCCGGTCACGTAGTCCGGCTGCGGAATCGACCAGGACAGTCCAGCGCCCCCGGCCGAGAACGACGTCTGCAGGACATCGACCGGGACCAGCAGCGGCGCACCCCGCTCGTCGGTCAACGTCACGGTCAGCGGGTTGTGATCGATGAACGAGTCATGGTTCATCACCGGCCAGGTGAATGCGTAGTCGTGGATCGCGATGCCGGGAGCTGCCGCGTGGAGCACGATGCGACAGCCCGCCGAGCGCTCGAACCCGGCGAGATCCCGTACGATCACGGTCAGGTCATGGTCCCCCGGCCGCAGATCCGCGACGGACAGTGCGAGATCGTATTGCCCGCCGCCGAGCTCGGCGACGGCAACTTCACGCTGCACACCGCGGAGGTAGGCTCGGAACGCGTTCGACGGTAGCCCCGCTAGCGCTGCCCCCTGGGCGTCGATTAATTCCACGGCGATGAGGGCCTCCGCATCGTGCCCGGCCAGATAGACCGGCTTGTCCGGTGACAACGACACGTTGACCGGATCGAACTGCCCGCGATCGATTGCCGAGACGTCGAGCAACGGCTCCGCGAACATCTCCTTGTCGTTACTGAATCCTTCGTCGGAGCCGAACTGTGGGAACGCCGTTCGCACCAGCTCGTCACGCACGCGCTCGACGCCGACGCGATCGGTGGGCTTTCCGTGCTTGACGATCCACAGCGCGACGGCGCCCGCGA
This sequence comes from bacterium, assembly GCA_024226515.1. Lineage (GTDB taxonomy): Bacteria > Acidobacteriota > Polarisedimenticolia > Polarisedimenticolales > Polarisedimenticolaceae > JAAELQ01. Next base: position 45,480 of record JAAELQ010000293.1, read on the forward strand.
CATGCGGCGCGGCGACGCTGGTGCCGGACTGCGTCGAGTACTCGCCGCCGGGCCAGGTGGAAACGACGTCCACCCCCGGCGCGGCGATGTCGACGTCGAAACCGTAGTTGCTGAATGTCCCGGCAAAGCTGTTGTCCGACCCATGAATCGTGGGCGGACCCTGGCCGGCGCCCGGCCCCAGGCCATCGGTCTCGACGACCGCCGAGACCGTGCTCACCTCGTCGTAGGCTGCCGGCACCTGGAGCGCCGTGTCGCGGCCGTACGGCGGGGCATTGCCGGCGGACACGACGACCACGACCCCGGCGTCGGCGACCGAGCAGATCGCCTGGTGCAGCGGGTCTCCGCTGACGGCCCCGCACTGGTGGTCGTCGGTCCCGGGTCCGCCGAAGCTCAGGTTGACGACCTCGAGCTCGGCCGCGTGATCGATCACGTAATCCAGCGCGGAGAGCACGTCCGAGGTCTGCGCCTCGCCCGACGAGTCGACGACGCGTAGCGACCACAGGCGGGCCCCGGGTGCCACGCCGTGAATGCCGTGTTCGTCGTCGATCGCGGCCGCGACGCCGGCGACGTGCGTGCCGTGGCCGTGCGGATCCCCCGCCGACGCCTCGGTGCTGACGAAATCCACGCTGCGATGCACGATCAGGTCCGGATGGGCGGAGTCGACGCCCGTGTCGAGAATCGCGATGTCCGCGTCGAGATCGACGTCGCGGGCGTCGTTGACCGAGGCCGAGGCGTTGCCCCGGACGCGGATACGCTGCATCCCCGGCTGGGCGGCCTGCGCGTGGATGCTCAGCACGCGGTCCTCGGCGACGTAGGCCACGGCGGGATGCTCCCGCAGCGCATCGAGCGCGCGGTAGTCTCCGGGGCCGACGTTGACGGCAAAGCCCGTAACCGCGCGTTCGAACAGCAGCGGCTCCACTCCGTCGCGTCGCTTCAGCCGCAACGACGTCACCGTGGAAGCGATCTCCGCCGGGTCCGCACCCTTCTCGAGGACGACGATGTAGCCCGAGGAAGGCTGCGCGGCGTATCCCACCGGCAACAGAGTCGTCAGCGCCAGCACGCCCAATACGATTCGAATCACCACACCCCTCCCGGAGAATCGAGCGCGATCTTCGCGCAACGGTCCACGATTCGGCTTTCGACTCATCACGGGGGGATGCCCGCGGCGGGGCGGCGATGACGTCGCGGAACTCTATCACGAAGTCGCCCGTTTCCGGTGCTCGACGGTCCGTGGGACGTTGGCTACCATGGGGCTGCAACCCCGCCGGAAGCTCGTACCGGCATGACCGAATCGAGACCCGGCGTGGCGCAACTCAATCCAGCCCAACGCGAAGCCGTCGAGCACGGCGACGGTCCGCTGCTGATCCTGGCCGGCGCCGGCAGCGGCAAGACCCGCGTCATCACGCAGCGCATCGCCTCGTTGATTGAGCTAGGCGTCGACGCCGAGCGAATTCTCGCCGTCAGCTTCACCAACAAGGCGGCCAACGAGATGGCCGAGCGGATGGTGCCGCTGATCGGCAAGCGCCGGGCGGGCCGCGTCCGGATGTCCACATTCCACAGCTTCGGACTGTCGCTGCTGAAGGAGGAGGCGGACGCCTCGGGCCTCGACGGGCGATTCGTCATCTTCGATCAGAGCGACTCCCTCGGCGTGGTCAAGGAGATCCTGCGCGAGCGCTACCGCGGCGGTGTGTCGCGCCGCTTCGATCCGATGGCGGTGCTGGCCCGCATCTCCAACTGGAAGAGCGCCATGGTTCGCAGCGACGCCGTCGCGGACTCCGAGTGCGACTACGACGGGATCTCGCGCGAGGTCTACGAGGAGTACGAGGAGCGGATGGCGGCGATGCGCGCCCTGGACTTCGACGACCTGGTCTGCCGGCCGGTCCACCTGTTGCGCAGCGATGAGACCGTTCGTCTGCGCCGGCAGCGCGCCATCGAGCACCTCCTGGTCGACGAATTCCAGGACACCAGCGAGGTGCAGCTGGAGCTGGTCAAGCTGCTGGCCAACGACCGCCGCAACGTCTGCGTGGTCGGCGACGACGACCAGTCGATCTACAGCTGGCGTGGGGCGAACGTGGGCAACATTCTGGAGTTCGAGTCCCACTTCCCCGGCGCCAAGGTGATCAAGCTCGAGACGAACTACCGCAGCCGTGCCCCGATCCTCGAGGTGGCCAACGCCGTCATCGCCAACAGCAGCGCGCGGCGCCACCCCAAGATCCTGCGTTCGGCCCGGACGGGCGGCGACGCGGTGCGCGTCAGCACGTGCGAGAGCCCGCGCGCCGAGGCGGTGTTCGTGGCCAAGGAGATCGGGCAGCTGAACGAGGAGGGCACGCCCTACGACCGCATCGCCGTCCTCTACCGCTCGAACCAGCAGGCGCGCCTGATCGAGGAGGAGTTGACCGAGAGGCGGATCCCCTATCGCCTGTTCGGCGGGCAGCAGTTCTTCGACCGCAAGGAGGTCAAGGACGCTGCGGCCTACCTGCGCGTCGTCGTTAATCCCTACGACGAGATCTCGCTGCGCCGCATCATCAACTTCCCCGCGCGAGGGATCGGCACGCGCTCGGTGCAGCGCATCGAGGAGTTCGCGAAGCAACACGGCAAGCCGTTCACCCGCGCCGCCGAACAGGGCCAGGCGATCGACGGCATTCCCGACATCGCCAAACGCTCGCTCGGCGAGCTCTCCGCGCTGTTCGGGCGCGCGCGGGCGCGGATGAAGGAGAGCGGCGCGCTGCACGCCGCCGCCGTGGAGCTGATCGGCTCGCTCGACCTGCGCGAGGCGTTCGACGACACGGCCGAGGGCGGCAACCAGGGCGCCCGACGCTGGCAGAACGTGGTGGCGCTGCTCGGCTGGATCGAACGCTACGAACGCAACGCGCCCCGCACGCGCAAGTCGCTGCAGGACTTCCTCCAGCGCGTGACGCTTCAGGGCGACGTCAAGAACGACGACGACGGGCCCGAGGTCACGCTGTGCACGCTGCACGCCGCGAAAGGCCTGGAGTTTCCGGTCGTGTTCCTGATCGGCTGTGTCGAGGGCCAGCTGCCCCACAGCCGCACGACCGATCCGCGCGCCCACGAGGCGGTCGAGGTGGACCTCGACGAAGAGCGCCGGCTGTTCTACGTCGGAATCACGCGGGCACAGGATCGACTGTATCTCACGGCTTCCCGTCAGCGCATGCTGCGCGGCAAGACGGTCGACGTCGCCCCGTCGCGCTACATGGACGACATCCCCGACGAGCACGTGCAGCAGTACGAGCGCGAGGAAGAGAAGGACCTCAGCTTCGAGGAGCTCTCGGCGCTGACCAAGGACCTGCTGAAGAAGCACCGTGGGGCCGCCACGACCGCGGATTGACCGTCGGACCTTGCCCAACGCCGGTCGCGATCTTAACCGACCGGGAATGAGCCAGGCTACAGCGAGATTCCGCCGCGTACTCGATCGGCTACGCAACCGTCCGCTGCTGCACGACCTCGGCCGCTACGACGCCGTCGTCCAGCGCATCGCCGCGCTGGGTCGCGAGCTGGAGCCGCTCGCGGACGACACGCTTCGGCGGCGCGGCGCAGAGCTGCGCGTACGGCCGACGACGGCGGACGACCCCGTCGACGCCTTTGCCCTGGCCCGCGAGGCCGCCAGACGAACGGTCGGCATGTTCCCGTACGAGGAGCAGGTCCTCGCCGCGCTCGCGCTCGACGAGGGACACGTCGTCGAGATGCAGACCGGCGAGGGCAAGACACTGGCCGCCGTGCTACCCGCGTTCGCCCGCGCGCTGGACGGTCAGGGCGTGCACGTACTGACGTTCAACGACTACCTGGCCCGGCGGGACGCGACCTGGATGGGCCCGATCTACGAGTTTCTCGGGCTGACCGTCGGCCACGTCCGGGAGGGCCTCTCCCCGGACGAGCGCCGTCGGGCCTACGCGGCGGACGTGACCTACGTCACGGCGAAGGAGGCGGGGTTCGACTTCCTCCGCGACTGTCGGGCCTGCCAGCCCGGCGATATCGTTCACCGACCGTTGCATCAGGCGATCGTGGACGAAGCGGACTCGCTGATGGTCGACGAGGCCCGCTCCCCGCTCGTGCTGGCGGCCGACGGCCGGACACGTGAGGGCTCGCCGCGCCGGATGGCCGCGCTGGTGCGGCGTCTCGAGCCGGGCCGCGACTACGTCTTGGACGATAACGGACGCAACGTCGAGCTGACGGACAGGGGTCTCGACCGCGCGTCGGCGGCGTTGGGTTGCGGCGACCTGATCGAAGCGCGCAACCTCGCTGCGCTGACCGAGCTCAACTGCGCGCTGTTCGCCGAAGCGCTGCTGCGCTGCGACGTCGACTACATCGTGCGCAACGGACGGATCCGCATCGTCGACGAGCACACCGGACGGGTCGCGCGGGACCGCCACTGGCCGGACGGCTTGCAGGCCGCGCTCGAGGCCAAGGAGGACCTGGCGCGCCGGGCGGACGGGACGATCCTGGGCAGTATCACGCTGCAGCACTTCCTCAGGCTGTACCCGCGACTGTGCGGAATGACGGGGACCGCGCTCTCCGCGACCGAGGAGCTGCACGAGTTCTACGACGTCCGCGTCGCGGAGATTCCGACCCGTCTCCCCTGTCGTCGGCGGGACCTGCCGGACGTCCTCTACACGTACGACGCGGCCAAGCTCGACGGCCTGGTCGCGGAGATCCGGGCCGAGCACGACCGCGGAAGACCCGTGCTCGTGGGGACCGGAAGCGTGGAGGAGTCGGAACGACTCGCCTCGCGGCTGACCGAGGCCGGCGTGCCGCACCGCGTGCTGAACGCCAAGAACGACGAACGCGAGGCGGCGATCGTCGCGGAGGCCGGCGCTCCGGGCGCGGTGACGATCTCGACCAACATGGCCGGGCGCGGCACCGACATCCGGCTGGGGGGCGCCGATCAGACAGCGCGGGAACAGGTGGTCGCGCTCGGCGGCCTGTATGTCATCGGTACCCAGCGGCACGAGAGCACGAGGATCGACCGGCAGCTCCGCGGCAGGGCCGGCCGCCAGGGCGACCCGGGCGAGTCCCGCCTGTTCGTCAGCCTCGAGGACGACCTCGTCGTGCGTCACGGGATCGATCGCGTGATCCCGGCGAAGCTGGTGCCGGAGCGTTGCCCCGCAGCACTGGACAATCCCGTCCTGAGGCGCGAGGTGGCTCGCGTCCAGCGCATCGTCGAGGGGCAGAACTTCGACATCCGCCGCGCACTGTATCGCTACTCGGCGCAGATCGAGGATCAACGTATTCGAGTCGCGGAGCGGAGGCGGCGGCTACTCGACGGCTCGAGCCCGCGACGCCTCGCCACGACGGACGCGGAGACGCACGACGCGCTCTGCGCCCGCGTCGGCCGTCCGGTCGTCGAGGACGTCGAACGACGGGTGACGTTGTTTCACCTCGACCGACTGTGGAGTCTGCATCTCGCGGATCTGACCGATCTGCGCGACGGGATTCACCTCGAGCGCCTCGGGGGGCGCGATCCGCTGACCGAGTTCGGGCTGCGCGCGGTGGATCTGTACCACGAGCTCGACCGGCGACTCGACGAGGCCGTCGTGCGCACGATGCGCACCTCGCGCATCACCGCCGACGGCATCGATCTCGAGCGCGAGGGGTTGCTCGGCCCTTCGTCCACGCGGACCTACATGGTCCACGACGACCCGTTCCGCGACGCGCTCGGCGTGCAGCTGCTCGGCCCCGGCAACTTCGGGCTCGCGGCGGCCGCGGCGCTGTTCACGACCGCGGGTCCCCTGCTGATCGGCTGGGGGCTGTACAACCGCTACGTCCGGCGCCGCGCGCCGCGTGCCGTGCGACAATCCGAGGAGACAGGACAGGAACGCGCCCGCGAAGTACCCTGAGCACTTCGGATGAGGATCGAGCATGGACGGAAGCCGCAGCACACCGTTCACGAGCCGGGTCGGCGTCGAGGTGCCGCTGATCTGCGGCGCGATGTACCCGTGCAGCAACCCCGAGCTGATCGCCGCGGTCTCGGCCGCCGGCGGCATCGGCATCGTGCAGCCGCTGTCGATGATCTACGTCCACGGATGCGAGCTGCGCGAGGGCCTGCGCAAGATCCGTGAGATCACCGACAGGCCCATCGGGTTCAACGCGATCGTCGAGAAATCGGTCAAGGCCTACGAGGACCGAATGCGACGCTGGGTCGACGTCGCGCTCGAGGAGGGCGTGCGGTTCTTCATCACCGCCCTGGGCAACCCGAGGTGGGTCGTGGATGCCGTGCATGCGGCGGGCGGCATCGTGTACCACGACGTGACCGAGAGGCGCTGGGCCGAGAAGGCCCTGGCCTCCGGGGTCGACGGCCTGATCTGCGTCAACGAACGGGCCGGAGGCCATGCCGGGGAGCGCAGCGCCGCAGCGCTGTACGAAGAGCTGGCCGATCTCGACGTCCCGCTGATCTGCGCCGGCGGCATCGGCGACCCGCAGACGTTCGCCCAGGTGCTCGGCCTGGGATACGCCGGCGCGCAGGTCGGCACGCGCTTCATCGCGACGAGCGAGTGCCACGCTCACGACGAGTACAAGCAAGCCATCGTCGACGCGGCCGAGGACGACATCGTCCTGACGGTCAAGCTGTCGGGCGTGCCGGTGTCCGTGATCAACACGCCGTTCGTACAACGCGTGGGAACCGACGCGGGCCCGATTGCACGCCGGCTGTTGCGCTGGCGCAGGACCAAACACTGGATGCGCAGCTTCTACGCGCTGCGTGCGCTGCGGCAGTTGAAGCACGCCTCGCTCGAGGGCAGCGCGTACCGCGACTACTGGCAGGCCGGCAAGAGCGTCGCCGGCGTCGAGCGCGTGCGACCGGCGGCGGAGATCGTGCAGTCGTTCGCCGAGGCATGGCGCGCGAGTCGCTGAATGGCCCACGCGGCCAGGAGCCCACGATGAAGATTCGTTTCTGCGGAGCCAACCGACAAGTCACCGGGTCGTGCTACGTACTGGAGACCTCGCGCATGCGAGTCGGCATCGACTGCGGAATGTACCAGGAGCGTAAGTTCCTGGAGCGCAACTGGGATCCGTTCCCGTTCGACCCCGCGTCGCTCGACGTTCTGCTGCTGACGCACGCCCACCTCGACCACTGCGGCCTACTGCCGAAGCTGGTGCGCGACGGGTTCCGCGGGCCGATCCTGACCACCCCGCCGTCGATCGAGCTGGCGCGGCTGGTGCTGGAGGACGCAGCTCGCATCCAGCTCGAGGACGTACTGTACAAGAAGCGACGCCACAAGAAGGAAGGTCGCAAGAGCAAGCACAAGTACGAGCCGCTGTACACGAGCGCCGACGTCGACCGCGTGCTGCCGCTGATGCGGCCCGTGTCCTACGACGAACCCGTGGACCTCGGAGACGGCGTCACGGTGACGTACCTCGAGGCGGGGCACATTCTCGGGTCGGCGCTGCTGGCGCTCGACGTAGCCGAGCGAGGCACGACGCGGCGCACCGTGTTCTCCGGCGACCTGGGACAGTGGGATGTGCCCATCGTCGGCGACCCGACGTACGTCGAACGCGCGGACCACGTGGTGCTCGAGTCGACCTACGGCGACCGCGACCACGATCCGCCGAAGTCCGTCGCCCTGCAGCTCGCCGACGTGATCAACGACACGCGACGCCGCGGCGGCCACGTCATCATCCCGACGTTCGCGCTGGAGCGCGCGCAGGAGGTGCTGCTGCACCTGGCGCAGAACATCGAGGACGGCACGATGGCCGGCCTCGACATCTTCCTCGACAGCCCGATGGCGATCAACGCGACCGAGATCTTCCTGCGTCACCCGGAGTACATGGAGCCCGAGACGCGCGACGCACTGCAACACAAGCGCCTGGGGTTCGCCTCGCGCTGGGTGCGCGCGACGCGCTCGATCGACGAGTCGAAGACGATCAACGCCCAGACGAAACCCAGCGTGATCCTCGCCGGCTCGGGGATGTGCACGGGCGGCCGCGTGAAACACCACCTGTCGTGGAACCTCTCGCGGCCGGAGTCGACGGTGCTGTTCGTCGGCTACCAGTCCGAGGACACCCTGGGGCGCCAGATCCTCGACGGCGCGTCCGAGGTGCGGATCTTCGGGCGCCGGCTGCCGGTCAAGGCGCGCCTCGAACAGATTCAGGGGCTGTCGGCGCACGCCGGACGCTCGGACCTGTTGCGCTGGCTCGGCAAACTCGAGGCGCCGCCGCGCAGCGTGATGCTGACGCACGGCGAGGAGCGGGCGGCCCTGAGCCTGGCGGAGAACGTCCGCGAGCAGTTCGGCCATGCGGTCAGCGTGCCGAAGTACCTCGACGAGGTCGAGCTCTAGGAGCCTGTCCGGGTCCGCTAGCGCACGCAGGTGCGGGCCAGCCGGACGACGGTCTCGATCACCGAGACCAGCACCGGCGGCACGCCGGGCGCACCGGGCGCACCGGCCGCCTGCACGACCGCCAGCGCGACGCCCGGCTTCGAGTGCCGGTGCATCGCCTGCTCGATCACGGCGGGCGGCCGCTCGCGGCGGCGGCGCGAGGGTGTGCTCTTCTGCTCGACACCGGACAGCCGGTAGTACACGGACGCGTAGCCGTGTTGCCACAGGCAGTGCTCGATGTCTTCCTGCTCGAGCAGCGTGATGCGGTCCCGTTCGCGATCTCGGCGCAGGTGTTCGCGAGCTCCGTCGGCGTAGTAACGCCCGGCCTTGTCCCCGTCCGCCAGCACGTGCCACTCGATACCCATGTCGTTCGCCGTCTTGATCAACGGGGCGACGCCGACCTGTGCGAACTCGACGCAGCGCACGCCCTCGCTGGGGAACTCGTAGCCCAGCAGCCGCGCGAGCTCGGGCAGGAGCCAGAACTCGGTCTCGCCCTCGATCAGCAGCCAGCAACGCGCGAACATCGCCGAGCCGCGCCGCACCCGGATGTGATAGCCGATGCGCCGCATCTCGTCGACGGACAACTTGTTGCCCGGGCGGAAGACCTCGATCGAGCCGCGCCGGCGCATCATGCGACGCACGGCGCGCAGCGGCACCGCGGCCAGCAGCTCGCTGGAGTTCGTCGTGACGATCTTCTGGAACGGGAATTCCTCGATGAGAGCCCAGACCGCGGCCAGCATTTGCGGGTGCAGGTGCGCCTCGGGTTCCTCGATGCCGTAGATCGGCCGGGCGTCGGGCGAGATCACGGTCTCGCCACGCGCCTCGAGCAAGGCGCCGAAGACGAGCAGTTTGCCGATGGAGTACATCCCGGCGCCGTGCGTCGGCGTGCGGGTTCGCGTGCCGCGCGCCAGCGGAACGGGCGTCTGGACCACCTCGTCGAGCAGCCGTCGCGGGTTCTCGATCTGCGGGGCGAAGCGCTTGGCCGCGCGCTCGAGCAGGCGTTCCACGGCCTCGACGCCGCCCCGCAGCACCGCTGAAGACAGCGGCGCGCGCGAGGTGGCAAGCTCGCGGTACGCCCGTTCGACCCGACGCTCGAGCCGTCGGCGCGCGGCCTCCTTCATCGATCGCGCAGGCGGCGGCGCGTCGTTCTCCTCCTCGTCGTTCCTGCTCGCCAGACTTCCGAGATCCGGCGCGAGCAACAGGAACGGGTTCAGCCGGCGCAGCTCGTCGAGGCGCCGCACGTCGTTGGGCCGGCCAAGCGGCTCGCCGCTGCGGTCCACGAACTGCCATTCGACGTCGATCGCACCGGAGGCGGGCTCGAGCGTGGCCATGACGCGCAGGACGACCTGGCGCGTGTTGCGCGGTCCGCGCGTCAACACGCCGCGCAGCTTCGTCTTGGACCACGGGTTCGCGGATCGCTTGCCGCGCTCACGGAAGGTCAGTGTGACCTTGATCGGGTCCGGGGCTTCGTCGGTCTCGTCTCCGGCCAGGCGGAAGTCGACCGCGCTGAACGGGAACGACGCGTGGTCGGAGTCGATTCCCAGGCAGATGCGCAGGACATCGAGCAGACTCGTCTTGCCGTAGTTGTTCTCGCCGATCAGCACCGTCGTGGACTCGAAGGCCACGCTGATGCGTTTGAAACCGCGGAAGTTCTCGATCTTGGCTCGACTGAGCAGCATGGCGATCAGGCGGGGGGCGGGGGCTCGGCCTCCTGCGGCGGGCTGACGATGCTACCGGTCGACTTGCAGCGGCGCAGATCCTCGTTGCCCCAGAACTCGGCCATGATTCGGGTCAGATCCTGCTCGATGTTCTCCAGCTTGAACTCGGCCTCGTAGACCAGCTCGTGCGTGTCGTCGGAGTACCACTGCAGCTTGTCCTTGGCGCCGTCGGGTCGCTTCTGCTCGACCACCAGACCGACGGTTCCCGCGGGGCGGCGCGGGCTGTGCGGGACGTTCGCCGGCAGCAGGTAAATCTCTCCCTCGCGGATGATGACGTCCTCGGGCTTGCCGGTCTCGGGGTGGATGATGCCGACGGTGATGTCGCCCTGGATCTGGTAGAAGAACTCCTCGGTCACGTTGACGTGGTAGTCCTTGCGGGCGTTCGGTCCGCCGACGATCATGATGATCGTGTCACGTTCGTCGCGCCAGACCACCTTGTTGCCCACGGGAGGCTTCAACTGGTCGCGATGCTCCTCGACCCACTGCAGGAGATTGAGCGGCTGAAACAGGGACATGACGGCCTCCGTCTGTATCCGAAACAATGCCTCGCGATGACGGTTCGAGGATACTAGAATGCGCGGATGGCGGACAAGGCAAAAGAGATGCCGCGGACCCTGAAGGGGTTTCGCGATTTTCTTCCCGCGGACAAGGCCGCACGCGACTTTCTGGAACAGCGCGTGGTCGCGGTCTTCGAACGCTTCGGCTTCCAGCCGGTCGAGACGCCCACCCTCGAGTACGCCTCGTTGATCATGGGCAAGTACGGCGAGGACGCCGACCGTTTGGTGTACTCGTTCGAGGACCGTGGCGGCCGCCGCGTCGCTCTGCCGTACGACCAGACCGTGCCCAGCGCGCGCGTGCTGGCCCAACACCGACGCGACCTCCCGAGGTACTTCCGTCGATACGCCATTCGCAACGTCTTCCGCGCCGAGAATCCGCAACGCGGCCGCTACCGCGAGTTCAAGCAGTGCGACATCGACATCTTCGGCAGCCGCTCGCCGTTGTCCGACGCCGAGATCGTCGCCTGCACCTACTTCTCGTTCGCCGAGGTCGGGTTCCGTGACGCGCGAGTGCGCATCAACGACCGGCGCGCGCTGGTCGAGGCGCTCGAGCCGTTCGCCACGCCGGACGTCGACGTGTTCTCGGTCATCCGTTCGATCGACAAGCTGGACAAGATCGACGCCGACGGTGTCGTGAAGGAGCTGGCGTCGAAGGGGCTCGACGAGGCGCAGGCACGGCGCGCGCTGGACACCGTCTCCGCCCTCGAGCCGTCGGAGAACCTCGCCGCGGTCCTCGGCGCCGTACGCGCGCTCGGCGTCCCCGACGAGGCGATCGAGTTTTCCCCGATGCTGGCCCGCGGCCTCGACTACTACACCGGCGCCATCTTCGAGGTCACGGTGCCCAGCTTCGCCTCGGGCTCGCTCGCCGGTGGCGGCCGTTACGACGAGCTGATCGAGCAGCTCGGCGGGCCCGAGACCCCGGCCGTCGGCATCGCTTTCGGCTTCGACCGCATGGTCGAGGCGGCGACGCAGCTGAATCTGCTGCCGGAGGCGCTGGGCGGCACGGACGTGCTGGTCGCGATCTTCGGTGAGGACACGCTGGACGCATCGCTGGCCGCCGCGGCGCGGCTGCGCGCGGCCGGACTGCGCTGCGAGGTCTATCCGGCGACGGACAAGATGGGCAAGCAGTTCAAGCTGGCCGACCAGAAACGGATCCCGCTGGTCGTCGTCATCGGCCCCGACGAAGCGGCGCAGAACAGCGCCACGCTGCGCGACATGCGCGGCGGCGAGCAGTCCGTCGTCGCGATCGACGAGCTGGTCGGCGCCGTCAAACAGCGTCTCGGTTGAGCGCTACTCCATCGTCCAGCGCGGCACGCGACCCGGCGTCCACGGACCGCCCGCCGCCTCCAGCGCAGCCTCGAGCCCGGCCAGGTCGGCCTCGATCAAGCGCTGCAGATCGGTCAGCACGACGGCGAACGCCTTGCCCGCGATCTCGTATGCGTCGTTGTTCGTCTTCGTCGGCGGCGAGCTCGAGGTCCACTGGCTGCTGACGATGCGCGAGACGCGCTGGACGATCGAGCGCTCGGTCGGAACGTTGCGGCTACTGCGCGTGCGGTCGCCCGACAGTTCGGCGCGGATCTCCCGCAGTCTGGCCTCGATCCCGCGCAGGGTATCGGCCATCTTCGGGTTCGCACCCGGCGTGTCGAAGATCGCGCGCTCGAGATGCTCGATGCGCGTCTGCGCCTCGGACACCGAGCGGGTCGCGCCGAGCACGGCCCGCTGCAGGCGCGCCGTCTTGCGCTGGAACTCGAGCAACGCCCGGCCGTCCGCGGCGACCAGCGACGCCAGGCCCAGCGGCTTGGTCACGACAGGCTGCGGCTCGGACAGCGTTGTCTCCTCACCGTCGACGATGCTGGACAGGCCGACCGTGTACGTCCCCGGTACGACCATCGGCCCACGGGGCGGATCCGAGAACGGGTTCTCCGGCGGCGGGGTCAACCGGGTCGGCCGCGAGTCGGGAAAGCGCAGATCCCACGCCACGCGGTGCAGGCCCTGGCCCACCGGCCCGTTCTGGCGCCGCACGACATGGCCGTCCGCGTCGCGCACGGTCAACACGACCTGCGGGTCCCTCTCGCTCTCCTCGAGACGCAGGTCGTCCAGCGACGGATACTCGTACGGCTCCTCGGCCTCCTCGCGCTCCTTCTCGCGCTCCTTGCGCGTCTCCGCGCGCGTCTTCAACCCGTCTTTCAGGTAATAGGTGAACACCGAGCCGAACGGCGGGTTGTCGGCCGCGAAGTAGTTGTCGCCCTGGAACGACTTGGCGCGCAGCCCGAGCGGAGCCGCCTCCATGTACATCCAGGCGTCCTTGACCGGGAACAGCACGGCGTCGCTCTCCAGCAGTTCCTCATCCACGCGGCGCAGCGGCGTGTAGTCGTCGAGGATGTAGATGCCGCGCCCGAACGTGCCGACGACGAGATCGTTCTCGCGCCGCTGGATCTCCAGGTCGCGCACCGCGACGACCGGGATGCCGCCCTTCAGCTGGACCCACCTGTCTCCCCCGTCCACGGTGAAGAAGACGCCGAACTCGGTACCGGCGAACAGCAGCTCCGGGCGTTCGTGATCCTCGACGATGGTGTAGGTCGACCCGCGTCCGGGGAGGTCGCCCGCGATCGAGCGCCAGCTCGCACCGCGATCGGTGCTGCGCATCAGGTACGGCTCGAAGTCGCCGTCCTTGTGGTTGTCGAACGCGGCGTAGACCGTGTCGGCGTCGTGCGACGACGCCTGCACGTCGGCCACGTAGCTCAGTTCCGGAACCCCGGAGACGACGTCGACCTTGCGCCATTCGCCCGTCTCGGGCTCCAGCACCTGGATCACCCCGTCGTCCGTACCGATGTAGAGCAGGCCCTCGACCAGCTCGGACTCGGACATGGCGACGATGTTGCCGTAGGGCGACGTCGAGTCGCTCTTGGCCACGGCGTCGACCTTCTGCACGCGGCCCATGATCTGGAGCTGGTTGCGATCGAGCTGCCGCGTCAGGTCGCCGCTGATCGGGCGCCACGCGTTGCCGCGGTCGTCGCTGCGGAACACGCGCTGCGCCGCATAGTACAGGCGACTCCCGCTGTGCGGGCTGATGATCAGCGCGGAGTCCCAGTTCCAGCGCAGCGGCTCCTCGCCCGGCCCGGCCTGGGGCTGAATGTCGATCAACTCGCCGCTGCGGCGGTCGTAACGCGCGAGGCCGGCGTACTGGTACTGCGAGTAGACGATGTCCGGGTTGTCCGGATCGATCTGCGGCTCGAAGCCGTCGCCGCCGAGCGTGACGAACCAGTCGCGGTTCAGGATCCCGTTGACCGTGTTGGTGCGCGACGGCCCGCCCAGCGTGAAGTTGTCCTGCGTTCCTCCGTAGACGTTGTAGAACGGGAAGTCGTTGTCGGGTTGGATCTTGTAGAACTGCGTCACCGGGAGATTGGCCTTGTAGTGCCAGTTGGCGCCGCGGTCCCAGCTCTCGTAGACGCCCCCGTCGCAGCCGCCGATCAGGTGCTGCGTGTTCTCGGGGTCGATCCACAGCGCGTGATCGTCGACGTGCTTGGAGCGGTTGCCGACGCGGTTGAAGCTCTTACCGCCGTCCTCGGTGACCATCATCCACGTGTCGAGCGAGTAGACGCGGTCGGGGTTCTTCGGGTCGGCCACGATCTCCTGGTAGTACTGCGGGCTGCCCGCGACATAGTCGCTCATCTTCTTCCAGTTGCCGCCGGCGTCCGTGGAGCGGAAGAACCCGCCCTCGTCTCCCTCGGCCTCGACGATCGCGTAGACGGTGTCGGGCCGCGCCGGCGAGAGCGCCAGGCCGATGCGACCCAGGTCGACCGAAGGCAGGCCGTTCTCGAGCTTGTTCCAGCTCGCGCCGCCGTCGGTCGTCTTGTAGATCGCCGACCCCGGCCCGCCGTTGATCAGCGTCCACACCTTGCGCGCGCGCTGGTAGGCCGCCGCGTAGATCACGTCGGGGTTTCGCGGGTCGAGAACGAAGTCCGTGACGCCCGTGTGCTCGTCGATCTCGAGCGACAGCTCCCACGTCTCGCCGCCGTCGATCGACTTGTAGAGGCCGCGATCGCCGCCCGAGCGCCACAGCGGACCCTGCGCCGCGACCCAGACGATGTTCGACTGCCCCGGGGCGACCACGATCTTGCCGATGTGCTCGGATTCCTCGAGGCCCACCTTCTTCCACGTCGTCCCACCGTCAGTGGAGCGGTAGACGCCGTCACCGTACGAAACGCTGCGCTGGCTGTTGTTCTCGCCGGTGCCGACCCAGACGTTGAGCGGGTTGCCGGGGTCGATCGCCACGCAACCGATGGAGTACGAGCCCTGCTTGTCGAAGACGGGCGTCCAGGTGTTCGCCGCGTTCGTCGTCTTCCACACGCCACCCGATGCCGCGGCGACGAACCACTGCGGCGGATCGGTCGGATGCACCGCGATGTCGCCGATGCGCCCCGACGTCAGCGCCGGGCCGATCTCCCGCAGCTTCAGTCCGGAGAAGGTCGCGGAGGCCAGCGGCCCCTTGTCCTCCTCGGCTTTCTTTTCGGGTTTGTTCTTCTTCGCCAGCGCCGGCCCTTCGGCCAGCAGCATGATCAGAGACAGGAACAGCACCGCGGTGCGTGCGCGCATCGTCATCCCCTCCCGGTCGTGTTCAAGATCGTGGCGGGATCTTATCAGCCGGAAACGGAGACGCGCCGCGGCACGCAGGCGGGTGCTTACGGAAGGCGTGTCGGATTGTCGGTGTGGGGGTTTCTCCGGAGGGTCAGCGAACGACGTCCTTGAGACGCAGCCCCTGGTCGTGCAGGAACTTCACGAAGCCCTTCTTCGTCACCGTGCGCAGCGCCCGGGTCGAGAGCTTTACGCGAATGGTGCGGCCGAGCTCGGGGACGTAGATCCGCTTGGTCTGGAGGTTGGGCAACTGGCGCATCCGGGTCTTGCGGTGCGAGTGGGAAACCCGGTTTCCGGACATCGGGCCCACGCCTGTCAAACTGCACTTCCGCGCCATGTTCCTCACCTCTCGCCGGCCTGTCGTGAAAAGCGGGGGGATTCCCCCGAGCCGTGCAGCGGCAAATTCTAGGGATTCCGGCCCCGAACGTCAACGCCGCGGGCCACGGGCACCCCAACTCGTTGACAGGGAGGAACTTAAGTCCACCCTTGGACTAGAACAGGGTGTAGATGAAGGGCGCCGCCGCGCCGCCGCCGAACAGGACCAGCAGGCCCACCAGCAGCAACGTGATGATGATCGGCGTCAGCCACCACTTCTTGTTCTGCTTCAGGAAGTCCCAGAACTCACGGACAATCCCGCCCGAGGGGCGCTCGGCCTCCTCGGCGAAGCCGTCGGCGTCGGGTCGAGGCTCTTTGCGGGGGTCGCTCATCACCAACCGCTCCATTCAGAACTGGCGGAAGTAGCTCGATCGGTCGCTGCGCGAGCTGCGTTCGATCCAGTATGTCGAGGCCTCCGGATCCAGGCCGCGCGTCATCGGGTCGCGCCCCGCGACCCGCAGCAGCAGCCCGATCGGGGTCAACACCGCGAAGTATACCAGCGCGAGGATCACGTTGGAGATCGTCCAGCCGATGGGCAGCGCCGCCAGCATCCAGCCGACGTACAGGGTGCGTCCCAGCGACGGAGCCGCCCAGATCGCCATGGCGCCCAGCGCACCGACGATCCCCACCGCGGTCGTCACGGTTGCCGCCTCGACGCCGAGGCGCGACGCCCCGCCGCACAATCCGAACAGCGCGGGCAACAAGACGCCGAGCAGCTGCGACGGCCTGTCCTGGGAGTTGAACGCCAGGCTCGCGAGCCAGGCCACACCGAGGATCGTCGCCGCGCCGAGCAGCGCCTCGGGCCGGAACCAGGACAGCGCGCCCACGAGTCCGAAGAACAACAGCCACAGCAACCCGAAGATGCGGATCTCTCGCGGAGAGGGATTGCGGTTCACGGTGATCATGGCGTCCTCAGTCGAGCGCGTACTGCGCCAGGTAGTCGTCGATCCGGTGTTCCCTGGCGTCGGGCTGCTCCTCCTTCAACAGGACGAAGTTCTCGATGACCAGCACGTCCATGTTGGTCGCCATGAAACAACGGTAGGCCTGCTCGGGCGTGCAGACGATCGGCTCGCCGCGCACGTTGAAGCTGGTGTTGATCACCACCGGACACCCGGTCTTCTGCTCGAAGCTCTTGACCAGGTGGTGGTAGCGGCCGTGCCGCTCCTCGTCGATCGTCTGGATCCGCGCGGAGTAGTCGACGTGGGTCACCGCCGGCACCTCGGAGCGCTTGGCTTTCAGCTTGTCCAGCCCGCTCAGCGCCTCCTGCGCACCGTTGGTCCGCACGCCGTCGGCGATGGGCGCGACGAGCAGCATGTAGGGACTGTCCTCGCCCGGCCGAGTCTGGAAGTAATCCGAGACGCGCTCGCGTAACACGCCGGGCGCAAAGGGCCGGAACGACTCGCGGAACTTGATCTTCAGGTTCATCACGGACTGCATTTTCTCGCTGCGCGCGTCGCCGAGAATGCTGCGGCTGCCCAGCGCGCGTGGACCGAACTCCATCCGGCCCTGCATCCAACCCACGACCTTCTCCGAGGCCAGCTGCTCCGCGGCGAAATCGCACAGGGCGTCGTCGGTCTCGAAGTGCCGGTAGCGAGCACTCTGACCGTCGAGGAAGGTGCGGATCTCCGCCTCGCCGAAGCGCGGGCCGAGCAACGACCCGTGCTGCGAATCGCTCGTTCCGGCGCTGCGCGGCTTGTCGAGCAACTGGTGCCAGATGAACAGCGCCACACCCAGCGCGCCGCCGGCGTCCCCGGCCGCGGGCTGAATCCACACGTTGTCGAACGGGCCCTCGCGCAGGATCTTGCCGTTGCCGACGCAGTTCAGCGCCACACCGCCGGCCAGGCACAGGTCCTTCATGCCGGTCACGCGCTGCACGTGCCGCGCACAGCGCAACATGATCTCTTCCGTGACGTGCTGGATCGACGCGGCGAGGTCCATCTCGCGCTGGGTGATCTCCGACTCCGGCTTGCGCGCGGGGCCGTCGAACAGGCGCGCGAACTTGTCGTTCGTCATCGTCAGACCCTGGCAGTAGTTGAAGTACGACATGTCCAGGCGGAACGAGCCGTCGTCCTTCAGGTCGAGCAGGTGTTCGACGATGCGCTCGGCGTAGATCGGCTCGCCGTAGGGCGCCAGCCCCATCAGCTTGTACTCGCCCGAGTTGACGCGGAAGCCGGTGAAGTAGGTGAACGCGGAGTAGAGCAGGCCCAGCGAGTGCGGAAAGTGCAGCTCGTGCGTGAGCTCGATGCGGTTGCCGCGGCCGGTGCCGAAGCTGGCCGTGGCCCACTCCCCCACGCCGTCGAGGGTCAGGATCGCCGCCTCGTCGAACGGCGACGGGAAGAACGCGCTGGCCGCGTGCGACTCGTGGTGCTCGGCGAAGACGTAGCGCTTCTTGAACCGCCCATCGAGACCTCGGTTCATCTCGCGCGGCAGGTGCAGCTTCTGGCGCAGCCAGAGCGGCATGGCCTTGGCGAACGAGCGGAAGCCGGCCGGGGCGTACGCCAGGTAGGTCTCGAGCAGCCGCTCGAACTTGAGCAGCGGCTTGTCGTAGAAGCCGACGTAGTCCAGTTGCTCCGGCGTCAGCCCCGCCTCGTCGAGGCAGTAGCGGATCGCGTGCGCGGGGAACTCGAAGTCGTGCTTCTTGCGGGTGAAGCGCTCCTCCTGCGCCGCGGCCACGATCTCGCCGTCGACGATCAGCGCAGCGGCCGAGTCGTGATAGAACGCCGAGATTCCGAGAATCGAGCTCATGTCAGGGGGTCCGCTCCGTTGGCGATCGTGTCCGTCTCGGGCGGTCGAATATATCGCCGTCCCGGACCGTTCACCAGCGCCACGCCGTACTCACTCACGGGGCCGCGTACTCCGGTAGGCCGCGTAGCTGCGATAGACCGCCCGGACCAGCGCAACCGCGACGAGGACGTACCACAGCGCTCTCATCGTCGGGCTGAGCGTCGCCCGACCCAGGACGAACCAGGCCGCCGTCGCCGCCAGCAGGGCCACGATCCAGGCCGAGAGCAGGGCCACCGTCAGACGGACGAGTTCGGGCTTCGACTCGGTCAATCTCGCGTCTCCCACCTGCTATCATGCCCCATCTTCGATGATCATTTCGGATTCCAAGAACTTCGTCTTCGTCCACGTGCAGAAGACCGCCGGCAGCAGCATCCGGCGGGCGCTGCTGCCCTACGCCCTGGACTACCCGCGCACGCGAGCGTACAAGTTACTCACGCGCAGCAGGATCATCCGAAACTGGCGGCGCTATGCCTTTCGGCATCACGCGCCGCTGCGTGACGCCGAGCGGATTCTGCCCGCCGAGCGGTTCTCCGGGATGTTCAAGTTCGGCTTCGTGCGCAACCCGTGGGATCGGCTCGTCTCGTGGTACTCGTTCTACCGCCAGCGCCCGCACCACAAGCGTCACGACCTGGTCCATCGGTTGGGCAGCTTCGAGGCGTACGTCGAGTTCGAAATCCGCCGCGACAAGACCTCGCAGTTTCGCATGCTGGCCGACTCGAGCGGCGGCGTGAATCTCGACTTCGTCGGGCACTTCGAGAGCCTGCACGACGACTTCGCCGAGGTCTGCCGCCGGCTGGACGTCGAGGCCGAGCTTCCGGTCCACAACCTGACGCGCCACGACTCGTACAGGAACTACTACACGGACGAGCTGGCAGAACGAGTCGCCGAGCACTGGCGCAAGGACGTCGAGACCTTCGGCTACGAATTCTGAGCGGCTTTCCGGATCCCGTGTTCGGTCCAGACGCTGCGCTCGGCACGCGTCGCGCGACGGATCTGCGCGTTGTGATCGAGCCCCGCGCGCGTACGCCACGGGCGACCGTGGTCGAGGTGCACGCAGACCGTGCTGTGACGGATCTGCTTTCCGCGTAGGCCCCTGTTCATCAGGCGCTCGCCCAACTCGCGGTCCTGCCCGCCGTAGCCCATCCGCTCGTCGAAGCCGTTGACCCCGACCAGGTCGGACTTGAAGCCCGACGAGTTGTGTCCGTTCCAGGTCGCCTTGGTCGTGGTGGTCGCGTTGAGCAGCGGGGCGAGCCGCTCGCCCGCGCTCAGCTTCAGCATCTTGAGACCGCCGCGCACGCCGTGGCTCTTGAGCCACGCGGGGTCGATGAAGCGGCCGCTCTTCACGTCGTCGCGCGAGATCAGGTTACTGACCTCGGCGTTCAACTTGAAATAGCCACCGGACAGGAAGTGGCCCGGCTCGGCGAAGGCCATGTGCACGCCGATGAAGTCCGCACGCGGGATGCAGTCGCCGTCCGAGAAGACGAGGTAGCCTCCGGACGAGGCCTCGATCGCCTTGTTCAGAATCTCGGACTTGCGGAAGCCGTCGTCCTCGTGCCACACGTGGCGGATCGCGAGGCCGGTCTCTTCACGCAGACGATCTATCGTCTCCCGCGTCTCGTCGCGCGAGCCGTCGTCGGCGATCACGACCTCGAAGTCGCGATCCTGCTGGGCCTCCCAGCCCCACAGGGCCTTCTCCAGCCAGGCAGGCTGGTTGTAGGTGCTGAGGACGATCGATACGTTCGGTTTCGAGCTCATCGGCGCGCTCCTGCTCGGACGCCGCCGATTGTATCAGCCCGCGTTGCGCGCCTCCGCGCGCTTGCGCCGGCGTCGCGGGGGACGCTTGCCCCCCGACCGGCGACGGCCGCGTTTCTTTCCCTTGCGCTTCAGCTGGTCCGCGGCGAGCGGCGCAAAGAACGCGTCGGCGCGCTCCGGCTTCTCGCAGCAGACGTCGCACAGCCCACACGGCTCCCCTTCATCCTCGCCGAAGTAGCTGCGCAGGAACACGGCGCGGCAACCCTCGAAGCCCACGTAGTCCGCGATCGAATCCAGCCGCCGCGAATCCTGTACGCGCAGCGTCTCGAACTGCGCCGCCAGGCCGGAAGCGGCCTCCTCGATCGAGATGCCCTGCGGCACCAGCACGCGGACCTCCTTCTTCTCGACCTCGACCAGCTCCGCTTCCTCGAGCTGGACCAGCAGCGCCGCCGTGACGCGAGGCCCCAGCTCGGCGGAGAGAGCCAGCCCCGACGGGCTCGGCGAACGCCCCTCCGCCGCCCACGCGGCCAGCGCCCGGCC
The DNA here is from genome assembly GCA_024226515.1 of bacterium. Lineage (GTDB taxonomy): Bacteria > Acidobacteriota > Polarisedimenticolia > Polarisedimenticolales > Polarisedimenticolaceae > JAAELQ01. The sequence continues at coordinate 66,168 of JAAELQ010000293.1, forward strand.
CAGGCGCTTGAGCTGATCGGGCCGCACGCGGCTGCGCGACTGCAGCGCCTCGTGGATCGAACGGTCGTCGGGGTCGGCCAGCAGGATGCAGTTGCTCTTCTTGCCGTCGCGTCCGCTGCGCCCGGCCTCCTGGACATACTGTTCGAGAGACGCCGGCGCCTGATAGTGCAAGATGTAACGGATGTCGGCCTTGTCGATGCCGAGGCCGAAGGCGTTCGTCGCGATCATCACGGGGCGCCGTCGTGGACGCATGTACTGGCGTTGCTGCTCATCCCGCTCCTTCACCGTCATCCCGCCGTGGTAGCGGTTGACGGGGACGCGCAGCCGGTGCAACAGCGCGTAGATCGCGTCGACCTCACGACGCGTGGAGCAGTAGACGATCCCGGGTCGGCGCAGGCGCCCCACGAGCCGCACCAGAGCGCGCAGGCGTTGATCTCCCACGCACGGCAACACCTCGAAAGCCAGGTTCTTGCGATGCGGCGACGCGGTGACGATCGACGGGTCGCGCATGCGCAACGAGCGCACGATCGCCGTGCGCACGCGCGCGGTCGCCGTCGCGGTCAACGCCAGCACCGGGGGTCCACCCAGTTCGCGCAACCGCGCACCGATGCGCATGTACGACGGCCGGAAGTCGTGCCCCCATTCCGAGATGCAGTGAGCCTCGTCCACCGCGGCGAGCCCGATGCCGCTCTCCGCGAGCGCCTCCCCCGCGTCCTCGGCGCCCAGCGTCTCGGGCGTGGTCAGGACGAGCAGCGGCCCGCCGCCGCGAATCCGCTCGAGCGTCTCGCGCCGGGCCTTGCCGCGAATGGTCCCGTCCAGGCGCGCGGCGGCGATGTTCCGTCGCTGCACCTTCTCGTACTGATCGCGCAGCAACGCGACCAGGGGCGAGATCACGACCACCGGCCTGTCGAGGAGCATCGAGGGAATCTGGTAGCAGGCGGACTTGCCGAAACCGGTCGGCAGCACGATCAAGGCGTCGCGCCCCGAGAGCGCGCTGTCGATCGCGTTCTGCTGCTCGGGGTACAGCTGCTCGATACCCAGCCGCCGCGCCGCGCGGGCCAGATTCGAGCCGCTCCGGCGGCGCCGTGGGCGCCGGGACTTCCGCTTCGAATCACTCATCTCGTCGCACAGCTTAGTACGACGGCGGGGGCCGGATTGCCAGAGGCGGCCGCAGGGAGGGGTCAGGGAGCGGTTCGCGCGAGAAACTCCCGCTCGCGAATCTCCCGGTTCTTGGCGTGGGCCCGCTCGACGGCCTCGGTCACGGTATCGAGGCTGGAGAACGGCTTTTGTAGGTAATCGAAGGCTCCCATCTGGATCGCCCGCAGCGGAATCCGGTTCGACTCCTGGCCGGTCATGATGATGACGACCGTGCTGCGGTGCTCGGCCTTGAGCCTCGCCGTCAGCCGCAGGCCGTTCAGGCCGGGGAGCATCATGTCGAACAGGCCAACGTCGGGGTCGACCTCGTCCAGTACCTTCAGCGCATCCTCGGCCGAGCCGGCCGTGTGCACCGAGTAACCGTTCATCCCGAGCAACGTCTCGAGCATCTCGAGCAGAGGCTGTTCGTCGTCAACGATGAGAACGGATCGCGACATGCGCTTCGCCTGGTGGAACCACGACCGGATGGTCGAGTGCCGGAATCATGACAACCTGGTTGAAATATAGGTTTTGTAAGAGTCACGGTCAAGCTTCAGACCTGCAGATCGACGGCTTCCGCGAGCAACTTCACGAACGATCGCGCATCGCGACATATGCCTGCGAAAGTGTCCAGAAAACCCGGAGCGCAGACCTGTTTCTCGTCGAGATCGATGACGGCAATGTAATCCTTGCGCTTGAGATCCTCGACCAGCGGATGCTCCGGCTCGTAGCCGCGCGGCGCGCGCTTGAGCGAGTCGCCGTCGAGCCGGAAGCGCGAGGCGAACGCGCGAGCGCCCACGACTCGCTTCCAGCGCGCGGGGTTCTCGACCAGCGCGTCGCGGATCTTGCCCAGCGAACTTCCGTCGGGATGCCAGATCCCCGCGCCGGCGAAGACCTGATCCGCGCCGAGGTGTAAGTAGAACCCCGGCGCGTGCACGTCCTTCCCGGCCGAGTGACGGAACTGCGCCGCGGCCATGGTCTTGTACGGGCTCTTGTCCCTGGAGAACCGCGTATCGCGATGGACGCGGAACATCGAGCCGCCCTGCGGGCGCGGGTCGGCGACGTAGCGCGGGCCGATCTTGCGCAGCAGCGGCCCGAAGTCCGCTATGAACTGCAGCATCGGGTCACGAACGTCTTCCAGGTAGCGCGGCTTGTTCTTCGCGAACCACTCGCGCGAGTTGTTGCGCTTCAGCTGCCGCAGAAAGCGGAACAGCGCGGGGGTGAAGTGCGTCGTTTTCGTTTGCCCGGTCATGGCACGATCATACAACCCGCGCGCCGCGCAACCGGCGAATCGCCGCGATGCCGAAGACGGATCCCAGCGTGAGGACGGCGAAGGCCCAGCGCCGGCACAGCCTGGACAAGCCCCGGGCGAAGTGATCCAATCGACTCATGCGCATCGCGACCTGGAACGTCAACGGCCTGCGCTCGCGGCTCGACTTCGTCTTACACTGGCTGCGAGCGAGGCAGCCGGATCTCGTCGGCCTGCAGGAGCTGAAGCTGACGCCGGAGCAGTTTCCGCGCGAGCCGATCGAACAGCTCGGCTACCGGATCGCGGTACACGGCCAGAAGGGCTGGAACGGCGTCGCCGTCCTCTCCCGTACCCCGCTCGAGGTGACGCAGCAGGGCCTGCCGGGCCAGGAGGACTTCGGCGCGCGGCTGCTGACGGTGTCGGCCGCGGACCTCTCGTTCACCACGATCTACTGCCCCAACGGCAAGCAGGTGTCGCACGACGACTTCCCGCGCAAGCTGGCCTGGCTGGAGGCCCTCGCCGCACACTTCGCCGAGCGGCACTCCCCCGACGCGCCCGTCGTACTGTGCGGCGACTTCAACGTCGTCCCGGCCGCGCTCGACAGCTGGAACGAGGAGCTGTTCCACGGCAGGATCTTCCACACCGACGAGGAGCGCGCGCGCTTCCGCGCGCTGCTCGACTGGGGCTTCGTCGACCTGTTCCGCGAGAAACACCCCGACGAGCAGAAATTCTCGTGGTGGGACTACCGCGGCGGCGCGTTCCATCGCGGCCAGGGCCTGCGCATCGATCTACTGCTGGGCACGCGGGCATTGCTGCCGCGGATCCGTTCGATCGAGACCGACCGGGACTACCGCAAGAAGAAGGACGGCCTGACGGCGTCGGATCACGCGCCCGTCATCGCGGACCTGGAGTAGCGGATCTCGATCGGTCGCTCCCGGGTCGAGTCCTTTCGACCCCATCCCATTGATATAGAAGGACTTAGGCATAGCCTCGGGCTCGTCGAGTATCCGCGAGCGTCGGAGTTCACTCCATCGTCTTGATTCAACTTTATAAGGACTCAA
>JAAELQ010000294.1 GCA_024226515.1 bacterium
GGACGTACCGCTGGCGATTCCAGTGGGCGGCGGCACGTCGGGATCGACCGTGTCGACGCTGGCCATCGACGCCGTCGACGCCGGCACCGTCGCCGACGTCAACGTCATCGACCTGGTCGGCACCCACACCTTCATGGGCGACCTCGACTTCAACCTCGACAGCCCGGCCGCCACCTCGGTCCGGCTGCTCGGTCAGAACTGCGGCTCGGACGACAACTTCGACGTCAACTTCGACGACGAAGCCGCGCCCGGCGATCCGCCGTGCCCGCCCACCGACGGTGGCACCTACCAGCCGGTGGATCCGCTGTCGGCCTTCGACGGCGAGGATTCGGAGGGCACCTGGACGCTGACCATCAACGACAACCTCGGCGGCGACAGCGGTCAGCTCGACGGCTGGAGCCTGGAGATCTGCATCGAGGACACCGGGCGTCTGTTCGCCGACGGTTTCGAGTCCGGCGATACGACGGCCTGGTCGAACACGGCCCCATAGCGCCCCAGAAACCGCACCTGCGACGCGGCTCTCGGCTCATCGAAGATGACCCGAGGCCGCGTCTTCGGCGCGGCCTCCGGCCCAGCCCCTCCTTCCCAGGGTCGGATGCGCTACGCGCATCCAACCCTGGATTTCAGCCTTCGGTCATCGTTA
>JAAELQ010000295.1 GCA_024226515.1 bacterium
GGCTCAAAGCGGTATCCAATGCATAGAAACGCATCGGGCATCTGGGAAATCCGGGGTAATACAACTCGATGCTGGAGAGATCCGTACCCGTCGGGTCATCGGCCACCAGGGCATCGTCGAAGCCGTCGCCGTTGACGTCGCCGGCGAAGGTCACGAAGTGCCCGAAACGTTGATTCGTCGTCTCGCCGGACTGCTCCCAGTCCGGCGCGACCGGCAGTCCCAGGGCAGAACCGTGGAAGACGCGTACGATCCCGACCCCGCCGGCGCGAGAAAACCCGGCGATGATGTCGTCGAATCCGTCGCCGTTGACGTCGGCACCTCCGTCAACGGCAGGCCCCAGTGCGCCGTACATGGATCCGTCGTCAAAATCCCACGCGCCCGAGGGTCCGGTGGACGAGCCGTACCGCACGTGGACCTGGTGCGTTCCGTCGCCGAAACCGGACCCCGAGTTGAACAGCAACTCGTCGAATCCATCGCCGTTGACGTCGCCGGCGGCCGCCACGCGGTAGCCGAGCGTCGTACCCGGAAACGACCCGATCTCGACCCAATCGTGACTGGCAGACAGGCCGGAGGCCGCGCCGTAGTAAAGCAGCACGCCGCCTTGCTGGTTCGAAGACGGACAGCAGGGCGTGAAATAGAACGGCCCCCCCAGGAGCACGTCATCGAATCCGTCGCCGTTGACGTCGCCGACTCCGGACACGCTGCGGGACCACTGGCCGTAGAATGTCCCCGGCGCACTCCACGCCGCGTCGGGGTCGAAGAACTGCGCACGCGCCACGTGGCCGAAGAGCGCGCCACACAGCACGATCAAGAAGATGGATCTCCCACCGATCGAGGCTATCGCCTGAGCTCGCAAGATTCGCATTCTCGGTCCTCCGCACAGACAGGCGAGAAACGGGCCTCCCGGGGGCAAACGACTCCATAGGAAGGACGCCCCGGATCCCGTTCTCCGGGCGTGCCGTCGCGCTGCCGTGAGATACTGGTCGGGGAGGTAGAGATGATCAACAGACGTGCTTCCAGATGCGCTTGTCCGTGGCTCTTGATCGCCATGCTGAGCGGTCCGGTACTGGCCCAGGACAGCGACGGCGACGGGATCGCCGACGTTCTGGACAACTGCCCCGCACTGTCGAATCCGACGCAGTCGGACATCGACCTCGACGCCGAGGGTGACCTGTGCGACGCGAACGACGGCAGGATCTCCATCTACTTCGACGCCCCGGAGCTGGCGCGCTGGCAGGCCGAGTCGGGCCACGGATCCTGGAACACGTATCGCGGTGACCTCGGTGTGTTGAAGTCGGCAGGCGACTACACGCAGGAGCCCGGCTCGAATCCCCTGGCGCGACAGGATCTCGGACACGTCGATCCATGGATCGAGGACACGGACGATCCGCTCCCGGGCAGCGTTGCGTTCTTCGTCAGCGTCGGCATTGTCGAACCCGGCCCGATCTCTCGTGCGACGCCGCCGTTCTTGACCGAGGGGCACTGCGCGGGACTGCTGGTTTCGTGGCTCCCGAACCCACCACAGGAAGAGGTGACTTCGTACCGCGTACTCTTCGGGACCGACCCCGACTACCTCGGTTCGTTTGTCGAGGTCCCCGTGTCGCCGGTCTACGTGGACAGTCTGGTCCACGAGATCGCGTACTTCGTATCCGTTCAAGCCGTCGGCGGCGCGGGGAGCTACGGGGAACCGTCCGAGGAGGTCTCGGTGGTGACCGAGAACGCGACGCGTCCCGATTCCCCGGAGGGCGTGCTTGCCTCCGACGATCTGAACGGGCGTGTCGAGCTCGCGTGGAATGCCGTGACCGAGAACGAGATCGGATTGCCGGACGATCCCCAATCGCCGCTGCTGCGGGATCTGGCGGGCTACCGCGTCTACCGCGACACGCATGCGGGCTTCGTCCCCGACGCGTCTGCTCGTATCGCCGACGAGTACCAGCTTCCCGGGCCCGGTCACATCGACACGGAGACCGTGAACTGCCGGTCGTACTACTACCGCGTGACCGCCGTGGACCGCTGCGGCACCGAGAGCGCGCCGTCGGTCGCCTTCGTCGGAACCGCGCAGTCGTCCGTCGCCCCGCGTGCTCCCTCGCCGCTGTCCGCGTCGTTCGACACCGCGAACACGATCCGACTGGAATGGGCGGAGGTCGAATCGGACGAGAACGACGACCCTGTCCTCATCGATACCTACCGGGTCCTCCGAACCCATCCGCGCCCGATTGCAGCCGGGCCTCCGCACGTGAGCGAGTTCTACTCACTGGCCCTGGTTCAGGGAGTTCTGCAGTTTGTCGACGTGGTGTCTCTCGCGGGCGGTGAGACCGTGTTCTACCGGCTCCAGTCGCTGGACGCCTGCGTCAACGAGTCCGAATTGTCGTCGGCGATCCAACCCACTGCTCCCTGAGGATACCGTCGCAGGGACGCTGACGTTCTAGGTCCGGCCGCGTCAGGTACCCTCCAGAAAGCTGAGTCGGCCGCCCCGGAACCGGCGTATAATTCGGGCAACGCATTTCTCGAGTGGGGTGGCCCATGTGTCGACGCTTACCTGTCCTGGCGGCTCTGTTCGTCCTGTCGAGCGCAGTTCCGTGCTCGTGGGCCGAGGAGGGGAGAATCCCGGTCTTCGAGCCCACGGTATTCGATGCAGCAAATGGTCCGATCAGTGGCCGGTACGTCGTGACCCGCGACATCGCGGCCGGAGCGACGGGGTTCGCGACGATCAGCTTCGTCGGCAACGGTAGCGAGGCGATCGACCTCGATCTCAACGGATTCACCGTGAGGAAGGGAGCCGACGTCAGCAACCTCGGCGTCATCAGCGCGACCGGCGTGCGGAGCTTCACCGTGCGAAATGGTTCGCTCGTCGGAGAGTCCGAGCAGACCGGCGTGACTTGCCCTGCCGACTGTGAGAGCGTGCTGTACGAGGACCTGGTGGTCTCGGATGCGGTGACCGGTGTCCAGATAAACAACGCCCAGAACTTCGCGATCCGACGCTGCATCATCGATACCACCGACAACCAGGGGATCCTCGTCGCGGGCAATCCGCTCACGAACACGACCGGGTTTATCGAGGACAGTGTCCTGCAGAACACGGGGTCGGAGAGCGTACTCGTCTATTCGAACATCAATGGCGCCACCGTGCGCAACAACCGCATCCTTCAGTCACAGGATCGGGGGATCGCCGTAGAGGGAATCGGTCTCGTCGACGTGCGAGACAATCAGGTCGAGGATCCCGATTCCTACGGGATCGACATCCAGGCCGAGGGCTGCAGGATCGTCGGCAATGTCGTCAGCGGCTCCACGGCCGACGGTATTCGCGTGACCAGTGTGGGCGGGGCGCCCAATTCGAGCTGCCTGGTGTCCGACAACGTCTCGACCGGCAACGGCGAGGCGGGGGTCGAGCTCAGCCGAGGCGGGAATCGCGTTACGGGCAATATTCTCAACTCCAACGCCCAGTACGGGCTGTTCTTCACCGCCACCAGCGACAACAACACCTACCGACTGAACAGCTTCGTCTCGAACACGCTCAGTTGCGTTCAGGACGACGGAACCAACAACGTCGCGGGCGGCGACAACTTCTTCGTTGGCGTGGGCGCCTGCCCCTGACGCTGTCACTTGTTTGCGGACGACCCCACGCCGGGGTAGGGACCCTCGCGGAGTCTCATTTCACGATCGCCGGCAGGCTTCGCAGATGAGGCAACGGCCATGACCGAGGCCGAGATCACTCGATACGACGGCGGCGTCGGCGTCCCCCGACCCGTGGCCGCAGCGGTCGCGCACCTGCGCCGGCGCGAACTTCTGGCGCCGGAACGCAAGAGCCTCTCCGACTACTCCGACAGCGACGCACGCAGCGTGCACTTCGTGGCCCGGGCCGGCGAGCAGCTCGCCGGCTACGTTCAGTACGACCCCGAGGGCCGACGGCTGCGCCAGCTGATCGTCGCCTCGGAGTATCGCGCTGCCGGACTCGGCCGGGCCCTGGTTGCAGCCGTGCGCGACGAAGGACATCGACGTGGTGCGCCGGAGTTGCGCGTGCACGCCTGGACCGACTCGGTGGGGTTCTACCGCTGCGTCGGGTTTCGACCGGTCGGCGAGGTTCAGGTCGACGGCCCGGTTCCATGGCTGGCGCTGGTGATGCCTCTGTAAGCAGGTCGGGCGCTGACCGCGGGACGCGAATCGGATGCTGTCCATCGGCGGAGCACCTCTGTCGGCAACGCATGGAGCCGACGAACGGATCGGACCGCAGATGTGATTAGCAACCAGCCGCCGAGGAAGGCGCGCGCGAGCCGCCTGCGGACACTTCGACCGCAGCCTCGCGGGTGAACACTCGGAGAAATTGTTGTTGACCGCGCGACGGAAAACCCCCAGAGTCTATGGATTGTCCGAGAGGTGGACGAAAACGATCGGATTTGCCCAATTGGGCTTCGGATGCCGAGTACGGGGCAGCTTCGGATCCGCCCGACGTCGTCGTCGCGGACTTGACGGAACGCGCAAGAAACGAGTCGGTGAGATGCCCCCACTCGAATGGAGTCGTTGAAGTCGAGGCGGAGGTGGGGCATGACCTATCGGTCGACGGGATCTGCGAAACGCCGCGGACGGGGTAAGCGGCCCGGCGCGGCGCGGCGTGGGAAGAACCACGATCGCAAACGGGACGCGGGACGCCGCGGGTTTCTGCTCGAACCGCTCGAACCGCGCATTCTCCTCTCTGCGGATCCTTTCTTCGGAGCGTTCGCCGACGATGCGGCCACGCTACAGGTTCGAGAAGTCGACAGCGTCGAGACGCTGCAGCTCGTCGACACCAACGAACCGTGGCGAATCCTGGCCTCGAAAGCCCTGAGCGGGATCGACGACGGCGTACGGATCCGCGGCAACGGCTTCGACTTCGATCTGACGCTCGACTCGAGTGTGGATGCAGAACGCATCGCCGGCGGCGTGATCTTCGACGCCGGCCACGGCCGGAGCAGCGTCGTTGGATCGGATCTGGACAACGCCTGGAGCATCACCCACCGCGGCGCCGGCATGGTGCAGGGCGTCCGCTTCATCGGAGTCGAGAGCCTGATCGCCGGCAGCGGTGACGACACGTTCGTGCTGTTCGACCGCGGAGCGATGTCGCACGTCGAGGGCGGTCTTGGAAACGACACGCTCGTCGGGCCCTCGGCGGACACGATCTGGAACGTCCGCTCGACCGACGCCGGGCAGGTCGCCGGTGTGGCCTTCGGCGGGATCGAGAATCTCACCGGCAGCGCAGATAACAAAGACACGTTCGTCCTGGCGGCCTACGCCGGCGTCGGCGGTCTGATCGACGGCGGCGCGGACGGCTTCGACAGCCTGATCATCGAGGGCGGGACATACGCGCGAGTGGCCCACGCGGCCAGCGGCCCCGACTCGGGCACGATCGATCTCGACGGCATGATCGTCGCCTACGCGGGGCTCGAGCCGGTCGTCGACGGCACCGATGCGGATCGTCTGATCATCACCGCGACCGATGCCAACGACCAGCTCGTGCTGAGAAACGACGAAGAGAACGCCGGCATGTCGATCATCGAGAGCCTCAACGAAACGATGGAGAGCATCTCGTTCAACAACCCGGGAGTCTCGCTCGAGATCGACATGGGCGCCGGCTCGGACCGTCTCCGGCTCGACCTGCTGGATGAATTCACGGCCACCTTGAAGCTGGACGGCGGCGAGGGCGAGGCTAACGACAGGATCCAGGTCACGCGCGACGCCGACTTCACGCTGAGCAACACCACACTGACCATCGACGGCGTCGATTCCTGGACTGCCGAGCTGACGTCGATCGAGAAGGCGTCGCTCACCGTCGAAGGCGGCGGGCACACGATCGACGCGTCGGCATTCGATGGAGACGTGACGTTGACCGGCGCAGGCGGTGACGACACGCTCATCGGCGGAGCGGGCGACGATACGCTCGTCAGCTACGCGGGGGACGACACGCTCATCGGGGGAGCGGGAGACGACAAGCTCAAGGGCGGCATCGGCGATGATACCTACGAGTTCGCCAGCGAGTGGGGCAAGGACAGGGTCTTCGACGCCGTGGGCGTCGACAACGTTCTCGACTTCGGCCGCTACAACCGACTGCTGACGATCACCGACGGCTTGATCTCCGGGCGGGACGAGTCTCTCGAGCGCGTCTCGTACGAGGGAGTCCGGGTCGGGACGATCGATCCCGGCTCCAACGGTCGTATCGATCTCACCGCGGGGGCCCAGACGGCTCTCGATACCGGACTGGAGGCCCTCGTCGATTGGGCCGCCGCGCTGGCGCGCGTCGACGAGTTCGGGATGCCGCTGTCGTTGCTCTCCGGCACGCTCGGAACGCCCGACGTGACCGTCGGCGCGGCGTTGGATCTTGCCGAGTCGCTGGACCGGTTGCGTCTGGAGGTCGAGCAGTTCTTCGATGACGACGGCTCTCCCCGGATGGAGAGACTGAGAGCCCGTCTCCAGGCGATGGATCGACACACTCCGCGCCAGGGATTCGCGATGCTCAGCGAAGTTCTCGAGGAGAACACGAACGTCGACAACGAGGACACGTTCACCTTCGAGATCGGCATCAACGGGGACGACCTGGTCACGATCGACGTCACCGGAGTCGACACGCTGCAGAAACTGCAGGACGCGCTCAATCAGGAGTTTCGGGACCAGGGATGGGTCGACGAGGACGACAAGCTGCTGTTCGAGGCATACCACTTCAATGAGCTGGCCTGGCGTTTCGGCCTCCGGGTTCCGGAGTCGGCCGTGGGTACGATCGGACGGGTCGATATCACTGCACAGGACGCCGCCGTCAGCAAGCTGGGCTTCCGACCGACGCACGTCATCGATACGAGCACCCTGGAAGGCCTGGGGCAACTGCGCGCGACCGTGGCCGACGTGACGACCGAGGTGCGTTACGGCGCGGACTCGATACCGGAGATGCGCTTCCTGTTCCACTACGACGCCGAGCGGAGGTCCGATTTCAACCTTCGGCTGGGCGAGACACTCGGCCTGGTGTTTCCCGACTCGACGCTGAGCATGAAGACGTCGCTCGACGTGGATCTGGCCCTCGGCCTGGACCTGCGTTCGAGCCCGACGTTCCTGGTCGATATCGAGAATCTGGAGGTTCAGGCCAAGATCGATTCAACGGATCTCGGCACGATCGATCTCGACATCGGATTCCTCCGTGCGGACGCGACCACGAGCACGAATTTCGAGCTCGAAGAGATCCTGGAGGTGGTGTTCAACGTTAGCGGGACCGCCAGCGCGATCGGACTGACCGCCGTCGAGCTCCAGGCGGCGCCCGACGTCATGGTGGATTCGAATGGTGATTCGCTGAACCTGCGTCTCGACGTGACCGTCGATCCCGTCAATCCCGGGGAGATCGTGGGCTTCGATACCGACCCGGAGACCGGAGATCTGGTCGACCTGTTCATCGAGGTCATGGGTGAAGATCCCTTCGACGGCGACCAGGACTCCTGGCTCAGCGCCAATCTGCAGGAGCTGTTGGTCTTCGACAACCTCAGCCCGGCCGGCATCGTCAACCTGGTGGGTGGACTCGGCGAGTGGCTGGAGAACCTGCGCCTGAGTGAGACCTTCGCGGACCTGACGATTCCGCTGGCGCGCGCGAGCCTGAGCGACGTCGTCGACTTCCGGGCGATGTTGCGACGGGGCCTGTTGTTCGACGACGGAGGGGACGGGATCGACGGGTTCGAGAACCCGAACGAGCCGGGAACCAACGACGTGGCCCGGTTGCTCGCCGTCGATCCCGACGACCCGAAGAGCGGCAACCTGCTGCCGGTCTTCTCGACGGCGCAGGAACTGGCGGACGAGCTGGCCGGCCTGGACGAAGCGGGGTTCTTGGTCGGAGATCTCGTCTACTCTCCCGCGACCCGGCAGCTCACGGTCCTGATCGACTTCATGCCGCTGGCGGTGCGTTCCGAGGACGTTGCGATCGACTTCGGTTTCCAGGCCGGTCCGTTCAGCGGACTGGGTAGCCCCTCGACCGTGAGTTTGAGCTCGAGTTCGGGGCTGACGATGACGCTGGGCTTCGACCTCGCGGACCCGACAGAATCGCTCGACCTCGGCACGGCACTCGTCGACCTGCTCGGCGACGGCGTCGTGCGACCCTCGTGGCTCGAGGACGAGATCGCCGTGACCGGCGGCGCGATCCCGGCCCGATTCGGTCGGCTGAGCGCCGACGCCGAGTTTCAGGTCACCATCGACCAGAACACGTCCGCGGTCACCGTGTCGGCCGAGGACACGCAATCCAACAGCACGATCGCCGAGCTCGTCGCACAGATCAACGCCGCGCTCTCCGCAGCGGGAGTCGGCGATCTCGAGGCCGGGGTCGATTCCGGCGGCCGGCTGATCCTGTTCTCGGAGCTGGTGAAGCAGATCCCGCAGTTCAGCGTGACCGCCGATCCGACGAATCCGGCGGTGACCGAGCTCGGTTTCGCCGCCGATCGAACGTCCGAGGACGTGGAGATTTTGACCGGCGCGGCAAGCCGGAGCGGTTCGAGCTCGGAGAGTTTCGACTTCCTGTACGACGAGCGGACCCTCTTCTCCTCGGACGGAATCGTCAAGATCGGCGACACGATCCTCAACGTGACGGATGGATCGACCGCGACCGTGATGGCCTTCATCGACGGTGTGATTGCGACCAGCCCGCTTACCGACGGCGAGGACGGAGTCTGGGAGGGTGGGGACGAGTACAGCGTACTCCGACCCGTCGGCCTGGCGGCGGAAACCCTGCTGCGCCCCACCTACGGGAGGCTGGCCACGAACGCGGGGTTCGACCTGCGCCTCCGCCTCGACGGGGAAGGCGTGCTGGGCGATCCCGTGTCGTACTTCGTGGACTCGGAAGAGACCCGTCTCAACACGAACCAGCTCGACCTGATCGCGGACGTGAACCGCGTCCTGCGTTCGATCTCGACCGATGTGCTCGCGCCGTCGGACCAATCGGCCACTTACAAGCTGCTCACGGGGCCTGCGTCTTTCTCGTTGACCTTGAGTCGGCCGGCGGACGCTGGCGTTCCGCTGCTCGATGGACGGTTGATCAACGTCACCGTGTCGGATACCGACACGATGGACAACGATTCCGGGCCGGGCGGTCTGCTCGATCTTTCCCAGGCCGAGGGCCAGTTCCAGGCGCTGTCCAATCTCGCGTCGGACGTCCGGGACGCCGTAGCGAAGGCGCTGGCCTCGGCCGTTCCCGAACTGATCCCGATCGTGGAGAGCGGAACGGCCGACTCGCATGTGAACGCGAACGGCACGACCCTGATCGACACGGGAACCAGCGGTGGCAAGTTCTTTCTCGCCGACGACGTGGTCCGGGTAGGCGACCGGATCGTCAACCACGATTCCGGGTCGGTGGCGACCGTGCTGCTGGTCGACGACGGGATCCTGACGACGACACCTCTGGCGAGCGGAAGCTGGAGTGGCACGGCGTACACGATCCACAGCAGGTCGAAGGTCGCACAGGGCACGTCGGACGGCACGGGCGACAGTGACACGCTCGTGGACCCGGCGCAGGACTTCGACGACTTGGGCGTCGAGGTCGGGGACACGGTCCTCAACCTGACGTCGGGCGAATCGGTGACGGTCATCGCGGTTGCCGACGACATGTTGACGACGACCGCTCTTTCGTCCGGCAGTTGGACCGACGCCGAGTACAGCGTTCACGCCGACACCCTGCCCACGGCGATCGACGTCGTGGCGCGTCGAGACGGCACGTTGATGCTGACCGCGACGGACGATGCGATCACGCGCATGACCCTCACGGCCTTGGCCACGGACCCCGCCGTGACCGACCTGGGCTTCCCAGCCGGCGGGCGCACGGTGGGCCAGATCGTGGCCGCAAGCCAGGGCGGCAAGCTGGTCTTCACCGCCGTCGATCCCGACGTGAAGGATTTCAGGCTGATCGCCGATGTGAACGCCCAGGGTGAGCTGGGTCTCGCGACGAGTGCCGACGCCGACACCGACGATTTCCTCGTTTTCACCCGTGCGATGGGAGGCCCGTACCGCGTCAGTCTCGACGCGGGGACGACGCTCGACGACGCCCTCATGGCGATCCAGGACGCGACGGGCGGCCTGGTCACGGCCGAACTCAACCTCGACCGGACCGCGATCCGGCTCGAAGACACGACGAGCGGTGCCGGGACGTTCCGCATCGAGGGCATCAACGGGTCGCAGGCGGCGTTCCTGCTCGGGATCCAGCTCCAGGCTCCCGTCGCGACCAACGTCAACGGCGTCGAGGTCGGCCCCGGCGCGATCATCGGCGGCGCCATGCTCCGCGGGCTGGCTCCGGCCGATCGGCTGTTCGTCGACGGCCTCGTGCTCGATACCGATATCGACCTCTCGACACCGCCGCCGAAACGATTCGAGCTGGTCGGGGCGAATGGCAACGTGGTCACCGCCGACGCCACGTCACCCTTCGCGGACGAGGATGTTGGCCGGGTTCTCGAGATCAAGTCCGGCGCCGGCTACGACAAGGGCTTCTACAGAATCACGATGGTCCACACCGTCACCAACACGGCCACGCTGGATCGTGATGTGGCCGGCGTCTTGGTAGACATCCCGGGCGTCGCAATCCTCTCCGCCATCCAGGACGCTCGCGGCCGCTACGGTTTCATGGATCTCGACCTGGCCGGCAGGGCCGATGACGTACAGGCTCACGTTTCGATCGGGCTGCAGAACGGGACGAGCACACTGCGCGAGTTGATCGAGGGTCTCGATCCCGCGACGCCTTCCGTGGTGTCGCCGCCGACCGCCTCCGGCTCGCTGACTCTGGGCGTGTTCCAGGATCTGTCGTTTGCGGGTTTTGCACCCACGCGCTCGATGCGTTTCGACGTCACCGGCTTTGGCCCGCCGCAAGCACCCGTGATCCTCGACGGCGACCTCGGTGAGTTTGCGGACTTCGGTTTCACCGAGGTGCTCGCCGGGCTCTCCGCGCTGTCCGAGTTCACGAACCGACTGGAAGACTCCGGTTTCCTGGGCCAACCGATTCCGCTGATCGACATGAGCATCGACCAGCTGAGCGGTTTCGCAAGCCGCCTGGCCGACGGGGTCGAGAAGCTGCGCCGCGAACCCGCGGAGTCGTTCGGGGAGCTGTCGCGCACGCTGGAGGGAGCCTTCGGCCTGCCCGCGGACAGCGATCTCGTCCGGCTGACGCTGGAGCAAGACGGTTCGTTGAAGATCGACCTCGACCTGGACATCGCGATCAATCGCTCCCTGGGGTTCAAACTGGAGCTGGGGAACGACCTGTTCGGGGAGATCCTGTCCGACAGCACGCCGCTGAGCTTGTCCGGGCCGGCCGGCCTGGTGACCCAGGGCGATCTGAGTCTCGAGCTGGCGATCGGCCTCGATCCGACGGCCGTCGCGCGGCTGCAGGGCGCGCCCAAGCTCACCTTCGTGGACAACGGCGATCTCGCAACGCCGGCGGCCGACACGATCACGCGCTCGGCCGCACTCTACGACGGCGACCCCGGAAGCTGGATCGACGACGGCTTTGATTCAGGCCAGTTCATCACGGTCTCGGGCTCGTCTTCCAACGACGGGACGTACCGGATCCAGACTGTCACCGATACCGTGCTGACGCTGAGCCGGGTCGAAGACATTGCGGGCAAGGTCCTCGCCGAGGACACGCTGCGCGACGAGGGGCCGACACTCGGCGTCTCGGTCAGCGGGTTACCGGTGCTGCTGTACGAGTCGACGAGCATCGTCGGCGGGTTGAGCGCGTCGGCCGAGGCGTTGAGCTTCCGCGCCGACCTGGGGCCCTTCGACCTGTTCGTGCAGCGCGGTCATGCCGACGTCACACCGGACCTGGACGTCGATGGTCTCGAGAAGCTGTTCCGGATTCGAGGCGACTTCGACGTCAACGACTCGACCGATAGCGGCAAGGTCTCTCTCTCGACCGTCCTGGACAATCTCGAGGGACATGTCATCTCCGAGCTTTCCGGCAAGATCTCGACTCAGTTGCCGGTCTTCTTCCCCAACGATTCCACGTTCACCGGAGAGATTCACTTCGACACCGACCTGACGCTCGTGGGGGGTGATCTCGAGCTCGTGGACGAGACGCTGCTCGCGTTCGGCCCCGCGGCCGAGGGCGCGACCGAGACGGTGGAGTCGGTGTACGACTCGAGCGCTCTCGAGTTGATCCCGGGCGGGGCAACCGGCATCGGCCAGCTCTTCCCGATCGATATCGACGACTTCAGCCTGCTGGACAAGATGCTGCTGGCCGTCGACGGCCTCGACGCGTTCCTGTTCGCCTTGCAGGAGATCCTGGACGGTGAGGTATTCGGACTGCCGCTGCCGCTGATCGGGGACAAGCTCTCGGAGGGGGCGGATGCGATCGAGACGTTCCGCAAGGCGTGGCTCGATCCGTTCCGTGAGGCGATGGCCGAGGCGGTCAGCCCGGACGGCAACTTCGTCTCGCGAGTGTTGTTCGATCTCCTCGGATCGAAGCCGCACGCACTGAACGCGGACTTCGACGCCGCGCTCGCGGCCGCGGGGCTGGGCGACCGGATCGTCGCCACGACCGACGGCACGTCGATCACGCTGTCCGCCTTCGATCCGGAGCTCACGTCGCTCGAGCTCACTTCGCCCGACGCGGAAGCCGCCCTGCTCGGCGTGGCTTCCGTGGGCCCCGTCCTTCCGGTGGCCACGCACACCTCGCATCTCGACTTCGAGGGCCCGGTCGAGGGCACGAGCTTCGTCGGTCGGATCATTCGTGACTCCGGACGCTGGGCCGATGACGGCTTTCTGGTCGGCCAGGTGATCCGCATCCTCGGCGGCCTGGACAGTACCAACGACCAGATGGACAACCCGGACAACGAGGGCAAGGGGCCCTACCGCATCGCCTTCCTGACCGACAGCGTGATGACCCTGGAGAAGGTTCGCGACGAAGGCGATGGTCTGGTGACCCACACCAACCAGACCGTGGACGCGACGGTCTCGGTCCTGGAGCTCACGGCCGTTGCCGGCGTGCCCGACGATGTCCGCGCCGAGGCGGACGCGATCTTCCGCGTGACGCCCGGCGGCGAGGGCGCGGTAGAGGTGCTCGTGACTCAGGGGGACACCGCCGACAACCCGGACGGGCCCGCGTTGAACTTCCTGCGCAAGGCGGACGGCAGCGGTCCCGCCACCTCGCCCGCCGACGTCGTGCTCACCTCCGACACCGCTCCCTCGGAGAACAAGATCAGTACCGACGCGTACGTCCAGTGGAATCTCACCGTGGGGCAGACGTTCGACGTCGATGCCGACATCGGATTCGATCTCGGCCTGCCCGCGTTGAGTCTGGAGGCCGACGGCGGCCTCGGCCTGACCCTGGGCTGGGAGCTGGAGCTGGGCTTCGGTCTCAGCGTCGACGACGGCTTCTACCTCGATATCTCCGACGCGGCCGAGCTGGAGATCACCGCCGACGTCACCATGACTCCGGGCACGACCTTGACCGGCAAGCTGGGCTTCCTGCAATTCGATGCCGAACCCGATCCGTCCACCGGTCTGGGCGTGACCTTCGGCGTGGACATCCTCAACCGCAAGGACGAGTTCTTGAGCCTGTCGGCCGGCATGCCGTTCAGTGTGACGCCGGCCGACGTCGAGACCGCGTTGATGCTCGACCTCGTGCACGACCAGGAGCACGTGGCGACGACAACGTCGCTCACGTTCGACGACTACGTCTTCGAGAGCGCCGAGGAACTTTCCGCTCCGTTCGAGCTCGTCATCACGGACTGGGACGGAACCGAAACGACGTACTCCCTCGACGACTTAACCTTCGACGCGGATGTCTCCGGGATCGAGCAGCAGATCGCCCTCAAACTGAATGCTGTAGCTCCCGGAACGGCGACCGAGACGTTCAGCGGCCCGGCGGATCTGGAGGCGCGAGTCGTCATCACGACCGTGGACAGGTTGTACACGCTGATCATCGACGGCAAGAACGGTCCCGCTCCCACCGAGGTCCTCAAGACGCACCTGGTGATCGGTGCGATCGATCCCAGTATTCGACAACTCACGGTCACACCGTTGAGCCCGTACCCTGAAGATCAGAATCTCGGGCTACACGCCGAACAGACGGCCGCGAGCGACGGTGGACCCCACCGACTCAGCGGAACCGAGGTCGCGACGCTGGCACCGACGAGCGATGCCCAGTTCGTGGTTCGCGTGCTCGAGAACGGCGAGACACGGGAGGTGACCGTCACGGTCCCTCGAGTGATCAACCCTCCTCAGGCCCCGGAAGACCCACCGATGAACCGGGGAAGCAACGACAATCTCATCTTCCAGGATCTCGTCGACGACATCGAGTACTGGATGCGCCACCCCGACGACGATGCAGCCCCCGTCCTGATCCGTGCCACCGGTGGCGACGAGCGTCTGAGCCTGAGCGAACTCGGTGGCCTCGGCCTGCGTCCCCTGATCGCGGCGTCCGCGCGGGCGGATCTCGCCCTGAGTCTGGGCCTGAACGACGATCTCGTCCCCGACTTCATGACGATCACGACGGACTTCGTCTTCGATTGGGGAATCGGCACGCGCAGCGGCCCGAACGTGGACCCCATGGGAGAAGTGTTCGTACCGCTCTCCGACGTCAAGGACGCGGTGACCCATGGGCTACGACTCGTCGAGTTCCAGAACGTCAGCCTGGACCTGGGAACCTTGATCAGCGGAACCGTGGGGCCGTTCCTGGAGCAGGTCCAGCAGGTCACCAAGCCGCTCCAGCCGGTCATCGACTTTCTCACGGCGCCGTTGCCGGTGCTCGACCAGCTCGGCCAGTCGCTGACACTGCTCGATCTGGCCGCGGTCTCCGGGAAGGTCAACCCGAAGTTCATCAAGGCGGTCAAGCAGGTGGCCGCGATCATCGAGGTGGTCAACGCCATTCCGCAGGGCGAGACGGTCGTCATCACCTATCCCGAGCCGTTCACGATCTTCCCCGGTTCCGGGGAGCAGCCCGACCTGATGGATCCGAACGCCAAGCTGACCAGTGTCAACACGGGCCAGCCTTTCGATCTGAACCGCGAACTGTCTGCCGGCCAGGAGCCGAGCAAGACGGTCGATGCCACCAAGAAGCTCATCAAGTCCGAGGGGTTCAAGTTCCCGATCCTGACCGACCCGACGCAGATGTTCAACCTGCTGGTCGGCCAGCCGGCGACGCTGGTGCTGTTCGATCTGCCCGAACTGGAAGTCGAGTTCACCTACAGCCAGTTCTTCCCCATCTTCGGGCCGCTGGGCGCGTCGATCACCGGCACGATCCAGGCCAACATCGATTTCCACTCGGTGGGGTTCGACACCCTGGGCCTGCAGCAGATGGCCGCGACCGATTTCAGCAGGCCCGAGCTGTTCTTCAACGGCTTCTTCATCAACGATCTCGACGACCAGGGGCAGGACGCACCGGAGCTGAGTCTGCTCGGCGGCCTGTCCGCCGGAGCCGAGCTCAACCTGGGCATCGCGCGCGCGGGTGTCGAGGGCGGGGTCTTCGCAGAGATTGAATTCGATCTCTACGATCCGGACGGCGACGGGAAGATCCGCTACATGGAGATCGCCAACAGCGTCCTGACCGAGTACGAGTTCGGCAACCGGCTAAAGTCCCCGCTGGCCATGTTCGACGTGTCGGGGGAGATCTTCGCCAAGCTCTACGCTTTCCTCAGGATCGATTTCTTCTTCTTCAGCTTCAGCCGGAATTTCAACATCCTCCCGCCGATCACGCTCTACGAATTCGATGTCGATTTCACGCGCGCTCCGCTGCTGGCCGTCGATACCGGTGGCGTGCTGCAGCTCAACATGGGCGAGTTCGCCGAGCAGCGGGTAAACGGAGACATCGAGGATGAGGCCGAATTCTTCAAGGTCACCGGCGATGCTCAGACTCTGACCGTCCGCCGCAGGTCGCTGGATGATGAGCGGGACCTGGCCCCGGCGCAGACTTTCATCGGAGACTTCAGCGAGATCGTGGTCAAGGGCGGGAAGGGGGACGACACCATCGATCTCCTGGGCGTCTCGGGCGTCACGGTGGATATCGACGGTGGCGCGGGCAACGACACGATCAAAGTCGGCCAGAACACGCTCGGGGGCACGATCCGCGGGGGATTCGGTGACGACACGATCCTCGGCGGCGACAACGCGACCGGCGTCGAGCTGATCGTCGGCGGGGCGGGCAACGACACCATCATGGCCGGCGGCGGCCGGGACATCATCTTCGGCGACGAGGGCGAGTATGGCGAATCGACGTCGGGGGCCAACGTCGACATGTTCCGCGCCGATGTCGTCGCGTCCGACGGCCACGACGAGATCCACGGCGAGGGCGGGGATGACACGATCTTCGGCGGGGGCGGGAATGACACGATCTTCGGTGGGCTAGGCGCCGATCTCGTGATCGGAGACGGTGGCGTCCTCCGCGCGGACCGAACGAGCGGGGCCCTGATCGATGTCTCGGGCATCGATCGCGCGCCGCCGCGAGCCCGCAACGTGGCTGGTAACGACATCGTGCGCGGCGGTTTCGGCGACGACACGGTCTACGGCGGTCTCGGGGACGACCGCCTGTTCGGTGAGATTGGCTCCGATCGGCTCTTCGGCGGGTCGGGCGTCGACATCCTGGCCGGCGGGGAAGGGCAAGACATCCTGCTCGGCGGCGCCGGGGACGACTTCCTGCTCGGCGGCCACTCGTTCGACTCCATCGCCGGCGGTGAGGGCCACGACGTGATCCATGGCGATGCCATGGAAAGCGAGCTGGGCGTCACCTCGCTGAAGACGATCGACCTGGCGAGCGAGGGTGCGGATCTCGTGCTGGCGCTCGACTCGCGTGGTCCGAACGTCACCAACGACCAATCGGACACGCTGTTCGGCGGGCGCGGCACGGATGTGATGTACGGCGGTGGCGGAGACGATCTGCTGGAGGGCGGGATCGATGCCGCCACGGCGATCAGCCTCTTCGGTCGCGACGTCACGATGGACGGCGACAACGGTCCCGACTCGCTCTTCGGCGGCGCCGGAGAGGATCAACTGTTCTCCGAGTCCGGAAGCGACTTCCTGGACGGGGGCGAGGGTGACGACGTCTACACGGTGACCCTGACCGGCGGAAGGAAGGGCAAGCTCGTCGACATCGACGACACAGGGCTCACCGGCGCCGACAGCCTGACCGTCATCGGCTCGGTCATGGGGCGCGACTACCTGCTGCGCAACGACGATTCTGCTGCTCCCGTTGCGTTCATCACCTCGATCAACGGCAGCAGCCGCAGCGAGCGAATCAACTACCGGGCCAACGTGGACCAGTTGACGATCACGGCGGGGGACGAGGACGACCGCTTCGCACTGGACGACACGCTGGTGCAGACGACGATCGAGGGCGGCGGGGGCGACGACACCTTTCGCATCGGTCAGTTGTTCAACACGCCGCGGACGGAGGCGGCCGGGCTCGCAGCCGCGGACACTACCCCGACCTTCGAGACCTCGCGCGGCTATCTCACTCGCGGCACGAGTAACGATACGATTCTCGACGGCGGCGCGGGTGCGGACACGTTCATCGCCTTCAACAACCAGGAACCGTTGACGCTGAGGGGCGACGCCGGCGACGACCGTTTCGTCGTGCGCGATCTCGGCGCGACGGGGCGTGAGGCCACGGACGTCGTCGACATCCTCGGCGGTGCCGGCGACGACACGACCTGGTTCAGCCTCAGCGCTCCGGTGGCGATCGACGGCGACGCCGATCCGGGCTCGACCGCCGAGGACGGATTCGACACGGCGATCGCCTTCGGCACCGAGGGTGTGGACACCTTCGACATCACCGGCGCCGGGATCTCGGCCTCGATGCTCGACGACACACCCTCCGCCGTGACGCTGGCCCCCTCGGGCCTCACCGGCGACTACACGGCGAGCTTCGACTCCATCGACTCGATCGGTGCCGACGGCCTCGAAGACGACGATATCTTCAACGTGAGCGCCACCGCGTCGAACGTGCCTGTCCGGCTCGGCGGCGGGCTGGGCTCGGACACGTTCCGGGTGGAGCCCGCCGGCCCGCTGGCCGACATCGCGAGCCCGCTCTTCATCGAGGGCTTCGGGGAAGAGGGCGCCGCGCTCGGTCTGCGCGATCCGCTGCTCGTGCCTGGAGCGGTCAATGCGACGGGCGTCTTGGACGACGCGACGTCGACCGCGCTGGTGGTCGCCGAGTCCGACTTCCCCGTCGCGCCGGCAACCGACGGGCTGAAGGACTTCCTCGTGACCATCAGCGACGGATCCGCGGCGGGGCAGGTGCGGCGCGTGATCGCCAGCACGGCGCCGATCGGCGGTCTGATCACGCTGACCGTCGCGCCCTGGAGTCGCCCCGTCGCGCCGGCGGCCGGGGACGCCTACGTGCTGTCTCCGTTCTTCACGACCTCTCCGGTGCCGGCCTCGCTACTCGCCGACGAGGCGCGGCAGGTCGACGTCCTGACCGTTTGGGACGACGCGAACAGCGCCGATGAGTCGGGGACCCTGGACAGCGTCGCTCGCCTTGGAGCCGACGGGGCACCGCGCATCGTCTCGCGTATCCGGGGCCTGAGCCTGAGTCCGGACGTGAACGTGGCGGGCAAGGTTGTCGAGGGCGGGATCGGTTATGCGGACCTGGAGTACCTCGGGCTGGCCCTGGGGACGGGCATCGACCAACTCACCGTCAGCGACACGCACAAGCGCGAAGGCTTTCGCACGGTGACCCACATCGACACGGGTGGCGGGAACGACATCGTCACGCTCGACCTGCGCGCCGTCGACGCGACGGTGACGAACGAGATCTCGCCCGGCTCGCTGAGTCTCGTGGCGGGCACGGAAGCGACCTACGAAGACTCCGCCCCGGACGCCCTCCCCGCGGTTGACGATCTCGGCTCCGAGCCGCACGTCGGCTGGCTGGTCGGCGCGACGATTCGCATCGTCGCCGGCGGCGGCATGGGCGAGGAGCGGTCGATTCTGGACAACACGTCCGACCGGTTGGTGCTCGACGCGCCGTTCGTCGGACTCGACGGCACGAGCGTGTACTCGATCCAACCGCTCGCGCCGCGGGATGGCCTGTTCGCCGTCAACACGGGGGACGGCGACGACGTCGTTCTCGTCGGCTCGACCGATCTCCCGCTCGTGCTCTTCGGCGGGGACGGTGACGATACGCTACCCGGCACCGTCGGCGACGACATCGTCTTCGGCGGCCGCGGCAGCGTGGAGTACCGGGACGAACTGGGTGCAGTGGTCACGCTGCTCGGCGTTTCGATCGACGAGGTCGGCGTCCCACAGACCGACGGCGTCTTCCGCGGTCCCTCGCTGCTGCTCAGCCGTGGCTTCGGCACGGACGGTGACGACCAGATCAACGGCCAGGTCTCGGGGAGCGCAGGCCACGACATCCTTATAGGAGGTGGCGGGGAGGACGCGATCCTCGGCGGCGCGGGTGACGACGTGATGCTCGGCGATAACGGCAGGGTTGAGCTGACGCCGCTCGACCCGGTGCTCGACGGGAACGGGGAACTGCTGTTCGTCCTCGGCGACGTCTCGCGGGTCGAGATTCTCGACGTCTTGAATGCCACCGGCGGCGCGGATTCACTCTTCGGCGGCGACGGCGCCGACATCATCCTGGGCGGACCGAACGCGGGCGGTAGCGATGTCCTCAAGGGCAACGCCGGGGACGACATCCTGCTCGGCGACAAGGGGGCGTTGACGTTCACGCCCGGCGCGGGCGGACTGAACCTGCTGCAGTCGGTCGTCGCGACCGCTCTGGAGGAGAGCCCTGCGCCCACAGTGCTCGGAGGGGACGACACGATCTCCGGCAACGCCGGGCGAGACATCGTGATCGGTGGGCCGGGCGACGACACACTCCACGGACAGGGTGCGACGGCCACGCACGAGACGGACACGAACATCCTCATCGGAGATACGGGAAGCGTCTCGTTCTCCGGCACGGCCGGCAAGCTGGTCATGTTCGGTGACTACCGAGGGCGGGCGCCCCGCGCGGTCGACTCGATCACGGCCTCGACCGAGTTCTGGACCCCGCCGCACCTGTTCCAGTCGGAGGCCCTTGGCGGTGGAGATTCGATGACGGGTGCCGCGGGCGACGACATCATCCTCGGTGGCGCGAACAACGGAGGGCTCGACAGCCTCTACGGCAAGGCCGGCGACGACATCCTGCTCGGCGACAACGGCACGGTCGCGTTCGGCATCGACGCCGATCTGTTCACGCTCGATTCGATTCGATCGAATCCCGTTCCGCAGCAGGTCATCGGCGGCATGGATCTACTCGAGGGCGGGACCGGTCAGGACGTGCTGCTCGGTGGAACCGACTCGGATACGCTGCACGCGCAGGACCCGGGTGCGATCGACGGCACCGACGACGAGATCCTGCTCGGCGATAACGGGACGATTCATTTCTCCGGATACGTCGGCCGTCTGCGCTTCCTCGGCAACGCCGTGCAGCGCATCGAGGCCGACGACGGGGTCGAGGAGTGGGGCGGCCCGGATACGTTGATCGGTGCAGCCGGAGACGACGTGCTGCTGGGAGGCGCCAGCGGCACCGGCAGCGACAGCCTGCAAGGCAACGCCGGCGACG
Source organism: bacterium (assembly GCA_024226515.1). Lineage (GTDB taxonomy): Bacteria > Acidobacteriota > Polarisedimenticolia > Polarisedimenticolales > Polarisedimenticolaceae > JAAELQ01. The sequence goes on from JAAELQ010000295.1 coordinate 20,513, forward strand.
ACATCCTGCTCGGCGACCACGGTGTGGTGGACTTCGCCTTCGCGCCGGACACCGACCTGAGCACGCTCGATCGAATCGAGTCCACCTCCCTTGCCGGTGCGGGCGCCGACACGCTGACAGGCGGCGCCGGGAGCGATCTGCTTGCCGGCGGGGCCGGCGGGGACGAGCTGTACGGCGAGGACGGCAGCGGACTCGGTGGCGCTGACGTGGACATCCTGCTCGGTGACAACGGGACGATTCTTTTCTCCGGATACGTCGGCCGACTGCACCTGCTCGGGGCCGCGGTGCAGCGGATCGCGACGACCGACGATCAAGACGACGCCGGCGGCGCGGACACGTTGAAGGGCGCGGCCGGCGACGACATCCTGCTCGGGGGCGTGAACGGAAGCGGCAACGGACAGGACAGCCTGGAGGGGAACGCCGGCGACGACATCCTGCTCGGCGACAACGGGATCGTGGACTTTGCCTTCGCCACCGACACCGACCTGACGACGCTCGATCTGATCCGGTCGAGCGGCCTGGACCTGGCCGGGACGACGGTGCTCGGCGGGGCGGACACGCTCGCGGGCGGTGCGGGAAGCGACGTGCTGCTCGGCGGCGCCGGCGGAGATCTGATCTACGGCGAGGACGGAAGCGGTCTCGGCGGCAGCGACACCGACATCCTGCTGGGCGACAACGGCGAGATCGTCCTGTCCGGAACGGCCGGCCGGATCGTCGTGTTCGACACGGCCGTCGCGCGCATCGAGACCGGTGACGAGCGTAACGACGCCGGTGGGGCGGACACCCTGCGCGGCGCTGCCGGCGACGACATCCTGTTCGGAGGCGTGAACGATACCGGCAACGACAGCCTCGAGGGGAACGCCGGCGACGACGTTCTGCTCGGCGACAACGGTTGGCTCGACTTCGCGGCGGACTCCGACCTCGGCACGCTCGACGAGATCCTGTCCTCGCGTCCGGTCATGCCGGCTGACCCCGTACTCGGCGGCGCGGACACGCTGGCGGGCGGCGCGGGTCAAGACGTCGTGCTGGGCGGAGCGGGCGATGACACCGTGGACGGCGACGACGCCTCCGGTTCCTCCGCGGCCGCAGACCTCGACGACATCCTGCTCGGCGACAACGGGATCATCCAGCTCGAGAACGGCGCGGGGCAGTGGGCCGTGTTCGGCGGCGCGGTGGCGAGGATCTTCACCACCGACGAGGAGCAGGAGAGCGGCGGCCTGGACACGCTCCGCGGCCACGCGGGCGACGATATCCTGTTCGGCGGCGTCCACGGTACGGGCGGTGGAAGCGAGACACTGGCCGGCGGCGACGGTGACGACATCCTGATTGGCGACGACGGCGAGGTCACGTTCGATTCCGCCGACCTCTCCGTGCTCGAGTCCATCTCCACCTCGCCGCGTTCGGCGGAACTTGACTTGCTGGGGGGAGTCGACGAGCTGAGCGGCGGCGCGGGCCGCGACGTTCTGCTGGGCGGCGTCGGCGGGGATGTGCTCTACGGCGACGACGCGACCGGCTCGTCGGGTGCCTCCGACCTCGGCGACGTGCTGCTCGGCGACAACGGATTGCTGTCGCTGTCCGGCACGATCGGCAACCTGCTCGTGCGCGGTAGCGGCGTGTCCTTCATCGATGCGTTCGACGGCGCGGACAGCGACGGCGGTACCGACACGATCCTCGACGGCGCCGCGGGCGACGACATCATCTTTGGTGGCGTGGGTGCGGGCACGGAGTCGCTCGTCGGCGGTACGGGCAACGACATCCTGCTCGGCGACAACGGCCGCGTGGAATTCGGGCTGGACTTCGATCTGAGCACGCTGGACCTGATCCGCTCCGATCGCTCCGGTCCCGACGCGGTCGACGTGATCGCCGGCGGTGCCGGCGCCGACGTAGCGTTCGGCGGCGGCGGTGGCGACACGCTCTACGGCGACGACGCGACCGGCTCCTCGGGGGCCGGCGACCTCGGGGACATCCTCGTCGGCGACCACGGCGAGGTGCGGCTCTCCGGAACCGTCGGGAATCTGCTGGTTCGCGGCAGCGCCGTACGCTGGATCGCGACGACGGACACCGCCGAAGGTACCGGCGGCAGCGAGACGCTGATCCAGGGCAGCGCCGGCGACGACATTCTCTTCGGCGGCGTCGGCGTCGGCAGCGAGACGCTTCGCGGCGACGAGGGCGACGACATCCTGCTCGGTGACAGCGGTCGGATCGATTTCGATCTCGATGGCGACCTGACCACGCTCGACAGGATCGGCTCCAGCCCGGACGGACTGGGCGGCGCGGACACGATCACCGGAAGTCTCGGCGAGGACGTGGTGCTGGGAGGCGCCGGCGGCGACACGATCTACGGTGACGAGACGAGCCCGGTCGCGGGCGACGCCGACATCCTGCTCGGCGACAACGGGGAGATCCTGCTCTCGGGCACGCTGGGGAACCTGCTCGTCCGCGGCAGCGCGGTGCGCTCGATCGCGACCACGGACAGCGGCGAGAGCACCGGTGGCACCGAGACGCTGATCCAGGGTGGCGCCGGCGACGACATTCTCTTCGGCGGCGTCGGTGGCGGGACCGAGACGCTCGCAGGCGGTGCGGGTGCCGACATCCTGCTCGGCGACAACGGACTGCTGGAGTTCGACGCGGACGGCGACCTGACGACGCTCGACCGTATCGAGTCCTTGCTGGACGGACTCGGCGCGATCGACGTCATCAGCGGCGGCGCGGGCCGCGACGTCGCGCTGGGTGGCGCGGGCGGCGATACGCTCCACGGCGACGACGCGGCGGGAAGCTCCGGCGCCGCCGATCTCGACGACGTCCTGATCGGCGACCACGGCGAGATCGTGCTCTCCGGCACGCTGGGCGCCGAGCTGGTTCGCGGCAGCGCGGTGCAGAGCATTCGCACGACCGATCTCTCGGAAGCCAGCGGCGGCGCGGATACGCTCCGCGGCCACGCCGGTGACGACATCATCCTCGGCGGGGTCAACGGGACACTGCCCGACGGTCGCGACGAACTACAGGGCGACGCGGGGCACGACATCCTGATCGGTGACGACGGTCTGCTCGACTATGCCCTCGGCTCGGACACCGACCTGACCACGCTCGACCTGGTGCAATCCGCGACGAGTGCGCTCGGCGGCACGGACCGCATCTTCGGCAACGCGGGCAACGACATCGTCATCGGCGGCACGGCCGGCGACATCCTGTACGGTGGCAACAGCCACTCCGGCGCGCCGGTCGCAGGTGCCGACCGCGACATCCTGATCGGGGACCACGGCGAAGTGTCGAACGTGCTCGACCGGGCGGCGCGGCATGTCGGAACCGTGCGCGCCACGGACGCGACCTCGTCGACCGGGGGCGGAGACGTCATCGAGGGCGACGAGGGCGACGACCTGATTCTCGGCGGCGTGAACGGCACGCTCGGTGACGAGCCGGTCGATCCGACCGTCTCGAGTGTCGGCGTACTGGACGTTCTGTTCGGCGGTGACGGCGACGATATCGTCCTTGGCGACAACGGCTCGCTGGAGTTCTCGGCCGACGGCTCCACGCTGGACTTGATTCGATCGACCGCGTTCGATTCGACGCCTGCGCCGGTCGTGCTGGGCTTCGACGCGATTCGCGGCAACGCGGGTGACGACATCCTGATCGGTGGGCAGGCTCGCGATCTGATGTTCGGCGGGCTCGACGACGACGTCCTGATCGGAGACGAGGGCGAGCTGCGCCAGGTGGATGACACGCTGCCCACGCGTAGGATCGGATCGATCCTGGCCCTCGACGCGGCCGGCGGAACCGGCGGCGACGACTTCATGCGCGGCGACGACGGCGACGACATTCTGCTGGGCGGGATCGACGGCGACGACCTGTTCGGCAACGCGGGCGACGACGTGCTCGTCGGCGACAACGGCCTGTTGAATTTCGACGAGGACGGAGACCTCGCCACACTGGATCGAATCCGGGCCACGCAGGACACGGTCGGTGGCGACGACAAGCTCGCGGGTGGCGCGGGAGGGGACGTCCTGCTGGGTGGCGCCGGTGGCGACAGCGTCTTCGGCGACGACGCCGGTGGGTCGTCGGGCGCGGCCGACCTCGGCGACATCCTGATCGGTGACAACGGCGAGATCGTGCTCTCGGGCACGCTTGGGAGCCTGCTCGTCCGCGGCAGCGCCGTGCGCTCGATCGCGACGACGGACAGCGCCGAGAGCAGCGGCGGCACGGAGACGCTGATCAAGGGCAGCGCCGGCGACGACATCCTGTTCGGCGGCGTCGGTGTCGGAACCGAGACGCTCGAGGGCGACGCGGGCGACGACATCCTGTTCGGCGACAACGGACTGCTGGACTTCGGCGTGGACGGCGACTTGATGACGCTGGACCGCATCGAGTCCTCGCTGGACGGGCTCGGTGCCGCCGACATCGTCAGCGGCGGCGCGGGCGGGGACCTCGTACTGGGCGGAACGGGCGGTGACACGATCCACGGCGACGACGCGCTTCGATCCTCGGGTGCCGCCGACCTGACCGACATCCTGATCGGGGACAACGGCGCGATCGCGCTCTCGGGTACGCTGGGCCGGCTGCTCGTCCGCGGCAGCGCGGTGCAGAATCTTCGCGCGACGGACACCTCGGCGATCGGCGGAGGGGACGACACGATCTCGGGCCACTCCGCCGGCGACATCCTGCTCGGCGGTGCCGGGAGCGACACGCTCCACGGCGACGACGCGAGCGGATCCTCGAGCGCCATCGACGACGCGGACATCCTGATCGGGGACAACGGCCGGCTCGACTTCGGCATCGACGCCGACCTGCTCACGCTGGACGAGATCGCATCCTTCGCCGACTCCGTCGGCGACACGGACATCCTGTCCGGCAACGCCGGGGGAGACCTGATCCTGGGCGGCACTGGCGCCGATCTGATCTACGGCGACGACTCCGCGGAGTCCGCGGGTGTCGAGGAGGCCGGCGACCTGCTGCTGGGCGACAACGGCACGATCGAGATGCGCAGCTCGCTCGGCGGCCGCTTCCTGTTCGGGTCCGACGGCGTGCACCGCGCCCGGACGACGGATGTTTCGGCGGCGACGGGCGGCGCGGACACACTGTTCGGCCAGGATGGGGACGACATCATCCTTGCCGGCGTCGGAGCGGACGGCGCCGAGGGCAATGCCGGCGTCGACGTCTTGCTGGGAGACAACGGCGTCGTCGACCTCGACGCCGGCGACGGCGATCTGACGACGCTCGACCGCATCGAGACCTCGGCGCTGCAGCCGGGTGACGACGACACGCTCTCGGGCAACGCCGGTGCCGACATGCTGCTCGGCGGGGCGGGCGCCGACGCGCTGTACGGCGACGCGGCGATTGCGGCCGCGGGCGACGGCGACGACATCCTGCTCGGCGACAACGGCGAGATCCTGCTCACCGCGGGCGTCGTGACGCAGACGCGCACGAGGGCCATGATCCGCGGTGGCGCCGACACGATCACCGGCAACGCCGGCGCCGACACGATCCTCGGCGGCGCGGGTGGCGACTGGTTGTACGGCGATGCGGCGCAGACCTCCACCGACGACGGCGACGACATCCTGCTCGGCGACCACGGCGAGGTGCTGCTCGTCGGAGGGATCCAGATCACGAGCCCCGGGTTCGGCGGCGACGACAGGATCTGGGGCAACGCCGGCAGCGACACGGTCCGTGCCGGCGCGGGCAACGACGTCGTGTTCGGTGACAACGGCTCGATCACGCTCGACGCCGGGGCGATCGCCGAGATTCTCAGCACCGATACGCTGAACGACGCGGGTGGCGCGGATGACATTCACGGCAATCGCGGTCACGACGTGCTCATCGGCGGCGTGAACGGTTTGACACTGACCGACGCGGACGTCATCGACGGCAACGAGGGTGACGACATCCTGCTGGGCGACAACGCACGGCTCGACTTCGAGGACGGCGACACCGACCCCTCGACGCTGGATCGGGTGGAGACCCTGCTCGATGGGCTCGGTGGCGACGATTCGATCTCGGGCGGCGAGGGACGCGACGTGGCCCTGGGCGGCATGGGAGACGACGCGTTGTTCGGCGGCGCGGGCGAGGACATCCTGCTCGGCGACAACGGAGAGATTCTGCTCGCCGGGCTGACCGGACAGTTCGTCTTGCTGGGCAGCGCGATCGACACGGTCCGCACGACGGACACCACCGCGCCGACCGGCGGCGCGGACACGATCGACGGCGATGCCGGCGACGATCTCGTCGCCGGCGGTGTCGCGAGCGATACGCTGCACGGTAACCAGGGCGACGACGCGCTGCTCGGCGACAACGCGCGGTTCGAGTGGAGCTATGCCGGAGACGTTGCGTACGCGGGGATCGAGACCGGCTTCGTCTTCGATGCCTCGCGGAGTACACTCGACCTGATCACGACGGACCTGCCCGCTGCGCATCCGGGTGGGCGCGACGAGATCCACGGCGACGACGGCGACGATCTGATCTTCGGCGGTACCGACGCCGACGCGTTGTCGGGCGAAACCGGTGACGACTTGATCTTCGGCGACCACGGCCGGATCTACCCGACGGAGAGTGCGCTGGCCGCCTTCCACTCGCGCAACTTCTTCTCCATCGATCGCGGCGACACGGACGGCGGAGCGGGGGATCGGATTCACGGGGCGGACGGTGACGACGTGCTGCTCGGCCAGCAGGGCGACGATCGGCTGTTCGGCGGGAACGATGACGACGACCTGATCGGTGGTCACAACGTTGCCGGGGGCATCGACGAGCTCTCGACGCCGACGATCGACGCATCGTTCGCGATGAATCCGGCCGTCGGCGACATCCTGGACGGTGAGGCCGGCGCGGACGTGCTGGCCGGGGACAACGCGACGATCTGGCGCGAGGCCGATCCGGCGAGCCTGCGCTTCCGGGCGCTGACCGGCGACCTGATGTACACCGCGGTGGACCCGGGCGACGGGATCACGGCGGGCGAGGACGCCGCGCCCGACGTCACCGGAGTGTCCTACCGGGACCCGGACTCGCCGAGCGGAGCGTTGGGGCGCAGCATCACGTTGCTGGACCACGACGAGAGCCCGACCCCGTTGACCTTCGGCGCCGACTTCCTTGCGGGTGGAGCGGGCGGTGACCTGCTGTTCGGCCAGCTCGGCTCGGACGTGTTGCAGGGCGACGGCTCGATCGGAGCCGACAGCGGTTCCGGCACTGCGATCACGATCGACGACGCCGGCTCTCCCGACACGGGCGAGACCCTGTTCTTCAACATCATCGAGGCCGTCTCGGACGGCGACGATTACATCGAGGGCAACGGCGGAGCGGATCTGATCTACGGCGGGCTCGGCCAGGACGACCTCGTCGGCGGCAGCTCCGAGCTGTTCGGGCTGATCGCGCCGGCACAGCGGCCCGACGGCGCGGACACACTGTTCGGCGGTGCCGCGACCGACGTCCTGCGCAACGACGCCGGCGACACGAGCGCCGACGGGCACGCGCGCGACGCGGACGTTCTTGCCGGAGACAACGCGAACATCTATCGCCTGGTGGACGGGGACGGAGTCGGCAACGGCGCGTATCTGACGTTCGCCCACGACACCTACGCCACGTCGCTGCGCCTCGTTCCCCGCGCCGTCGAGCTGCTGGACTACACACTGGGAGGCTTCGATTTCGACGCGGCTGCCGCGGCCGGGGACAGGGGCGGCCCCGACGTGCTGCACGGCGAGTCGGGCGACGACGTGCTGTACGGCATGGTCGGTCCGGACGTACTCTACGGCGAGGGTCAAGATGACGATCTGATCGGCGGCCAGGACCACGACTGGATCTCCGGCGGCACCGGCGATGACGGCGCGATCGGCGACGACGGCCGGATCCTGACCAGCCGCAACGACGACGTTCCGGAGCCGCTGTTCGGAATCGCCGCTCTCGACCCCGGTGAGCTGGACCGGACGATCCGCACGTTCGGAGATATCCAGACGGCGACGATTCACCCGGCCGGCCGCCTGAACAAGTCCGTCGTGCTCGCGCCGTTCAACTTGACTCCGTCGGCGCTGCCCGACGACCCGCTCTACGTCCCGGGCGGTGCCGACGACGTGATCTTCGGCGGGCTGGGTCACGATTTCTTGCACGGCGGAGCGGGCGACGACGCGATCTCGGGCGCGGAGGCTCTGTCGTTGGCCAGCCCCGTCGATTTTCAGTTGTTCTACGACGACCCGCTCAACGTCGGCTTCTCGCTGCAGTTCGGGATCTTTCATCCGGGCCAGTTCGAGGCCTACGACGAATTCAATCCACTGCGGAAACTTTTCCCGCAGACGGATCCGTTCTTCCTCAACTTCGATCCCTCCGAGGGCCCCGACGTCGATCCCGGCGCCGCGGTCGTGCACAGCGACGGGGACGACGTGATCTTCGGTGATCTGGGGAACGACTGGATCGTCGGCGGCACCGGACGCGATCACCTCTACGGCGGCTGGGGCAACGACCTGCTCAACGCCGACGACGATCACGACTCGAACGCGACCAACGACATTCCCGACGACCATCCGAGCTACGAGGACATCGCGTTCGGCGGAGCCGGCCGCGACGTGCTGATCGGCAATACGCAAGGCGATCGGCTGATCGACTGGGGCGGTCTGCAGGACACACACGTGTTGCCCTTCGCCCCGGGCGACGGATTCACGACGACCAGTTCGCTGCAACCGGGTCTGCCCGAGTATCTTTACGAACTGTCCGAGGCTGACGGGGCCGACGCGACGCTGGGCGGCGATCCGGCACGCAACGGCGAGCCCGACGGCGAGCTGGGATTGCTGATCGGGACCGACCCTGACTGGGCGGAGCAGACCGGCTCCCCGGGCGATCCCTGGTTCGAGACGATCCCTGCGGGGACACTTCACGGCGGGCCGCACGAAGTCCTGCGCCGGGCCCGATTCTCCAACGGCCGCGAGGACGGATTCGCCGTCGAGAGCGGCAGCCAGCGAGCGCACCAGGGCCGTCTGGAGCTGACCCCGGAGTCGGGAGGCGATGCGGTCAGCCTGTTCTACGTCGACGATCCGCTTCCCGGCTACTTCGAGATCCTGGCCAAGCTCGAGACGAGTGAGCAGAACGCATACCTGATCTTCGACTACCGCGGCCCGGAGGACTTCAAGTTCGCCGGGATCGACCTGACGGCCGGGGCAAGCGGCCAGCTCCAGATCGGTCGCCGCCTGGCGGGCGGCTGGCTGGTCGATGCGACATCGGACGTGACGCTGACCCCGGGTGCGGACTATTCGGTGACCCTGGCGCTGAACAGCGCTCCCGCCGCTCCGTTTCAGGGCGAGAGAACGGCAACGCTGTCCGTGGACGGCGTGGGGAGCCTGAACCACGACTTCTCGCCGACCGACGGCGGTGCGTTCACGGACGGGATGCTCGGTGTCGGTACAAACGGTTCCCGCGCGCGCGTCGACAACGTGACGGTAAGGGTCGTCGAGCCGCCGGTCACACGCGCCGACACGTACGACTTCGTTTCGCCTGCGGATCCGTTCCTCGGCACCGGAGGCGGTTTCTCGGTCGTCGCCGGCCGCTACACCTCCGCGGGCGGCCTCGCGTTCAGGTTGGTCGATCCACCCGAACCGAGTGGCCTGCCGAGTGGACTCTCACCGTCCTCGCTCCTGCGCATCGAGGCCACGTTGAACACCGACACCGCGGGCGGAATACTCTTCGACTTCGCCAGCGTCTATTCACTCAAGTCCGTGTTCATTGATGCGCAGACCGACCGGGTCGTCGTTGCGCACTGGGCCCCGAACCGGACCGACTTCGTCGAGGACCTCGCCGTCGGGCGAACGATCGACGCGAGCACGGACTACGACCTGCTCGTCGAGCTTCGAGGATCCGCGCTGACGGTTTCGCTGGACGGAGTGACGCTGCTCCATCACGTCTATCACGGGTCGCTGGTCGACGGAGGCTTCGGCGTGATCAGCCTGGACGGGGTGACCTCGTTCGACGATGTGACGGTGACGGTCCGCGATCCATCGGCCATCGGCGGCGGCGGCACGGTCGGCATCGCGCCCGCCGGGCCGCAGAGCACCACGCCGCCGCTGCCGGGTTGGTTGATCGATCTGGATCGCGTCGGCAACGGGACGGCACACGAAGCCCGGCCGAACCCAGTTGACGAGGACGAGAAGGAGCGACCGGCGCGCGACGCCGAGGCGCTTGCAACCCGTCCGAAGACTCCGCCGCGCGAGCAACGGGACCGAGACTGGCTGATCGATGACGACCTCTTCGGGTCCCGCAAGGAGTGAGATGATCGGATGGCGCGATCGAGGGCGGGCGGCGGCGGGAGCAGTTCTCCTGTCGGTTGGCGCTACGGGTGTCGCGCTCGCCCAACCGCTTGCGCCGGCCGCGCCCGCGACCTGTGAACCGGTCCCGCTCGGCGCGCCGGCCGGCTGGTCGACGCGGGCGCCGATGCCGGCCTCCGTTCGAGAAGCGGCGGGTGTCCTCATCGGCGATCGGATCTACGTCACGCACGGATTCGACGTCACCAGCGGCGAGTCCGCCGCAACCTACATCTATGACATCCCGAGCGACAGGTGGGACACGGGGTCGCCGGCGGCCGTTTCCCGCCGTGGCCTGACCGGAGTTTGCATCCAGGATCATCGGGGGCAGGGGCTGGTCTTCGCCGTCGGCGGCAGCGGCGGCGGCGGCCCGGTGGGTAGCGTCGAGATCTACAACCCGGTGACGGGGCAGTGGGATCCCGATCCGTTCCCGCCGCCGCCTCCGTTGCCCACGCCGCGGCGTGGTGTCGGCGCGGCCTGGGTTCCACGCTTCGGGGTTCAGGGAGGCATGCTGGGTACCGTCTTCGTCGTCGGAGGCAGCACCAGCGGCTCCGGGCCCGGCAGCGGAACTCCGAGCGCGATCAACGAGGCCTACGACGTGGAACTCGGCGTCTGGGTCGGTCTGAGCCCGATGCCGGTCGCGCTGACCGACGTGTACTCGACGACGTACTCCCGGGCGACGGGCCGGGTCTACGTGATCGGCGGCTACGCCGGTACGCCCGCGCCGCTGGTCCAGATCTATGATCCGCTCGCCGACTCGTGGTCCTCCGGCGCGCCGATGTTCACGTCGCGTTCGGGACTGATCTCCGGAATCTGCGGCGACCGGATCCACGCCATCGGCGGGGAAGCCGGGTTCGAGCTGGATGCCCACGAGTCCTACGACCCGCTGGCCGACGGATGGGCTTTCGAAACGGTGAAGCCGACGCCGTTGTCGCAGATGGCGTCGCAAGCCGTTTCGACGGGCTCCGAGATCTTCGCCATCGGCTCCGGCCCCACCCCGTCGACGCAGACGACGGAGATGTTCGCCTGCGGCAGCGCAGCACAGCCTCCGCCGAGCTGCCGGCCGCTCCAACTCGGCGGCGCTCGCGCGTGGACGGACATCGCCGATCCGAATTTCACTCCCGCCGAGGACGCGGCCGGAGTCGTCATCGGCGATGAGATCTACCTCACGCACGGCGCAGGATCTCTGCTCAACCGGGTCTACAGCATGACCGGCGACTCCTGGAGCGCGGGCCCGTCGGCAAGCGTGGGTCGCTCCCACGTCAGCGGCGCCTGCGTCGAGGAGCCCTCGGGACAGGGTCTGGTCTTTTCCGTCGGCGGCTTCGTCGGGGCGTCGCCCAGCGGGGTCGTCGAAATCTTCGACCCGGCGGACGGGACGTGGTCCGTGCCGGCGCCGATGCCGACGCCGCGAGGGGGAGCCGGCTCCGCATTCGTTCCGGGGCCCGGAGTGCTCGGCGGCTCACGCGGAAACGTGTACGTCTTCGGCGGCGACAGCACGCCCGGGCTCGTCAACGGCACCCCGCTGACGACGGTCGAGGCCTACGACGTCCAGGCCGACGCGTGGAGCGGCGTGAGCCCCATGCTCGTCGGCGTGACCGACGTGCCGGCCACGGTCTACTTCCCGCAGACCGGGGAGATCCACGTCATCGGTGGATACGACGGAGCCGTCGCCGGCGACACGGTCCAGATCTACGATCTCGCGACGGGCTCCTGGTCGTTCGGGCCGGCGCTCCCCACCCCGCGCGCCAACGCGATCGCAGGAATCTGTGGGTCGCGGATCTACGTCGTCGGCGGAATCGACGAGAGCTTCAACACGCGACTGGAGAACGAGTCGTTCGATCCTCTCGGCGGCCTCTGGAGAACCGAGCCGTCGTTGCCCATGCCGCTGGGCCTCGCGTCGCAGTCCCTGTCCACCACCGCCGACCTCTTCGCTTTCTCGGACTTCGAGTCCTACCGCTTCAGTTGCGGCTTCTTCCCCTCGGGGGAGACTCCCGCCGGGTGCGAGACGATCCAGCGCGGTGGCCTGGACTGGGCTGTGGCCGCACCGCTGCCGGACCCGACCGAGGGTGCTGCCGGCGTGGCGATCGGCGACAAGGTCTACGTCACGCACGGCCGCTCCGCTGCGGGGGATACGGCCGGGACGCGGATCTACGACATCGACGACGACTCCTGGAGCGCGGGCGCGGCGGCCGGGGTCGCGCGGTCCGAGCTGGCCGGGGTGTGCGTCGTCGACGCGAGCGGAGCGGGTCGGGTCTTCGTGGTCGGAGGTCGTTCGGACGCGCCCGTCTCCGGGCCGCTGGCCGACGTGGAGCTGTACGATCCGACAACCGACACGTGGGACGCGCTGCCCTCCATGCCCACGCCCCGGCGCGGGCTGGGAGTCGCGCTCGTCCCCGACCTCGGCGTTGGCGGCGGGACGCGCGGAAGCGTCTTCGTCCTGGGCGGCAGCAACGGCGACGCGCCGCAGAGCGGCACGCCGCTGTCCGTCAACGAAGCCTACGACGTCGAGCTGGAGCTCTGGATCCCGCGGGCCCCGATGCCGCTGGCGATGATGGACGTGCAGTCGACGCTCTACGAGCCGGGCACGCAGCGGATCTATGTCATCGGCGGTTTCAACGGCTTCTCCGTCTCGCCGTCGGTTCAGATCTACGATCCCGTTGCCGACAGCTGGTCCATCGGCAGCGCGATGCCTACCGCGCGCTCCGGAATGGTCGCCGGCATCTGCGGCAACCGGATCTGGGCCATCGGCGGTTCGGACGAGGAGTCGAGCCTCGACGTCAACGAGTCGTACGATCCGTACACCGACACCGGGCTCGCGGCGGAGCCGTTCAAGCCGACCCCCGCCTCGGAGATGGCCGCCCAGTGCGTGTACACCGGGGCCGAGGTGTTCGCGATTGGCGCGAAACTCTGGGAAGCGGCCTCGGGCCGAGAGAACGAGGTGCTGACCTGCGGGATCTGCCAGGGGCCCGACTCCGACGGCGACCTGCTGGCCGATGCCTGCGACAACTGTCCACACTTTCCCAACCCGCCGCAGATCGATGTGGACATGGATGGCTTCGGGGATCCCTGTGACTTCGACACCGACAACGACGGTGTCGACGACCTGACCGACGTCGATGACTCCGATCCCACGATCTGCACGGACGTCGACGGGGATGGCTGCGACGACTGTTTCCCCACGCCGAACAAGGACGGCTTCGGCCCGCTGCCCGATAACGATCCGTTCGACGACGGCACGGACACCGATGGCGACGGACTGTGCGACGCGGGCGATCTCGATGACGACAACGACGGCGTGGAAGATCTGGCTCCCGATCTCGACCCATTCGACCCCACGGTCTGCGAGGACCTGGACGGGGACCTGTGCGACGACTGTTCGCCGGGGCCGGGTAAGGACGGCTTCGGCCCCGCTCCGGACAACGATCCGTTCAACGACGGGACGGACACCGACACGCCGTTCGACGGTCTGTGTGATGACTTCGATCCGGACGACGACAACGACGGCGTGGCCGACGCGAGTGATCCCGAGCCGCTGAACCCGAGTGTTTGTGGGCTCGACGCCGACCTCGACACCTGCGACGACTGCGCCGACGGTGTGGACGGCTTCGGCCCGGACGACGACGACGATATCGCCAGCGACGGAACGAATACCGACGCGCCGTTCGATTCGCTGTGCGATGCCGGCGACCCGGACGACGACAACGACGGGGTGGCGGACGCGAGCGATCCCGCACCGCTGAACCCCAACGTCTGTGGCCTGGACGCCGACGGCGACGAGTGCGACGACTGCACGGTGGGAGTGGACGGCCTCGACGTCTTGGCGGACGCCGTCCCCGGCAACGACGGGACCAACACGGACGCGCCGTTCGACGGACTCTGCGATGCCGGCGATCCGGACGACGACAACGACGGCGTGGCCGACGCCGCGGATCCGGAACCGCTGAACCCCAATGTCTGCGGCCTGGACGCGGACGGCGACGGTTGCGACGACTGCGCGGTGGGGGTGGACGGCCTCGACGTCCTGCCGGACTCCGCCCCGGCCAACGACGGGACGAACACGGACGCGCCCTTCGACGGGCTGTGCGATGCCGGCGATCCGGACGACGACAACGACGGCGTGGCGGACGCAGCCGATCCCGAACCGCTGAACCCGTTCGTTTGCGGCCTGGACGCCGACGAGGACGGCTGCGACGACTGCACCGGCGGGGGAGACGGCCTCGACCTGCTTCCCAACTCCGATATTGCCGACGACGGGCTGGACACGGACAGTGACGGCGTCTGCGACGCGGGTGATGCCGACGACGACGACGACGGCTACTCGGACGCGGACGAGCTGACGAACTGCCTGCCCGGACCGACCGACCCGTTGCAGGCTGCCTCGACGCCGCTCGACACCGATTCCGATCTGAGCTGCGACACCCTGGACGCCGACGACGACAACGACGGCGTCGAGGATGCGGCCGATCCCGAACAGCTGAATCCCGACGTCTGTGGCGTCGATACCGACGCCGACGGCTGTGACGATTGCGCCGGGGGCGGGGACGGGTACGGCCCACTACCCAACGACGACCCGGACGACGACGGCAGCGATACCGACGGAGACGGAACGTGCAACGCCACGGACGCCGACGACGACAACGACGGCATCGCCGACACGGGGGACCTCGATCCGCTCGATCCGGACGTCTGCGGCGACAGCGACGGCGATGAGTGCGACGACTGCGCCGTCGGAACGGACGATTTCGAACCTCTGTCCGATTTCGACCCGTCGAGCGACGGGACGGACACCGACGGAGACGGCGCGTGCGACGACGGCGATGCCGACGACGACGACGACGGCTACTCGGACGAGGACGAGCTGACGAACTGCCTGCCCGGCCCGAGCGATCCGCTGTCCGCAGCGTCGACTCCCGTCGACACGGACTCCGACCTGAGCTGCGACACGCTGGACGACGACGACGACAACGACGGTGTGAACGACGCGAGCGACGTCCAGCAGCCGCTGAATCCACAGTTTTGCGAGCTCGACGCCGACGGCGACGGCTGTGACGACTGCGCCGAGGGCGTGGACGGCTTCGGTCCGCTGCCGGACGACGTTCCGGCCCACGACGGGCCCGATCTGGACGAAGATGGCCTGTGCGATGTCGGTGACAATTGCCCGAGCAACGGCGATCCCGACCAGACGGACACCGACGGCGACAGCCTGGGCAATCCCTGCGATCCGGACGACGACAACGACGGCGTGCCGGACGCGAGCGACCCCCAGCCGCTGAACCCGCAGCTCTGCGGTCTCGACGCGGACGATGACGACTGCGACGACTGCACGGGGAATCCGTTCTCGACCGGAACGCCGCCTCCGCCGCTCTGGACGCTGTTCACGCCGAGCACGACGACCGACGGAGCCGATGCGGACGGTGACGGGGTGTGCGATGCGGGCGACAACTGTCCGGGCAACGGGGATCCCGACCAGGCCGACACGGACGGCGATGGCCTCGGCAACCCCTGCGACCCGGACGACGACAACGACGGCGTCGTGGACGGCCTGGACTTCGCGCCGCTCGACCCGGACCTCTGCGGCGATGCAGGCGACAACGACACCTGCGACGACTGTTCGGTCGGGACCGACGACTTCGGGACCTTGCCCGACAACACGCCGGTGGACGACGGGACGGACACCGACGGGGACGGATTGTGCGACGCCGGCGACCTCGATGACGACAACGACGGCGTGGCGGACGCCGCCGGCGATCTCGATCCTCTGGATCCCAGGGTGTGCCGGGACATGGACGGGGACACGTGCGACGACTGCACCGCCAATCCGCACTCCGTGGCCGTGCCCCCGCCGCCGACCTGGCAACTGTTTGTCCCGAGCACGACGACCGACGGGCCGGACGCCGACCTGGACGGACTGTGCGATGCGGGAGACGCCTGTCCGAACGATCCCGACGTGACGGATACGGACGGCGACACGGTGGGAGACGTCTGTGACACCGACGACGACAACGACGGTGTCGCCGACACGAGTGACCCCGAGCCGCTGAACCCGAACGTTTGCGGACTCGACAACGACGAGGACACCTGCGACGACTGCTCGATCGGGGTCGACGGCTTCGGCCCGGCTGCGGACGCGGACGTGGACAACGACGGAACGAACACCGACGCACCGTTCGACGAACTGTGCGATGCGGGCGATCTGGACGATGACAACGACGGTGTTCCGGACGGCGTCGACCTGGATCCCCTGGACCCCGCCATCTGCCAGGACACCGACGACGACGGCTGTGACGACTGCGCGATCGGCGTCGATGGCTTCGGCCCGTTCTCCGACAACGATGCGGACGCCGACGGTCTCGATACGGACGAGGACGGCATCTGCGATCTCGGCGACAACTGCGACGACGACGTGAATCCCGACCAGACGAACACCGACGGCGACACGGAGGGCAACGCCTGCGACGCCGACGACGACAACGACGGCGTGCCGGATGTCGACGACGACTCCCGACTGAATCCCGCGGTCTGTGAGGATCTCGATCTCGACGACTGCGACGATTGCTTCCCCACACCGGCCAAGGACGGCTTCGGCCCCCTGCCTGACAACGACCCGCTCGACGACGGCACGAACACCGATGCGCCGTTCGATTCGCTCTGCGACGTGGGCGATCCGGACGACGACAACGACGGTGTGAACGACGACGTGGATACCGACTCACACAACCCGGACGTGTGTGGCGATGCCGACGGCGACGGCTGCGAAGACTGCGATCCCGGGACCGACGACCTGGGGCCGAATTCCGACAGCGATACGGCCAACGACGGAGGCCTGGCGGAGACGGATCTGGACGCCGACGGCGTGTGCGACACGAACGACAACTGCCCGGGCAATGCCGACCCGGATCAGACCGACACCGACGGCGATTCGCTCGGGAATCCCTGCGACCCCGACGACGACAACGATGGCGTGCCGGACGGAAGCGACCTCGACCCTCTCGATCCGACGATCTGCCAGGACACGGACGGCGACCTGTGTGACGACTGCGCGGTGGGGACGGACGGCTTCGGCCCCCTGCCTGACAACGATCCGCTCAACGACGGGACAGACACGGACATGCCGTTCGACGGGCTGTGCAACGCCGGCGATCCGGATGACGACAACGACGGCGTGCCGGACGCGAGCGATCCCGCGCCGCTGAATCCCAACGTCTGCGGGCTGGACTCGGACGGGGACGGCTGCGACGACTGTACGGTGGGAGTGGACGGCCTCGACGTTCTGGCGGACGCCGCCCCGGCCAACGACGGGACGAACACCGACATGCCGTTCGACGGACTCTGCGACGCCGGCGATCCGGATGACGACAACGACGGCGTCGCGGACGCCAGCGATCCGGAGCCGCTGAATCCCAATGTCTGTGGCCTGGACGTGGACGGCGACAGTTGTGACGACTGCGCGGTGGGGGAGGACGGTTTCGGCCCCCTGCCTGACAACGATCCGCTCGACGACGGAACGAACACCGACATGCCGTTCGACGGGCTGTGCGACGCCGGCGATCCGGACGACGACAACGACGGCGTGATCGACACGCTGGACCTTGATCCGCTGGAACCGACCGTTTGTGGTGACCTCGACGACGACGGCTGTGACGACTGCGCGATCGGAACGGACCAGTTCGGCCCGCTGTCGGATCGCCTCCCACTCAACGACGGTCTGGACAGCGACCTGTCGTCTGGGCTGCGGGGCGCCTATTACGACAACACCAGCTTCGCCGATGCTCCGGTGATCCATGATGACCCGAGGGTCGCCTTCCGCTGGGGCGGTGGCTCGCCCGATCCGGCGATCGACCGGGACACGTTCAGCGCACGCTGGACCGGCCTGGTCGAGCCGCTGTTCAGCGAGACCTACACCTTCCGAGTACGTAGTGACGACGGCGTGCGGCTGTGGATCGGCCAGACCCTGCTCATCGACCAGCTCGTGGTCCAACCGCTGACCGAGACCAGCGGTTCGATCGCCCTCGTCGCCGGCATGCGGTACGAGCTGATCCTCGAGTACATCGAGGACGGCGACAACGCGGAGATCTGGCTCGGCTGGGAGAGCCTCTCGCTCCCGCCCCAGATCGTCCCCCCCGACCGACTGTTCAAGACCGACGGCCTGTGCGACGTCGGCGACCTCGACGACG
This sequence comes from bacterium, assembly GCA_024226515.1. Taxonomy (GTDB): domain Bacteria; phylum Acidobacteriota; class Polarisedimenticolia; order Polarisedimenticolales; family Polarisedimenticolaceae; genus JAAELQ01. Next base: position 38,949 of record JAAELQ010000295.1, read on the forward strand.
ACAACGACGGGGTGCCCGACGCGTCGGACATCGCCCCGTTCGATCCGACCCTGTGCGAGGATGCCGACGGCGATGGTTGCGACGACTGCTCGATCGGCACCGACGGCCTGGGATTCCTCCCCGACAACGACCCGGCGGCCGACGGGCCCGACGCCGACGGCGACGGCGTCTGCGATCCCACGGACAACTGCCCGCAGGCGCTGAACGACAGTCAGCTCGACTCGGACTCCGACGGACTGGGGGATGCCTGCGATCCGTGCCCGCTGGACCCGGACGGCGGGGACGGCGATGGTTGCGGCCTGCTGGACTGCGATCCCGTCAATCCGAACTGTTCCACCGACTGCACGGACGCCGACGCGGACGGATTCTGCGTCCCCGCGGACTGTGACGACGGCAACCCGAACTGCACGGCGGATTGCACCGACGTCGATGGCGATGGCTTCTGTGTCGGCATCGACTGCGACGATTCGACCGGTGCCTGCACCACGGGCTGCGTCGATATGGACGGTGACGGCGTGCCGGTCTGCGCGAACGATTGCGACGACTCCGACGAGGACTGCTCGATCGATTGCGCCGACGTCGATATGGACGGTCTCTGTGTGGACATCGATTGCGACGATGCGGACCCGGGCTGCACCGCCGACTGCGTCGATCAGGACGGCGACGGCGTGCCGCTCTGCGCCGGCGATTGTGACGACACCAACCCCGGTTGTACGACGGACTGCACGGATGCCGACCTCGACCTGTTCTGCGTCGGGATCGACTGTGACGACGCGGATCCCAATTGCGCGGCGGACTGCACGGACATGGATATCGACGGTTACTGCGTCGGCGTGGACTGCGACGAGGGTACGGACGCATGCACCAACGTGTGCATCGACGACGACGACGACGGGGTGGCGGTCTGTGCCGCCGATTGTGACGACACCCGGCCCCACTGTGCGCTCGACTGCACCGACGGCGATCAGGACGGCTTCTGTATCGACGTGGATTGCGACGATGGCGTCGCCAGTTGTACCAGCCGTTGCGTCGACACCGACGGCGACGGCGTACCGGTCTGCGCCGGCGATTGTGACGACACTCTGGCGAATTGCACCCTCGACTGCACCGATGCGGACCATGACGGGTACTGCGTCGGATTCGACTGCGACGAGATGGACGCCGGGTGCACGGATGATTGCGTGGACATGGACGGCGACGGAGCGGCGGTCTGCGCGGGCGATTGCGACGACGCCAACGAATTCTGCAAGTTCGACTGCTGGGACATGGATTTCGACGGCTTCTGCACGGACTTCGACTGTGACGACTCGGCCGCCGCGTGCACGGACAACTGCGATACCGACCACCCGGAATGCTGTACGGACATCGACGGGGATGGATTCTGCCTCGGCGTGGACTGCGACGATAGCGTCGCCGCGTGCACGGAGAGATGCGAGTTTCCGTTCGAGGAGTGCACCACGGGGTGCATGGACAACGACGGCGACGGTCTCACGGTGTGCGCGGGCGATTGCGACGACGGGAACGCGAACTGTACGACCGATTGCACCGACGGAGACTTTGACGGTTACTGCCTACCGCAGGACTGTGATGACGCAAAGCCGGGTTGCACCACCGATTGCACGGATGACGACAACGACGGGATCTGTCCACCGCTGGACTGCAACGACGACGATCCGGACTGCTCGATGAATTGCGACGACGATGATTTTGACGGCTTTTGCAGTGATATCGATTGCGACGACAACAGGGTCACGTGTACGACCGAGTGTGTGGACCTGGACCTGGACGGTGTGCCCGTGTGCGGCGGCGACTGCGACGACAGCAAGCCGCACTGTACGACCAACTGTACCGACGTGGACGGTGACGGTTACTGTCCGCCGCAGGATTGTGACGACGGCAATCCGGACTGCCACGGAGACTGCACGGATCTCGACGCGGACGGGTTGTGCGTCGGTGTCGACTGTTTCGACGGCAGCGCCGCCTGTACGACGGGATGCGAGGGCGCCGGCAATGACACGGACGGAGACGGCGTGCCGACCTGTGCGGATTGCGACGACGGCAACCCGAATTGCGGCCTGGTGTGTTCCGATCTCGACGGGGATCAATTCTGTGACGACCTGGATTGCGACGATGCCAACACGATGTGCAACGTCGACTGCACGGACGCGGATCAGGACGGTCTGGCCGTCTGCGAGGGAGACTGCGACGACGGCAAGCCGCATTGCCTGACGGACTGTACCGACGGAGACGGCGACGGGTATTGCTTGCCGCAGGACTGCGACGATTCTAGCCGAACCTGTACAGCCGACTGTACGGACACGGACGGCGATGGATTCTGCGTCGATCTCGATTGCGACGATAGTCAGGCCGCATGCCGCATCGACTGCAGCGACCTCGACGGAGACGGGCTGTGCGCAGACGCGGACAATTGCCGCGGGGCGTCGAACGCCGCGCAGACGAACACGGACGGTGACGCCGCGGGAGATGCGTGCGATTGCCTGCCGGCGGACCCGAGCGTCTTTGCGATTCCGCAGGAGGTGACCTTCCTGCGATTCCTCGACCACGACACGTTGCGCTGGAACTCGGCCGTTCCGACTTCGGGATCGGCGACATTGCACCAGATGGTCCGGGGTGAGCTTTCCGATTTGCCGGTCGCCGACGCGGCGACCGAGATCTGCCTCGATGCGGGCACGGTCGGCACGACCCGAACCGACCCGATGCTTCCGTCGGTCGGCGAGGTGTTCTACTACGTGGTCCGGGCAAGCAACGTGTGCGGGACGGGAACCTACGGCAGCGCATCCGATGCGACGGAGCGCACGAACTCGATCTGCCCCTGAGCGATGGGGCGGAAAGGCGGAGTGAAGAGAGCATGAAGCGGCCAGCGAGAATCGTCGTCACGAGCCTGGTCGCGCTGGTCCTCGGCGGCGCCGGCCTCGTGTCGGCGGTACACGCGGGGCCCGTCGACGATCTCGAGCCCAGGCGGTCGAGCACTTCCGCGTCGAAACCGCTCGGTGAGTTGTCGTGCCAGGCCGGAACGCGACTCGACTTCGGTGTGACTCCGGACGATCTGGGCGATCCGCACGTCTGTCCGGATTTCGGCAGTATCGACGTCACGACGCAGTACCAATCCTCGCAGAGCATCGTTCTGGGCAGCGCGGTGGCCGGCAAGCCGCCGGTGGCGATCCTGAACGACTACGGTTCGAACCCCGCCTGCCGCTCGTCCGGCATGCCGTCGTTCAGCACGCACTGGTGGGCGGAGTTCGGCAGGAGCTGTGGGAGCCTGGGGGTCAACTCGTTCACGGTCGAGGTCGGCGTTCTCGAGTCCGCGGGGACGGTCTCCGTGGTGGGCTACGACGCCGCCGGCCTCGAGGTCGCCTCGGTCACGTCGAGCGTCGTCCTCGCGCACGAGTACCTGACCGTGACCGATCCGGCGCAAGGCCATCGCATCCACTCGGTGGAAGTGCGTGTGAGCTCGGATCCCGGAGGAGTCTCGGTCGATTGCCTGGCCTACGGCGACCCACAGTTCACGCTCGTGGCGCAGCCCGTATCGAGTGGACCGTTGCTCCAGGTCAACACGTTCGATCTCGCCGACCAGGAGCGTCCCGCCCTGGCGGTCGAGCCCGACGGCGACTTCGTCGTGGTCTGGCGCAGCTGGGATCAAGACGGCTCGTCTTACGGTATCTTCGGCCAGCGCTACTCCTCGGACGGAACCCCGGTCGGCGGAGAGTTCCAGGTCAACAGCTCGACCTCTTCGGCCCAGCGCGATCCGGCGGTCGCCGTCGCACCGACGGGCGCGTTCGTGGCGGCCTGGACGAGTCTCGATCAGGACGGTTCCGGTTCCGGCGTCTTTGCCCAGCGCTTCGGAGGCGACGGCTTGCCCGTGGGTCCCGAGTTCCAGGTCAACAGCTTCGCCGCGGGAGACCAGCAGCGGCCCTCGGTTGACGTCGAGTCGGACGGCGACTTCGTCATCGTCTGGGACAGTCTCGATCAGGACGGGTCGTCCTACGGCGTCTTCGGGCAGCGCTACACGTCGGCCGGTACTCCGGTCGGCGGGGAGTTCCAGGTCAACGCGCACACGGCCGGAGGTCAGCAGCGGCCCGCGGTGGCGATCGATGCGGACGGCGATTTCGTCGTGGTCTGGGACAGTCTCGATCAGGACGGCTCGGACTACGGCGTCTTCGGCAGAGTCTACCCGGCCTCCGGGGGGCCTCCCGGTCCGGAGTTGCAGATCAATTCCCACGCCCCGGGGCGCCAGATCATGCCGTCGGTCGCAAGCCACGCGAACGGCGATTTCGTCGTCGTCTGGACCAGTCGCGGGGTCGTCGCGCCGGACCAGGACGGCTCGGGCTACGGCATATTCGGTCAACGCTTCTCGGCCGCGGGGACACCGATCGGTGACGAGTTCCAGGTCAACAGCACGGCGGCGGACGCCCAGCGGTTCCCCTCGGTTGCCGTCACACCCTACGGTGGCTTCGTCGCGGTATGGGCCGGCGAGCCCCAGGCCTCGATCGTGGGGCAGCGCTTCCGACTCGACGGATCACGAGAGGGCCCCGAGTTCGACGCCGGAGCGATTCTGTCTCCGTCGCTGCCCCGAGTTGCGCTGGATGCGCTCGGAGACGCCCGGGTCGTGTGGCAGGCCGGCTGCGGAGCCGACGGCAGCCGGCGCGGCGTCTTCGGCCGGCGTTTCAGCTGGCCCACCGTGTGCGGCAACGGCATTCTGGAGGTATCCGAAACTTGCGATCCGCCATGCCAGCCCGCCGGCCAGCCGAACGAGTGCCGGTCCGACTGCACGTTCTGCGGCGACGGCACGACCGATCTCGGCGAGCAGTGCGACGACGGCAACAACCTCACGGGCGACACCTGCACGCCCGACTGCCGCCTCGACACGGATGCGGACGGCTTCGCCGACGATGACGATTCGTGCCCGTCCGACGCGGCCAACGACGTCGACGGCGACGGGTGGTGTGTCGGCCAGGGTTTCAGCGCGCCGCGGGTCGGCGAGTACGACAACTGCCCGGTAGACGACAACCCGACGCAGCAGGACATCGACGGTGACGCCATCGGCGACGCGTGTGACAACTGTCCGAGTATTTCCAACCCCGACCAGGCCGACTCCGAGGGGGACGGCGTCGGTGATGCGTGTCCGCCCGCGTCGCCTCCGGGTGCCCCCGACCCCGTGGTCGGGGAAAGCCCGAGGTGCAGCCCGTCTTCGCACGAAGGGGTGTGGATTTTCGGTGTCTTCGTACCGCCGGATTGGATCGAAGGAAATTGCAGCAACTCGTTAATCCAATAGCCGAAGGACGATCGGCACGGAGCTTGTCATGCGCCTGACTCGCCGACACCGCGCGACTTGGGCCGTGTTGGCGCTCGTCGTGATCGCACTGGCGGTCGTGCAGATCTCTGCACAGAGGCGAGCGAACGACCGCAGGCCGGTCCGCGTCGCGCGCTCCGGCGACGAAGCCCGGCCGATTCCTGCCGAGACGGCCGGAGCTGCGACACCCGGCCTGCCCTTCACCGAGGAGTTCTCGGACAACACGCTGCGCGACGACGCCGGGACCAACGCGAACTGGTCCACCGACGAACAACAGCTGATTCTGGGCTGGAAGGCCAGGCGGTACGGCACGCTCTTTCCCACGACGACGAACTTGCCTGAGCCCGAGTCCACGGTCTTCGTGGCGCTGGGCGACGTGGACGGCGACGGCGATCTCGACCTGATGGCGGCGAACGGCAACGGGGTGGCCAACAAGTTGTACCTGAACAACGGCAGCTCGGACCCGTGGAACGGGGTCAGCGGCACGCCGATCGGCGGAGACACCGACGCTACGCACTCGCTGGCCGTGCGGGATGTGGACGGCGACGGCGACCTCGATCTCGTCGCGGGCATCTTCGGGAGCACGAACAAGCTGTACCTCAACGACGGCGTGGGCGATCCCTGGGACACCGTGTCCGCCGGCACGCCGATCGGCAGTGCCGATACCGACGACACGCGCTCGGTGGCTCTAGGCGACGTGGACGGCGACGGCGATCTCGACCTCGTGGCCGGCAACCAGGGGACGGCGAACCGGCTGTACCTCAGTGAAGGCCCGCCGAGCCTGTGGGGCGGGATCACGAACGGCCTGGCGCTCGGTGGCGGGACAACGGACAGTACGCGCTCGTTGGCTCTGGGGGACGTGGATGAGGACGGCGATCTGGATCTCGTGGTCGCGAACCAATCCGCCGAGACCAACACGCTGTATCTGAACGACGGCGCAATGAACCCGTTCAGTAGCGGTACGAGCATCGGCGGCGATACGGACAGCACGACATCCGTCGCGTTAGGCGACGTGGACGGCGACGGCGACCTCGACATGCTGGTCGGCAGCTCCAACGGCCAGCCGCTCAGGCTGTACCGCAACGACGGCTCGGCGAACCCGCTGGATCCTGCGACGATCGGTACGGTGATCGCCGGAAGCGACACCAACAACACGCGATCGGTGAAACTGGGGGACGTGGACGGTGACGGCGACCTCGACCTGGTGACCGGCAACCAGGGTAGTCAGACCAACAAGCTGTACCTGAACGACGGCACGTCGGATCCATGGGGGCTCGTGTCGGCCGGCACCGTGATCGGCGGCGGCGACACGGACATCACGACCTCGCTGGTGCTGGGGGACGTGGACGGCGACGGCGACCTCGACCTGATCGCCGGGAACAGCAGCGGGCAGTCGAACAGGCTGCACCTGAACCAGGGTTCGGCGAACCCCTGGGTCGACGTCACGAAGGTGGATATCGGGATGAGTTCGGATCCGGCGTTCTCGGCTGCGCTGGGAGACGTGGATGGGGACGGCGATCTCGATCTCGTCGTCGGAAACAGTTTCGGTAGTCCGATGAAGCTGTATCTGAACGACGGAGGCGCGAGCCCATGGAGCCCCTCCACGACCGCGGCGGAAATCGGACCGGACGACCTGTTCAGGCGCGACGTAGCGCTCGGTGATGTGGACGGCGACGGTGACCTCGACCTGATCGTCGGCAACTCGGGCTTGAACCAGCTCTACGTGAACAACGGCAGCGCGGATCCCTGGGATCAAGTTACAGGCGTGTCGATCGGTAGCTCCGTCGACACGGAGTCGGTGGAGTTGGGAGACGTGGACGGTGACGGCGATCTGGATCTGGTGGTGGGAACCGTCAGTATTTTTGGACGGAGCAGACTGTACGTGAACGACGGGACGTTGACTCCCTGGTCCTCGGTCGGCTCGGGTCTACAGATCGGTAGCTCTCCCGCGGATGTGGGGAACACGCCCGACATGGCCCTGGGGGACGTGAATGGCGATGGTCATGTCGACCTCGTGACGGTCGGCTCCGACGATGATTGCGCCCGGCTGTTCCTGAACGACGACGATGGCGTGAATCCCTGGGACGCCGCCGGAATCGAGATCGACGATCCGATCTGTTTTCTCACCGCGGCGGTGGCGTTGGGGGATGTCGATGCCGACGGCGATCTCGATCTGGTACTCGGGCTGAATCAGGGGGCACAGACCAACCTCCTCTTGCTCAACGACGGCACGTTGAACCCCTGGGGCCCCGGAACGACCCCGACGCCGATCGGCTCGGGGGATACGGACAGCACGGGATTCGTGGCCCTGCAGGACATGGACGGTGACGGCGATCTCGACCTCGTGGCCGGAAACACGGGCGGCACGAACAAGCTGTACCTGAACGACGGCGAGGGAGATCCCTGGGACAGCGTGACGAACGGCAGCCTGATCGGCAGCGGAGACCTCCACGACACGCGCTCCCTGGGCGTCGGAGACGTGGATCGCGACGGCGATGCGGATCTCGTCGCCGTCAACGACGGCGCGCCCCACGCGATGTACCTGAGTCGGCGAGGAGCGAGCCCGTGGCCGTGGATCGCCGACGGGTTCGAGATCGGCGGCGATACGGACTCAACGAGATCGGTCGCGGTCGGAGACGTCGACGGCGACGGCGACCTCGACCTCGTGGCGGCCAACATCCAGGCCAACAAGCTGTACCTGAACGACGGGAGGTCGAACCCGTGGAGCCTCGCGGGAACGGCGATCGGAACGGGCATCGAGAACACACGGTCCGTGGCGCTGGGCGACGTCGATCATGACGGCGACCTCGACCTGGTCGTCGGCCAGACCCAGTCCACGATCAACAGGCTGTACCTCAACAGCGGCACGGCGAACCCGTGGAGCGACGTGAACGGCGGCGCACCGATCGGCACCGATACGAACACCACGTGGGTCGTTCTGCTGGAGGACGTGAACGGTGACGGCAACCTCGACCTGATCGCCGGAAACAACGGCACGCAGGCCAACAAGCTGTACCTGGGCGACGGCTCTGCGGATCCCTGGGCCGGCGTGACCGCCGGCACGCCGATCGGCAGCGTGCCGAACCTCACACGCGCCATGGTCCTGGGGGACGTGGACGCCGACGGCGATCTCGACCTGGTGGTCGGATACGCAACCGGCTCGGGCTTCGACGGGACGAACGTGCTGTACTCGAACAACAGCAGCTTGGATCCCTGGCTCGGAGTGACGACCGGGACGCAGATCAGCCCGGATCAGGACAACACGACGGCCATGGCGCTGGGGGACGTCAACGGTGATGGCCACCTCGACCTGGTGGCCGGAAACACCGACGTGGCCAACAAGCTGTATCTGGGCGATGGCACGGTGGATCCCTGGAGCGCGGCGAGTGGGACTGCGATCGGCGCCGGGGACCTGGACGTGACCCGGTCGGTGGCGCTGAAAGACGTGGACCGCGACGGCGACCTCGACTTGCTGGTCGGAAACGACGGCCAGACCAACAAGCTGTACCTGAACAACGGCACGGCGGATCCCTGGGCCGGCGTGACGACCGGCATTCCGCTCGGCGGCGGGGACACGGACGCTACGCTGGGCCTGTTGGCGGTGGACGTCGGCGGCGACGGTGATCTCGACCTGGTGGTCGGAAACGACGGTCAAGCCAACAGGCTGTACCGCCGCGCCTTCTACCATCCTGCTCGAAGCCGGGGCGTCTCGCTGCGCGTCGACGACGAAGTCCCGCCGAGCGGGCTGCTCTCCGCGATCCTGACCCCGGTCGAGACGCTGCCGCCGAACACCACGGCGGACTACTGGCTGAGCAACGACGGCGGCGCGCGTTGGCACCGCGTCCGCAACGGCGAGCGGTTCGTCTTCCCCGGCACGACCTCCGATCTGCGCTGGCGCGCCGAGTTGCATTCCCTGTCACCCGTGCGCTCGCCCGCGATCGACTCGCTGTTGATCGTGAACGGCGACAACTGCCCGTCGATCTCCAATCCATCGCAGTCCGACTTCGACGGCGACGGTGTCGGGGACGCTTGCGACAACTGCCCGACGACGGCGAACGCCGATCAAGACGATACCGACGTCGACGGCATCGGCGACGCGTGCGAAGGACTGGCCTGCCTGCCGACCCTGAACGTGTGGGACTCGACCGACCCGGATGACGTGTTTCTCCAGGGGCAGGTGCAAACGATCCGTACGCCGGAGACCGGTCAGGAGCACTACGATTTCAACAGCAGCTCCGGACATCCCGATGGAGTGAACCTGAGCCCGCTGTTTTCGAACTTGTGGGTGCACGACGACACCAACAACCCGGGCGACCTGACCTTCGGCTTCATCTTCGGGCAGGACAACGGTGTGAGTACCAACGACGCCAGCGTCAACTTCCGCATCGTCGACAGCGCCACGACCGTCGTTGTCTCGCAGGGCGACGAACCCGGGGAGGTCGCGGAAATGCCTCCCGGCTCCGGAGCGTTCCAGGGGAGTTTCTCGTACACCGACAACACCGACGGCATTGCCGTCGGCGGACTGAGCGGTACCGTCTGGACGATCATCATCGACTCGGTGGACTTCGGCAACGTGACCGCATGGTACGCCGCAAGCGGGGAGATCCCTGGCCCCGACTATTCCGACGACCTGCCATTGACCCTGGCCAGGGAGTACCGGATCACCCCGCAGTGCAGCCCACCCTCCAGGGTGACGCTCAGTCCGCCGATCTGCGATGCCGGTGGTCCCTACAACACGACGTGCGACGACGCAGGATCGATTCCCCTCGACGCCGGCGCGTCGAGCGACGCCGACGACGATCCGTTGACCTTTGCCTGGACCACGGACTGTCCGGGCGGAAGCTTCAATGATCCGACCAGCGCGACACCGACGCTGAGCACCACGCTCGTCGGCGGGCAATGCGACGTGAGCGTGACCGTCTCGGATCCCGGAGACTCGTCGCTATGCTCCACGACCGTCACGGTCAGCGGAGGCGACCTCGACGGCGACACGGTCTGCGATGCAACCGACAACTGTCCGGATGTGTTCAACCCGGCTCAGTTTGACTTCGACCTGGATGGCGTCGGGGACGTCTGTGACAACTGTCCGGTCGAGCCCAACCCGTCCCAGATCGATGCCGACGGCGACGATGTCGGCGATGCTTGCGACGACTGCGTCGACGTCGACGGTGACGGGTACGGTTCACCGCCGGGAGGATGCCTCGGATCGGACTGCGACGACACCAACGCGCAGCGCTTCCCGGGCAACCCGGAGCTGTGCGACAACGTGGACAACGACTGCGACCTGACGGTCGACGGATTCGCGACCGCCTGCGGCGTCGGCGAGTGCGCGTCCGCGGGAACCTGCACGGCCGGGATCGATTCCTGTACTCCGGGCCAGCCGGGGGCGGAGACTTGCGACGGTCTGGACAACAACTGCGACGGTTCAATCGACGACGGTTTCGACGGGTTGCCGGAGCTGTGTGTGGCGCTCGAGGACAGCTGTCCCGTGACGATCGATATCCCGCAGCCGGGACGCCACCTCATCTCGCTGCCGCGGCGTGTCGACGATCCCGTGATCGCCGACGCGGCGGATCTGCTCAACGCCCTGTCCGATGCCGGTCTCGTTCCGGCCTCGGTCTCCCGCTGGAACACGGTGAGCGATACCTTCGAAGTCTACGATGGGATCGTCGGCACAGCGTTCGGTATCGACCCGCACGCGGGACAGGCCTACCGGATCGACGTGGGAGCGGCGGGTTCGCTCGTGCTCGAGGGTTTCGACGGAACTTCCCCCGTCGAGCTCACGGTGGGTGGAGGGTCGGCGACCGGGTCTTACGCCGTCTCGTTGCCCTTCGCCTCGCCGATCGTCGATGCCCAGGATCTGATCGACGACGTCGAGCTCCAGGGCGGGGCGGGCGTGGTCTCCCACGTCGCCCGCTGGGACTCGAACCTGGATGCGTTCCAGACCTACGACGGGACGTCCGGGAACATTTTTGCGATCGTCCCCGGCGAGGGCTATCTCATTCGTGTGAACGCGACGACGACCTATGTCCCCAGTGTGTCGCCTCCACCCTGAGTCCTGTTACCCTCGCGGAGTCGTCGCGACGAGTGGGTTCGAACCGGCGGGCTGCGTCGGGCTAGCCTCCGCCCGGTAGGTCCGGTAGCGCCACGCACTCCAGCTCTTCCGATTCCGCGATCGCATGCAGCAAGGAGATGCAGCGCTCGGCACCCTGCTGATCGAGCGCGATCTCGAGGATCCCAGCGGGATGCAGCAGACACTGCGGCTCGTCGGAGCCCGGCAGCACGTCGAACATCGGGAACGTCGCCCGACAGTAGGTGCCCGCGAGTCCGATGTCCGCGCCGGGGGCGAGGACGACCTCGAGACTGTCGGGACACTCCGCCGCCTCGACCAGTCCTACGACGCGGTCCGCTCCGATGAAGTCGTCGTAGCACGCGCCGAACGTCGTCTCGGACGGGTCGAAGTAGGCGAAGCAGGGACAGGATGTGGCGACCACCGGCGGCGGCAGCTCGCTGAAGGCGTCGAGGTTCGACATCCCGTAGTCGCCGCCGCGGAAGATCGGCCCGGCCAGCGTCGGGATCGTCGAGGCGCCCGGGATCAGGAAGTACAGCTCGGTGTCATCGACCAGCCGCAACCCGCCCGCCTGGTAGACGACGTGGTCCTGGGCGCTGGAGACGGCCATCGCCGAGACGCTTCCCTCGGTCAGCACGTGCAGCGCGTCGACGTTGCCGATGCCCAACGCGCGCAACTCGAACAGCAGCGTCACGCGATCGCCGTCGAATCCGTAAACGTTGCCGGGAAGCAGGATCAGCGCCGCGCCGCCGCTGAAACTCACCTCGGGGACCGAGACGGAGAACGCCCAGTCGCCCTCGCCGAGTGTGCCGACGTCAACGCCCGGAAGCGCTGCGGGAACGCGCGCCAACGCGTCCAGGCTGCGTACGTGCAAGGCCGCCAGCGGGGCGTATAGCTCGATTCCGCCGCCGTCGTCCCGGCGGTAGGCTCGGTTCTGTCGGACGATGGTGGCGCCGGCGCCATCGTGAACCAGGCCGTCGCGCACGGTACTGAACACGAGCCCGTCGTCTTCGGCGAGGAACTGCATCGCGTCGAGGCCGATCCAACTCGGCAGGAACTGTTCGATCGGTCGCGGCACGCTGTCTCCGGCCGCGACGGAGTAGACGGACGAATCGTCGAGTAGAGTCGCCGGCGGCGAGACGATCTGATCGGTGGTCGTCGAGAGCAGAAACTCCGGCCCGTCGGCCGGTTGCGCCGCCAGCGGGGCGCCGGTCAAGAGGATGAAGAGCGAGACGATCGGGAACGCCGAGCGGGACTTCGAGATCATGGTTACCTCCCGAGCTTCCCGATGTAGAAGCCCGTCGCAATCCCATCGTCTGCGATGCGGGCCGAAGCGCAAGAGCGCGCAGCGGGCAAACGTCATCCCCGTTGGCGACTTGCCGGCCCCGGGGCCGGCGCCGGGAGACGCGCACCGAGATCCGGGCAGTCGCTGTCCCGGCCGCTTCGAGATTCCTGAAGACATGGAGCCAGCGAGCGGGATCGTCCCCCGAGTCAGCCCTACCGGTCGTGTGCAATCCCGCGAGGGAATCCATACATTAGCGGGGACATCTCGAAGAACGGAGTCCGTCCCCATGCTGCTTACCATTCTCGAGGAGATCCGCTCCTCGGGCTCGCCCGGCCGCACGGTCGGGCTGCCCGACGACGTGATCGAGCGTTTTAGCGCCACGCACCCTGCCCTGAGGCAGGCCATGGACGAGGCTCTCCAGCAGGTCCGGGAGCTCCGCGAGTCGCATTCCGAGCTGCTCGAGCTGGACGAGCCGGAGCAGATCGCGGCGCTCCAGGGCGGGTTGCTGAATCTGTACGAGGCGGGCTCGATCAACCCCTACGTCCCGCTGGCGGCGCGGGGGCCGTGGATCGTCACCTCGAAGGGCGCGGTGCTGCACGACTCGGGCGGCTACGGCATGCTCGGGCTGGGCCACGGCCCCGCGGCGATCCTGGCGACCATGGCGCGCCCGGCCGTGATGGCCAACGTCATGACGGCCAGCTTCTCTCAGGCGCGATTCGCCGAGGCGCTGCGCCGCGAGATCGGCCGGAGCAACGGGGACGGCTGCCCCTTCGACCGCTTTGTCTGCATCAACAGCGGCTCGGAGGCGATGACGCTGGCGGCGCGGCTGTCGGACGTCAACGCCAAGGAGCACACCGATGCCGGCGGCCGCCACGCCGGCCGAGCGGTCAAGGTCATCGCCCTGCGCGGAGGCTTCCACGGTCGCACGGACCGTCCCGCCGGCTTTTCGGACTCGACGCGGGACGCCTACATGAAGCACCTGGCCAGCTTCCGCGGGCGCGACGACCTGCTCACGGTGGCGCCCAACGACGTGGACCAGCTTCGACGGGCATTCGCCCGCGCCGAGCGCGAGCGCCTGTTCATCGAGTCCGTGCTGCTCGAGCCGGTGATGGGCGAGGGCAACCCGGGCCTGGCGATCGAACGCGAGTTCTACGACGCAGCGCGGGAGTTGACCGCCGACCACGGCAGCCTGCTCGTCGTCGACTCGATCCAGGCCGGCCTGCGCGCGCACGGCGTGCTGTCGATCATCGACTACCCCGGCTTCGAGGACGCGCTTCCGCCGGACGTGGAGGCGTACTCCAAGGCGTTGAACGCCGGCCAGTATCCTCTGTCCGTACTGGCGCTATCGGAACGGTCCGCCGAGCTGTATCGTCACGGCGTCTACGGCAACACGATGACGACCAACCCCCGCGGGCTGGACGTCGCCTGCGCGGTGCTCGAGTCGATTACCCCAGAGGTGCGGGACAACATCGAGGCGCGCGGTCGGGAACTGGTGCAGAAGCTGCAGGCGCTGGCCGGCGAGCTCGACGGCGGGATCGTGGGCGTCCAGGGTACCGGCCTGCTGGTCAGCGCCGAACTCGCACCCGATCTGCGCTGCCACGGTTTCGGCAGCGTGGAGGAGCGCATGCGGCTGCACGGCCTGGGCGTGATTCACGGCGGCGCCAGCTCGTTGCGCTACACGCCGCACTTCGCGGTGGACTCGGACGAGATCGACCTGATCGTGGCCGGGACGGGCGAGGCGATCCGGGCGGTCCGCTAGCGCGGAACACGCTCGACACTCGGGGCGGCCACTCCGATCCGTGATGAGCTACGGACATCCACCCGAAGCACGAGGCTCCGCCGTCGAGGACACGCCGGCGCTGCCGACCCCGCACAGGTTTCTCGCCTGCACGACATAGTGGAACAGCGTACCGGAAGGTGGCGTCGTGCTGTCGGTCGCCATCGTATCGGTGTCGTCGGATTCGACACACTGCGGTGACGTGATGAAATCGTCGGCTTCCGTAGAGCGGACCACCTCGTAGGTGAACGCGCCCGGAGCGGCTCCGGGGTTCGACACGGGATCGAAGGTCAAGGTGGTGACCCCTTCGAGCTGGGCGAGCATCAGGCCGGACACCTCTCCGGGAAACTCCCACACGTCGGGGTCGAATACCAGACAGTCGTCCGCGTCGATGAAGCCGTCGGCGTCGCCGTCCCCGGAAAAAGTCAGGCTGTACAGTTCGGCACGGTCGTTGGTGTCCTGGTCGGCGCGGTAGACGAGATGTCGGTCGGTGACGCGAAAGCGGGACACGGCGCCGCCGACGGGCAGCGGCCCGTTGAGGGCCGAGCTGGCCAGGCTGCCGATGAGGGTCTGCCCGAACACTTCGTCGACGTCGAGGCCGGCCTTGTCTCCGAGGTAGATCACGGTACCGTTGAGCGTACGATTGAACGACGTCACCCCGCTGGTGACGGGGATGTTGAGCTTGTCCGCCGTGCCACCGTCGACGGGAACGCTGAACAACTCGGGAGTTCCGTTGACGATCTGGTCCGCGCGGTACAGCACACGATCGCTGCGTGTGTTCGGCGAGAACAGGTAGTCGTTGATCACGTCGCCATTCGGAGTCAGCGACCCGTTGAGCTTGGTCACGGCTCCTCCGGAAAAGGGCACGCTGTACAGCTCGTCGACCCCGTCCGCGTCCTGATCGGCGAGGTAGACGACGCGCCCCAGCAATTGGCTGGCCTTCACGGTCAGCACATCTCCACCGCCGACGAGCGGCGCGTTCAGCTTGATCGTGGGCCCGGCGGACCAAGATCCGGCGTAGAGCTCGAATAGTTCGTCGGTCTCCTGGTCCGCACGGTAAATAGGTGCGATCGGATTGGCGCTGATGAAGTCGACGTTGCCCCCTGCGACCAGTGCAGAGTTCAGCTTGGTCGAGACGCCTCCCGCGGTCGGCACCGCGTAGGCTTCGAGCACTCCCGGCGTGTCCTGGTCCGCCACGTAGAGCGCGTTCGTCGCGTTGGCGCTGACCGTGGTGGTCACGCCGCTCGCCCCAGGAGCAAGCGTTCCATTGAGCTTGGTCACGCTCCCACCGACGGCCGGCGCGACGTACAGCTCGTTGAGGCCCAACGTGTCCTGGTCGGCGATGAACAACACCGAATCGCCCACGGGCAGAAAGCCGGCCGTGTTGCCGCCCGGTGGCAGCGCTCCGTTGAGCTTGGTGAACGAACTGCCGTCGACCGACGCCGAGTAGATCTCGAATACGTCCTCGCTGTCGATGTCGGCGGCGAAGATCGCCCGGTCGCCGAGTGCGCCCCAGAAGATCACGTCGCGCGTCGACGGCATCTCCGGGTTGAGCCGAATCACCGGTCCGCCACCGACGGGAACGCTGAACAGCTCGCGCTTGCCGTCTGCGACGGGGTCGGCCTGGAACACCGCGTGGGAGCCGTCGGCGGTGAGGATGAAGCCCCAGATGTCGCCGAACGCAGGCAGGTCCTGGTTCAGCTTGGTTACCGTGCCGCCGTCGATCGGCACGCTGAACAGCTCGATGATGCCGTTGACCAGGCGGTCGGCTCGAAAGACAACCGTTGCGCCGTCGCTGGTGATGCGGAAGTCGGTGATGTCCCCGCCCACGACCATCGAGCCGGAGATCTTCGTTGGTGCCGGGCCAGCCGCCGCAAATGCAGGCGGCGCCGCGCCGGCGGGGGCGGCGTCCGGCCGTGAATCCACAGGGTCCTCGAGCTGCGCCGGAAGAGGAGGATACGGGGATAGCTCACGCACCTCCTGAGCCTGGATCGCTGCGCAGGATGCCAGCAGAACCAGCAGCAAAGAACACGTGGTGCAGCCCGAAGAGTTCATGGTCAGCATCGTCGTCCCTCCTGATCTCGCGCCCCGAATGGGCCGTCGCCTCGCACCTGGATAGGCGCGGGAATCGCTCGAGAGTTCAGAAAATTCGACGAGCACTGCGTGATACTGCGGTGCGCATGTCCGCGCGGCGACGGTCTCTGCAGTTTCCTTCCGTCGGGATCACGTCCACGGACGGACCCTCAGCATGTGGTCCGCACCCGTCAGCGCGCCGTCTTCGCAGGTGTCTCCGTCCGCGTCACGGCAGACGTTGGGGTCCGCGTCGTCCGCGTCGTCCGCGTCGGGCAGGTTGGTGCAGTCGCCGGCGCAGCACGCTCCGCCGTCGCACTCTTCGCCGACGTCGGTGGACGCCGTCGCCGCAGAAGGAGATCGCAGTATCGATGCAGAGGTTGTCGAACAGGACACCGGAGAGGTCGCTGTTGTGGATCGATATCCCGGAGATGTCGGCGGTGCCCCCGGCGCGTTGGAACGCGACGCCGGTACAACCAAAAGGAGCCGCGTCCCGGCGCCTCCGGTCCCAGAGGCCCTAGCGCACCAGCTCGGCGCCAATGTGGACCCATCGGGACGTATGCGACCACGCGCTCCTGCACTATGCTGATTCTTACTGGCGTGATCGCCGAAGGGGCCGAGACGGCTCCTCGCAGGGAGGCTGCATGCACGATCGCGGAGGGAACGGGAACACGCGGGGCGTCCACATCGCCCTCGTCAGCGTGCACGGGCTGATCCGAGCGGAGAACCTGGAGCTCGGCCGGGACCCCGACACCGGCGGCCAGACCCTGTACGTGGTGCAGCTCGCCTCCGCTCTGGGGCGGCGACCCGAGGTCAGCCAGGTCGATCTGCTGACGCGCCGCGTGGTCGACGACAGCGTGGATCCGATCTACGCGCAGCGCATCGAGGCGATCTCGGAGAAGGCGCGGATCGTGCGCATCGATTGCGGCCCGGAGGAGTACATCCGTAAGGAAGAGCTCTGGGATCACCTGGACGCCTTCGCGGACAACACGCGGTCGTTCTACCAGGCGGAGGGTCGGCCGCCGGAGATCGTCCACAGCCATTACGCCGACGCCGGCTATGTCGGCAGCCGCCTCGCAGCCCAGTTCTCGGTGCCGCTCGTCCACACCGGTCATTCCCTGGGGCGCGTGAAGCGGAGACGGCTGCTGGCGTCCGGCCTGAGCGGAGAGCAGGTCGAGCAGCGTTACCACATCTCCCGGCGGATCGACGCCGAGGAGGACACGCTGGCCGCCGCCGATCGGATCATCGTGTCGACTGCGAACGAGATCGACAAACAGTACGGACTGTACGACCGGTACCAGCCCGAGCTGATGCGGATCATCCCGCCCGGAACCGACATGAGCCGCTTCCGCCCGCCTGACGGGTCGGAGAGTGACGCGCCGATCTACGAAGAACTGCGGCGCTTCCTCCGTCGGCCGGACAAGCCGATGGTGCTGGCGATCTGCAGGCCTGACGAGCGCAAGAACATCGCGACCCTGGTCGACGCCTACGGCGGCTCGCCCGAGCTGCAGCAGGCAGCGAATCTGGTCGTGGTCGCCGGCAGCCGTGACGAGATCTTCGAGATGGACGACTCGGCCGCCCGCGTCATCTCGGACCTGCTGCACCGCATCGACTCCCACGATCTGTACGGCCGTGTGGCGTATCCCAAGCGCCATCTCCCGGACGAGGTCCCCGAGCTCTATCGGCTGGCGGCGGCCCACCGTGGAGTCTTCGTGAATCCGGCGCTGACCGAGCCGTTCGGTCTCACGCTGATCGAGGCCGCTGCGAGCGGAGTCCCCATCGTGGCCACCGAGGACGGCGGTCCCGGCGACATCGTCGCCAACTGCAACAACGGTTACCTGGTGAATCCGCTCGACGCCGAACAGATCGCCGCCACGCTGTTGAAGGTGATCGAGGATGGGGACACGTGGGATCGGATGGTCGAGGACGGGCTGCGTGGAGTCAGGGAACACTACACGTGGGAGGCTCACGCCGACCGCTACCTGAGCGAGCTGCAGACCATGCTGGCGCAGACGCCGCCCCGCCCGAAGCCCGACCTGCAGCGGCGACCGATGCTGTATCACGACCGAGCGCTGTTTTCGGATCTGGATCAGAACCTGCTGGGCGACACCGAGTCCCTCGAGGCCTTCGTCGAAGTCCTACGCCGCAATCGCAAGCGAGCCACCTTCGGGATCGCCACCGGTCGTCGACTCGACTCGGCCCTCAACGTCATGCGCCGCCTCGAGATCCCCCGGCCGGACGTGCTGATCACCTCGGTCGGCACCGAGATTCACTACGGTCCCGAGATGACGCCCGACCTGGCCTGGAGACGCCACATCGATCATCTGTGGACGCCGCGCACGCTGCGGACCCTGCTCGACGATCTGCCCGGGCTGAAGCTCCAGCCCACGCGGGAACGCAATTTTTTCAAGCTCAGCTACTACTACGATCCGAACAAGGCGCCGACGACCGAGGAGATTTCGCGGATCCTGCACCAGAACGATCAGACGGTCAACATGTTCATCTCCTTCGGCCAGTACCTCGACATCGTTCCCGGCCGGGCGTCGAAAGGATTCGCGCTGCGCTGGTTCTGCGAGCACTGGGGCATTCCGCTGAACCGTGTCCTGGCGGCGGGCGGGTCCGGTACGGACGAGGACATGATCCGGGGGAACACGCTGGCGGCGGTCGTGGGGAATCGACACGACGAGGAGCTCTCCGACCTCGTCCAGGCCGACCGGATCTACTTCGCGAAGGGTTCCCATGCGTCCGGGATCCTGGAGGCGATCGAGCACTACGACTTCTTCGAGACCTGCCGCGTGCCGGCCAAGGCGTGACGCCCGGCGGGTAGTAACGATGCGGCGCGCGCGACATTGCGCAGAGGCGTTCCACCGGGCTCTCGACTGGACCTGAGGAATCACGGATTGTAGATTGCCTCTTTGTCCGCCAGAGCGAGGCGCCCGCATGACCAACAAGACCGGACCGATCGATGGCCGGCTTCCGAAGGGCGTGATGTTCAACGCCTACCCGGACAGCATCGGCCGCAACCTGGCCGACACGGTGAGGCTGCTGCGACGACCGGAGCTCGAGGGCTGTTTCTCGCTGTTCTACATCCTGCCCACGTTCTTCCACAGCGACCTCGACCGCGGCTTTTCGATCGTCGACTACGACTTCAACGAGGAACTCGTTACGGCGGAGGACATCGACGCCATCCGCGAGCTCGGCCTGGCCCTCAAGTTCGATCTGGTGCTGAACCACCTCTCCGTAGGCTCGCCGCAGTTTCAGGACCTGCTGGAGCACGGAGACGAGTCCGAGTACAGGGACTTCTTCATCGACTGGAACGAGTTCTGGCGCGGTGAGGGCGAGATGGGCTCCGAGGGCCACGTCATCCCGAACAAGGAGCACCTGGACAAGCTGTTCATGCGCAAGCCGGGACTGCCGATCCTCGACGTGCGTTTCCCGGACGGCAAGGACCGGCCGTACTGGAACACGTTCTACCAGAAGGTGAGCTATCCGGAGCTGAGCCCGGAGGACCTGCAAGAGATCGAAGGACTGACCTACGAGCAGGCGGAGACGCTGTCGCGCATCTGCACCGAGTTCCTCGAGACCCACGGACACGTGGACGGGCTCGACGTCGACCGGTTCTCGTGCAGCAAGGACGACCTCGTCCGGATCGTCGAGCGCAAGCGCCGCTATCTGGGGCAGATGGACCTGAACGCGCGCTCGGAGAAGGTCTGGGCATTCTACGAGGATACGCTGAGCAAGCTGGGACAGTTCGGCGCCCGGATGATCCGAGTGGACGCGTTTGCCTACCTGCACAAGCAGCCGGGCGAGGCGAACTTCTTCAACAAGCCGGGAACGTGGGAGTACCTGGAACGGCTGCGGCAGATCGCCGGCCGCCACGACCTCGTCCTCCTGCCCGAGATCCACTCCGCCTACGGGCACGGGCTGCACGAGGAGGTCGCCGGAGAGGGGTTCCCGATCTACGACTTCTTCCTCCCGGGCCTGGTCATCGACGCACTGGATCGCGGCACGAACACCCAGCTGCTGCGCTGGGCACGCGAGATCGTGGCGCGGGGGATCTGCACGATCAACATGCTCGGCTGCCACGACGGCATCCCGGTGCTCGATCTGGGCGGCAAGGTCGTCGACGGCGTGCAGCGAGAGGGCCTGCTGAGCGACGAGGAGATCGAGGCCATGATCGGCAGAATCCTCGACCGCGGAGGCCGGGTCAAGAACCTCTACGGCCCCGACGGGAAGAAGATCGCCTACTACCAGGTCAACGCCACGTTCTTCAGCGCTCTCGGCGAGGACGAGATGAAGATGCGCCTGGCGCGGGCGATCCAGCTGTTCATGCCGGGCATCCCCCAGGTCTGGTACCTGGACCTGTTTGCCGGGCGGAACGACTACCTCGCCGCGGATCGTGGCAGCGCGGGCGGACACAAGGAGATCAACCGCACGACGTTGCAGATGGACGCCGTCGAGGCCGGGCTCCACCGGATCCTCGTGCGGGACCAGCTCCGGCTGATCCGGCTGCGCAACACCTCGGCGGCTTTCGACGGCACGCTGACCATTCACGACGCCGAGGAGCACGAGTTGCACATGACCTGGGCCAACGACGAATCCGTTGCTTCGCTCAGGGCCAACCTGTTCGACTTCACCTTCGATGTGACCCACCGGGACGCTGCAAGCGGGGAGACCCGCCTGTCGTATCGCTAGGAGCGCGGTGATGCAGATACTCGCGACGGATCTGGACCGGACGCTACTGCCCAACGGTCGCTGGGAAGGCGATCCCCAGGCCATCGAGCTGTTCAACGAGCTGACGGTCGAGCACGGCACGCGTGTCGTCTACGTCACCGGACGCAATCTCGATCTCACCGAGAAGGCGATCGCGGAGTACGGCGTGCGTCACCCCGACGTGCTCTGCGGCGACGTCGGGACGACGATTCGCAGGTACGAGCACGGTCGCTGGAACCCCGACGCGGGGTGGGACGCCCACGTGCGGCGCGCGAGCCCGCGCTGGGATGCCGCGGCGATTCGCGACGCCGTCGCCACCGTCGACGGCATGCGCGAGCAGGAAAGCGAGCACCAGAACCCGTTCAAGCAGAGCTACTACGTGGACCACGCGCAGAGAGAATCCGTGCTGCAGCAGGTCGACGGCAGGGTCAAGGGCAAGTTCGACGAGGTCATCGTGTACAGCTTCGACTCACAGGACGGCAAGGGCCTGCTCGACTTCCTACCGGCCGGCGCGACGAAGCAGACCGCCCTGGAGTACGTGGCGCAGGCCTACGGCTGTCCGAAGGGCGAGGTCGTGTTCTGCGGCGACAGCGGCAACGACATCTTCCCGCTGACCGCGGGCTTCCGCGGCGTCCTCGTACGCAACGCGGACGATCAACTCGTGGCGAACGTGAAGCAGGCGCTGGAGCGGAACCCGAAGCTCGAGGTCTACTTCGCGAAGGGCGACTTCCGCGGGCTGAGCGGCTACTACACGAGCGGGGTCATCGAGGGGGCCTACCACTACGGGCTGTTCTCCTGACGCATCTGCCCCCGGGGGCCGGCGAGCGGGATCGAACCGCCGACCTGCTGATCTCGAACCGGTCGCTGCTGGTGGGCCCAGTGTTTGAGTTGAAGAGACTGGGGTCCCGCGACCGGGCAGTGCCCGGTCACAACGGAAGGCGATCTCTGGCCTACGCCATCGATTGCCCCAGAGTCGGTTGTCCACACTCGAAGCGCAATCAGGGCGCCTCCGGCACGATCGCCGTGAATCCATCGATCGTGAGCAGACCGGCTGCCGGTCCGTCGTACGCCTCGATGAGGTTCGGGGTCGCATCGGCCGGGTCCGTGATGTAGACGATGGCCGGGTGGATCAGCAGCAGTCCTCCCGGAAGCTGTGCGATTCCTTGGGACGCCGCGGACAGCGCGATGCGGCCATCCGGCAGCTGATCGACGCCGTCGACGTTCGACATGCCCAACGGCGTCGCATCGAGCACCTCGTCGATCGCACCGGTCGTCCGGTCGTAGCGGTAGACGCCCGACGGACGCAGCAGGAGAAAGGCGCTGACGCCGTCGATCACGACCTGCGCTTGCGCGACCGAGAAGAGATATGTGTCGGCATCGATCATGTCCACGGCGTTGAGGCTCTGCAGGTTGATCCCTTCGGCGGCCCAGTTCAGATCGACCGTGATCGCTCCACCCGCGCTGCGGACGTATACGTTGGCCGGGGAGAGGATCACCGCGCCGCCCGAGGTAAAGACGATGGCCGGCGACGTCACGCTGAACTTGTAGGTATCCGGATTGATGACGTCCAGAGCGTCCAGATTGGTCGATCCCGGAAGCTGACTCGGGAACGCCTGGGCGATGCCACCACCCGGCGCGGGCGGGTCGTCGTGGTAGACGTTCTGCGGATACAGGATCGGGTTGACGATCTGGATCTGCGCCACGGAGAAGTCGAGCCGGTCGCCGAGGTCGCAGATGCCGTCCGTGTCCGTGTCGTCGCCGTCGTTCGCGATGTCGCCGCCGCTCTGGTCCGCGCCCGTCAGCGCGCAGTCGTCGCAGGTGTCCCCGTCCGCGTCGCGGCAGACGTTGGCATCCAGCGGGTCGGTGTCGTCTCCGTCGTCGACGCCGTCGTTGTCATCGTCGGCGTCGCCGGCGTCGCAGGCCCCGTCGGAGTCGGTGTCCAGGCCGTCGTTCGCGACGTCGCCGCCGCTCTGATTCGCGCCCGTCAACGAGCAATCGTCGCACGTGTCCCCGTCCACGTCGCGGCAGACGTTGGGATTCAGCGGGGCGGTGTCGTCGCCGTCGTCGACGCCGTCGTTGTCATCGTCGGTGTCGCCGGTGTCGCAGGCGCCGTCGGAGTCGGTGTCCAGGCCGTCGTTGGAGACGTCGCCGCCGCTCTGGTCCGCGCCCGTGTTCGTGCAATCGTCGCAGGTGTCCCCGTCCACGTCGCGGCAGACGTTGGGATCCGACGGGTCGGTGTCGTCGGCGTCGTCGACGCCGTCGTCGTCAGTGTCCGGATCGATGCAGGTGCCGAAGGTCACGGTGCCGGCGCCGGTTCCCGTCACCTCCCACGGTCCCGTCGGCTGGCCGAAGCTGCTGGGCGCGTCCGTGAAGGAGGAGACCACCATGAACTACGTGGTGCCGGTGGAAAGCCCGAGGCCGAAGATCTGCGAGGTGTGCGATCCCTCGGGGCCGTCGTCGTCGTAGCCGATCGAATTCACGCCCGGGGAGGCCGGATTGAACGCCCCCTGGTAGATCTCGAGGATTCCGTCGAGGTGCGTGTCGCCGCTCCCGGCATACACCGCGTCGAACGTGTACGCGCCGCTGGCATCGACGCAGAGCTCGACGACGTCGTAGTAGCACCCTGTCGAGGTGCTGCCGCCGCAGCCGTCCCAGATCGGATCGGTGTTATCCAGAACTCCGTTGACGACGTTGGATGTGAACGCCAACGTGGACAGGGTGACGAGGGCGAGGCCGATCAGCACGCGACGCATCATGGGCGAGTCCTTCCTGGGAGTACGCAGCTCATTGCCGGTCCACCCCCGACGGGCAGCACAGGCGCGAAACCGGAGAGTACGCGAATTCGTGACTCCTGTGATCCGAAATCCCACGCCTTCCGTACCTTCTTGGGCAGATTCGGGGTCACGAACGCCGAATACCTACAATTCTTGCAGGGCGGGCGGTGGCACTGGCCCCGCCGCGTCGTTCCGGCCCAGCGTGTACATTGAGCGCTCATGACCCGACCCAATCCGACGCGCCGCCCCCGATGTCCCGGCGTGGCATACCGCCCGCTGCTCGTCGCCTCGTTGCTGGCGGCCTGCGTGGGGCTGACCGCCTGTGCCCCGGCGGTGCCCGACTCCGAGCTGCCGCCTCTTCCACGGATCGACGTGACGCCGTTCCTGCCGATCATCCAGGATCGCCTCCAGGAGGCGCAGCTTGCAGCGCAAAGCAGCCCGCGCGACGCGGACGCGGTCGGGCAGCTCGGCATGCTGCTGCACGCTCACGATCAGTGGGAGGGTGCCGAGCAGGCCTATCGGCGGGCGCGCCTGCTCGCGCCGCGCGCGCCGCGCTGGCTGTACTACCACGCCCTGGCGCTCGAAGCGCTGGGCAGGGTTGGCGACGCCATCGACGTCCTGCGCTTCGCCGTCGACGAGGGCCTCGCCGACACGAGTATGCAGATCCAGCTGGCCATGGTGCTGCTCGAGGACAACGAGCTGGAGCCCGCGCGCGAGCTACTGACCCGCACGCTGGCCGACGCTCCGGATTCCGGGAAAGGGCACTTCATCCTCGCACGCGTGCTGGAGCAGGCCGGAGAGCTGGAGCCGGCCCGGCAGCACCTCGAGCGGACGCTCGTCGTCTCGGGCCACTTCAGTCCCGCGTACTACCTGCTGGGGCAGATCTACCGGCAAACCGGCAACGAGGCGCAGGCGCAGAAGATGCTTGAGCTTTCCGAGCAGTACCGCGGCGTCCAGGGTCGCGACGACGACCCGCTGCTGGCCGAGGTCACCAAGCTGAACCTGAGCGACCTGCCTCTGATCGCCCGCGCGGAGGTCGCCGCCAGGCTCGGCCGGCCGGCGGTCGCGCTCGACCTGTTGAACGAGGCGGTCCGCCGGAACCCGCAGAGCCTCGCCGCCCATACGACCCTCGTGGGTCTGTACGGCGTGCGCAAGCAGTTTGACCTGGCCGAGAAGCACTACGAGGCCGCACGGACGATCGACCCGCAGAACAGCAAGCTGCAGTACAACCTCGGCCTCGTTCGACTCTCGCAGGGCCGGCGCGAGGAGGCGTCGGAGGCGTTCCTGCGAACGATCGAGCTCGACGCGTCCGATGCCAACCCACACGTTCAGCTCGGCTTGATCGACACACAATCCGGCCGCTTCGACGACGCCATGACGCACTACCGGCGAGCCCTCGCGATCCAGCCGCAGGATCGTCAGGCCAACTGGCTGCTGGGCTACGTCCTGGTCGAACGTGGCGAGCACGCCGAGGCTCTGGAGCACCTCGCGCTGGCGCGAGGCCTGTCCGACCCCGTGACACCGCTGGTGCTGGAGTCGATGGCGCGCGCCTACCGCGGCCTCGGCAACGTCGCGGCGGCGCGCGCTGCGCTCGAGGAGGCTCTGAAGATCGCCGGAACCCTGAACGACGCAACGCTCGGGCAACGCCTGAGTACGGCCCTCCGCGAGCTCGAGCGGTCCGCGCGGGAGCCGTCCGACGCACGATGAGCAGGGGTCGCGCCTTCCGCCGTGCCGCCGCCCTGATGGTGCTGACCCTGTCGGGTTGTGCGGGCGATCCGCCGCCCGGGCCCGCGTTGTCCGCCCCCGTGGAGCGAGATTCCGATCAACGCCGTCCGGCGCAGTTCCGCGACGTGGCCGCCGAGACGGGGCTGGAGTTCACGCACGACAACGGCGCGACCGGCGCCATGCACATGCCGGAGATCATGGGCGCGGGCGTGGCGCTGTTCGACTACGATCGAGACGGCGACCTCGACGTCTATCTCGTACAGGGCGCCGCCCCTCGAACCAATCGACTGTTCCGCAACGAGCTCGTCCCGACGGGCAGCCTGCGGTTCGCGGACGTGACGGAGGGGTCCGGACTGGACCACGTGGGGTTCGGCATGGGGGTCGCCGTCGGCGACATCGACAACGACGGCGACGACGACCTGTACCTGACCAACGTCGGGGCGAACGCTCTGTTCCGGAACCAGGGCGACGGGCGATTCGTCGACGTCACGGAGACCGGCGACACCGCCGACCCGTCCTGGAGCACCAGCGCCTCGTTCTGCGACGTCGATCACGACGGCGACCTCGACCTGTACGTCACGAACTACGTCGCGTTCGACGCAGCGCGGAACAAGGAGTGCGCGAGTCCCGGCGGCCAGCGGGACTACTGCGGCCCGGACGCCTACCCGGAAGTGCCGGACCGGCTCTACGAGAACGACGGCGCCGGTGGGTTTCGCGACGTCAGCGCGGAGCGGGGGATCCACGCCGCGTACGGTCCGGGCCTCGGCGTGATCTGCGTGGACTTCGACGCGGACGGTCTGCGCGACGTCTTCGTCGCCAACGACGGCAAGGCCAACCAGCTATGGCTGAACCGCGGCGAGCGGGGTTTCGTCGAGCACGGGCTGATGTCCGGCACGGCCTACAACGTCTCCGGCGAGCCAGAGGCGGGCATGGGCGTCGCCGCCGGCGACTTCGACGGAGACGGGGACGAGGACCTGTTCCTCACGCATCTCGTCAACGAGACGAACACGCTCTACGTCAACGAGGGTGGGGGGAGGTTCCGCGACGCGACCGATTCCTACCGCCTGGGTTTCCCGAGTCGAACCTCCACAGGGTTCGGTACGCAGTGGTTCGACTTCGACAACGACGGGCTGCTGGACCTGTTCATCGCGAACGGCAACGTCAAGCTGGAAGAGTCGCGGAGCGGCATTTCCGACTATCCCTTCGAACAGCCGAACCAACTGTTCCGCAACCTCGGCTCTTCGTTCGAGGACGTCAGCGCGAGCGCGGGCGCGGTGCTGCAGCAGCCGGAGATCAGCCGCGGGATCGCGGTCGGGGACATCGACAACGACGGCGACGTCGACCTCGTACAGACCAACAACGGCGGTCCGGTCCGGTTGCTGCGCAACGAAACGACGACGCGGAGTCACTGGCTGCTCGTGACGCTCGTCAACACGGGCGAGGTGCGCCACGCGGACGGCGCGCGCGTCGTGCTCCTGCGCTCCGGGCAGTCGCCTCTCTGGCGTCGAGCCCACACCGACGGCAGCTACCTCAGCGCCAGCGACCGAAGGGTCCACTTCGGGCTGGGACCGTCGGGCTCGATCGACGGGCTGCGGGTCGAGTGGCCCGACGGCGACTCCGAGGTCTGGCGGGACGTAGGGGCGGATCGCCGGCTCGTCTTGACAAGAGGAGAGTGAAGGCGGCCGCGAAGTCAAACTCTCGAGTGAAGGGGAGGAAGGGGTGACGATAGCGGTCAACGAGCCCCCGGAAATGCTCTATTCCATCCAGGCGGTTCGGGCCGAGGCCCTTGCGTCGAACAGATACGCGGCGGCGAGGATCCCGGCGCAGGGCACGTGGATCGCGCGGAGCAGTACCTTCATCGCGCGGCGTGTCAAAGAGGTCGATGGCCGTTCAACAGCGAGCGAAACGTCCCCAGCACCACGGACTCGCCCGCCGGCGTAGTCTGCATCTCGGCGAACAGTCGATGGACCACCTGCTCGTACGTCGTACCCGGCCGACCGGCGTCGGCCAACAGGTGCCGCACGTAGCGTGCCGCGCGATCGATCAGCTTGTGGTTGGTGGGTGTGACCCAGGTCATCAGGTTGCCCTCGTAGCGTCCGAGACGGCCCATGACCAGCGTCGAGTGGATGTTCAACACTTGTTTGAGCAGCAGGTGCCCGAACAGGGGCGGTGCGTCGTCGAGCGGCAGGTCGTGGGCCAACCCGGCAAGGCGGAACGCAACGGCGTCGCCCGACCGGTGAATGTGGAACTCGTGGTGGGGCTGTCGGCCGAGTCGCATGCCGGGGCTGAAATCGAATCCGCGGAGATAGTCGTCGGTCGTCCGCGGATCGACATCGCGCCAGTTCAGCGATCGTGGGGCGCGGTTGAGTAGTCGGAACAAGGCGTCAGCGGGGTCGCGGGCTTCCTCGAGCAGAACGTGGCACAGCGAACGCGGCGCGGGGTGTCCGTTCCGCCGGCCGAACGGCACGAGGCTGAACGTCGGGGAACGCTCGGTCGTGTCCGTGAATACCGTGATCCCGTAGTCCCGTACGCGGTAGATCACCTGGTTGTCGGCGCGGTATGCGTCCGACTCCTTCTCGATGAACGGGATGACGAAGGAGAAGTCCGCGGCGCGCACGCGGGAACGGAACTCCTCGACGAGGTCGCGCGCCGGCTTGTCCGGATGCAGAAGCGCCAGGCCGACTGCGAGTTGGAGGACGGTGCTGGCCTGCATCCGCGTGCTGCCGGCCAGCGCCATCGGGCCGACGAACAGGCAGAAGGTGCGAATGTCGGGGTTGTCGTGCACGCGCCGGAAACGGTCGACGCGTCGGCTCAGCTCGGTGTCCGGGTTGCAGTAGAGGAAGTACGGCCGGTTGGACGAGATCCTGGCCGCGTGCTCCGTGGCGCCGATGACGAACGGCGTCTCCCCGCCCTCGGTACAGCTGATCAGCAGGTCGCCGTCCGCGAAACCCATCTGCTCGAGATGGCGCGCGCCGTACCGCGGGTGATCTTCGAAACCTTCGAGCGAGTTGACGAGAGCGACATCGCCACCGGCCATGAACGACCGCACGCGGTCGCGATCCGTCGGCCGTGCACGCCACAGGAACTCGAGCGTCAGCGACAGTCTGCCGGTCGCACCGCAGCCGCAGAGGAAGATCCGCTTGCCTCGCTCGAGCGTCTCCGCGACGGCGAGTGTCAGGCGGTCGACCCCCGCGGCGTGGCCCGCGAGGGCCTCGAGCGCGCGCATATCGACGTCCTTCAACACCGAGACGGCTCGGGCCAGATCGGTCCGAGCCCAGCGGGACAGCCCACGCGTAGCGGCGTGGGGCTGCTCGGTGGGCAGTTCTCCCAGCTGGAACATGTGGGCCACTCGCAAGAACTCGAGCGCCCGCTCTCGATGTGTCGTGGCGGTCATACGAAAACACGTGCCGCAGCGGGGCACGCTTGGCCTCTTAATAACCGAGTACGGACGAAGTCGGCGATCGACAATCCAGAAAACGCCGGGAGGCCCCAGTTGCGCGTCCACCTCGGGGCCAGGCCACGGCCGGGACACGGGCGCTCACCGCTCAGGGACAAACGACGCCGAGGCGCTCCGCGCCCGACGACGCGTGACCCAACGTCCCATCGCCGGCGGGACAGTCGTTTCCCGCACGCACGAGATAGAACACCGCCGAGCCGACGTCCGGTGTGAAGCTCGCTGACGACGCGGTGTCGTCGCCGTTCGTCTCGATGCAGGTGGCCGCGAGGAAGTCGACTGGCTCGTCGGCGCGGAGCGTATCGTAGAGCACCGCGTCGCTCCCGGGATCGACCGGCGGGACCCACGTGAGCTGTGAGCGGGCGACGAAGTCGAGCGCCGGCACCTCTCCGGGCTCGGCCCAGACCGTGGGGTTCGAGTCGTCGCAGTCGAAGGTCGGTTCGTGGCGGCAGCGCTGGTCGCCGTCGCCGTCGGGGCCGCGGCACGAGAGACAGTGATAGGTCCACTCCGCCTCGCTGTAGGTAACGATCGTCGCGCCGCCGAAGTCGTCGAAGAGGTAGATCGTTCGCACGTCGATCGCCTCGAGCTCGTCCAGGATCTGCTGGCTGATTCCCGGCTCGAGCGCGGGCTCGAACATGTATTCGGCGGTGAAATTGTGGTGGCCGGGCTTGTAGGTCTGGGAGTGCTCACCGATCAGCACGATGGGTTGAGGCGTCAGGCCCGTGATCGTGGTCTCGATGAACTCGATTAGCGGGGCCGTATAGCCCGCAGCGGCATCGATGGGCTTGGGCCAGTAATAGGATGTCTCGATCGTGACCCCACCGTCCGCATGCGCTCGATCGACCCGGATGTCGGTTTCCTTGTGTGCACGACAAGGACACAGAAGGGCGTAGTCGGTCGTGGTCGTCGTCGGCCCCATGTAGTCGATGTCCGGAACGGGCGTGGCGTAGTCGACCTGGACGGGCAGGCAACCGTTGTCCGTGTAGTCGTAGGTGTAGCCGAAGTCGCGCAGGAACACGATCGGACTCGCAGACGGCGCGACCAGCTCCGGAATCTGCGGCGTCTCGAGTGTGTACGACCGCGGGTTCTGTAGATCGCCGAACGACCACGAATCGTCCGTTTGCCCGGTCACGTAGCCGTGCGTGAAGCCGGGCCAGCTCGGGATCGGTCCCTCTTGGTCGAACGTCAGGCAACCCTCGAGATACTCGAGACCGGTTTCCCCGTAGAAGCCGGCCTGGAGATTCCCCGGCGTCAGCCACAGACTCCGCGTCTCGACGTCCCAGCGGGATTTCGTCCGGTGGTTGCCGAACACGCTGCCGCTGAACTCACCCTGGAACAGGCAGTACTCCGTGGGTTCGTTGAGCAGGAACGGGGTGACGCTCGGCGTCGTGTCGGGCTGCGGAACGCGGCGCACCTGCGTCACGATCAGGGCGTTGCCGGGGGCGGTCTTCTTGAATTCGAACTCGAGCAAGAACTCGGAGAGCTGGGTCGTGGTCTCGTAGTGCGCCGCGGCGGCGATCAGGTGCTCGGTGAGCGTGACGTACTCGTCCGGGTCCGTGAGCACCGTTTCTCCCAGGACGAGCAGGTTTGAATACTGGATGACCGTGGGCCAGATGAAGCTGCCGTCGAACGAGATGTAGACGTCGACCTCCTCGGGAACCTGGCCCGGATCCGGGTTCGTGACCGAGTTGGCGCCGGGCTGCAGCACCAGGTAGGCCGACTTGATCGAGCCCGGGCCTCGCCTGAAGGTCGCGACCCCGTTGGCCAACTCGATCGGATCGGGGAACGAATGGTGCACCAGGAGCGCCATGCCGACATCGTTCTCGTCGATCCCGTGGCGCAGCCGCTCGAGATACGCGTTCAGGTTGTAGAAGCTGGCGAACACCTTGCGGATCGCTCGAAACACGCCGCGCTCGTTGGACTGCCCGGGGTCGCACAGACTCGGCCCCGTCGTGTCCGCGTCCAGATCATCGGCCAGACAGCCGCTGAAGCTGTCGTAGAGTCCGGCCCCGGTAAACTGATCGCTGTCCTCGACGTTGGTCGAGCTGCGAAAGCGCAGCTTCCGGCCGGGGTCGAAGTCGTATGCCGCCTCCTGCAAGGTGGCCAGCACGGCGGATGTCACCGCGGGGGAGAACAGCGTGTCGTCCTTGATCCGGTCGCGGAGGCCATTCAGGACGTTGTCCAGAGTGCTGATCTCCGGCGGATAGGTGAACGGCGAAAGCTGTTGCGCGATCTCTTCACGCAGCGTGCTGCCGCCGGGCATGACTTGATCCAGGAACTCGGTCCACAGGTCGAAGGAGAACGCAGTGGACACCGGGCTCGACGCCGGAATCGATTGACGCAGTATCCCGAAGTTGGCCGCCTTGCCGCCGAAGTACCGGATGTCCGAGAGCAACAGCCCGTCGGTTGCTGCGCTGTACGCCCCGAAGGTTTCGACGGGAGAGATCTCGAGCACCGGAGGCGCCTTCAAAGCGAGGATGCTCTCGACCGTCGATGGATTCAGTTCACCATCGGTATCGACGACGCGCACCTGACAGGCCGCCAGCCGGTCGAGCACCCGCAGCACCACCCGGTGGCCGATCAGCGACTGGGCCGTTTGTGCGTCGCCGGCGTCCGCGAGGAAGGCGAAGGGCACGTTGAACGTCTGCGCCAGGAGCGCGACGTGCGAGTTCGGGGTCGACGGGGCGAGGCTGATCACTCCGGCGAGGAACGGAATCTCGGCGGGGATGCCGTCGGTGAGCAGGATGTCCTCCGATGTGAGATTCCCGGCCAGGAACGCCGCATCGATCTGGTCGGCCGTGAAGAACTTCAACGTGCCCAGCGCCCAGCCGTGCGAGTAGCAAGCGTTCCCGTCGGCCCAGCGCGCGGTGCTGCTGACCGGGAAGCCCGCGGACTCGAACTGCGCGGCGTTCGTCTCTGCCACGGCAAGCTGTTCGAAGCTGGGCATGTAGTACGGCCGCACACCCTGGCTGGCGATCACGTTGGCTGCAACGGTCTGCAGGATGCCCAGCGTCTCGGCTGCGCCGTAGGCGTCCTGGCGTACGAGCTGGATCCCGTATTCCGGGAACACATGCTGGCCCGCTGCGGTGGGTGGGATCAGTACGGCACCCAGATGTGCCTGCTGCTCGGAAGCGAAGAGCGTCACGTCGTCGAAGTCAGACGGCGTCATTCCGGCGAACTGCGCCAATTCGTTGACGGCGAAATCGTAGTGGAACTCGTAGAGGTTACTGTCCTGGAAGTACACCGTGTTCGGGGCGGAGGTCAGGATGAGGAACTTGACCCAGCCCGGGCCCTGGGAACCCTCGGAGTGGATGAACGCGTCGTCGGGATGCTGGATCTGGAGCTGCCATGCCGAGCCGGCATGGACCGTCGCCGTCGATGCCAGCGCGACCAGCACGACGAGCGCCGCAAGCCCCGGTGTTCGCTTGACGCCCATGATGAAAGTCTACCGCGGTCCGCACCTCAGGCCACCAGAAACCCACATGGCCTATGCCGCCAGAAGGTCGCGTAATGCCTCGTAGACTTCGGGATGGTATGCGGTGCGGACGTGGTTCATCCCCGAGAGCACCGCCCCGTTGGAGAACCGGATCCGGCGGGCGGGCTCGTGTGCCTCGCCGGACGCACTCGGCAGCCGAACCAGCAGGTCTCCGAGCCACCGGCCGATCGGGTGATCCGGGTCGCGCGAGATCGTCGCCGCCAGAAAGTAGTAACGGACTCCGTCGACAAGGGGCACGTTGCGCCGGGCATCGGCAAACACTTCGTCGGGATCCTTGCCGGCCCATTCTTCGTCGACCGTGTAACCGTAGCGCAGGTCTTTGACGCCCGCGCTGCGACTGTCGAGCAACTCGGCCGGAACCTGTGCACCCGCTACCTTGACGGTTCTCAGGACCCCGGCGAGCAGGTTAGCCGCCTTCTCGAGCGGCGCACCGAGATGCGGCGAGCTGATACACGCGACGTGACGGAGGTGTGCGACCCAGGGCTCGCGAGTCTCACGCGCGTAGTGCGCGGCACTTCGCGCCACCAAGCCACCCATGCTGTGGCCGACGAGCGCGATCTCCTCGACGGGAACGGGATACGCTTCCAGCAGCTCGGCCAGCAGCGTGGCCAATGCGCGTCCGTTCTCGGAGATGTGCCGACCGGTGTTGTATCGCAGATAGATCGGCGTGAAGCCGAGATCGTCGCGAAGCCGCGTGCCGAACGTCACGCCCGGATCGCCGTTGAGCTCCTCCGAGGAACGGCTCCACAGCCACTCGGTCGTGGCCAGGCCGTGAACGAAGACGCACACCTTGTTCGTCGGCCTGGGAAACGCCGCTGCAAGAGCCTGCGGTGTGGCCGGGAGATGCCGTCCGTGGTGGCGGAGGGTCATTCCGAGAGCGAGGCGGCTCTTCCGCCGGCTCAGAGAGTCGCCCCAGAAACCGTTGAGGGACGCCTGCAGATAGTCGGCGTACCGGCCCGCGGTTCCTGCCGCGCTCGAGCCGACAGGCTTCGCGAGTTGAATGTCTTCAGCCACGGCGACATCGGCGAGGGAACTCACCGCAAAGCGAGTGAATCCGTTGACCGCGCGTATCGACTTGAACACGCTTCCGGATACAGTCGTCTGGATGCCGGCGATGAGCCTGGCCGAACTCCCGGCGGGCTCGTTCCATGCAAACAGTCGTGCCCACCGCTCCACGGACGCATCATGCGTCCGCTCGACGAGATGGGTGGTCTCCTCGACCACGTCCGGTATCAACTCAACGAACCCGCGTGCGTGTCGCATCTTCGCTATCCGACGCTCCCCACGTGACCCTCGCCTCGCTCCATGGGCCAGCGAGTCTCCTAGCATCATAGCTCCGCATCGGCGAACGGGGTCGAAGAGTCGCGCGATCGGCGGCGCACACTGACAACGTGAGGATCACGACGCCCGGGTGTGTCGGAGGGCCGATTCCCTGAGAGGACAAGCCGCCGTGGGTCACCCCGAGGAAGCGTACGCCCCCGTTCGTCGGACCGCTTGGAGTTAGATTTCTGGCGGGCATTGCGCCGCTCCCTGACACGGATCCGGTCTGCGACATCAGATTCTCACGCGCAAGACGGGGTGAACGTCGATTCGATCAAGCGCCGGGAGACAATACTCGGCATCCGCTCGATCGGCGGTCGAGGAGACTCGGCAAGCGAGGAGGACGACGATGTCTCGACTTCCCTCCCGAACACCGCTATTCGCAACACTGTGCGCGATGGCATTACTCGTCTGGCCTCCGACCTGTGCGCAGGAGTTCACATGGGCGACTCAGGTGGGTGATGTGCAGCCCGACGCTGTCTTTTCGTTGGCGACGGATGGCGACGGCAATGTCTACGCCGTGGGCTACTTCAAGGCAACCGGATCCGGCCTCGAGCTCTGGCTGTGAGGAAGCTCCTTGCGCGCCGGGTCAGTGGCGAAGCCGTTGCGTGTATGCAACGCGCGACGTCAATGCTGCGTTGACTCCTTCCTGGAACGCGTGTTATCCAGGAAGCAGGGGGCATTTCCGAGTTGACCGTACGGCGGTTCTACTTGACGAACTTCACGTACGATCAGAAAGGGGCAGCATGTACCGAAGGCGACGCACGGACGCGGCCAAGACCGTCTTCTTCACGCTCGTAACGATCCTGTGCCTGGCAGCGCAACTCGCCGTGTTTGCGGCCGAGCGGTCTGCTTCGCTGGGAAGACGTGGCGCGAATGCATACCGCTTTCTGGAGGCCCAAGGGGATCTCAGTCGTCGTCTGAGTACGACCTTCGCACGCGGTAACTACATCTGGCCCTATGTTGCCGGTCCCTTTTACGGTCACGTTAGACCCGACGAGGTCCGAGCGCCGGGTGTGCTGCACAGCATCGTCGGCACGTTTCGACTCGCCGATTCGCGGCAGGTGATTCCCGTGGAGCTGCAGACGGCGAACAAGTTGGGCCAGCTCGAGTACCAGTACTTCATCCTCCAAATGGACCCGCACGCGGCCCGGAGCGGGCTCCGCGCCGAGTTGGAACGGGCGATCGAGGCGCAGGGCGGAGGCGTCGTGCGTTCGATGCCCGTGTCGGCGATGCTGGTTCGAATAAACGCGGCGACGCTGGCCGAAGCGAGCTCCAAGGCTGGAGTTCTCGTTGCCGAGCCTTATCACCTCGGTTTCAAACTCGATCCGACCATCGGACGCACACCCTTGCGCGACCCGTTGAAGGCCATGTCCGAGGTCTACGACCTGGAGGTGCTGCTGCACCGCGACGAGGCTTCCGAACCGGTCGTCCGGGCCATCGAAGTGATGGGTGGAACGATCGAACGCAATTACGGCGACACGTTGATCGTCTCGATCCACCGCAGCAAGCTCGCCGATGTCGCTGCGCTCGAACCCGTGTTCCAGATCTTCGAGAGCCTCCCCGTGCATCCGACCGGCGAAGAGACGACCACGGTGATCCAGACCGGCGCCTGGAACCACGGCTCGACACCGTACCATTCTCGGGGTATCGACGGCGGCGGCGAGGGCGACGCGAACTGCGTGGCTTGTCCGGGCACACCTCAGGTGATCATGGTTCTCGATTCGGGTATCCAACTCGACGCCAGCGATCTCTCGGACACCGCCACGTCTCCCGGCACACCCGGAACCTCCGGCGGAAACGCCGGTCCGGGGGGAGTGCACCGCAAGGTGTTGGCCTACGAGTCGACCGACCAGTTCGGTGGCAGGGGTGATCTCGTCGGTTGTGATGCGCCATCCCAAGGTGGTTTCACGCACGGCCACGTCGTCGCGGCCATCGCGGCCGGTTGGGCTTCGGACGATTTGCCCGGCTACTACGGCGGCCGCGTCGTTCACCGGAATCCCGAGCCCGGTGTCACCGACACATGGAGAGCCGACGGAGTGGCCAAGAAAGCCCGGCTCGTCGTCTACGACGGACAGATCACTCCGGCTGCCGTCGCCTGCTCCGATCCGCTTCAGGACACGATCTTCACGGGAGACCTGTGGGCCGCCGGTGGTGCCGTCGGTGCTCTCGAGAAGGCGTACGACAACCAGGGCGCCCGCATCTCGAATTTCTCGTGGGGTGCCAACTCGAACTCCTACACGGCCAACGCTCAGGACATCGACAACTTCTTGTTCGAGCGACGGGACGCGATGGTCTTCGTCGCCGCGGGCAACGCGAGTCAGGACGTTGATAACGACAACGTTTCCGATCCGGGAACACTGGGCACCCCGGCCACGACGAAGAACGGCCTGGCCATCGGTGCCAGCGGCAGCGCCAACGACACCGGAATCGGCGGTGCGGTCGAGGGACGCGCGGAGTTTTCGGCCACCGGCCCCGGACCGGGAAACCGCATTGCCCCGCAGCTCATGGCTCCCGGGACGGACTTCGGTGTCGAAGGGAACATGGGTATCGACGGCGGCTACGTCTGCCGTTCGAGCGATAACGATCAGAACGCTCCCGTTGAGTGTGACCTGTCGGCCGGCCACTCCGGCACGAGTCTCGCGGCTGCGGCCGCAGCGGGGGCAGGCGCATTGATTCGCGACTACTTCGCTCAGGGGTTCTATCCCGACGGAACGTCCTCGAACGTCGCGAACGCCGCCGACATCGTTCCGAACATCTCCGGCGCTCTGGTCAAGTCCCTTCTCGTCGGCTCGGCCAATTTCATGACCGGTTCGGGTCTGACACAGCCCTTTCGGTTCAACCGCGAGCAGGGGTACGGCGTGATCGAGCTGGACAACGTGCTCAAGCTCGAAACCCATCCCGACGCACCCACCGGCCTGCTGGTCGCGGATGATATTGCGGGTGGCCCAGGAGTGGCTATCTCCGGTCTTTTGGGGAGCATCAACGCAGTCGGCGGAGAGACGCAGACCGGTACGTTCATGGTAGTCGATCCGAATCAAGAGCTGCGCGTCGCGCTTGCCTGGCTCGAGGACTCGGGGCCTGCGTTGGACAACGATCTGCACCTGGAGTTGATCGCACCGCAGTCGGGAAAAACCTACTTCGGCAACTACTTTACGGACGACGACGATCGCGACGGGCAGACCGATTCGTTCAGCGAAGACTGCCCTGATTTCAGCGGACAGACAGGAAACCCGAAGCCTGATGCGAGTGCATGGAGCCTGCCGATTTGCCTTCGCGGCAACGCGACACTTCCGCCCCACGACACGGAAAACCCGACCGAGGCGATCTTCCTGACCAACGATCTGGACGGCGACAACGATCACCCGGAAGGCCCCGATGCAAACCCCTCGGACGACACCCAGATCGAAACCGGCCTGTGGACCGTTCGAGTCATCGCGCCGGGAGGCGGTTCCGATTCTAACCAGGACTACGCGTTGTCGGTCGCCGGGGGAGTGGGTGTCCTCTCCTCGGTTCATCTGGATCGTGTCGAATACTCCTGCAACGGCAAGGCCAGAATCACGATCAACGAATTCGACGAGGCCTCCGACCTCGCGGGCGGACTGACCCCGAACGAGATCGAGACCCGTGTGACCGTTCAGGTGTTCGATGGGCCATCGCTGGTGGATGAAGAGACCGGGATCCAGTTCGCGCAACCCAACGCGCCGGCGCTTGGCTTCGTGTCCGTCGATCTGCCGCTCGCCACCACGCAGCGCATCAACGGAAACGGAATCCTCGACGTGCGCACCGGCGATACGATCAGGGTCATCTATCGCGACGAGACGTCGGGCTCGCCGGATCCGAACAAGACTCGCGTCAGCACTGCTGCGGTCGATTGCCGAGCGAAGGTCAACGTCGGGTCGATCACCTTCAGCCAGTTCGGGCGGGACGTG
This sequence comes from bacterium, assembly GCA_024226515.1. Classification (GTDB taxonomy): domain Bacteria; phylum Acidobacteriota; class Polarisedimenticolia; order Polarisedimenticolales; family Polarisedimenticolaceae; genus JAAELQ01. The sequence continues at coordinate 76,876 of JAAELQ010000295.1, forward strand.
CCCTACCGTATCAACGGCGGCTGTGAGACCAACGCGCGCGGCTTCAGGGAGTTCGGCGCTCCCGACAAATACATGGATGCCGGGGAGCAGCTCCAGTTCAATTTCGCCTTTTCCTCGGCGGAGCAGATCGATCTGGAGCAGGTCGAGGCCTCGCTGCGTTGTGTCGTGGCAAACGATTCGATCGCAGATGAGGATTGCGCTCCCGGCGATCCGGTCCGAGCCGGTTGCACGGATTCCTTCCGCGACACGAACTCACCATGCCCGGGCTACATGACCATCCTCAACTCGCCGCTGCAGATCGGTCACTTACCCGTCGGAGCTTCGGTCGCGGCGAACTTCTCGATTCAGATGGATGCCTTCATTCCGGGTGAGCCCGAGGTCGAGCTCGTGCTCGAGTTGACGGCACCCGTTTCGGGAATGGTCTCCGTCGCCGCCGGCGTCTCGCGTCAGACCCTCGACGTCGATGAAACCGATACGTTCTACAGCACCGATTTCCCGACCGGCGGCAGCGAGATCCGGGACTTCAACGAGAACGAACTGGTCGAGAACCCGACCACGCATATCGGTGACCTCGTCAAAGACTACCGATTCGAGACCCGCACTTACGGCGATCTCACAGCGGGCGGCACCAAGAACCTCGGTCTGGGCTCGCCGTGGCATCTCGATCTCGACGACGGTGGCTTCCGCGTTGGCCTCGGTGCGGCCAGCGACGAAGGCACCATTTTCGATACGATCGCTCAGTGGGGGGAGGACAAGAACTTCAATGGTGTCAACGATCGTCGCTGTAGCCCGCCCCGCGAGGATCTGTCCTGCTTCAACAATAACGACTGCCTCGGCGCTAACCCGCCGGCAGCGACGTGCTTATCGATCGAGGACCGCGACCCGCTCAACAACGTGCTGGACCGCAACTGGTCGAATGCCGGTGGTTGCGGCTGGCAGACCCGCGCGCCCGCAAGCTGTGCCGTCGATCCTGGTACGTACTGTTACATCAATGCCGATTGCTTGATCGGCACGATCGATCTCGGTCCGTGCAACGGGTCCGGGCAAAGCACCGGCGGGGCGTGGCACACGGGGCGCATCGGAGGCACGACAGGCTCCTGCCTGGTGCTGGGCAACAACCCCGGCCAATGTCAGGCGTTCGAAGTGGTCAGCGGAGACACGGGGCAGCGCACGTGGTTCGAGCTGCTGCTGACGCCGGATATCCAGAAGGTCAGTTCGAGTTCCACCGCCGAGATCACCAACTGGAGCTGGAACCAGCTCGTCGACCTGCCGGACGCGAACGTGTTCCTGACCTGGGAGCTGGACAACGATCTCGACCGGCTCGAGCCCGTCGACACGCGTGCCGACCTGACGGTGCTGAACTACGGATCGGGCGGCTTCGGAGCCGTGACACAAGAGGGGAACCCCGACCTGGCAGACGGCTACTCGTTGTTTGCGCCGACCAACGTCATTGGCCAGAGTGTCAATGGAGTGGTCGGCAACAACCGGGTCGGCAAGAACGCCTGCTTTTTCGAGAGCAACGGTGTGCTCCCCACGCCCGGCCTGGCCCGACCCGCGGATAACGACGAGGCGGATGCCTACTGCGCGGACGGCGTCAATGTGATCTGCCCGGGTGGGATCGTGGACTGCGTGGACGCCGGCTTGGCCGGACCCTGCATCCAGGACAACGCCGCGGTGGACGAGTATGTCCAGAGCAATGGACCGATTCGCAACATGAACATCTCTGCGTTCAACGGACCGGACATGCGTTTCTCGACCTTGGAAGACATCTACGGCACGACCGGAGATACGTTCCACGCCGCGCTGGGCATGATCAATTTCGAGAAGCCCGATCCCAGCTATCCGGACCCGTCCCCTGGTTTCGGTGTGACCGTGGACGACATGGTGATCGAGTGGCGCGAGTTCGATCTCGTTGCGGACGCGACCAATTGTTCGGTCGATGGCCAGTGCGCTGCTGTCGAGTTGGAGACGACTAACTTCTACGAGGGCAACGCCCTGCTCACGATCTCGGTCCTGGACTCATCACACGACAACGACACCGACTGCGACCTGGATGGCATCGGTGATGGGGTTTCCGACTGCGGTTTTGACGGCAAACGAGAGATCTCGGTCGAGATCGAAACGGAGGTCGAGCGGAACCCGGGCGAGAGGTTGCTCCTCCAGGAGACGTCTATCGGGTCCGGTGTCTACCGCGCGACGATTCCGCTGTCGGTGTCCTACGATGTCCCGGGGACTCTGTTCGCGCAAGTTGTCGGCAACGACAATCCCACCGTTACCGTGACCTACATGGACAGCGACGACGGCACGGGCGGGACCTGCCTGAACGACGTGGACCCTGCCGCACAGGGCTTTGTGCGGACGACCACGACGGTGTTTCTCACGTCGGGTGACCTGGCGTTTGTCGGCTCGGTGCTTTCCGACAACGGGGACAACGATGGCTGGGCCGACACGAACGAGACCGTCGACATGCAGATTCGCGTCGCGAACAAGACCGACGTCGATCTGACCGGATGCACCGGACGCCTGGCCAGCAACGATTCCAAGATCGACTGCATCATCGACTCCTTCGTCTCGATCGGCGATCTCGAGGTCGATCAGGAAACGCTCACGGCCCAGGCGTTTCGGTTTCACGTTTCGTCCGTCGCCGACCGTACGTTGGCCTCAAAGACGGAGCTGGATGACTACAGCGCCCGCTTCACGGTCATCCTCCAGTGCGACCAGTTCGGTGCAAACTCGCGGCCGCAGAGCCTCGTTCTCGACCTGGACCTCAACGGGGCCGGAGGAGGCGCACCGACGACCTACTTCGAGGGGTTCGAGTTCGCGAGCGGTCTGGGTTCGTTCACGACGATGAACCTCGACTTCGGGCTCCATTCCGGCGATCCGTTCGTCGCGTCGGACGGATTTCGTTGTCAGTACAGCGACCCCGATTGGCTGAATTCGAATTCCCACGGCGAGATCACCGACTGTTTCATCGGCGCAACGGCCTTGCAAGCCGACGCGTTCTTCTGGCAAGTTCATCGGCCGTCCGACGTCGACGGCGGCAGGGCCTACACCGGCACCCACTCGCTGTACATGGGGATCTTCGGGCCGGCCGCCGACGAACACACGACGCCGATGGCGACACTCGAGGCGGTGAGAAGCAATAACCCGATCTCCCTCGGATGGGACGGCGTCAGCCCTGAGCTGAGTTTCAAGCAGCAGATCAGCCTCGCCGACGCGCGGACGCTGAATCTGATTCCGGGCGAATCCGCCGACCGAGCTGTCGTGCAGGTCCAGTTGGCCAACGCGGCCGGCACTGCCGTCGGAGACTGGATCAAGCTCGAGCCCTATCAAAACGCGTACGACCAGCAGGGGACCGACGGTCTGACCAACTGCATGTTTGATCCGATCGACGATGGCGACAACGAGGACGACTTCTTCGATCCCGGCGACCCCGATCGTCGCCTGGGACCGTCGTCAACCTGTTTCCCCGAGTTTTCTTTCGCCTATCTGGGCGACACGTTCCGTCCGTTTGCCACGACGTTGCTGGGGAATGCCGAAGGACCCGGTCTGGAAGGGACGATCGGCATCGGCACGTGGATCGAAACTAAGTTCAATCTCGAGCGCTTTCGCGGCCGCCGGATCCGAGTCCGATTCCTGAGTACGGCGACGAAGGCCGGGGCTTTCGAGACGTACGAATCCATATTCAACTTCAACCCGGACCCGGGAGACGACGGGTGGTGGATCGATGACGTCACGATCACCGACACGCTGAGCACGCCTGCAACCCTCAGTAACGACAATACGAACAACTCAGCGCTAGCCCCCTGTGGTCCACCGTGCGGCAGCGTAACAGCGGTTCTCGTTGCCGTTCCCCCCAATCTCGTTGCGCCGGGACAGCCCGTCGCACTGGATGCCTCCGGCTCCATGGCCGATCAGTGTATCGACGGCGTCTTGCAGTTTCGTTTCTCGAGCGACGTTGACGGGCTGCTGCGAGATTGGACCGACAACCCGATCCTGCTCCAGGCACCCACGCAGAACACGAACTACCAGGTTGACGTACGCTGCAGCTCCGACCCGGGGTGTTTTACGCGTAGTCGTGGACCCGGTGGAGACTCCGCGAATGTCATCGTCAGCGTCACGTGCCCGTGCGATGACGGAAATCCGGCCACCACGGACGACAGCTGCAGCAGCGGTACGTGTGTGGGGGACCCGATTGGCCGGCGAATCGATTTCACCGGTGCCGGTCGTTTCGTGATCTCGTTGCCCAAGACGGTCCAGAGTCCGAGCCTGAACCGGGCCGAGGATCTCCTGGGTGCCATATCCGCTGGCGTGCGGGTCTCCAAGTACGTGCCGTCGACCGATCAGTACTACTCATGGAACGGATCGCAATGTGCTCTCTGCGACACTCCCGACTCGTGCGGCGCGACGGCCGTGGAGCCGGGCGCCGCAATCTGTAGCTCGAGCTGTTTCTGTATCGACACGACGGAGGGCCTTGCCTACTGGGTCGACGTATCCGCGGCGACCTCACTGGACATGGACGCCGGCGACGGTGACACGACGACCACCCTGGTCGGGCTCGATCCGGGGCCGGGGAACGGAGTGAACTGGATCTCGATCCCGTACGACTCTCCGCTGATCAACGCGGAGGACTTGATCAACGACGTCAACACTCAAGCGGGGGCGGCTGTGACCAACGCGGTCGGCCGGTACGACTGCGCCACCGGCGCGGTCGTTAGCTACACTGGCACGTCCGGGGTCAACTTCGACCTTGAACCCGCGGAGGGTTACCGCGTGGTGACGAGTACGACAGTGAGCTACACCGCCGCCTCCTCCGGCAATTCCTCGTCGATCATAGGAACACTCGCGGGCGGGAACTGCCCGTGTGGAATCCCGGAAGACACGGACGGGGACCTGGTACTCGATTGCAACGACAACTGCCCGGATGAGGCGAACAACGACCAGCTCGACTCGGACAACGACGGCTCCGGAGATGCCTGCGACGATTGTACCGATGCCGACCAGGACGGGGCCGGCGCAACGTCAGGGCCCGGCTGCCCGGGGGAGGCGGATTGTGCCGACAACGACCCCGATCGATTCCCCGGCAATCCCGAGGTCTGCGACAACCTGGACAACGACTGCGACCTGAACGTCGACGGCTTCGCCACGGCCTGTGGCGTCGGCGAGTGCGGCGCCGTAGGCGTCTGCGCGGCGGGAGTCGACTCGTGTCAACCGGGCAGCCCGACGGCCGAGGTGTGCGACAACCTGGATAACAACTGCGATGGCACTATCGACGACTATGCAACGAGCTGCGGCGGACCGGGCGAATGCGCCTCGACGGGTCTCTGTACGGCTGGAGTCGATTCGTGTGTGCCGGACCCACCGACGGACGAGGTCTGCGACAACCTGGACAACGACTGCGACACGATCGTCGATGAATTCGCGACGACCTGTGGGCTCGGCGAGTGCGCGGAGACCGGATTCTGTTCCGGCGGAAGCGACTCGTGTGTCCCGGGGACACCGGTTCCGGAGATCTGCGACAACCTGGACAATGACTGCAACGGCCTCGCCGACGACATGCAGGACATTCCGGAGTTGTGCAATCAGATTGACGACAACTGCAACGGATTGGTTGACGAGGGCAACCCGGAGGGAGGCGCTGCCTGCGACACGGGACTGCCCGGAATCTGCCAGCCGGGGCGCCAGGTCTGCGATACCGACAACGGAGTCCTCGAGTGTATCCTCAACGAAGGTGGAATACCTGAGATCTGCGGCAACGGTCTGGATGACGATTGCGACGGCGTCGTCGACGAGGTGGACGACTCGGACCGGGACACGATCGACAACTGCAGCGACAACTGTCCGGATACGGTCAACCCCGATCAAGCCGACATGGACAACGATCAGATCGGGGATGCCTGCGATCCCACTCCGGACCCGTCGCTGCTCGGGCAGGTGGTGCCCGAAGTCACGAATCTGAACTGGCCCAGCGCGGGCTACCCCGCAGCCAAGATCACCCTCGCCTGGGACTTCGTTCCGGGGGCCACGTACAACTTGTTCCGGGGCTACTACACGGTTGGCCTGGCCAGGGGTTACAATCACCAGTGTTTCAAAGCGGCTTTGAACCTGACGTCGATTTCGGACGATGAGGGGATCTGCCCACCGTTCTCCGGCACCCCGTTCTGCGGGCCCAAGCCACGAACCGTTTTTTACTATCTGGTCGGTGCGGAGATCAACGGTGCCCGCGGATCTCTGGGTAACGCCTTGCCCGTGGCTCCGCGGCCCGTCCTTCCGAACCTGGCCTGTCCCGACCCTTGCGCCGATAGAGACCAGGACGGTGTCGACGACTTCATCGACATCTGTCCACCGAATCCGGACCCAAACTGCAACACGACGAACAACCCGATTCGGGTCGGTTTCGCTCAGCAGGACAGCGACTTCGATTCCCTCGGCGACATCTGCGACAACTGCTCGCAGATCTTCAACTCGGATCAAACGAACACCGACGCCACGGCGGAGAATGAGTGCGTCGATCGCATGGTCTGTTCGGATCCGACCGGCCAGGTGTGTGAAGAGGGCGGCGATGTCTGCGATGCGGATCAAGACGGCGACGGGATTCTCGAGAACGGCGACGGATCGCCGACCGCGGGAGACAACCCCTGCGAGCATCTGGTCACGACCGACTGCGATGACAATTGCCCGCTCAGTTTCAACCCGTTCCAGGGAGATCCGGATGACGACGGGGTCGGAAGCACCTGCGACAACTGCGCTGCCGTCTTCAATCCGGGCCAGGAAGACTCCGACGGTGACGGCATCGGAGACGCGTGCGAGTGAGTGGGCCACTGTCCATGGGGAAGATTGTCGAATCACGCGGTTGACGGAGCGGCGCGCGTGGGCGGGGCCGGACCGTTTCAGCTGCGAGTCAAGGGACGCAGGGCACGATGCGTTCGACGCCGGTCGAGCTCAATCCCCAGTTGCCCGCATTGGGGGCCGTGGAGCGAACGTGGTAGAACAGCGTTTGGCTTGCCGCGGGTAGGGTCGCGTCGACGATCGAGGTCGTGGTCGATCCGATCGGCGTACAAGACATCGTGAAGTCGGAGGAAGTCGACCGCTTTTCCTCAGTTCCGCCTTCAGCTGATTCACCGTCGCCATGGATCCACCTCCGTCCACGCGATCTCGCCACGAGATCCGCATGGCGCGGCCGCCCCGGAGGTCGCCGCAAAGATCCGGCGCGCCAGGGTCTGCGGTATCCTGCCCTTCGAACGGGGAGCATGAAGACCAACGAACCGACGGACCGCAATCCTCAGGCGCGTCAGATGTCTGACGAATCGTTGGTGCGCGGTTTGGCCGCCCAAGCGGACGCCAGCTGGCCGCAGGAGTCCGAGATTCTGGACCGCTACGGCTTGCCCGCGGCGATGCGCGTGCTCGACGTCGGCTGCGGGACGGGAGAGATCATGGGTCGGTTGGCCCGCCGCTTTCCCTCGGCGAATCGGATCGGGATCGGCCTGATCGGCGCCCATCTGGATCAGGCGCGAGAGCGGCACGCCGACATCGGCGAGCGGATCCGTTTCGCATCCGGCGACGCGTTCGATCTCGGCTTCGACGAAGGTACATTCGACCTGGTGCTCTGTCGCCACATGTTTCAGTCGGTTCCCCAGCCGCGACGCGTGCTCGCCGAGATGCTGCGGGTCGTGCGCCCCGGCGGTTGACTGCACGTGTTGTCGGAGGACCACGCCATGTCTTCGCTATCCGATGTTCCCCACTTGCCCCTCGCTTCGCTCCACGTGTCGGCGATTCTCGTAGCATCATACCTCGTCTCGGCGACCGACGTCGAAGAGTCGCGTACTCGGCGGCCCACGCGGACAACGTAACGACCACGAGGGCACGGGATTCAGTGTTCGCTTGGGCACTTCTTGGTCACAACGGAGCCCGGTTTTGGGCCAGGTACCCCATCCAGATCCTCGTGGATTCCCGATACACTCCAAGTGATTGATTCGTCCGCGTTGCGTCGCGCTGATCGGAGCGGCTGTCGCCGGAGGAATGGCAGTCAACCAATGGTTGTCGGCGACGCCGTTGCTTGACCGGTTGCCGAGATCGGGCAGCACCGGCTCGCAAGCGGCTCGAGCGCCTGCGGTGCCGGATCGTACGGCGTCGACTCGGGCGGAAGGCTCGGATGTTGACCGGCTGTCCGTAGCCAAACCCTCGTGGTAGCGTGAGCGACCATGTGGGAGTTGATGTTCAGTGTTCATGCGATCCACCGTATGTTCGAGCGCGGGATATCGAGCGAGGATGTCCGTCACGTGCTCGATGCAGGGGTGTCGATCGAATCGTACCCGGATGATCCACCCTACGCGGGGCGGCTAGTTCTGGGGTTCGTCGGGCAACGACCGTTACACGTCGTTGCCGCCGGCAACGAAGAGGAAGGCCCGCCGATCGTGATCACGGCCTACGAGCCGGATCCCTGGAACTGGGATGCGACGTTTCGCCGAAGGTCAGACGGGTGAAATGTGTAATCTGCAAGAAGGGGCGCACGGTGTCGAAACCGGTTCGCGTCACCCTCGAGGCGTGCGACACGAAGATCGTGTTGAAATCGGTCCCGGCGGAGGTCTGCAAAACCTGCGGCGAGCAGTACGTCGACGAGAAGACCTCGCAGAAGCTCCTCGCAGAGGCGGAGCGCGTGGCAAGATCCGCTGGGCGGTTCTCCGGCCCGTTCGATCAGCGGTGAACCGCGATCGACTCTCGATGTCGAAGGGATACGGCCTGTAGCCGGCTCTAGACTTCCCGAGACGCCAGCTCGGCTACCGGAGGCGCATTCGCGTCGGTCTCGATTCCGGTCGGCATGTCGATCCCCACGGCGCCGCGGACGAAATCGAACACGAGGCGCCGGCTCTCGGCGAAGAGAGTCTGCAGTCGGACGCTGTTCGCCAGCTCACGAACGTCGGCGAACAGATCGTCCGCCGCCGATGCACCGGTTTTTTCCGCCGGAGCGGCCAACGCCCCGACCTCGCGGTAGGCGGTGATCGCGCGTGCTTCCATGCTGTAGGCGAGGTCGACCGAGAACGCCGCGATCTCCTCGTCGGGTAGTCCGAACTCCTGCGCGTGTTCCAGCGCGGCCTGGACGTCGCCGTCGAAGAACCTGACCGCCAGCTGGTCCACGCGGGCCACGAGGTCTGCGATCGCCGCGCGTTCGTCGTCGTTCAGGTCGCCCTCGACCGTGAAACTGAGAGCGGACTGACGAGCGACGGTCCTCTGTGTCCGGATCGACGTTCCGTTCTCGCCATCCGAACTGATTCGGACCGATTCGTCGACGCTGGTCTTTCGTTGCAACCGGATCTGCACCGAGTCACCCTCGGCCGTCCGGATGTCGATCGAAACACGACGCGATTGCTCCACGCTCGCCTCGCGGGAGAGCTCGGTCGACGCGACGTCGGTGGAAGCAGCGGCCTTCAGCGCGTGGCGGAACGCCTTGCGCAGTGCCTTGAACTCGTGTTTGTCGAGTGCTCCCGCTTCCTTGAGCGTGCGGAGTGCTTTGCGAAACTGCTGCTTGAGCTCCCTGACGATCCCGTGCTTCTTGTCGGGACGTTCGAAGGCCTCGCTGGACAGTCGCCTGAATCGCTCCAGGAACCGCCTACTTCGCCCGGATCTCGAGTGTTCGAAGCGGTCACGATCGGACCTCTCCGGGCCGATTTCATCGTTTCTTCGGCTCGCGGACCGTTCCGGTCGGTTCTGTTCCGCCGAGACCCGGTGCGCGTGTGTAGATTCCGCCAGGATTCCTGTCGCCTCGATCGCCATGTCCAACCCTCCGTGCCTCCGTACCATCGGACGAAAAGGGAGGAGCTTGAGGGCTGACAGGATCAGTCTTGCGAGACTTCGTCTCCGTGATCCGAGCTATAGCGAGCTCTGGGCGAGAAGCGCCGCTCGATGTCGTCCATGACGCGAGTCAGGGCTCGTACCGTGCTCGGGCTGGTCTCACGTGGCTCGACGGGACGCAGGTCGAAACACTTGCCGATGCGCCGGCTCCATTTGATGCGACTCATTCTCGAGACTCTCCTGTGTCAGGTGCGGGGGCGACGATCATGCAACTCGTGTCCCTCGCGCTGGTCTTACGCGCCGATGAGCCGTTGGTTACAAGACAGCGCACAAACTACACGGTTTTTTGCAAGATTCCCAGGTGCAACACATGTGTTGCGTGTATTCGATGCCCCTCGGTCCGAGGCGATGCCACGATCGTGACGCGCCTCACTTCCTGAGACAGCCGGCATGCCGCAGAGTCACATCGATCCACTCACCAGTCAGGGTTTCTTGCCGGTGACCGCGGAGTCTCGGAATCGAGCGCGGGTCGCTCGTTGCGTGGGGTAGGAGATGGTCGAGGATGCCAGGGGATACTGGAGCCGACGAGCAGGCCTACTTGATCTTCCTCGCCTTCAGATCGTAGATCCGGTACTTCCGCCCCTTCTTGTACATGAAGAGAGTTCCAGATCTCCTCTCGTAAGATTCGTACTCGAACTTGCTCAACTGCTCTCCGGTCTCATCGAAGAAGAAGGCCCATAGGCCGTCTTTCTTGGCCACGTAGTAGCGGTCGCAGTGGCCCGCATCCTCGTACTCCAGGGGAAAGGTGATGCCCTTGCCCTTACGGGCCATGCCCCATTTCCCATCATTCGCGACGGCGTACTCGTACTTACCCGAGTCCAGGCGCAGCTCGTCGTATTCACACGGAATCACGATGCCGCCGTTCGGCGTGATCACACCCCACTTGCCGTCCTTCTTCACCTTGAGCTCGTACCTATGCTCTCTATTTCGCTATACACACCATGGCTGTGGTAGGTCTTCGCGTCGTTGTTGTGGAAAATGCCATGGGTGGTTTCTCCGTTGGTCGTGAGCGTGATGGCGTAAGCGGAATTGCCCTCGATGCGGTTGGCGTTGAAGGTAGTCGCTGCGTTCAGTTCGCCGGTCTCAAGCCGGTTGCCATGGTGGTCAAAGAGAAAACGCTGATCACCGGATTCAACGAACATCAACGGGCCGATCTCCGCGATCGTCGTGGTCTCCAGTTTCTCGACCGGTTCACCATTCTCGTTGAAATGATCCACCTGATCCCCAACGTGCGCCGAGATGCACAGGTCGGGTTGCACACCGCGTTTTGTCGGATAGATGTACTCAACCCTGTCGTACTTGAACTCGGTAAGGAACTCACCCGTCTCGCTGAGAAACAGCGCCCATTTTCCGTTCCTTTCGACCTTGTGGTACTGGTACCCGAGCTTCTTGCTGTTCTCGTTTGCGTCCGGTGCAAACCTGAAGGAGCCGTATGGCGGCACGATCGTTCCGGACCGACCGTTGAACTGCACCTTGATGCCTTCTTCGGGGCGGTTCCCCAGGAGCTCGATGTCCTCATAGATCGGTGGGAAAATGAACTTGTCCCAGCCCTTTGCCAGCCCGTACAGGGTCTTCCCGCCGAAATCGAAGGCGACCTTGTCGTAGAAATAGGTTTCTGTCGCATTCGGTTTGTACTGCCACTCCTTGACGCTGTGCCCTTCCCTTATCCGCTCGCCATCCCAGAAGAAATAAGTGGTGTCGACGTTGTAGGCGATGATCAATCGGCCGTCTTCGCTGATGACCATGCCCGGCCAATTGCCGGTAGGGATGATGATGCCCTTGCCGACGGCATAGAGTCCTGACGTGGTGCGTCCGCGATCGACCCGGGTCGCAAAACGCACCAGACCGCTCTTCGTGGGATAGATGTGTAGCTCACCCGGTTGGATCAGAATGCGCTTGTTCCCATCGGCCAGCCCGTAGAGCGTCGCCCCCATGGAGTGGGTCTCGACCATCTTCAGCGTGCCTTCACCGTTCGCCCGATAGGTCGTGATCACCTGGTCGGTGCGCCTTCGGAGGCTGGCAGGATCGCACGTCAAGCCTGTGCCGTTGCACTTGTAGCAAACGTCGTAGCCACCGCCCACGTAGGAGGTCGTCTTGGGCAGGTCGAGATGAACGTAGTGCGAGTAGCCCCTCATCCAGTTGGGGTCGCCCGGAAGGATGATCGATGTGCGGTGCTCCTCCACCTTCTTGGCGTCGTAGTGGATCTCTCCGGCGCCCAGGCAAACAGCACACGTGCATTGAGCCAGGGCTGCATTTGCGAACAGGATGAAGAGTAAGAGGATGCTCGCTCTGCGAACGAAGATGGTCATTGAATCGCCCCGAGGTCTCCAGGCACGTTGTTTCTTCAAGTCGTAGCTCTGTGGATTGTAGAACAACTCGATATCCCGGGTCCGCGCGGATCCGATGTCGTCGGGCGTGTTAGGATCACCCCAAGCCGGCGCCGCCAGACCCGGAGAAGAACATGGACGACCTCGATTCCCGAAGCGCCATGACGGCGTGCCTCTCCGCGAGCGGGTCGCTTGCACTCGCCACCACGATAGTCTTCGCCTGCGCCATGGGCGTGGCCCACGCCACGACCGAGGAGGAAATCCAGGCCGACGTCGAGGAGTTCACGACGAGAATCACCGGCGAGCTTCGCGCCGTGGACTCCGGCGCGGCCGAGGTCTTCACTCGCGCAAACGCGGCGCGCGAGGCCGGTGACTTTCCCGAGGCCGAGCGGTTGTTCCGCGAGGTCCTCGCGTCCCAGCCCGAGTTCCATCACGCGCGGCGCCGTCTGTGTGGCGTCGTTCTCCAACTCGGCCGGCGTGACGAGGCGGTGACTCTGTGTCGCTCGGCGCTGGAGACCGAGGGCACTCCGGAGAACCGAGCTTCGCTTCTGGGCGCGTTGCTGGCCGGAGATGAACCGCTGACGGCCGTCGCGAGAGCGGAAGTACAGCGCCTTGCGAACGGGCTCCTCCGGGATGGGGAGGCGAGTCCGCTCTACATGCCCATGGCGTGCCAGGCCGCTACGATTCTCCAAGACATCTCGATGCTGGATGGTTGCCTTACGAGGATGCGCGGGGACGAGATCAACGAGCTGGAGTTTCACTACTTCAGCTGGATCCGGGCGGTCCGGAACTCCGATTTCGGCGAGGCGGAGCGGTCGCTTGCACAGGCGCGTGCAGCCGGGCTGTCCGAGGAGGACTACGCTCGGTTCATGGCGCTGACCCGTCAGGCGCAGCCCCTCTGGAAGCGCTACCTGCCGCTGGCGCTCGGAGTGGGGGGAGTGATCCGGTTGAGGGCGATGTTCAACTGCTTCTCTGCGGCGTCGTCGAGGTCCACATAGACGACAGGCAACTCCTCA
>JAAELQ010000296.1 GCA_024226515.1 bacterium
GACGGCACCGGCGCGGCGCCGTCGGATCCGGCGGTTCTCGATGCCAACCGGGACGGTATTTTCGATGCCGTCTACATCGGCACCACCGCCGGCTATCTCTACAAAGTCGATCTCACCGCGGTGTCACCGCTGTCGGGCACCAAGCTCCCGGGGTTGGGAAGCATCGACATCCAGAACGGCCAGCTGATCCGGGATTCGAACAATGACGGCATCTACGAGACCTACGAGGACGAAATCGGTACCGCCGGCAGCGCGATGTCGACCCTCTGCGGGAGCGCCGCGACCTGTGCTCCCAGGGTCGACGACGCGGCCTGGGTTCCCTTCAAGATCCTGGATGCCGGCACGACCGACACCGGCGTCCGCACGCCGTCGCCGATCTATTTCGCGCCGACGCTGTTCTTCATTCCCGAGCGAAATCAGTACGGCCTGGCTCTCGGCACCGGGGATCGCGAGGACCTCAGGAGCGACGAGACCGAGGGCGGCACCGAGGCGAAGTTCTTCATGATCGTCGACGAGGGATTCACCCAGGAGGTCTCGGCGACCGATTGCGTAGACAAGGTTCCGATCGCCGAGGAATGCCTGGTCAGCTTTCCAGACGCCGCTGATCCCTTCAACGGCCTGAATCCTGTCACCGGGAAGATGTTCAACCTGCTGACGGATACCATCGACGCGTCGACCACCCTGCCGACCGGAGTCGACGCCGTGACCGAGCCGATGCGCCCCGGCTGGATGATGAGATTTCCCAACGATCCCCTGGACGTCTACGAGAACCGGGTGATCACCGAGACCTTCGTCATCTCCGGCATCGCGGTTTTCTCCATCTTCAACGCGCGCAACCCCGTCCCCGTCCCGGGGGACGACGACGACGACTTCGATTGCGGCCTCGGTGGCAGGACCCGGTTTTTCGTCGTGCTCGCCAGCAACGGCGGGCCGGTGACGGACTTTACTGGCGGCGGCGGCGACGACGACGACGACGACAGCAGCGGCGGTGGCGATCCTACCTTGCCACTGACTTGTTGCCGCTCCCAGGAGGTCCCAGAGTTCACCACCGCGCCGTTCATCGGGGGCGGTGGAGGTGGGGGGACGGCGGGCGACAGCGGGGGGAGCGACGGCGGCCGGACGCTCGACGATCTGCTCGAAGGCGAGGTCAACGAGTCGGTCCTTGAGGCGATAATGGGCACGTTGCCCCGCGGAAGCCGTTTCAACGACGCCTACAAAGTGGTCGTCGCCGCGCTCAGGAACTCCACCGGAGTCAACGTCTTCGTCGAGATCCCGATCGCGATCTATCCGGCCGACTGGAGTGATCAGTGAGGCACGGCGTGCTGCTGTTGTTGCTGGTGTGCGCCGCGCCAGCGGCCGGCGACTGGCTGGTGATGCGGGACGGCTCGCGGATCGAGACCGAAGGGACTTGGCGCGTGAAGGGCAGGCAGGTCGTCTTCACCCAGCGGGGGGGCACATTGGCGGCGTTGCGGCTGGCCGACGTCGACCTCGACGCGAGCGCCGAGGCTACCGCTGAAAGCCACGCTCCGGCCGGGGAAGCGGCCGGTTCAAAGAGCGGCCCGCGCCGCCCGATACTGGTTCTGACCAACGACGACCTGCCCTCCGGGAGTGCCGGCGCTTCCGGCGACGAAGCCGCGGGCGAGGACGCCGCGGAGGGCGAAGCCGGGGACGAGGACGCCGGAGGTGGCGACGCCGGGTCGGAATCGGACGCCGCGGACGCCGAAGCGGTTGTGATCGTCTCGTGGCGCGAGCAGGAGAGCTCGGCCGTCGACGGTCTGGAGCTCGTCGGATCGGTGCGCAACACCAGCACCGACGTGGCCGCCGGCGTGCGGGTGCAGGTGAGGATTCCCGGCGAAGACGGCGGCATGCTCGAAACCCGAGCATTCCTCCAGCGCTCGAGTCTGGCCCCGGGCCAGACCTCTACCTTCCGCGCTCTGCTGCCGGGGATCTACGCCCTGGAGGAATCGCCGACATTCGAGGTGGCCAGCGAGAGCTTGACGATCGGCGGCGCCGCTCGGCCCAGTGAGAGTTCCGACGAGGAGGGGCCGTACGACGAGGAAGGGCCGGAC
>JAAELQ010000297.1 GCA_024226515.1 bacterium
ACGCTGTAGACCGAGTTCTCCAACGATCGCGCGAGCATCACACGCTGGCAATGATCCAACACGAGATTCGACGGGTGGCACACGACGTCGGCGCCGCGCAGCGCGAGCGTCCGGGCCGTCTCCGGAAAGGCCCAGTCGAAACAGACCATCATGCCCACGCGGGCCTCGCCGACGCGCTTCGGCTCCAGGGGCAGGTCGCCCGGATCGAACCAGCGCTTCTCGTCGTTGAACAGGTGCAGCTTGCGATACGTCTGCACCAGACCGCGCGGCCCGATCAACAACGCGCTGTTGAACAGCTTGTCCTTCGCCTTCTCGGCGAAACCGGCCACGACGTGGAACCGGTGCTCGCGACACAGGTCGACGAGGCTGTCGACCACCGTCGAGTGACTCGGCTCTTCGGCCAACGCGCGCAACTCTCTTCGACCGGAGAACAGGTACCCGGTGAACGCCAGCTCGGGCAGCACGATCAGATCGGCCCGCACGCCGGTCAACGCGTCGACGACGCGACGGCAGTTGCCGTCTGGATCGCCGAAACGCGGGCGGAACTGGAGGTAGCCGATCCGCACGAGTGCCTCAGGTGAGAATCATCGTGGCCAGGGTGAGGTAGATGATCAGCCCGGTTACGTCGACGATCGTGGCCACGAACGGCGTCGACGAGGTCGCGGGGTCGGCCCCCAGGCGGCGCAGCAAGAACGGCAGCATCGACCCGGTGACCACGCCCCACAGCACCACCACGGTCAGTGAGGCACCCACGGCGAGCGCGACCCGGCCCCAATCGGCGCCGTAACCGCCGCCCAGCGACTCACCGAGCCCGATGCGCACGATACCGATCGACGACAGGACGACGCCCATGATCAGACCCACGAGCACCTCGCGCCGCATCACGCGCCACCAGTCGCTCAGCTCCAGCTCGCCCAGCGCCATGGCGCGAACGACCAGGGTTGCCGCCTGCGAGCCCGAGTTTCCGCCGCTGGAGATGATCAGCGGGATGAACAGCATCAGCACGACGGTCTCCGCGATCTTCTCGGCGAAGTAACCCATCGCGTTCAATGTCAGCAACTGGCCGAGGAACAGCACGACGAGCCACACCGCGCGCTTGCGCAGCATCTCGAACAGACTGATCTGCATATACGGCTGCTCGAGCGCCGCCGTACCGCCGATCTTCTGGATGTCCTCGGTCGCCTCTTCCTCCGCGACGTCGAGCACGTCGTCGACGGTCACGATGCCCAGCAGCACGCCCTTCGAGTCGATGACGGGAAACGCGACGCGGTCGTATTCCTTGAACACCTGGATCGCGTTCTCCTGGTCCTCCTTCGCGCGCAGCGCGACGAAGTGTCCGTCACTGATCTCCGAGACCTTCGATTGCGGATCGGCCAGCAACAGCTGGCGCACGCGCAGGTCGTCGATCAGCAGACCGCGGTCGTCGACGATGTTGATCACGTTCAGCGTCTCGCGATCCTCGCCGTGCTGTCGGATATGATCGAGGCTCTGCTGCACTGTCCAGTTGCTGCGGATCGCCATGTAGTCCGGCGTCATCAGTCGCCCGATGCTCTCCTCCGGATACCCCAGGAGCTTGCGCGCGATCGCACGCTCGTCCACGGAGAGCAGCGACAGGACCTGCTTGGTCGCGGCCGCGGGCAGCTCCTCCAACATCTCGGTGCGGTCGTCGGGCGCCATATCGTTGAGAATCGTCGCGACCTGCTCGCGGGCCAGGCCCTTGATCAGCCCCTCCTGGGACTCGGGCTCGAGGTACTCGAACGTCTCCGACGCGAGATCGCGGTTCATCACGCGAAACGCCACCGCCCGGTCGCCCGGCTCGAGCATGTCGATGCAGTCGGCGACGTCCGCCGGCTCGAGCTTGCCGAACACGCCGCGCAGCCACGCGAAATTGCGATCGCGCAGCGCTTGCTCGATATCGGACTGGGGCGGTACGGCGGCCATGGCGGTCTCGAAATCCCCCGAGAAGAGGCGAAAGGGTATCACCCGCCTGACGGCCCGGGCCATGGTTTTCGGGCGCGCCCGATCCCTGATATCTTCCGACCCATGTGGAATCGCGCAACGAGAACGCTGTTCGCCGTGGCGACCCTGATCGCCGTCGGCTGCATGGTCGCCTGCTCGGACCCGGCCGCCGACTGGCAGGCGACCAACGACGAGGCAAAGACAGCCCACGCGGAGGGCCGGCTCGAGGACGCGGAGACCTCCTTCCGGCAAAACATCGAGCGGGCCGAGCAGATCGGCCCCCTGTCCGTGGAGCTCGTGACGAGCCTCAACAACCTGGGTGAGTTTTACCGCGCGACGGGCCGGCACCCCGAGGCGCTTCCGCTCTACGAGCGCGCGCTCGAGATCAACGAGCAGAGACTCGAGGCGAACGACCCCGAACTGATCGAGTCCTACAGCCGGCTGGCGATGCACCACCAGCAGACGGGCAACCTCGGGCGTGCCGCCGAGCTGTTCGAGAGGGAACTGCTGAAACGCGAAGAGCTCGAGGACGCGGCGGGGACGATCACCGTCCTGAACAACCTCGGCCTCGTCCTGTATCTCGGCGGCGACCTCGACGGGGCCCAGCAGAGGTTCGAACACGCCGAGGAGATCGCGGGCGAAGCCCTGCTGGACGATCACCCCAGCCAGGGGCTGATCCAGGCCAATCTGTCCCAACTCCATCGCGTGCGCGGCGACCTGGGCCGGGCGAAGACGCACCTCGAGAGCGCGATCCGCATCGCGATCGCGAACGAGGGCGAGCGTTCACTGAACGTCGCACGCAGCCGCAACCAGCTCGGAGAGATTCTGTTGCTCGAGGGCGACTTCGCCGGCGCCCGGAGACTGCACGCCGATGCGCTACAGATCGTCGTCGAACGCTCGGGCCCCCAGCACGTCGACGTGGCCAAGACGCTGAACCTGCAGGCCGCCGCGGACCGGCGACTGAAGCGCTATTCGATGGCCGAGGAGGCCTACGCGCGGGCCGTGGAGATTCTCGACAAGCAGCCCCCCGGGCCCGACCTGGCGGCCGCGCTGTACAACCAGGCCCGATTGCTCTCGTTGCGTGAGCGCTACGACCAGGCGGCTCCCCTGTTTCAGCGCTCGCTCGAGTTGCACCAGCAGATTTACGGCGAGGAACACGCCTACGTGTCGACCGTGCGCAGCGGGTACGAGGAGTGCCTGCGCGGAGCGGGCCGCGTGGAGGAAGCCGACGCGCTGGCGGAGCGCGCGAATGGCTAGCGGCATAGCATGGGCGACCGCGTCGAACTCGCATTCCGCCGTGCCGCGCTCGAGCTGATCCCCGCGGAATCGACCGGCATCGTCGCCGTCTCCGGAGGCGGCGACTCCGTCGCGCTGCTGCATCTGCTGCTGCGCTACTCCCGAACGCGCGGCATCGTGCCGGTCGTGGCGCACCTCGACCACGGCCTGCGCCGCGGTTCCCGCGCGGACCGCGTCTTCGTCGAACGCCTGGCGCGACGAGACCGACTCGACTGCCTCGCCGACCGGCGGGAGGTCACCCGGCTGCGACGACGTGACGAGTCCCCGGAAGAAGCGGCGCGACGAGTCCGGCGCGCCTACCTCGTCGAGTGTGCGGCCGCGTGCGGGGCCGGCTGGATCGCGACGGGTCACACGCGCGACGACCAGGCCGAGACGATCCTGATGCGCCTGGTGCGCGGCGCCGGGGCGACCGCGCTGGCGGGCATGGCGCCTGCCGGACCGGGCCCCTTCGTACGTCCGCTGCTCGGAGTGGACCGCGCGGCGCTGCGCGTGCTGCTCTCCCGGCGCGGCATCGAGTACCGGAACGACCCGACGAACCGCGACGCGCGCTTCGATCGAAACCGCGTGCGGCGGCTGATCCTCCCCCTGCTGCAGGAACAGCTCAACCCCCAGGCCGCCCGACATCTCGTCAAGGCGGCGGAGATGCTGCGTGAGGACGCCTCCTACCTCGACGAGCTGGCCGCGCGACGCCGGGCCCGCGTGTGCCGTGTCGACCGTTCGGGCCGCTGGATCGCGGACGTCGACGGGCTGGTCCGCACTCCGCCCGTGCTGGCCAAACGGGTGGCCCGCGAGCTGCTGCAGCGGGCCGGGGTCGACCCCAGGCGCATCACCGCAGCCCACGTGGCCGGGCTGCTGGACCTGGCGCGGGGCCCCGGCGGCCGCGAGCTGCACCTGCCGGGCCGCCTCGCCGTCCGCCGGCGGAAAAAGCGGCTCGTGGTGGAACCGCAATAGGGTTGGCGCCGTATTCTGGTAGAGTTTTCCGATGCACCTCTCCAGCAACATCCTGATCGGCGAAGAGCAGCTCGAACGGCGCCTGGACGTGATGGCCTCCGCCATCGCGGCCGACACTCCCGAGGAAGGACGGCTGTCCGTGCTCGCGGTGATGGACGGCGCGTTCATGTTCTGCGCCGGCCTGGTCCGTCGTCTGCCCATGCCGGTACACCTGGCGTTCGTTCCGCTGATCTCCGTCGCGCGCGGCGGCGACCCGAAAAACGCCCGCCTTCCGGACGGCTTCCCCGTACGCGGCGCCGACCTGCTGGTCGTCGAGGACATCCTGGACACAGGGCGTACGCTGTCGATTCTGAAGTCGCGTCTGACCGAGCTCAGTCCGCGACGCATTCGACTGGCCGTGCTGCTCGACAAGCCGGTGCGTCGGGCGGCGAAGATCCAGGCCGACTACACGGGATTCACGGTCGACGATCGGTGGGTCGTGGGCTACGGCCTCGACTCGGAAGGACTTTACCGAAACTTGCCCTATATTTCGTACATGGAGCGGGGCTGAGCGGTAAATCGGGCCCAAATGGCATCTCGATGGGTCAGTATATATATTGATACCGGCGAGGTCCTGAACCGACTTCGACGGGCCCGAACCCCCTGTGGCCGGAGGTTTCCCACGTGAACTCCCATTTGAAAACGATCGTCATCTGGCTGGTGGTCATCGCCGCGGTGGTGATCGGTTACAAGATCTTCGACACGGCGAACAGCCCGCGACAGCTCGAGCAGTCGCAGTTCTACAAGCAGTTGCAGGAAGGCGACATCGAAGAGGTCGTGATGACCGGAGACGCCGTGGGCTACGAGATCCGCGGCAAGTTCAAGGGGCCGCACATCGGCCCGACCGGCCAGAAGATCACCAGCTTCACGACGTACGTCATCAAGGACGAGGAGCTCACCGGAGTGCTGCAGGACCAGGGCGTGCTGGTCAAGGCGGAAAAGCCGCGCGACGGATCGTTCCTCTCGCTGCTCGTCATGTGGGCTCCCCTGCTGCTGTTCCTCGGCGTCTGGATCTTCTTCATGCGCCAGATGCAGAGCGGCGGCAACCGCGCGCTGTCCTTCGGCAAGTCGCGGGCCAAGCTGACCTCGGCCCAGGGACGCAAGATCACGTTCAAGGACGTGGCCGGCGTCGAGGAAGCCAAGGAAGAGCTGCAGGAGATCATCGAGTTCCTCAAGGAGCCGCAGAAGTTCCAGAAACTGGGCGGAAAGATCCCCAAGGGCGTGCTGCTGATGGGCCCCCCGGGCACCGGTAAGACTCTGCTGGCCAAGGCGATCGCGGGCGAGGCCAACGTTCCGTTCTTCTCCATCTCGGGCTCGGACTTCGTCGAGATGTTCGTCGGCGTCGGCGCCTCGCGCGTGCGCGACCTGTTCGAGCAGGGCAAGAAGAACGCTCCCTGCATCATCTTCATCGACGAGATCGACGCCGTCGGACGGCACCGTGGAGCCGGCCTGGGCGGCGGGCACGACGAACGGGAGCAGACCCTCAACGCCATCCTGGTCGAGATGGACGGCTTCGACTCCGACGCCGGCGTCATCCTCATTGCCGCCACCAACCGTCCCGACGTCCTCGACCCCGCGCTCCTGCGGCCCGGGCGCTTCGACCGCCGCGTCATGGTCGACACCCCCGACGTCAAGGGCCGCGAGGCCATCCTCAAGGTCCACGCCCGCAAAGTCAAGCTCGGCGATG
>JAAELQ010000298.1 GCA_024226515.1 bacterium
CAGCATCTCGGGATTCCCCTCGAAGCGGCTTCCCGGCTGTTCGCCCCGCTCCCCGTCATTGAATCGACTCCCGTTGGCTTATCACCGGAGGAACACCTCGATCGTGCACGCGAATGTCACCTGGCCGGAGAACTCCTGGCGTCCATCGAGGAGTGCGACGAGGGCATGGCCAAGGATCCGTCCGAACACACTCTGACGAAGTTGCTGCTTCGCCGCGCTGCGAGCGCACTCCGGACCGGCGACCTCGAATCGTGCGAAGTAGACTCGCTTCGCGCAGTCCAGATCGCATCGAAAAACAACTGGCCACGGTTGGAAGCGCAGGCCTACGTGCAGCTCGGCAACCGAGCCCTGCACCTGGATGGCGCCGTCGTCGCCACGTCCTTTATCGATCTAGCAGACCGCTGCCTCGCTGATTGCGAGGTCGGCATTGAACACGCTCACGTCTCGATCTCACGCGGGGCTCTTGCGCAACACGCGGGAGACTCGACAGCGGCCCTCAAGATGTACGCAAAGGCCCTGAGGCAGCTACCCAACACACCTGACGGGCGCCGGGCACGCGTGACGACCAGAACTCAACATGGAGCGCTACTGACAAGGCGCGGGAAACACCGAGCGGCCCAGGACCAATTCCACCAGGCGATTCGAGAGGCCGAGACGGCAAAGCTCCCTGCCTCCTTTCAAGCCAACACGTGGATCGAATGGGCCAAACTTGAACTGGATCGAAGACCAGCGGATCTGAACGCAGCGCAACGCTACGCGAAGAAGGCGGTTGCCGTCAGCGGCGACAACCACCTGCTGAGATTCTGTGCGCTCGGCATAGTGCTGGAAGCAGCGCAAAGAGCAGGCAACCCGACCCAGCCGATCGAAACCCAGCTTCGGCGCCTGTACCCACGAGTCGGTTTCCACCGTTCCATCCCCGAGGTCGCTCGGTACGCGAAGCGCATCGGCGAGACCGAACCTGATCACCCAACCAAGGAGACATGATGAGAAACACAGTCGCTGTCTTGGCCCTTTTCGTGAGCGTCCTGATATCCGGATTCGCAATGGCGGGCGGCGCCTCCGCCGGATCCGAAAACGACGAGTCGAACAAGAACTCTGTCATCGATTGCCCCGATCCCGCAGTGCGTGAGTAATTGGTAGAGCGTCTCGAAGACTCGTGCTGGTGACGTCCACCGCCACGAACGATACGCCGCACGCCATCAGTGGCGCTCGCCAGCCGCGCTGCTCGCTCACGAGTTCCGTCTTCGATAGCGTACGTTGTCGAGCCCATCGAAGTCGGCGTCCTGAGTCCAGAGCGTGGCGTCGTACTCCCGGGCTGTCGCCAGGATCACGCTGTCCGCCATGGGCAGCTTCGCCTCGACGCTCAAGCGGGCCGCGCCGAGGGCGATGTACGGGTCGAGATCTATCGATCGAGATTCCACATGTCAAGGGCCAACTGCCCGTTTCGCGTTTCGGTACCGAGGCCTTACGAACAGGGGGGGGCAGGCGGCCGAATCTAGCGCTCGGACCAGACGGCCAGTTCGTGCCCCGCAAGATCGCGGAAGTGGAAGCGCTTACCGCCGGGAAACTCGTAGGTCTTCTTCACGATCTTCCCGCCGAGCTCGACGATCGTCATCTCGACGCCGGCGAGATCCGCCGCGTAGAGCACGACCAGCGGGCCGCCGGGCACCACGTCGTCGCTCTTGGCGAAGCCGCCGCGCATCCGGCCGTCGGTAAAGCACGTGTAGTCCGGCCCGTAGTCGGTGAACGACCAGCCGAAGACGGTCGCGTAGAAGCGCTTCGTCTCCGCGACGTCGGAGACGGGGAACTCGATGTAGTCGATCCGGCGGTCCTGATCCTGTTGACTCATGCCGACGCGCTCCTCACGGTTTTCGTTTTCGATACTTCACATTGTCGAGTCCCGAGAAGTCCGCGTCCTGGGTCCACAGGGTGGCTTCGAACTCTCGGGCGGTGGCCAGGATGACGCTGTCGGCCAGCGGCAGCTTGCTCTCGACGCTCAATCGAGCCGCGCCGAGGGCGATGAACGAATCGAGGTCGACCACCGTCCCCTGCTGCATCACCGCCACGACCTGCAGCGCCTCGTTCTCGTCCCGCTGTTGCAGCACGCGCTTGAAGACCTCGAACAGGCTCAGCGTCGGAACGATGAGCTGCTCGACCTGCTCGATCGGCTTTGCGAAGAACGTGGCGTTCGGCCCGTTGGCGAAGTACTCGAGCCAGGCGCTGGAATCCACCACGTTCATACGCGGTCCGGCTCTCGATCGACGCGCGTGTCGATCCCCTTCAGGAATCCTCGCAGTTCGGATGCGGGGCGCACGGGAATCAACTCGATGCGACCGCCATACACGATGGCCTGGACCTTCTGGCCCGGCGAGAGATCCAATCGCTCGCGGATCTCCTTCGGGATCACGACCTGGAACTTGGGCGAGATGGTCACAGTCTGCATGACACCCTCATCGATAGCTATACCGTATTACAGATAACATATCGATAGCACCTCG
This sequence comes from bacterium, assembly GCA_024226515.1. Taxonomy (GTDB): domain Bacteria; phylum Acidobacteriota; class Polarisedimenticolia; order Polarisedimenticolales; family Polarisedimenticolaceae; genus JAAELQ01. The sequence goes on from JAAELQ010000298.1 coordinate 2,499, forward strand.
GTATGTCAACGCAGTCCGTCGTCTCCTGATCCCCGCGCCCAGGCAACGCGACCGAGAGGACCGATCGAGAATTGGTACACCCGGAGAGATTCGAACTCCCGACCCTCTGGTTCGAAGCCAGATGCTCTATCCAGCTGAGCTACGGGTGCACACAGATCGCGGACGCCGGAGGAGGAAGTTGGGGTGAGTGATGGGGCTCGAACCCACGACAGCCAGAGTCACAGTCTGGAGCTCTACCAACTGAGCTACACTCACCACAGGTGCGAATCCGGCCTCCGGCTCGGATCGCGTGGATTATAGAGGGTCCCCCGTCGACCCCGCCAGAATCCGCGAAAATGGTACGCCTGCCAGGATTCGAACCTGGGACCCACGGCTTAGAAGGCCGTTGCTCTATCCAACTGAGCTACAGGCGCTCGTCGCTAGGCGCGGCAACTGTATCCCCGAGGTGTTCGGGGTTCAAGTGGGTCAGCGAGCCGCGGTCGATCGTCCGCGAGCGGGCAGGGACGGCGCGTTTGCGGGTCGTCCGGATCGGCTGCGGAGGTCGGGCGGCGCCGCCGCTACCGGGCGCGGCATTCGACGAACCTCCGGGCCCGTCGGAGCGATCCACTGCGTCCGGTTGGCCGAGATCGGCGACGAGATGTACAGCGATCGCAGCACGCTCCGAACCGACCGCACGTTTTCGGGATCGCGTCTCATGACGGCAGGCAGTATCGCACGTCGTCGGGCCCGGCGGCAGCCCGTCCGACTCGGCGGATCGATTCCGTTCGGTCAAGAGCCCGAATCGGGTCCATTTTGATCGGCGCGCGGGATATCCTCCGACTTTAAGATTGTCTGGGAGGCTCACCATGCGCGCATCCCGTCAGACGCTGCTCCTCTTCGCCGTCGCCCTGGCGCTCACGTCGTCCTGCGTTGTGCATCAGCGCCAGCTCAAGAGCAACGCCCTGGCCTTCCTGTATCCGGACGAAACCGAGGCCATCCCACCGGCGGACGTCGTTCTCGAGTTGCCCCTGAGCGTGGGGATCGGCTTCGCTCCGCCGCATTCCGTGGGGTTCGACCCCTTCGCCGAGACGCGGAAGCAGGCCTTGCTCGAGCGGATCGCCGACTCGTTCCGGGGCCGCAGCGGTATCCGCCACGTCGAGGCAATCCCCTCCAGCTTCTTTGCGCCACGAGGCGGATTCGACAACGTCGACCGGCTGAAGGCGGCGTTCGGAATCGACCTGGTCGCGCTCGTGGACTACGACCAGTTCCAGTTCAGCGGCTCGGGGCGCAGCTCGTGGTCCTACTGGACGATCGTCGGCGCGTACCTGGTCAAGGGCGAGAAGAACGAGACACGCACGATCCTGAACACCGTGGTCTACGACATCCCATCGCGCGCGATGTTGTTCTACGCCAGCGGGCGCAGCGAGATCAGCGGCAAGTCGCTGCCCGTACAGGTCGACAGAGCGCTGCGGGAACGCAGCGAGCGAGGGTTCTCGGAAGCCACCGACGATCTGATCGCGCAGCTGGATACCGCGTTGACCGCGTTCCAGGCACAGGCGGCCGACGGTACGGTGCGTGGGCCGGGAACTCCCGCGGTCGCGATGTACGACGAGGCCGGGAAGCCGGTGCGTGTGGGCGGTGGAGGCGCGCTACCGTTGGCCGGCGCGGCGGGGCTCGCGCTGCTCATCTCGCTGGCGCTACTGGCCGGGCGCAGACGCCGGCACTGAGCCTCGGGGGAGCCGATGGCGCTGCGTCGCGTACCGTGGATCACGCTGGCGATCGTGTCGCTGGGTGTCGCCGCGGCGACGATCTCCGGAGCGAACGAGCTGCTGCAGTACGATCGCGGCTCCGTCGACCGAGGCGTCTACCTGTTGCTGCTCAGTGGGCAATTCGTGCACTGGACGTCGCGCATGGCGCTCGCCGACCTGCTGATCGTGCTGCTGGCCGGGACGTGGGTCGAGCTGCGCCGGCGCAGCGTCGTCGCGTGGACCTACCTCGTGTCGTTCCCGGCGGTCGGCCTCGCCGTTCACCTGTGGGATCCGGATCTGGCGCTGTACCGCGGAAGCTCCGGCATCGCCTCGAGCCTGGTGACCGTGACCTGTCTGGACATTGCCTCTTCGCGTCGGCGCCCGAACTGGGTTCGCGGCGTTGCGCTGGCTGCGCTCGGGCTGCTCGCGGGCAAGATCGTGTGGGAGGCCATGGGAGGCGCTCCGCTCGCAGCCGGCGATCTGCCCTTCGGAGTCGTCGTGACGCCGTCGGCGCACGTCGCCGGCGTCGCCGCCGGGGCGTGCTGCTTTGCCGCGGCCCGCGCGGGCTCGTCGAACCGGCCGGACCGCTCTCTGCGTAGTCTGACCTGAGTGCCCACGAGTTTGCGCAGCCTCCTTTTTCGGGGAGAATGGGCTCCATGCGAAGCCCGAGTAACGAATCTCCGAGCGTTCGAGCGCGCTCGGCCGTACTGCTGCTGGCCTTCCTGTTGCTCGCTGCGCACGTGGGCGCTGCAGAGGACACGCGGATCGTCACCCCGCGCCTCATCGAGCACACCAACGCCAGGTATCCGAAGCCGTTGAAGAAGAACGGTGGGCCCGACGGCAACGTGACGCTCGAGTTCCGCGTCCGCGCCGACGGCGGGATCGAGAGCCCGAGCGTGGTCGGGGTGTCCCACGCGGAGCTGGGGTTCGAAGCGGCGGCACTCGACGCCGTCACGCGCTGGCGCTACGAGCCGGCGTTGAAGGACGGGCAGGCGATCGCCTACGCGCTGCGTGTCGACGTGCCCGTGTTGCGCTCAGCGCCACGGGCCCGCAAGCACAAGTTTCACGTCCGCGGACAGCGCGAGGCCAGGGATGTCGATCCCGTCCCTCCCGGCTCGTCGGTCTGCGTGCTCGAGAGATCGAACGCCGAGTCGTCGTTCGTGGACAAGGTAACCCTGCGCAAGATCGTGCGCCTGCTCGACCGAGCGGGCTACGTGACGACCGGCCTCGCCACTGCGCGAACCTGCATGTATGCCGAGCTGGGAAGCGACACGCGGAAACTCTGGGAGTTCAGAACGGGCAGCGGCGGCCCCGGCGAACCGTCCCAGAATCGCGCGATCGACCCGGACGAGATCGATCGCTACGTCCACAGGGTTTTCGTGACCGCGATCGACGCCGCCGCGTATCGCGAGAGCGGAGAGTTGAAGGTGCTGTGGCAGGGCGGAGCAATCTACGACGAGATGAAGCAGCGGAACCCCGACGACCCCTTCCTCATCGGAGACCTGCTGTTGATCGGCCTGTTCGAGCACTTCGGCGAACAGGTCAACCTGCGTCCGAAGGAGCTTCGAACGGACGATCCGCGGGCGATGGACCTTCGCGAGTGGGCGCGCGACTGAGCGAGGACGGGTAGCGTTGACGGAGCTGCCCTCAAACTCGGTCACGGGCAACTCAGCCCGCAGGCTTGTTCGATGCCCGCGTGGCAGGCCGGCCCCCACGACGCGCAGCAAGCACTGCTGCACAGCTGCCAGAGACACGACCTCACCGTGCCCGAGTAGCAGGTGATGTCGATCGCATCCATGCAGACCGGCTGCGGGCAGGGATTGTAAGGCGGATACGGCATTCCATCGCAGAGCCAGGAGTCGCAACTGCCGGTGACACCACCGCAGACGAGGTCGCCGCAAACCGTCAGCACCTGATCGACGCAGCTCGTGTCCCAAGCCACCGAGCAGCACGAAGGGTCGATCTGGCAGATGTCGACGACACAGGGATGGCGGTCCGGGTCGAGCGGCGGGCCAGGCTCGCAGATGGACTGATCGCCGAACGGTCCGCAATACGCGGGACGCGTCACGCCCCGCCCCTCACAGGAACCGGGGTCACGGAGAGCCGCCTGCCCGACTCCCCCGCTGTCCCAGGGTCCGTCGCCGCAGGAGTTTGTTCCGCGGACGAGGTACCAGAAGCCGGTTCCGGGGCACGGCATCGGGTCCTCGATCTCGACGTCGGTCAAGGACAGTCCCTGGAGGGGACAGATGTCGAGGGCGACGACTCCGCTGCGGAGATCCGAGAGATCTCCGGAGATCATGTCGTAGACGACGCTCGAGCCCGCCTGGGCCGCGAGCGAGTCCCATTCCAGCCGCGTGGTGCCCGGCGTGACCGTGGGTCGCAGCGTCAGGCTCTCGATGATCGACGGCACGTCGTGCGTCGTCGGGTCCCCGGGCGCGCAATCGCCGGACGCCTCGGCGTGGAGTACGCCGGTCCAGACGATGCAGAGCGTGGGAAGAAGCGGGAACCACCGCGGCAGATCGGAGATGACGCGATTCATCATATTCCCTCCCTATCGCACGAAGAGAACATACCGCGTATTCAGAGGCGCCGCAGAGCGGGGGCGAACGGGCCCTACAGGTCGAACTCCCGCACGTACAGCTCCTGCTTGATGTAGACGAAGCGCGGCGTCAGCGGCGGCAGGTTCGCGGCGTCGGTGAAGTCCGACTCGAAGGACCAGTCGCGCGTGGGCGGACTGTAGTCCTGATCCTCCCACAGGCCGTCGACGTGACGCGGCTCGTTGAGGCTGACGAACGAGCCGCGGTAGGTGAGCGTGGCGGAAGACCAGTTCTCGTGGAACCGCGGGTAGTTCTCGAGGCCGCCGTTGTACTCGTTCTGGCCCTCGCCGGCCGCGCCGTCGAAGCCGCCCGTCGTGTCCGTTCCGGCAAGGAACGCGGCGTGGATCGTCGTGTCCGACCCATTGTGCGGCGGAGAGCCGTCGTCGTCGTCGTCGCCACCGCCGGGGTTGTCGACCCACGCGTTGGACAGCACGTTGAGCGAGTCGGCGAGAAACGCCGCGGGCTTCCGGTTCGTCTTGTTGAAGTCGCCGTGAATGTACAGCGCCTGGCTGGTGACGATCGTCATCCCCTGCACTGCCGGAGGCGACGCACCGGCCGCGGTCAGCTCGTCGCCGTTCGTCACGCGCACGCCGTAGTTGTTGACCGTGTCCGCGCTCGGGCCGCTGACGCCGAGATACCAGACCAGGCCGCCGTCGGTCATGTCGGCCAGCGTCTTGCCGTCGATCACGCCCGGGTTGTTGTCGAGACAGGTCAGCACCTGGCGGACGTCGACCTCCAGCATGCGGATCTTCGTGTTCTCGCGCCTGTTGTCCAGCGAGTAGGTCGTGTCGACGGCACCGCTGCATCCCGTGAGCAGTCCCGAGTTCGGATGAACCCCACCGTCCTGCTTGCGCACACGCACGGTGCCCGACGGCACGTCGTACATGATGCGCAGGTCGGCACGATCCCAGTACAGCTCGCCCGGCGTCGGGTCGAGCATCTCGGGCGCGGGAACGGTCACCACGTCGACTCCGGTCTGGACGGTCCCGTTCCACGGGCTGGTGTCGGTCACGTCCGTGCGGCCGGGCGTCGGCGAGCCGCACGCCGGCATCGAGACCGGGCTGCCGCCCGAATCGTGGACGTGGACGCTGCCGCCCGAGCACTGGTCGCCCGAGCCCGGCTTCTCCTTCCTGCCGTGGTACAGGTGCTCGGTGGTCGTCACCTGCCCCTCGATCGTCAACGAGCTACCCGCCCCGACGTAGAGATTCCCGTTGACGTGCACCGGCCCGGCCAGCGTCATGTCGGGGCCCGGCAGGATCTCGAGGTCCTTGTCGTAGAACGCCGCGAACTGGAACAGCGGCACGACGCGGCTGTTGATCTTCATCTCCAGGATCGCCTCGGGGCGCTCGGGCTCGCTGTGCGCGACCGAGAACAGCGAGTAGCGATACTCCCCCGCCGTCAGGTACTCGAAGCGCTCGCCGGCCGGGATGACGAACGTCGTCGGGTTGCCCGGCTGCTCCTCGACGTAGGTCGCCACGTCGCGCGAGCCCATGGTGAACGCCTGGCAGCCGAAGTCGCCGCTGCCGTAGCCCGGCCCCTGACACGGGAGCTGGCCGACCGACTCGGGTGGCGCCATGCCCGCGGGGCGGTTGAAACCCTCGAAGCTGTTGCGAATCAGCTTGGCGCGGATGTTCAGGCCGGCCTCGGCGGCGTAGTAGCCGCGGTCGGCAGCGCGCGTCGAGCGCGTCATCGACAGCTCCACGTTGGTCAGCACGAAGTACGTCGCCAGGATCGCCGACATCACGGCAACCAGCATCAGCACCGTGATCAGTGCGACGCCTCGTTGGCAGTACGGGTTGCGAAGGAGTCCGAGGGGGTGGTTCATGGTGCTCAATCCGAAATGACGTTGCGGGGCAGGATCTCGTTGGTCCAGCTCTTGGCGAGCATGTGGTTGCGGTGTTCGACCGCGCTGGCGAGCGTGACCTCGATCGCCCGCAGGTCGGTCCAGTCGTCGCCCGCGCCGAACGCGTCCTGCGACGAGCCGTCCTGGAACAGCGCGCGCACCTGGAAGTCCGTGACGTCGTCGACGAGCCGCACCGGGTTGGCCGCGTCGCCGTCCTCGATCATCTGCAGCACGCCGTCCTGGATCTCGTAGGTGCGCTCTTCGAGGAAGTACAGTCGCGAGTTCTCGGTCACGAGGTATTCGTTGGCCCACGTGTGCGGCGCGGCGCCGAGTTGTACGCGGTAGCCCAGCGTTGCGTGCTCGGCCGCGTACTCGAAGAACTCCCCGACCTGCGAGGCCGGGTTGTAGATGTAGGCCGTGATCGGGTTGCCGGCGCCGACGCGGGCCTCGCGGTACTCCTTCCAGTCCTGGAGGTTCTCGGGCCAGCCGTCGGCGTCGTCGTCCACCACGGAGCATCCGGGCGTGATCGGCGCCAGCGTCTGGGCCACGAAGATCTTCTTGTCGCCCGATCCGGCCGAGATGTCGGCGCAGACGCGCAGCACCGTGGCCAGCTTGTTGCGCCGCACGATCAGCTGATCCGGCGCGCCGGCCGAGCCGTCGACGATCTCGACGACGGTGAAGTCCTGCGGCAGCCGCTGGCCCGCGACGCGCACGTCGGTGACGAGAAAGTCCATCCCCGCGCGCAGGTTCTGCTGCAGGTCGTTGCGCGCCTGATCCAGCTCGAACGCGGCGCGGCCCGACAGCGCGAGCGTCAGCGCCGCACCCCCGACCAGCGACACGATGCTGACGCTGACCAGCAGCTCGACCATCGAGAAACCGCGATCAGAACTCGGTGAAGACCGTTTCCACATCGTAGACCTTCGTTCCCTCATGTTTCACTTCGACCACCAGGTGGCGCGTCGTGCCGTCGCAGAACTCGCTGCGCACGCAGAAGTGCGTCGTCACCTCGTAGTCCGCCTGGCCCACGGTGACCGTCTCGGGAGAGGCCGAGCCCGTGCTGGGCAGCGTGGAGATCTCCTCCAGCCGCAGCGCCTCGAGCACCTGCTGCGATGCCGTGACGGCCTCGGACTGTGTCGCCGAGTGGGTGCCGGCGTCCATCTGGGTCAGAAACGCGGGCAGCAGCGCCAGCGTGACCAGCAGCAGCAGCCCCAGCGCCACGACCGCCTCGAGCAACGTGAATCCGCGAATGTTCATTCGAGCCACCTCGGCGTCCCGCCGCGCAACACCTCGAGGTAGCGCGAGTCGAACTCGGGGTGCGTGATCTCGATCACCAGGTTCTCCGACGCGATGCCACGCCGGTTGAAGCACACGTTCCAGGCCGTGCTACCGACGCGCACGCCACGCGGCAGGTCGACGCTGAGCCCCGGCTCCGCCGTCCAGGACCCCGACGAGCAGGCCGACGCCGTCTCGACGATCAGCCGCGAGGCGGTCAACGGGCGAACGCGGTGCACGGTCGTCGTGGCGATCGCCTTCGCGCGCCCCTGCTTGATGATGCTCTCGACGAGCTGCGCGCCCGACTGCACCTTGGATTCCATCGGAAGGAGATACAGCCCCGACGCGACGATGATGATGCCGAGTGTCGCCATCACGACCGCCATCTCGATGAACGTCATTCCTGCCTGACGAGACATTTCCGTGTGCTCCCTGGCGCTCTCGCACTAAGAAGAATGCAAAGCGCACCAGGGCCGAATCTAGTTCCGCCCACGGGGCGAACCCATACCAATTTCGTAATCGGAGAGCCCTGAAAGGCGGAATTCCCTCACAAACGCGACGTTCTGCGCGCGAGGGGTTGGGCTATTACAACAAACCGGCCCAAATGAGAATGCTGTTTCTGCGGATCCCGATCGTACTATTTTCAAGAGAGTTCACCGACGGCGGGGAGCGGTGCGCACGGAGGCCCGAGATGCAGAGAGCCACATGGAAACGCATGCTGGGGATCGCGATCCTCGTGTGCGGCGTGGCCGGCTCGTTCGCGGACGATGCCAAGACCGGCGTGGCGACCAGTGAACCCGTCGCGATGGCGGCGTTGCCGATGGATTTCGCGCCTGTCGGCGCCCGCTCGATGGGCGTCGGCCTGGCCTTCACCGCCATCGCCGACGATCTCACGGCGGCCGAGGTCAACCCGGCCGGACTGGCCGGCATCGACTCCGCGGAACTCTCCGTGCACGGACGGACGTCCGCGAATGACGCACCGCTGATGTTCCCCGGCGCCGAGCAAGCGCTGGCCTCGGCGAACTTCTTCCGCAGCCGGAGCCCGCAGAACCTCGCGCCGCTTTCGGCCGCCACCTCCGCCGGCCTCGACGAGACGGTGAGCAGCCTGTCGTTCGCCGGCGTCGCCTACCCGTTCGAGAGGTGGACGCTCTCGGCCTACGGCAGCGAAACCCGGAGCCTGGAGGGAACGCACGAGGTCGTCGTCGACGACCCGTTCTTCTCCGACACCTACCGCACGCTGCGCAGCGTCGACACGGCGATCCGCAGCGTGGGCCTGGCGGCCGCGGTGCAGCTCAACGAACGCGTGTCGCTCGGCGTCTCCGTGCGGCAGACGACGTTCGAGATGGCGGCGTTCGAGGAATACCAGATCGACTACTTCCGCGACTTCGAATTCCCGAGCGCGACCTTCGACCATGTCGACACGTTGATCGACCGCTCGCTGATCGACGACGACGATACGGACATCACCTACACCGTCGGCGTCCTGTTCTCGCCCTCCCCCGTGATGAACGTCGGCCTGTCGTTCAGGGCGGGTGGAGAGTACGAGCTCTCGGGCCGTTCGCTCTCCGCATCCTGTACCGACTTCCCGGGCCAGGGGTCGTGCGACCCGTCGGACCCGGAGACGTACACGTACGACTCCGACCCCGCGGGCGATCCGTTCGGGCTGGAGATCGTCGTCCCCGACGTCGCGCAGATCGGCGTCGCCTGGCGGCCGCGAGAGCGGCTGGCGCTGGCCGTCGAGGTCCACCGGCTGCTCTATGCGCAGGGGCGCTACATCAGCGCGGACGACTTCGGCGAGATCAGCCTGGACCGCGGCGGCGAGCCCGAGGTGAGCGAGGCTCCGGCCGATACGCTGGAGGAGATCGAGGACGCCAATCAGTTTCATTTCGGGATCCAGTACGAGTTCGCGGTCGGCGCGGGCGACCTGCCCTTCGCGGTTCGTGGCGGAGCGTTCAACGATCCGGACCACGACGGATCGAGCGAGCTCGACACGGACCGGATGCACTACGCCGTGGGCTGCGGCCTGACGCTGCAGCACGTCGCGATCGACCTGGCCGCACACTTCGCCGATTCGGTCGACGAGGTGTTGCTTTCCCTGGCCTACCGGTTCTAGCGGAGGACGCGATGTCATTCATCACGAAACAACACGTTGTCCTCGGCCTGGCCCTGCTGCTGGCGCTGCTCGTCGCCCTGTCGTGCTCGGAGACCGATCGCGCCATCGACGAGATCATCGACCCCGGCGCGCCGCCGATCGACGTCGCCGACCTCGTCGCGAGTGTCGAGGCCGAGGGCTGCCCGGGCGTTCGACGCCAGGGCGCTCCCCCGACGCGATCCGGCGGAGGCAAGCTCGCGACTTCCGGACAGTGCAACGCCGGTCCCGGCGTGCTGTGCGAGAACGCCATCGGCTCATCGACCGACATCGCCACGGTCTTCGTCACGGCGGAGGTCGCCGACGGACCCGTGCGCGCGTACTACGAGATCGACCCGGACTGCGGCGCAGCCGCCGCGGGTGACGATGACGAGGACGAGCCGCGCCTCGGCGTGCGGGTGACGATCGAGTTCGCCGATCCGCTGCCGGAGAACCTCACCGCGCTCGGGCTGGCCTACATGACCGCGGACGACCAGGGGCGCACCACGCCGGTGGAGACACGTTACTTCGACGTCCGCTTCTGCGGCGACGGAGTGCTCGACACCGAGGCGGGCGAGCTGTGCGACGACGGCAACCGCGAGGACGGCGACTGCTGCTCGTCGGCCTGCCTGTTCGACGCATCCGGATCGACGTGCGAGGACGGCCTGTTCTGCACCGTCGACGACGTGTGCGACGGCGCGGGGACGTGCGAGGGCGCGTTGCGCGATTGCGACGATTCGAACATCTGCACCGACGATTCCTGTAACGAGGAGACCGACGTCTGCGACAACGCGTTCGACGGGAGCAACGACCCGAGCTGCCTGTGCGGCAACGGCGAGCTCGACGCGGGCGAGGAGTGCGACGACGGCAACAACGACGACGGCGACTGCTGCGCGTCGACCTGCGAGCTCGAGGCCTCGGGCTCGGCCTGCGACGACGGTCTGTTCTGCACCGTCGACGACACGTGCGACGGCGCAGGGAGCTGCGACGGCGGCGCCCGGGACTGCGACGACGGCGAGCTGTGCACCGACGACGTGTGCGACGAGGACGCCGACGCCTGCGACAGCGCCTACGACGAGAGCAACGACCCGTCGTGCGTCCTGTGCGGCAACGGCGTGCTCGACGACGGCGAGGAGTGCGACGACGGCAACCTCGACGACGGCGACTGCTGCGCGTCGACCTGCGCCTTCGAGAGCTCGGGATCGATCTGTGACGACGACCTGTTCTGCACGGTGTTCGACGTCTGCGACGGCGCGGGCGCCTGCGGCGGCGCGGCCCGCTCGTGCGACGACGGCGAGGTCTGCACCGACGACGTGTGCGACGAGAACGGCGACGCCTGCGACAACACGTACGACGAGTCGAACGACCCGTCGTGCCCGGCCTGCTTCGTCTCGCTGGCGGTCGGTGAGATCCAGGTGACGGACATCAACCCGGCCGCGGGGCAGTACGCCGCCGCGGACGTCGAGGTGCCGGTGTCGCTGACATCGAACGTCGCCGTGCGCGAGATCGCGCTCAATCTCGTACCCCTGCCGGGCAGCGGGCTGAGTCGCGACTTCTCGATCCCGTGCGAGTCGCTGCCCGCGGCCTCCGGCTTCCAGTGCCAGTTCAGCGCGGGCGGCCCCGGCATCGGCAGGTACAGGTTCTTCAGCTCGATCGGCGCCACGCTGGGACCGGCGATGCAGCCCGTCGATTACCTGCAGCTCAACTTCAACGTCAGTGCGGCGACACCCGAGGATCCGCTGGTCTTCTCGCTGACGCCGGACCTGGTCGACGTGATCGACACCAAGGGCGAGGCCTGCGCGGTGCTCGATGCCGCCAGCGGGTCGGTGACGCTGCCGGACAACAGCGGCGGACCGTAGGCGCTAGAACAGGACGCGCAGGCGGACCGCTCGCCCGGCCTCCGCCGCACCGATGACGATGAACCGCCCGTCGTCGTCGACGTCGATCGCCGGGACGCCCTCGCCCGGCTCGGGGATCGACACATCGTCGAACAGCAACTCGCTGGACGTCACCCGCGGCGCCGGCGTACGCGCGAGCGTCGCGGCGAACACCCGATCCCCCCGACGGTAGTAGAGTCGTCGGCTGTCGGCGGACCACGCCGGGTCGATGCCGCCCTCGGTGGAGACGCGGATCCGCGTCGTGGGGTCGTCGAGCAGGCGCACGAAGACCTCCCAGCGTCCCCTGTCGCTCCACTCTCCGGTCTCGTTCGACACGTAGGCCATCAGCGCACCGTCGGGCGAGATCGTCGGCCGAAACTCGTCGAACCCGGTCACGAGAAACTCGCGCGGAGATCCGTCGCGCGGCAGCAACCAGATATCCCAGCGCGACTTCGGATCGAACTCGGTGTAGGCCAGCACCTCGCCGTCGGGCGACCACGAGCCGGGGAACTGCAGGTTCGGACTCTCCGTGAGCCGCTCGGCCGCTGCGTCGGGACGCGCCTGCTTCCACCACAGGTTGAACGCGCCCTCGCGCTCGGAGCTGAACACGATCCGCTCGCCGTCCGGCGTCCACAGCGGCCACAGGTTGAGCCCCTCGCGCGTGAGGCGCTCCGCACCGCCGCGATCCAGATCGTGCAGCCACACCTGCATGGAGTCGACCGACTGCGTCAGGGCCAGTCGCCGGCCGTCCGGGGCGAGCCGCGGCGTGCCGTAGCTGCCGCTGCCGGGGCCGACCTCGACGGTGCGGTCGCCGTCGACCCGCAGCACCCGGCGCAGGGCCCCGCCGGCGTCGCGCGCGGCCCAGATCAACGGGCCGCCGTCGGCGGCGGCGAAGTGCGCGGAGCCCGTCATCGGGTGCGTCAGCAGGTCCTCCGTCACGGTCGACTCCGCGCCGCGCAGCTCGTGCGCCTCGGCGTCGTAGGGCACCTCGACGAGTCGGTCGGCGCGCGCGAAGAGCAGCTTGCCGTCGACGAACCTCGCGTCCGCCCCGCCGCGGATCAGCGTCCGGCGCGAGCCGTCCGCGAGCGCCAGCAGCTCGACGTCGCAGCCGGAGATGCCTCCGCCGCGCCAGACCGTGAACAACACGTGTCGCCCGTCCGGCAGGAAGCGCGGCCAGAAGTGAGACCGTTCCCGCGACTCGGGATCGAGGTCGGTCAACGCGCGTGGCGTACCGCCCGGAGGCAGGATCCATAGCCCCTCGAGCATCCGCCGCGCGAAGACGATCGTGCCGTCCGCGCGCCACGCCGCCCCGACCGCGTCCGAGGCGTCGGAGTAGAGCGTGACCGGATCGCCTCCGGAGAGCGGCATGCGTTTCAGCGCTCCCGCAGCATAGAAACCGATCTGGCTGCCGTCGGCGGAGAAGAACGGCCCGTAGCCCCCCTCTCCGCCGGGGATCGGCTCGGCGCGGTCACCGTCGAGCCGACGCATCCACAACCTCGGAACGCCGTCCGTCGCCCCCGAGTAGACCAGCAGCGTGCCGTCGGGCGAGATCTCGAACGAACGGTGGAAGTCGAATCGCGGCGCGCTGTCGGCGGGCAGCAGCAACGATAGCCGCATCCGTTCTTGCGGATCCACGGGCGTGGGCCTGCGAGCGCGCTGCTCGACGACGGCCAGCAGCGCCAGCAGCGGGATCGCCGTGAGGGCGACGACCGCCGGGAGAGGCAGCCTCCTCCTGCGCGGCTCGGGTGGCGCGGACTCGGAGCGCGCCCCGCCCGGACCCTCCGGCACGACCGGCGGCAGCAAGCGGTAGCCCATCTTCGAGATCGTCTCGATGACGCGCGGCGTGCGCGAGTCGTCCGAGAAGGCCTTGCGCAGCTCGGAGATCGCGCGCGACAGGACCTGCTCGGTAACGGCCGAGTCGGCCCAGACCGCGTCGAGCAGCTCGCGCCGCGTCACGACCTCCCCCGGCCGGGCGGCGAGCCGCAGCAGCACCTGCATCACCTTCGGCTCGACCTGCCGCGCGCCGTCCGGCCCGCTGATCCGGTGCAGCCGGGGCTCGCACAGCCAGGTGTCCAGGCGAAAACTCCCCGTTTCTGGCTCCCTCAACATTCCCTCACACGCATTACACAGGAACTCTACTCCACCCTCAGGGCACGAACCCCACCCGGCGCCACACTGCATCCGGATTTTGAAGGAGAACACCGTGCGCAAGAACGACTGGATCCTGCCCGCCGTGCTGGCCGGCGTGACCGCGCTGTTGCACCTGGCGACGGCCGCCGACGGCTGGGGGCCCTTCCGCGACGAGCTGTACTACGTGGCCTGCTCGGAGAACCTCTCGTTCGGATACGTGGATCACCCCCCGTTGGTCGCGCTGCTGACCCGGCTGGCGCGCACGCTGCTGGGCGACTCGCTGCTGGCGCTGAGGGTGCTGCCCGCGCTGGCGGCCGGGGTCACGGTGTTCCTCGCCGGGGCGCTGGCGCGCGAGCTCGGCGGAGCTCCGTTCGCCCGCGCGCTGGCCTGCGTCGCCTCCGCGCTGGCGCCGGTGTACGTCGGCAACTTCGGCTTCCTGTCGATGAACGCGCTGGACGTGATGTTCTGGACGGCCGCGGTCTGGCTGCTGGCCCGGCTGCTGCGCACCGAGGACCCGCGGCTGTGGCCGGCGTTCGGCGTCGTCACCGGCCTGGGCCTGCAGAACAAGGTGAGCATCGTCTTCCTCGGCCTCGGGGTTGCGGCAGGCATCCTGCTGACCGCCAACCGGCGCTGGCTGCTGCGCCGCGAGCTGTGGCTCGGCGGCGCGATCGCGTTCCTGCTGCTGCTGCCGAATCTGATCTGGCAGGCGCTGAACGACTGGCCCACGCGCGAGTTCGTCGCCAACGCGACGCAGAACAAGAACCTGCCACTCGCCCCGCTCGAGTTCCTGCAGGAGCAGGTGCTGATGATGAACCCGATCGTCGTTCCGCTGGCCCTGGCCGGCCTGGGCTTCCTGTTCCTCGCGGCGCAGGGACGCTGGCGCCTGCTGGGCTGGGCCTTCGTCAGCGTCGTCGTGTTGCTGATCACGCAGCGCAGCAAGGCGTACTACCTGTCGCCGGCCTACACGGTGCTGTTCGCGCCGGGGGCCGTCCTGCTCGAATCGCTGACCGAGCGACGGCCCTGGCGTTTCCTGCGCGCACCCGCAGTGGCCGTGGTCGTGCTGACGGGGCTGCTGCTGGCCCCGCTGGCCAAGCCGGTCCTGCCGATCGAGACGTACGTGCGTTACGCGCAGGCGCTCGGCGTCGCGCCGTCGACCTCCGAGCGCAAGGAGGTCGCGCGCCTACCGCAGTTCTTCGCCGACCGCCTGGGCTGGCGCGAGCTGGCCGAGACGGTGCAGCAGGTCGTGCAGACGCTGCCTGCGGAGCAACGCGAGCGCGCGTGCGTCTTCGGCCAGAACTACGGCCACGCCGGGGCGATCGACTTCTACGCGGACGAGCTGGATCTGCCGCCGGCGCTGTCGGGCCACAACAGCTATCACCTGTGGGGTCCGGGGAGCTGCGACGGCAGCGTGCTGATCGTGATCGACGACCGGCGCGAGCGGCTGGAGCACCTTTTCGACAGCGTCGAGCTGGGGGCGCGGTACCGCTGTGACGACTGCATGCCGTACGAGAGCGAGAAGCCGATCTGGATCGGCCGCGACATGCGCCTGCCGATCGAGCAGCTATGGCCCACGCTGGGGCACTACGATTGAAGACGACGCGGGCGCGTCGCTCGCGCTCAGCCCTCGCGGATCTCGTCGCGGAACAGCGGCCGGCCGACCTGCGTGGCGCTGACGCCCCACAACGCGACGGCCAGCACGCTGCCGTAGGCCAGCCACATCGGCACCGCGTGCCAGGCGCCGAGGTCGGCGGTCACGCGGACGCCGGTGAGCACGTCGTCCACCGTGAAGGCGAGCATGAACGCCAGCAGTCCCGCCCGGAACAGGACGACCCAGAACAACGTCACGATGATCGCGAACGAGATCAGATACGACGGAGAGAAGATCTCGCCGGGGTTGAACATCACCAGCGCCAGCACGGTCGTGATACCGATCGCGATCCGGTCGCTGCCGCAGATCATGCGTGCCACGAGAAACAGCATCAACCCGGTGAGGTTGAACAGCACCGAGCTGACGTGAAGGCCGGCCACCGCCGCCAGGGCCGAGCGCGGGCCGCGCAACGCTTCCCAGGACCAGAACACGTCGGACAGCCCGTCGTTCGACGGCTCGATCAACAGCGAGATCCAGTACACGAGGTCGCTCGCCAGGGCGAACGCGCAGCCGGCCGCAACGCCGATCGCCAGGTCGCGCCCGACACGCGCGTCGCGGAAGCGAAACGAGGCCAGCCGCACCCAGGAGACCAGCATCTCGGGCCACAGCCGTCGCGCGTACGGCTCGAGCGCCATGTAGAACACGTAGCTCAGCACGAAGCGGTACGCGGACCAGGCCACGTGCGCGATGACGGTGTCGAGCGGATTCCCGCCGAAGCGCGCGCCGACGATCCATAGCAGGCGCACGGCGGCGAGGTACAGCCCGAAGCGCAACGCCGAGCGGTGGTCTCCCCTCCCGAGGCGCATGTTGCGCACCGCGAGGAGCGTGACGCCCAGCACCGCGACGGCGAACCACAGCGGACCGAGGAGATTCGCCGCGCGGTCCCAGAAAGTCGGAGGGAACGTCTCCGGTTCGGCGGTCGGCAGGTCCCACGGTTCGAAGACGACGAAGCTGATCGGGCGGCCGCGCAGCGACGCCGCCTCGATGCGAATCTCGACCGGCTCGCCCACGAACAGCTCCGGGTAGCGGCCCGTCCATGCATAACGTCGATCGCCGAAGTTGCGTGGGCGCGTCACCGGCTCGGCGACCGAGAACGTCAGCGGATCGAGACCGGCCGCGGCAAAGAACTCGTCGAACTCGGCCGGCGCGCCATTCTCCCCCGTCACCGTGTCACGGATCTCGAACGAGTCCGGCGTCCCGCGGAACGCCGCCAGCCTGCCGGCCGGATCGAGCTCGATCTCGACCATCCCTGCGCGACTCGGCGGCGGGTCTCCCATCCAGTTGCCGATCGAGCCCTTGCTGCGTCGCGCCAGCTCATCCGGACCGGCGCGATAGTAGAAGTGGATCCCCGCCGGACGCGTTCCCCCGAACGACTCCCAGCGCTGCATGCCCTTTTCGCTGCGGCGCACGTGTTGATAGAAGCTCCAGTGCGGGTTCCACGAGTGCGTGCTGTCGACCAACCCCTCGGCCCAGCCGAACTGCTCGACCATCGATTCCGCGCGATCGAGCAGGACGGCGGGTGGACGCTGCAAACCGACGCGACTGATCAGCGACAGCCTGGAGGTCACCCACGCCGTCCCGAGCATGCCGACCACGATGGCCAGCAGCAGCAACGCGGCGACCGGAGGGCGCAGCCCGCCTCCCGCGCCGGCCTCGGCGATCAGCTCGGGCGACGGCGTCTCGCCCGCCGCCAGCGCCGCGGCCAGCGGGTCGCCGCCGGGCAGCGCCGCGGCGACCGCCATCGCCGAAGCGGGACGCTGCCCCGGCTCCGCGATCAGGCAACGGTCGACGACGCGCGAGACCGCGGGGTCGACGTCGCCCAGCTGCGAGGTCAGCGAGCGCGGCTGGCTCGTCGAACGCTTCGCGATGCCCTCCGGCGTCGGATCGTCGAACGCGGGCCGCCCCGAGAACATCTCGTACAGCACCAGCCCCAGAGCGTAGATGTCGCTCTGCGCCGTCACCTCGCTGCCGGCGAGCTGCTCGGGCGCCATGTAGGCCGGCGTGCCGACCTTGATCTCCGCGCCGGCGAAACCGCCGGCCGCTCCGGCCAGGCCGAAGTCGGTGATCTTGACGTCGCCCCGTCCGTCGATCATCACGTTGGCCGGCTTCAGGTCGCGGTGCAGCACACCCTCGCGATGCGCCGCCGTGAGCCCGGCGCACAGCTGCCGCGCCGCGCGCACCGCGCGATCGCCCGGCAACCGGTCGACACGCTGCAGCAGCGTCGCCAGATCCTCGCCGTCGACGTACTCCATCGAGATGAAGTGCCGCCCGTCCATGTCCGCGATGTCGTGCACGCGACACACGTTGGGGTGCGTCACACGCGCCGCGACCCGCGCCTCGTTGAGAAAACGCGCCAGTCGCCCCGGGTCGCGCTCCATCGCCTCGGGCAGGAACTTCAGCGCGACCGTGCGCGCCAGCTTCAGGTCGTCGGCGCGATAGACCTCGCCCATGCCGCCGCGCCCGAGCAGCCCGACGATGCGGTAGCGCTCGGCGAGGATCGTGCCGGGCGAGAATCGCGGCTCGTCCGCGGCTCCGCCGCCCGAGGCGTCCGACGGGTCGAAGACGGCCGTCGGTCTGTCGGGAACGCTCGTCTGCGTCGCGGAGGACGAGGCCGCCGGGACGTGGGAGTCCTGCCCACAGGACGGACAGTAGCGGGCGTCGGCGGGCAGCACCGTGGAACATTGCGCGCAGGTCATCGGTCGTCGTCTGTGCGCCTCATTCTCACGGCCCCCTCCGCGAGTCATAGTAACCGAAGAGTTGAACTTCGTTGACTGTCGAGCGCCTCGGAGGTATGAGGAACTCAGCTTTGGGGGAAATGATGAGCGAGAACGTCCGGCCTGCCATCGTCGTGCTCGGTTTGCTCCTGGCGCTCGGCTCGTGGCCCGCGCGGGGCGAGATCGCCCACATGGAGAAATACCCGGTCGCTCCGCCGCCGACGGACGAGGTCGTCGATCTGGGGCCGCGGGGGGCGACGATCGACCCGTCGTTCGCGGGCACGGTCTACCGCATCTCGGGCTCCCTCGTCGCGGGCGGAACCGTCCTCAACTACCGCGCCACCTCCGACGGCCAGACGGTGATCTACTGGGCCGAGGCCCTGACGAACGGTGTCCTTGAGCTGTTCGCGGTGCCCGTCACGGGCGGCGCCGTGACACGGCTGAACCAGGACCTGGGCCACCAGGGAGACGTCCAGGGGTACGGTATCGCGCCGGGCGATGCGCACGTCGTGTTCCGCGCCGACCCCAACGCGGTCGACCGGTTCGAACTGTTCAGCGTGCCGATCGGCGGCGGCACGCCGGTACGGCTCCACGCGGAGATGCCTGCCGGCGGAGACGTGGTGCTGTGGCGCTTCTCCGGCGACCGGGTGATCCTCGTCGCCGACATCGACGTCAACGGCGCGTTCGACATCTACTCGGTGCCCGTCGAGGGCGGCCCGTCGGTCAAGCTCAATCCGGAGCTCCCCGCCGGCACCAACACCTACGGCGTCCTGGTCACCGACGACTTCGTCCAGTACCGCGCCGACCACGACACGCCGGGCCTCGTCGAGCTATACACCGTGCCGCACGCGGGCGGAACGCCGGTCAAGCTGAGCGGCACGTTCGCCCCGGGCTCGGCCGGCGTTCTCACGGCCAGCGCGAGCGTCAACAACAACACGATCTACATCGCCGACCAGGACGTCCCCGAGCAGTACGAAGCCTACGGCGTCGCCTCCACCGGCGGAACGCCGATCAAGCTCAGCGGGACGATGGTCACCAGCGGCGACGTCAACTCCGTCAGCGCACACGCCGTCCGGGCGTTGATCCACGCGGACCGCGAGGTCGTCGGGGTCGACGAGCTGTACAGCGTACCGTGGGGCGGCGGGACGCCGACCCGGCTCAACGGCGCGCTGACCCTGGGTCGCGACGTCGAATCCTACGCGAGCAGCACCCATCTGGACCGCGTCGTCTACAGCGCGGATCAGGACACCTTCGGCGTGGACGAGCTGTACAGCGTACCGCTCGAGGGCGGGACGCCGATCAAGCTCCACGAGCCGCTGCAGGGAGGCCAGGCCGCCGACGACTACCTGCTTCCGCTTGCCGGGCGCAGCGATCGCGTGCTGTACCGGCGGTCGGAATCCCAGGCAAGCACCGTGTTCGAGATGTTCAGCGTGCCGATCGGCGGCGGCACGCCTACGCCGCTGGGCGTCGGGAACGTTCGTGGGGTCTCGCAGTTCACGAGAACGGCGAGCGGGATCGTTCTGTACAGGTCCATCCCCCCCACCGGCCTCGGGAACGCGATCTACACGGACGTGTTGATCGGCGGTCAGGCGTCCCCGGCGTGGAACCCCGCCCCGGGCTCCAGCGACGTCGCCGAGGGCTCCATCGAAGGAGATCGCATCATCTTCCGCACCGATCTCTCAACGCCCAGCCAGGACGAGCTGTTCGGCGCTCGAATGGTGGACGACGGCGACAACGACGGTGTCCTCGACGGCGTCGACTGCCTGGTCTACGACGCCGACGTGTGGAGCCTGCCGACCGAGGCCGACGCGTTGATGCTGGCGGAGAGCGCGGGCACGACGACGCTGACGTTCTCGGGGCCGTCCGACAGCGGCGCGTCCCCCGGTGGCCTCGGCTTCGACGTGCTGCGCTCGACGAACGCCGACGACTTCGGCACCTCCGCGTTGACGTGTCTCGAGGTCGGAGATACGGACCTCGAAGCGCTCGACGGCGAGCAGCCGCCGGCCGGGACGGTGTTCCACTATCTCGTGCGCGCGCGGAACACCTGTGGGCCGGGGACGAGCGGAGCCGCCTCGGGCGGAACGGATCGGGAAGCGGGCTTCTGTCTTTGAAGTTGGTACGCGTGGCAGGATTCGAACCTGCCTCGTAACCGAAGAGTTGAACTTCGTTGACTGTCGAGCGCCTCGGAGGTATGAGGAACTCAGTTTTGGGGGAGATGATGAGCGAGAACGTCCGGCCTGCCATCGCCGTGCTCAGCCTGCTTCTGGCGCTCGGCTCGTGGCCCGCGCGGGGCGAGATCGCCCATATGGAGAAATACCCGGTCGCTCCGCCGCCGACGGACGAGGTCGTCGATCTGGGGCCGCGGGGGACGACGATCGATCCGTCGTTTGCCGGCACGGTCTACCGCATCTCGGGCGCCCTCGTCGCCGGCGGAACCGTCCTCGAGTACAGCGCCACGTCCGACGGCCAGACGGTGGTCTACCGCGCGGACGCCGTGACGGACGGTGTCGGCGAGCTGTTCAGCGTGCCGATCGCAGGCGGGGCGACGACGCGGCTCAACCAGAACCTGGTCGCCTCGGGCGACGTCCTCGACTATGGCATCGCGCCGGGCGACGAGTACGTCGTGTTTCGCGCCGACGCCAACGTTGACGAGAGAACGGAGCTGTTCAGCGTTCCCGTCGGCGGCGGGACCCCCGTGCGGGTTCATCCGGAGATGCCGGCCGGCGGAGACGTGATCCTGTGGCGCTTCTCCGGCGACCGGGTGATCGTCGTCGCCGACATCGAGACCAACGGCACGTTCGACATCTACTCGACGCCCGTCGAGGGCGGAGCGTCGATCCGGCTCAACGGGACTCTCCCTGCGGGGGGCAACACCAACGGCATTCTCGTTCGCGACGAGCTGGTGCAGTACCTCGCCGAGCAGGACACGGTCGGACTCGTCGAGCTGTACGTCGTACCCGACACCGGCGGAACGTCGGTGAAGCTCAGCGGGACGTTCGCCGCGGGCTCGAACGGAGTCAACACATCCAGCGCCGGCGAAGACAACCACACGATCTACATCGCCGACCAGGACGTCCCCGCCCAGTACGAGGCCTACGGCGTCGCCTCCACCGGCGGGACGCCGATCAAGCTCAGCGGAGCGATGGTCGGCGGAGGCGACATCAACCGCGTCAGCGCAACCCGTGACAGAGCTGTGTACCGCGGGGATCAAGACACCGACGCGGTCGACGAGTTGTACAGCGTGCCCTGGAGCGGCGGGCCGCCGACCCGGCTCAACGACCCGCTGGTGCCCAGCGGAGACGTCGACTCGTACAAGGTCAGCATCTATTCCGACCGGGTCGTCTATCTCGCGGATCAGGACATCGACAACGTGCAAGAGCTGTACAGCGTGCCTCTGACCGGGGGCACCGTGATCAAGCTTCACGAACCACTGCCCGTGGGGGGAGACGTGGGATCCGACTATCAGCTTCCGGATTCGGAACGCAGCGACCGCGTCCTGTACCGCCGGCAGCCGACCCAGGGCATCACCCGCTTCGAGATGTTCAGCGTCCCCATCGGCGGCGGCACCCCCACACCGCTGGGCGTCGGGAATCCGCGCGGAGTCACTGGATTCAGGAGGACCCCCAGCGGAATCGTCCTGTACAAGTCCATACCGCCCTCCGGTGGCTTCGGAAACGCCATCTACATCGACGCGCTGGTCGGCGGCCAGGCCTCCCCTGCGCTGAACCCGGCACCGGGCTCCACCGACGTCGCGACGGCTTCCGTCGCGGGAGATCGGATCATGTTCGCGACCGATCTGTCCGTGCCCAATCAAGACGAGATATTCGGCGTCAGGCTGATCGAGGACGGCGACAACGACGGTGTCCTGGACGGAGTCGACTGCCTGGTCTACGACGCCGACGTGTGGAGCCTGCCGACCGAGGCCGACGCGTTGACGCTGGCGGAGAGCGCGGGCACGACGACGCTGACGTTCTCGGGGCCGTCCGACAGCGGCGCAGCGCCCGGTGGCCTCGGCTTCGACGTGCTGCGCTCGACGAGCCCCGACGACTTCGGCACATCCGCGTTGACGTGTCTCGAGGTCGGCGACACGGACCTCGAAGCGCTCGACGGCGAGCAGCCGCCGGCCGGGACGGTGTTCCACTATCTCGTGCGCGCGCGGAACACCTGCGGGCCGGGGACGAGCGGAGCTGCGTCGGACGGAGCGGACCGGGAGGCGGGCTTCTGTCTTTGAAGTTGGTACGCGTGCCAGGATTCGAACCTGGGACCCCCAGCTTCGGAGGCTGGTGCTCTATCCAGCTGAGCTACACGCGCATGAAAGGACGAGACCCGGGCCGGGCAAAACTACCAGGCTGCGAGAGGCGTGTCCAGAGTCGCGGCGGTTCTACTCGGGGACCGGCGCTGTGACCGCCGAAGCGAGCGTGAACTCGAGGTAGACGGGGTAGGTCACGTCGACCGGCTCGCCCTTGTACTGCCCCGCTTCGTAGCGCCACTGCTTGACCGCCGCCATCGCCGCCTCCTCGAATCCGGCGCCCTCGGGGCGGCAGCGCAGCACGCTCATGTCCCCCACCGTCCCGTCCGTGCGAACGACGACCTCCAGGATCACGGAGCCCTCGACGCCGTCCGCGTGCGGCTGCTCGGGGTAGATCGGCTCGACGCGGCTGTCCTGGATCAAACGCGGATTGGTCACACCGCCGAAGCCGGCCATGCGCGGCTTCAGCTTCTGCGCGTCGCCGTTCGCCGAGTCTTCGGACGCGCGCGCGAGGTCGGTCTCGCCCGCATCGAGCACGGCGTGCGCGATCGCCAGGCGGTTCTTCTCGTCGTTGAACAGGATGGTGACGTCCGCGCCGGCGACCTTGTAGTCGCGGACGTAGATGCCGCCGCGCTTGACCCAGCTCGACTCCGGGCGCACCGGCCCGGGGAGGTTCTGCCGTCGCATGTTGAATTCCCACGACGACTTGAACCTGCTGAAGTCCGAGGGCAGGCTGCCGCACAGCACGCTGCGCTCGGGGTAGCGGTCGAGCAGTTCCTGCGGGCAGTCGAAGCGGGCGGCGTTGACGTGCTTCATGATCGCGCGGGCGAAGCGGCCGGCCTCCTCGGGGTCGGCGGCGTGGACGCCCGCCGAGGCGAGACACACGATCGCGAGGCAGCAGAGCGCATGGAGTCGGGTCGACATGTGGCTAATCTATCAGGCCGGGAATTGAACCTCACCCGCCGGCAAGCGCCTCCCCCCCTGAAGCGTCATGAATCGGGCCATCGGAGGCCCGCAACGACCAGGAGGGGTCATGAGAAGAGTCGTTTTGATGGTTCTGGTAGCGGCGTGTCTCGGTTGCTCGATGACGGACGACAAGAGCGAGGCGACCGGCGACGGAGTGTTCGCACTCAAGAGCGGCGATGGCGCATGCTACGGGAACACGTTCCACCTCAACGACGCGCCGGTCCCCGTGTGTCCGGCGAACTATGGCCTGTGCGTCAACTACGACGACGGAAACGACGATCCCGACGACACGGACTTCAACGACATGTGCTGCGCCTATGCCGGCAGCGATACGTGCGACCCCGACGGCGCGGAGCACGGCCCCTGCCAGGCTCCGCTCTGCAACGGCAAGTACGTGCAGATGTCGGGAGCGGACATCTGCGACACGTACGCCGAGCCGTGTCCGGAGCGAGAATGCCCCGAGGGTTGTCAGATCAGCGACAAGTGCACCGTGACCGCGGCCGACGAGTACTTCTACGGCTGCGTCGACGGCAGCGGAGAGTGCATGCACTGCAGCGATCCGACGTCCCCCAACGACGGTCTCGAAGACCTGCTGTGCGAGATCCGGCTCGAGGTCTGTCGCTGCGAGCCGATTCCGGAGATCGGACCGGCCGGCGGGACCTCGACCTGCGGCAGGTACACCGCGATCCAGGACCTGGCCTGCATCACGCTCGACACCTCGGGGATCATCGAGTGCGAGTTCGAGTAGTCAGATCGTCCTGGGTCCGCCGAGGTAGCGGGCCGGCCCCAGCGTTGAAGTGGGGCCGGCCCGAGACTCGGGTCAAGGGCAAGGCGAGTCGTTGGGCCGCGGCACTTGCTGGCTGTTGGACCCCAACGTCCCCTCGGCGAACGAGTTCTCGCCCGTGACGAGATAGAAGTGCAACTGGTCGGGCGGCGGAACGCTCGTGTCCAACGCCTCGGTGATCGCGAGATCGGGCTGGAAACAGCTTCCGTAGTCGTCGGCCAGTCCGTCGTGGTTCACGTCTTCCAACCTCGCCGCCGTCAAACGATAGACGTTGTAGACAAGGGCGCAGGGACTCAGGGGCCAAACGAGCCGATGTTGGCCGACCCACTCGATGGGGCCGATCGGACCCGGCGCGACTTGCAGGCAACCCAGGCAGATACAATCCTGGCCGGGGAAGTCACGGACACATACCTCGTCGGGAGGACACGAACCGTCGCACACGGGATACGTGACGCCACAGAACGGCGCCTCCACACAGGTGCACTCGTCCGTCAACAGATCGGGCGCGCAGACGTCGCCTGCCGGGCAGCCGCCCAGGCACTCGGGGAACGGGCCCTGCTCACACGCCCCCACGCAGAGGCACTCGCCGGTTTCCGGATTCGGTTGGCAAGTCTCGCCCGCCGCGCAGCCGCCCAGGCATTCGGGGAACGGGCTCTGCTCGCACGCTGCCGTTGTCACACAGGTGCACAGGCCGTTCGCCGTATCGGGCACGCACGCGGTTCCGGCGGGGCATTGCCCCAGACACTCGGGGTAGGGGCCCGCCGCGCAGGCTCTCGGCAGGCAGGTGCACGTGTCGCTTTCCGGATCGGGTAGACACACCTCGCCCGTCGGACAGCCGCCCTGGCATTCGGGGAACGGGCTGTCATCACAGACGGGTTGATTGACCGAGTGGTTCGCCGAGACCAGGTTGGCAAAGACCACCTGTCCGTCGCAGAAACCCCCGGGGCAACCCAGATCGCCGCTGCACAGGATGCCGTTGTTGGGACCTCCGTTGCAGGTGCCCTCGGAGTACAGTGGGAGGCAGATCGCCTGGGGATGGGAGTAGCTGGCCGCCGGGGGCAGGCAATGGATGCGGCTCCCCACGCGAAGCGGGACCCGGTTGTACAGAGTCGGCGCGCCGAACGCTCCGGAGATCTCGAAGAACACGTCGAAGAAGCTCTCGGCCATCGTCGCGTCGGGCGTGGTGAGGTCCTCCGCGACGGCACCCAGCGAGCGCGCCAGAGGCAATGCCGAGGGTGCGCCCAGTCCGGCGGCCAGGGTGACGGTGCCGTCGGTCAGGCACATCGAGACGATCTCGGTGTCGACCACGTCGAGGCCCGGTCCCGTCGGATGTCCGTCCACCGGGCTGGTGCCCGGGAAGCTCAGCGAGTCGTCGATCGGCCCGAGGATCTTCTCGATCCGCAGAAGGTCGTCGGGTGCGGCGCAAGGGCCGAGCACCAGGTTGAAGTCCCGTTCGCAGTCGAGATCCGTATCGATGCCGGCGAGCACGGAGTTGTCGGCGACGGAATCCGTTCCGACCGGCGGGAACGGGCCGCACTCGTCAATGAAATGCGGGCCGGGGCCGCATTGTGTGCACGGCTCGCCTTCGGGCCGGCACTCACACAGTTCGTCGACCGTGTCGGTCACGCAGACCGTCCCCGCCGGGCAATCGCCCAGGCACTGGGGAAACGCACCCAGCTCACACGGGGGGGGCGGCTGGCACTCGCAGCCGCCAGGGCCCGCTACGCAGACCGTTCCGGCGGGGCACTCGCCCAAACACTCCGGGAACGGACTCTGTGGACAGGCCACGGGCTCGCACCTGCACTGGTCCGTCACGAAGTCGGCCGTGCACAACTCCGCCGGCGGGCAGTCTCCCAGGCATTGCGGAAACACACTCTGGCCGCACGGAGCAGGCTCGCACGTGCAGTCACCGCTCACCGTGTCGGGGACGCAGACCGTTCCCGTCGGACACTCGCCCAGGCACTCGGCGTACGGGGCCTGCGCGCACGGGATCGGCTGACAGAGACAGCCCTCGGTTCCCGGGTCGGGCTCGCAGGTCTCACCGGTCGGGCAACCGCCCAGGCATTCGGCGTACGCACTCTCGTCGCAGACCGGTTGATTGACCGAGTGGTTGGCCGAGACGAGGTTGGCGTAGAAGACCTGCCCATCGCAGAAGCCGCCGGGACAGTTCAGCTCTCCGCTGCAGGGATTCCCGTCGTTCGGACCGCCGTTGCAGGTCCCTTCGGAGTAGAGCGGGAGGCAGATCGCCTGTGGATGCGAGTAGTTCGCGGCCGGTGGTAGACAATCGATGCGGCTCTCCACCCGAAGCGGCACCTTGTTGTAGAGCGGAGGCGCTCCAAAGGCGCCCGAGACCTCGAAGAAGACGTCGAAGAAGCTCTCGGCCATCGCCGCGTCGGGAGTGGCGAGATCCTCGGCAACGGCTCCCAGAGACGGCAACAGCTGCGTTGCCGAGGGTCCGCCCGCGCCGGCGGCCAGTGTGACGCTGCCGTCGGTCAGGCACATCGAGACGATCTCGGTGTCGACCACGTCGAGGCCCGGTCCCGTCGGATGCCCGTCCACCGGGCTGGTGCCCGGGAAGCTCAGCGAGTCGTCGATCGGCCCGAGGATCTTCTCAACGTGCAGGAGATGGTCGGGCGCCGGACAGGGGCGCAGCACGAGGTTGACGTCTCGCACACAGTCGAAATCCGTGTCGATACCGGCCAGAACGCCGTTGTTGGCCACGACATCCGTTCCCACCGGCGGGAACGGGCCGCACCCGTCGATGAAGTGGAGGCCGGGTCCGCACTGAGTGCAAGGGCCCTCCGGGACGCAATGACACTCCTCCGTGCTCGCATCGGGCACGCAGATCTGCTGCACCGGGCAGGGCCCGAGACATTCGGCGAACGGAGCCTGCTCACAGGCGACCGGGCTCCACTCGATCTCGAGGAACGGAATCAGCGACCCGAATTCCTTGGAGCGGAAGCGCGTCATCGGGATGCCGAAGAAGTTCCACGGCACCTCGTCCAGGATGATCCAGCCGTGATTCGGCGCCGCGCCGTTGACGAACGCCTGGACATCGGCCGTGACGTCCCAGCTCATCCAGTCGAAGGCGGCCGGGACCACGGCGTCGGACGTCGGTGTGCCGGCCCAAGTCGGCCGGTTGTTCCAGCTGGCGGTGGACTCGCTCCAACCACTGGTCACACGGTAGCTGGTCAACTCGCGTCCCACCGGGTTGGTGTCGGTGAACTGATAGTAGTAGAGGTTGAGCGTCGCCGAGGCGATGGGGGCTCCCGAGGGAAGGGACGACAGGTCGAATTTGAGCAGGGCGTCCAGCTCGAAGTTCGAGTCGGGAGGATTGCCGAACCGATTCCTGACCAGCAGGTAGTTCAGCGCGCCGGGGACGAAGTTCGGCGAGAACATGTCGAGGTACGTATCGTCGGACGGAAGGAACGTCTTTGTGGAGAGCGAGCAGGGCTGGATGGTCTGGACGAACAACGGTGTGCCCTGGAGACAGGTCGTCGGCAGGTTCGGATCGACGCAACCGGTGATGAACACGCGATCGCCCGGCCCGAAAGGGCCCGTCGTGGACGGGATGTAGTTTCCGCCGGAGTCGGCGGCAAAGAGAACGCACTCGACGCCCTGGAACAGGTCGCCGCACTCGGACAGGCAGGACTGGCCGGGATTGCAAGCGGGCTGGCAGGGCGAGTCGCCCGGACCGTGAACCCACCCGTTGTTGAACGTTCCCACGGGCCCCGCGATCGGTCGGTCGGAGAAGCCGAACGAAGCCCCGCCGCCCGTGTGCTCGCCGAGCCACTCCACGTCCCACGAAGCGTTGGGGTTGTCGAAGCCGAAGGTGGCCGTCTCACCGGGCTGCAGAATCGTGGTGCCGCCATTCCAGACGACGACGCCCGGGGTTGCGCTGCTCTGCTGCGGCGGAACCACGCCGTGGGCGGTCTTCTCCCCGGTCGTGAACATCACGCTCAACTGTCCCGGGATTCCGAGCGCCGCCTCCACCGCGGGAAGCGTTCCCACGGCAGCGACCGCAGAAAAGCCCGACGGCGCGACCCAGTTCGTGTAGCTCCCGGCGTCGAGATCCGCGGTGCCCAGATAGAAGCGATTCAGCATCTGAGGCGTGGGACCGATGTTGCGAATCGTGTACTCGTATCGGCGGCTTCCGCCGCCCGTCGATTCCGTACCTTGGCAGGAGATCTCGAGCTCTCCGAACGCCAGGGCAGGTGGCGCGAAAACCAACGCCACAAGCCCGACGAGCATCCCTGTCGCGACCCCGCACCTCCTCGTGCACATGGGAACCTCCTTGTGTTTGTCGTCGACTCGCCCGCCTTCCGTCCAAGTGGGGCTCCGCGCGGGAAGGACGGGTGGTTGTGCGTGAATTGCCATAAAGGGCGGGCGAGAACAAGACCCGAACTGCGACGACGAGGATCTTCTTTGGTCAGCGCAGCTCAGCCGACACACGTCGGTCCGGGCCACGGAGGCGGTCCGGTGCGTCTTCTTCCGCAGAACTCGGGGAAGTCCGAGGGCAGGCTGCCGCACAGCACGTTGCGCTCCGGGTAGCGGTCGAGCAGTTCCTGCGGGCTGTCGGCGACAGCGTCAGGTGTTCACGCCCTTCTTCACGACCAAGAGCGACGGACAAGGGATCGGGCTGACGCTGGTGCGCGAGGTGCTGACGCGCCACTGCTTCGGGTTCTCTCTGTCGTCGGCGGAGGCGGGATCGACGCGGTTCGCGATCACGTTTCCGCGCGATGCGGGCGTCCCATCCGCAAACCCTTCGCGGCAGCGTTAGGTGGCAGGCGGCAGAATCGCCTGCCGGAACCACTCTTCTTCCTTCAACAGGAGGAACCTCGAGATTCGTCCGGGAAACTTCCGGCACCGTGTTAGCGTCGAGGCTACACAACCCGGCATGACGTCCGGGCGGAGGTCTCATGCACCAACCCCACCGGACGACTCGGGTTCTTTCATGCTTGCGGCACTCGTCGACCTTCGCGCGGCTTCTGGCCGCCGCGATGATTTTGACGCTGGCGCTTCCCGCGGTCCCGACCGCGGCGCAGTCACTCAACACACCGCTCCTCACCGACCCCGGACTGAACTCGAACAGCCAGCCGCTGCTGCCGTTTCTGCAGAACACCCTGGATCGCTGGATGCAGGAGAACGCGGCCCTCGTGATCGGCGTCCAGGCGGACGGCGTCATGCCCGACGAGGGCGACGGCATGCTGGCGATCTACCAGACGGTTTTCGTCTCGTCACAGGTGCGTCAACGGATCGACGTCTCCGCGCTCTCCACCGCGATCGACTCGGGCACGGTCGCTGCGTTCGCGATGGGGAGGGTGAACGCCTCGTTCGACGGCGCCGTCGGCGGCGTCGCCGTCACGGCTTACGATGCCTCCGAAGTGGCGCTCGCCGTCCTCGCCCCAACGTACACGTTCGACGGAGACAACGCGACCTGGCAGCCCGCAGCCAGCGTGCTCATGCTGCCCGTCGGGACGCGCTACGTCGAGCACGAGTTCCAGTTCTCGAACGCCAACCTGCCGCCGATCGAAACCGCATACGGCGATCGAGCCGGCCTGATGCTGAGCCACCGCGTGTTGGCGGCTCTGGTGCACCTGAACGCCCAGACGATGCTGGAGGCGACGGCCAGCGGCTACCGCATGATCCAGGCGGACCTGGGCCTGGACGCGGCGAGTACCTGCACCTGGTCCGGCACGTTCGACGAGTCCGGCTGGAGCAGCTCGATCAGCGGAGTGATCCACGGCCAGCCGTTCACGCTGGACTACAGCGGAAGCTCCGAGGAACTTCCCTCGGACGAGTTCGAGGTGAGCTTCGCCGCCGAGGGGTTCAGAGGCGTCGCCCCCATCACCATCGAGGGTACAGCCACGTATCAAAAGGACCCGGTCACCAACCTGTACGTTTCGATGCAGTACGACGATCAGGGCAGCCTCGGAGACGACGGAGGCCCCGTCCCGCGGTTCAACTGGTTGAGGTCGGCGGCGGAGGGCCTCGCAGGAGGCATCGTCGGTGGGGTCGTGGGCGGGCTCATCGGCGGATTCATGGGAGCCGGGCAGGGAGCCGTCCTGGGCATAGCGACAGGAATCCTGCTCAGCGAGGCCGCCTTCCATTCCGCGCGCGGCATGGAGCCGGACCCACCGACTCCCCCGGATATTCCGGATATCCTGGGCTGGGCCGAGACCGACAGGACGATCAGCGCCAACCAGCTCCTCACGATCGTCGGCGGGGACGGCAGCATGACCGCCAACCTGGAGAACGTCGTTTACCTCGAGGGAACCTGGGCGGAAGGAACGGCCACCGGTACCGGCTTCACCGACGCCCCCACATCGGGCGGCAGCATCGACAGCCTGAGGGTGGCCAAAGGCAACGGCTCCGAGATCGATCTGTCCTGGCTGCCGTCGTGCGCGTCGTCCGACGACGACTTCAGCGTCTACGAAGGCTCACTCGGCAGCCTCCCCACCTACGACCACGGCGCGGTCGTCTGCAGCACGGGCGGGGCGATCGACATCTCCGTCGCTCCGGCCGCGGACAGCTCGTACTACCTAGTCACGCCCGGAGACACGATGATCGAGGGATCGTACGGACGAGACGGCTCCGGCGCCGAACGGCCGCAGGGTGCGGGCGCCTGCGCCGTGCAGGTCCCGACGGCGTGCCCCTGAGCCACGGCGGAGACACGACCGTTCATTCTCTGTGTTCGCGCGCGTAGCGGTACGCCCGGATGAAGGCGCGATTCCTCGACGAGTTGCGGACACGGCGATCCAGGACCTGGCCTGCATCACGCTCGAGAACAGTGACTCCATCGTCTGCGAGTTCGAGTAGTCAGATCGCTTTCGGACCGCCGAGGATCCGCGCGGGCAGCATGAAGACCGCCTTCAGGAACGAGAACACGCCCTCGACGGCGACACCCAGCAGGCGGAACGGAAGCAGCAGCAGCCAGACGATCGGGTACAGGATCAGCGCCAGCAGGGCCAGCGGCCAGCAGATGACGAGCAGGATGCACCACAGCAGCAACTTGGTCATGACAACCCCTTCATTCCTGGAAACGGATTCCGCGGGATTAGGTTTCACGCTAGGATTACGGAAGCAGGGAGGTCCTCCGATGGGATCGGAACTCAAGCGCAAGCTCGACTACTCCGACTACGCCGCCGTGCCGGCCGACGGCAAGCGTTACGAGCTGCTCGACGGAAGCTTCGTCGTGACTCCTGCGCCGAGCCCCATGCACCAGCGAATCTCGCGACGGCTGGAACGCACCATTGAGGCCTTCTTTCAACCGCGCACGGGCGAGATGTTTCACGCCCCGATCGACGTGATCCTCGCATCGGGAGACATCGTTCAACCGGACATCGTCGTTGTCGCGGACCCGAAGCAGATCTCCGGACGCGGGATCGAGGGCGCGCCCCTGATCGTCGTGGAGATCCTCTCCCCCTCCACCCGGCGTCACGACCTCGGACTGAAGTTGCAGCGTTACGAGAAACTCGGAGTCCCGCACTACTGGGTCGTCGACCCGGAGACCACGAGGATCGACTGCCATCGCCTGGAGGCGGGACGCTACCGAGTCGTGGCCGAAGCTCAGCGCAGCACCTCGCTCGAGCATCCGGACTGGGCAGGATTCACGATCGACCTCGAGGCGCTGTGGCGCGAGTCCTGCCGATGAAGAGGACGATCCGGATCGTAGCCAGGTTCATTCTTCCCATCATGGCCGCGACATCGTGCGGGGTCCTGTTTGCGCTGTGGAACGGCGGGGAGTGGAGCGAGGTTCGAGGTGACCTCGTGTCCTCGCTCGTCGCCGGTGCGGTCTTCGGGCTGATCGCCTTGCCGTTCGTCGCGCGACGCGAGACGCAAGAAACAAACGTCGTGCTGCTGGGCTTCGGGGCGGCAGCGGCCATCGTCGTCATTGTCGCGTCCGCGGCCCTGGCGCTCGAAGGGCGCGTCACCACCTATTCCACATGGCTCGGATTGTCCGGCGGTGTGCTCATACTCGGGTCGTTTCTATTCGAGATCGCGAAAGCGCGACGCGAAGCGAAGGTCGAACCGAGCCCGGATGCGGCAACCGTTCAGCACGATTGACGGGCCGAGATTGCCTCGTGAGAGTGTCGGAGTAAGATCGGAACCGAGCCCGGGCCCATGCGGATAGCTCGCGGACGAAGGAGGAGCCATGAGATTCTCGACTCCAAGAAGATATCTGGCCGCATTGGCCGGACTCGTTCTCGTCGGCCTGCTGATCGTCAATGTCGCGTCCGGAGAGTCCCACGTCGAGATCGAACCCTGCAGCATCGTGTCGGCCGATTCCAATATGGACGGCAGGCCCGACACGAGCGTCTGCGAGTGCTACTTCCGGGAGCATCCCATGCAGTGTTGCGACGGTACGTGGGACTGCTCGGAAGACGTGTCCGAGATCTACATCGACTGAACGACACGAGCCGACCGGACACCCCGGCAGTTCCGACCGTGAGTAGGTTGGTCGGGGACTTCATCCCCCGCCCAGAATCGTCGCATATTGGCTGGAGAGGGAAACTCACGTGCTCGAACGTATCGCAATATGGGCGTTCGGTGCGCTTGTCGCGTGGTGCTCCTTTGCAGCTTCAGAGGCGACGGCGAGTTCCGAGCGTTCATCCGATCGTCCCGGACCCGCAAAACGCTCGGCCGTCCGATACTCCGCTCCCCTGATTCTCCCAACGAACTACGTCGGCGATCGCTCCAAAGAGTTCGACCCTGAGCGCGCACGACCGACCGCGTTGGCAGCGGCCGACTTCGACGAGGACGGTACCGTGGATCTCGTCGTCGGATACGTGGATCGCAACCGCGGCCTGGTGACGTTCCGTCGGGGCAACGTGAAGGCCGTCTACCCACACGTCCGCATGGCGGGCTCTCTCATGCCGTTCGGCCTCGATGTGAGGGTCGACGATGTGCC
Source organism: bacterium (assembly GCA_024226515.1). Lineage (GTDB taxonomy): Bacteria > Acidobacteriota > Polarisedimenticolia > Polarisedimenticolales > Polarisedimenticolaceae > JAAELQ01. The sequence continues at coordinate 35,345 of JAAELQ010000298.1, forward strand.
GACGGCACCGGACTTCTTGCTCGCCGGAGATTACGACGCGGACGGGCACCAGGATCTGTTCGTTGCCGCTCGTGGAGCGAGACGGTTCACCATTCTCGCGGGAGACGGCGGCGGCGGTTTCTCGTTGAAACACACGATCAAGACGCCGGGAGGAATCACGGCCGTCACCTCCGGCGAGATCCATCGTCGTGACGGTTTGGCGGACCTGGCCGTTGCCACGGAGGCAAGAGACTCCCGCGAAGTTCTCATCTTCCAGGACCCGCGAGGGGCCGCACACGCCGCACCGCGACGAGTTGTAATGCGGGAGACGGCGACCGCAGTCATGATGGGGCGATTTGATGGTGACGTGTTTTACGATCTGGCCGTGACGACGGAGTTCGGCCACTTCAGCGTATCCGGCTGCGACCACCTCGCCGCGCGCTTCGGCAGCACCGGGTCCTGCGACGAACTGATCGCCCGACCGGCCGACGACCGGGCATGGGATCGACTTGCGTGGCTGCATGACACCGAGTGGAGCGCCCAACGGTCCCTGCGCCTGAATCGGGACGGGATCGCCGACCTGGTTGTGCTGCCGAGACACGGGGGCGGTCCAGCGATCGTATCGTCCGTGTCGGCAGCCATCATCACGGTCAACACGAAACTCGACAACAGTACCGCTGCGGACGAACTGTGCTCGCTCCGCGAGGCGATCCTGAACGCCAACGGCGATACGGACGTCACCGCGGGAGACTGCGTTGCGGGTGCCGGCATGGATACGATCGAATTCAACATCCAGGATCCGGTGCCGCGCATCCGCCTGACGGGACTGCTACCCGCTATCACCGATTCGCTGACGATCGACGGCTTCACACAACCGGGGTCGTCCAGTTCCATGAAGAAGATCACGCTGTCCAGTACTAGTTATGCTGACTATGCGATCGCAGTTTCGGGCTCCGCGAGCAACGGTACCGTGCTCCGCGGGATCACCATCTTCCATATGGATACTGCGATACTGGTCGAAAACGCATCGAACGTGACGATCGAAGGTTGCAACATCGGCACGAACGGAACCGGCGATCAGGACTTTGGTATCAACGGCAGCGGAATCGCGCTCTCGAATAGCCATGACTCATTGATCGGCGGCCCTGTACCGGCGGCCCGCAACATCATCGCAAGTAGCAACGACAGTGGCGTCCTGATTCGAGACGGCTCGTCAGGCAACGCGGTTGAGGGGAATTACATCGGGACCGACGCCTCCGGCCTACAAAACTTCGGAAACTACCCTGCAGGTGTAACGATCGTGCAGTCCAACGCGAACACCGTCGGCGGCACCGCCTTCGGAGCGGGGAACCTCATCTCGGCAAACCTGTACGGCGTGGAGATCTGGGGTGCGCCCCCTCCGCATGTCGCCTCGGGAAACACCGTGCAGGGCAACATCATCGGGCTCGATTCCACAGGATCCGGTGAACTGGGCAATGAGAGCCATGGCGTCGCGATATTCGACGCAGCAACCACTCTCGTGGGCGGCCCCGGCACCGGCGCGCGCAACGTCATCAGTTCGAACCTGCTTGGCGATGGCGTCCACATCGAAGAGCGGTTCATTGATCCCGCCGAAACCACCGGCAACGCAGTCCAGGGCAATTACATCGGGACCGACGTGACGGGGACACTTGCTCGCGGCAACGGCGAAGGCGTTTTTCTCTACAACGTGCCGTCCAACTTGGTGGGCGGGCGGTTTCCGGGCGAGGGCAACCTGCTTTCCGGGAATATTGACGGTGTACTCGTCCTGGGGTTCGGTTCTGCCGTCCAGAATCGAATCGAGGGAAACCTGATCGGCACCGGAGCCGGAGGAGTCGGCTTCTTGCCGAACGATTCGAACGGTGTCGTCATCCAGGACGGATCGCAGAACTCCGTCGGTGGAGCCGCCCCGGGAGCCTCCAACATCATCGCCGGGAACGGTAAGCACGGCATTGTCCTTCTCGACTTCTACACTTCGATACCGACCGGCGGCAACGGGTTCCTCGGGAACCTGATCTTCGCCAATGGAGACATTGCGATCGACCTCGGGTTTGACGGGCCCACGCCCAACGATCCTGGGGATCTCGACACCGGAGCCAACGATCTCCAGAACTACCCTGAGCCGGCATCCGCGGAGGTCGGCCTCTCCAGCGTATCGACCACCGGATCCATCGACACCGTAGGAGCGATCAGGGTGGAGTTCTTCTCCGGCTCCGCGTGCGGAATGGCGGAGCGCTACCTCGGCTTCACGGATGCTATTGGGGGGCAGACGTTCGCCTCTCCGTTGCCGGTCAGGCTCACGCCAGGGGAGATCGTTCACGCAACGGCGACAAATGCGTCCGGAAGTAGTTCCGAGCTGACTTGCTTGACCACCATGCCATGCGGTTTGCAGACCGTCGGCCCCACGCTCGTCGCACCGAACAGGGACAGGCTGGAATGGGGAGCGACCCTGGACGTGCGCTACGCACGGGGGCCACTCTCCGGTTTGTCCGGCTACGCGACCGACGATCTGGGGTTGCTGGCCTCCGCCGGCGAACTGGACATCTCTTCGGACACCCCGGCGCCCGGGCTCGGGATGTACTACCTGGTGCGCGAGCAGGCATGCGGCAGCTGGCAAACGACACTCACACCTCCCGGAGAACCCGCGCGGGACGTCAACCTTGAGACCCCGGCGTGCGGCGACGGTATCCTTGACGTCGGTGAGTCGTGCGACGACGGCAACCAGGCCAACGGCGACGGTTGCACCAGTGACTGCAACGTCGAGCCTTCCGCGCCGTAGGACGCCCAGGGTTCGGCTGCGGTTCTCTTGCAACATCTCGCGATTCACAGAGGAGCAGGTACGGGCTTGCGGTCCCAGCAGGCTGAGGCTGGCCTGGATATCACGGAGTTGTGCCGACAGTACGGCGTCAGCCAGGCAACGTTCTACCGCTGGCGATCAAAGTACGGCGCCCTGAGCCGTCCAGAGAAATGCGGTCATCCCGTGCGCGATGGACGCGATTAGAACGCGAACGGCATCCCAAGCGGCATCCCAGGCAATTGCACAGCCCCATAACGAAACGGCCGCCCCTAAGGACGGCCCGTAAACGACTGAACTGTTTGTGAGTTTACTTGGTCGGGGCGAGAGGATTCGAACCTCCGACCCCCTGCTCCCAAA